>JBDQHW010000089.1:0-2502 GCA_040264655.1 Dehalococcoidia bacterium | reverse complement strand
TCTTTGAGGATTACAGGAACGAGTTGAGACGTTCGCCGAGCGTGTGGCCAAGAAAAGCAATTACCGATGTCTGAGCCATTTTGCCAACAAAGGTGCCTGCTAGAAATCGATGCGCATTCATCTTTCCGGCTCCTGCGATGAACCCGGCGTAATCGAACACCGGATTTGGTGTTGCTGCAATGATGAACGATGCTGTGCCCACGTTTTCGGTTGACCACGAGTAGAGATTTGTGATCGGCTTTGGAAATCGTTCTTGTGAGGTCTCCGCAGCTCGTACAGCTCTTGAGTGCCCCCGTTTACCCATGAAGTAGCAAACTGCCATTCCCGCTGTGATGCTTGCTGCTGCGGCAATAACGAGTAGTACCGGATTCAGAATTGTTGCTCCAGCGAACACCATTGATAAAACTGGAACTGGAAGCATCACCGTTACGCTGCCGAGAAATCCCAGAACGATGATCGCAGGGATCCCGATAGCTCCGATAACTTCTGGGCTGATCGAAAGATAGTGTTGGACTACGACAGGGGCGACACATGCGAGCGTTAGCAGCGCCATTGTTATGACACCGCTAGCGTTCGGAAAGATCGAAGGCTTGCGCCAAGTGGTCTTGAATGAAGACAGATTCTGCATCGCCGTTCTCCCGTGCTCGTGGTGCAATGTGTCGTCCAACCATGCACGATGAGTTCTGTGCCATGGAGTGCGCAAGGATTGCATCTCGGCGGGAGCACGTGAGGATTTTGGGGAGCGCCGTATGTGCTTGACGCTCCAGTGGAGATAGGGCTAGACCGCACCCAATTTACGAAGGATGTCGCCAGCAATTAGGAAGCAACCTGCGTGAAATCCGATGACGCTTAGGCCCGTTCCTTGAGCTGAATATCCTGCCGGGTAAAGTCCCGGAATATCGACAGATTCAAACGTCGCTTGGTCGACAACCAGCTGGTTAAGTTGGAAACGAAAGTTGTCACGCTTTTTGTGGAACGTGAGATTTTCGAACGACCCGAGCAGATCGTAGTCAGGATCACCACCGATTTCGACAACAACATGATCGACCTGAACTTGGACGAGACCTTCCGGTGTCGAAATCGTCACAAGCCCGTCTGGCTGAAACGCTGTCACGGTCGAGCCGTAGAGCAACCCCATTCTTTCCTGCTCGCCAGAAAGAATCTCTCCCCACCGTTGGTAGTAGGGCAGATACTGAGAATCATCGATCAGCTTCAAGTGAGATTCAGGTTTTTGTCTCATCACGTACACAACCATGCGACCAGCATCGTGAAGTTCCTGTGCTGCCCAATCGGCAGATCTTCCGCCACCGATTACGAGAACTCGCTCACCCGGATAGTCGTCGGGATGAGAGTAAGCAAGCGAGATGTAGTCTTCGTCCGCTCCAGAAACTTCAAGTTTGCGGAGCGCTGACCGTGGTCCGACGCCGAACACAACATGGTCGCAAGAGTAGGTATCGGTCTGTCCGGTGGATTGATCGATTGATTCGACAATAAATCGAGCGTCAACATCTTCGCCAGCAGGCGAGATATTCGTAACTTTTACACCTGTTCGAATGTGGTCGTTAAGTCCTAATTCTTCGGTGTAAGCCTGGTAGTACGCTACGAGATCATCTCGGTGCACTAGGGCATCTAGATCCCTGTCGCGCCCCGTCTGTTCGTAAAACTTTCCGATCGGATAGTGGGCAAGTTCCATCCAGTGAGCTGGTCCAAGCGTCATTTGCTCTTTAGGAACGTTATTCCACAAACCGCCCGGGGCATCGGTAGTCAACATCAGCCAGTCAGCTCGCTCGTTTTTTGTGAACTTCAACGTCCACTCGTCGAGCGGAACTGCATCCTGAATCGGATGGTGCCTCATTCGATAAAACTCAATTGGTCGGTGACCACGTTCTAGTAGCTCATGTGGATCTAACGCGAGTGGGTTGGATTCGTTTTGCCTAGCCAACTGTTGGACCTCTTCCGAAGGGAACTCGTAGTCGCCTTCGAAACGCGGATGCCAGCCTTCGAGCGTTGCAGCAACACCAAGCCCACCGGGCCCACCCCCGGCGATGATCACACTGTGGTGCTGCAAAATAGTGTCCTTTGAGAATTTGTTGAGAGTTGATGAAATTGATAAATGTTCAATGCTGGAGCACGACCAACGATTCTAATTAAATCGGTGGATGGCTGGGTCGATCAGGATCGCAACCGGGCGGATTCTCGGAGATCTCACTTGCGTGATTTGTGGCACTAGTCCATAATAATGACTGACCAGTCAGTTTTAATGAATTCGTTTAGCCACGAGCAAATAGCATGTCACCCAAAGTTAGCCCTGAATACATGTTGGAGCGTCGAAGAGAAATCCTCGAAGCCGCGACTAAGGTGTTCTCGAAAAAGGGATTTCATGCCGCTACGCTTGATGATGTCGCTGCAGAGGCAGAAGTATCAAAAGGCTCGATCGACATTCACTTTGATTCCAAAGAGGCGATGTTCGATGGAGTGAGCGAGCTCTGGCAGACGATCGAG
>JBDQHW010000088.1:0-2603 GCA_040264655.1 Dehalococcoidia bacterium | reverse complement strand
GCTTGATCGAGAGGCGGCACGACGCTGATCTGGATCGCATCATGGTTGCCGTGGTACGCACCTTCACACTTCACTAGTTTTTGTTTGCCGGTGAATGCTCGGGCCGCCCGGATTGCGTTGAGAGTTGCTTCGGTACCTTTGTTTACGAATCGAATTTTGTCAAGTGACGGCACTCGTTCACACATCAGTTCTGCCCATCGGACTACCGAAGGGCTCGGGGCAGGAAACGATAGACCATGATTGATTTGGTCGGCAACAGCTGCGGTAACTTCAGCTGGGCGATGACCCAAAATCAGCGTCGTCATATTGTTGACGAAGTCTGTTAGTTTGTTGCCGTCGGCATCGGTCAAAATCGTGCCCGTACCATCTGTAATGTAGAGCGGAAACGGGTCCCAGTAGATGGAGTTTCGTGTATCTCCGCCCGGCATGACTTCCGCGGCGCGATTGTGTAAATCTGACGACTTTGGATTTGCAGCGGTGTAGGTGGCTATTTCGTGTTCTAGCGGGGTAGTCATTTAGTAGGTTTTACCGATTTGTGCAGAGAATACTGGCTAATTTGAGAGGGTTTGCAGAAGCAACGGAAGTGCCTCCCCAGCTGTCGAGCGCAAAGATACCGCAGAAATCGGCGTTAGTTTCGTTTCCGTTGGGTTAATCTCGATAATTGTTGCGCCTAGTGACTCAGCAATCCAAAGTAGCCCGCTTGCAGGTCGAACAGTGGCAGAAGTGCCTATCGCCAACACACAGTCTGCTTTGTCTATTTCGGATCTTGCTGATGTCATCACATCATCGGGGATCGGCTCTCCAAACATTACTGTGTCGAACTTGACCGCCCCGTTGCAGCTATCGCAGGGCGCAGGTTCGTACAACGGAACGAAATCGCCCAGAGCAACTCGATCTCCACATTCGATGCACCGCAATTTAGTTCGATTGCCATGAATTTCGATCAGATTTTGAAGCCCGGCCTTCTCGTCTAGTGCGTCGATGTTCTGAGTAACAAGGGATTGCATGTTCCCGCGCTTTTCTAACTCTGCGAGTGCGAAGTGGCCAGCGTGGGGTTCAGCGTTGGTCAGTGCTTCACGAAGTTCGATGATGTGGGCATCGATCTTTTCGTTAGTGCGGCGATTCCACCAACCTGTGGGGTCTTTTTTGAAATCGGAATAGCCGTCCATTTTTGGCGTGCCGTATTTCGTCCAAAGCCCATCGACCCCTCGAAACGGAGGAATGCCGCTTTCAACTGACATGCCAGCACCGGTCATTCCAACGACGTAATCGGAGTCGCTGACTATCGATGCGATTTCGTCGATGGTGGCTTGCAACTCATCTGTTCGGAGTTCAGGTTTCGATGTATTAGTCATCGGATTCAGTAGTTGCAGTAGCAATTGCGTCTTGAGTCACGCGGCCGTTCATCACCGTGTAGATGTCGGCGGTATCCAAGAATTCCTGAGGAACGATGCCGGGTTCGGTGGATGTGAGGAGGACTTGTTCGTGCTTCGTGGCAGCTTCAAGTACCAGCCTACGACGCTCAGGGTCCAGCTCGGAGAGAATATCGTCTAGTGCCAGTACCGGTGTCCGACCTGTCGAATTTGTTACAAAGACGGCTTCAGCAAGTTTTAGTGACAAGGCAATCGTTCGAGATTGGCCCCTAGATGCGAAATTTCCTGCTGGATTGTCGTTCAGACGTATTTCGAGATCGTCTCTATGCGGGCCGATTACAGTCATGCCTTGTGCTATTTCCCGGCGGCGTAGTGCAGGTAACGTGTTCTTCATCTCCTGCTCGATCATCTCGGCTGTCATCTGCGAAACGTCAGGGCGGTCGTTCGACGAGGCCGTGATACGTGGGCGATATTCAAGCTCAAGCTTGTCACCGTCGGTCAGGTCGCTGTGAGCAGGCACGGCGTGCTCGTTCAGACCGTCGACAGAGCGCCGGCGTGCATCGGTCACTCGGGCACCTTCGTACGAAAGGCGTTCATCCCAAAACGCCAGCTCAAGCTCTTCAGATACGCCATCTCTGATTCGGCGCAAAAGTTGGTTTCGCTGAGTCATTACCTGCCCGTATCGTTGGAGCGATTTTAGGTACGCCGGGTCCGACTGCGAGATGAGAATGTCGAGATATCGGCGTCGTCTACCAGGAGATCCATGAATGATTTCTAGATCATCGGCTTCGAAGAACACGATGTTCAGGTTCCCGACGAAATCGATCGCTGAACGTTTGATTCCGTTCACGCGCAGACCTTTGCGGAATCCCGGGTTTCCGTTAGGAGTGGTTGCAGCAGTAACGTCGACGTCGATCTGGGCTTGAATTGTCGTATCACCCTGCCGACCTACACCTAGCACCTGCATGTGTCCGCCAGTTTCGGCAAGTGACCAGTTCACTAGTTCGCGCTCGTGCGAGGATCGCGCCGATTTGGCGATTGCCAGCATGTACGCGGCTTCGAGCAAATTGCTCTTGCCGTGGCCGTTTTGACCTTGGAACAAAGTTAGGCCAGGGCGCAGTTCGAGTTCGGTATTCGTGTGGTTCCTGAAACCAGTTAGTGAAAGCCGAGAAAGATTGATCGGAGTGCCCTTTGCGTCGTTGTGAAGAGGTTCTTGAATTAGGCGAACTG
>JBDQHW010000087.1:0-2810 GCA_040264655.1 Dehalococcoidia bacterium | reverse complement strand
CTCGATCTCGATACAGTCGATAGTCAGTCTAGAAAACTGATACGGCTGGGTCTTGCGTTTGTCGCAGTCATAATCGGCTGGCAAATCTGGTCAGAGATTGTTCCGGCTTTGACCTTATTGAATGACGTGAGTTTGTGGTCGAAGATAGACATCGTCGACGGTGTCGAAATCATCGCGCCGGTAACGCTTGCAGACCTGCTTCTTTCGTTACTCGTTATTATCGTGGCCATCGTCGCGGCACGAAACCTTCCAGGGTTCATCGAACTCGCCATTCCACGGAGCTTGACTGTCGAGCGTGGAAGCCGATATGCGATCAACACCCTGGTTCGTTATCTAATCATCATGGTAGGCGTTGTTGTTGTTCTCAATCTCGTCGGCTGGAGATGGTCACAGATCCAGTGGCTTGTCGCTGCGCTTAGCGTTGGACTGGGTTTCGGGTTGCAGGAAATCGTGGCGAATTTCGTGTCGGGACTCGTCATCCTGTTTGAACGACCAGTGAGGGTTGGTGATACGGTCACGGTCGGTCAGCTATCGGGCACCGTAACGAGAATTCGCATCCGTGCCACGACTATTGTCGATTGGGATCGTAAAGAAATAATTGTCCCGAACAAGTCGTTTATTACAGAACAGGTAGTTAACTGGACACTCACTGACCCGATTACTCGCATCGTTATTCCCGTAGGCGTTGCCTACGGCTCAGATGTCGGGAAAGTTCATAAGATCATATCGGAAACGCTCCCAACCTTACCGCTGGTGCTCGACGAGCCGGCACCGAAGGTGTATTTCGCCGGCTTTGGCGACAGTTCGCTCGACTTCCAGGTGCATGTTTACTTGCGACACTTGACGGACCGCATGCCACTGATACATGAAGTGCACAGCGGAATCCTGGAAGCACTGCGCGAGAACGGCATCGTGATTCCATTTCCACAACGCGACCTGCATATTCGGTCGACCGTCGAAGGAAAAGAAGAATAGTGGAGTGCGAGTCAAACAATACCGTTCCAGCGGTCATCGCCGGGTTCCGGCAGACTTACTAGAATCTGAGACTCAGATACACTTTTGGCCCCTGGTAGCGGACCCTGAGTGTTCCGTCGAGATCGTCGGTCTTCGATTTCAGCCGCGTGCCATAAAAGTTGTAGCCGAATCCGGCACCGAAGTTTTCGCCGAACTTGCGTTCAAGATCGAGCGTGACGTAGGCCATGTAGCCTTCATAACGATCGAACTCGAGAGCAAATAAATCGATGTCGGCGGCGAGGCGCCATTCTTCGCCCAAAGGAACCGAGCCGAAGATGCCGAATGAAGGGAGGAGCGATTCAATGCGGACCATATCGGCTTCTTGCTGATCATCAGTACGCACATCCGACGCAAAGCTCCAATAGACTAACCCGGCCGTCAGACCGAGCTCTTTTTGCCCATCACGCATCAATGAGTACGAGTAACCAAGACGCAGGAGCTTCGATTCGGAGCTGGATTCAATGTCTGTCCCCTCGGGATACAGGTTTTCTCCAAACCATAAGTCGCGTTGCAGGGATGTTGATGAACTCCTGGTCAGTTCGAAGTAGCCGAGCTCGAAGCGGTGGTAGTGCGCAACGCGATACAGGGCATCGAACTGGGCAACGGTTTCGTTGCTGGCAACACCAAAAAAGTCCTCCAGATCCAGGTCATCTCCGGGCTGGGCGTCGGTCGCATCCAGTAACAATGTGGAGTCGATTCGGCTGTTGAAGGCGCCTAGACGAACCTCGACATTCTGATCTTTATCAGCGCCGGCATAATCTCTCGGCTGGAACAAATCGGGATTGTAAGCGAGGCTGATGCTGCCGGACCACAAGCGGTCACGATCAACCAACGGGCTCTCTTCGATTGACGAATCAAGAAAGTCGACCCCAACCTTGGTCTGCAGCAACCAGTCTGGGCTCAATTCGAAACCAAACGAGAGGCCAACCGATGTGTTGATGGCTGAGCCTGGTTCGTACGCAGGGAAGGAGGCCGTCGCTTCCCCGGAATTTACACCGAAATAGTAGCTGGCGTAGTCCCCGCTCAGGTAGGTCATTTTTACGGCGGGCACGATGTAGCCGCGTCGGTGCTCCCAGGGCAGCCTGAACTCGAGCTCGCTTGTTGTGCCGCTGTGTCGGCTAGGAGCTTCCCAGTAGGATCGAAACTGAACATGAACCGGAAAGCCCCGCCAGCCAATCAGCGGCCCCCCTTCAACGGCCCACTTGCGTTCGTCCAGTCCCAGCAGGTCGTCACTCCTCGTCACGCCCGCACCGAGGGGCTGGATGCGCGCGATTACGCCAAGTTCCCAGTCATTGTCGGTTACATAGCGAAACCCGATGTTTTCGCCTTGAATCAGCAGCCAGTCATCGGTGAGTGACGAATGGCGAAAACTGGTGAGAATAGGGTAGGCAGTCATCGAATCATCAGCACCGAGGTACGGACTCTGCGAGGTCGCTATCGACAGCCCCAGTGCGTAATCGTTGAGATCATAATTGCGTATGTAGTCGAGCAACGGTCCGGCAACAGCGACTGACGGTGCGAGTAGTGATAGCCAGCCCAACAATGCCGCAAATCTCGCAGGCATTAGAAAGCCTCTCCAACCCCAAAATAGAACTCCGTGCCGTCCTTGCCAGTGGCGACGTCAACTGAAAGCCCTACCTTGTGTTTCTCCGACAGTACGAAGCGCGTGCCGATACCGCCTGCGGGCAGGAAGTTCCTGCCTATATCAGAGAAGCTCTCAGCAACCTCGCCAACGCCGACAAAGCCGGTGAAAATCCCCCGGTCGCTGAATTGCCAGCGATACTCGGTTTGGAGGG
>JBDQHW010000086.1:0-2860 GCA_040264655.1 Dehalococcoidia bacterium | reverse complement strand
TCTTGAACCCGTGTGCCTCTGCAAGCTCTCCGACGGACACGATGGGAATACCAGCCGACGCAGCGTACATTCCGAATCCATGAGGAAATCCTCGGGTCGGAACAGTTACACATGCCCAGGTTCGCTCAATCAGGTCGACAAGCGGTTCGACCTCAGAAACTGATGCCACGGTTATTGGAAGTTCACGATCTGCGATTTCGGTGCGCAATCGCTCCGAATCATGATCGTTTGCGACAACGACGAACTCAACATTCTCGATCACCTCCCGGGCAGCAAGAGCTGATTCAGCGATTAGCGATATCGAGTCATCCTCACCAGCTGGTCCAGCCCATAAAACAACCGGATGTCGATTGGGATCGGTCGTCCCGACCGGCGTATAGATATCAGTAGGCAATCCTGACTTGCCTAAAAGTAAATCTCGCTTGTAACCCGTTTCCGACAGGTATTCGACTTCCCAATCCAACGTCGCCACCAGCATGTTTGCTCGAAGTAGTCCGAGTCGATTTACGACATTGCCAGGCGCTGAACGCCAGCCTGAGTGATCTCGCCATACATTGCCATTCAGATCATCAGATGACGAGACGTGGGGCGAACGAGACAGCTTAGAAAGTGCCTTGCCAACTATTCCCGCACGAGGCCCGAACGTACGTACAAGTTCGATGTCATCAAACTCGCCACGACTAGAGAGGACAGACCACCAAAGACCGTTCGTGGGTGAAAGCCATCGTGGACCGCTATGCCACGAAACTCGGTGTCCCTTTACCGGCTTGACCACAGGATCACCGCTTGGCGAAAACACATGGACCTTTGCGAACGACGATGCGTAACCATCGATCAAATCTTGAAAAGCCGCGTAATTTCCGCTCTCGGCGATCGTTGAAATCGGCGCGGAAGTAACAACCGCAATACCTTTAGGCTGCGGTTGGAAGTCTATTTGCAGTGCTTCCTCGGTCATGGAGTTTTTCTGCCGAACATGTGCAGCGAGGAGTGTCGAAAACTACTCGCACATGGACGACGCATTGGAACTGCGGCGATTTGCGCAACGTCTTAATTCCATCCGTTAACGTTGATCTATAGTCTCCCCTTTCGATGGCATGTCCGATGTAGTGGCTTTACACACTGCGGCGTGGATGCATTACACCAACCTGAATAACGCGTGACTGAAACCCGGTGTGACATAAAAACTCACTTCAGCCCACCTAAAAATAGGTCAAACTTCCTAGAACTTGCATCAAATCCTCAACGCTTTGGTAACACTGAACAGGGTAATTTTTAGTTATGGCAGCCGACATCCTCAGATTCTCAACTGAGAAGGATCTCTCCGTGACACACACCGGAACAAATATGGCAAGTGAACTCCTCGAAGCCCTTGGCGAACTCGCCGTTGCGCAAGAACGGGGTGGTACACGCGAGCATTTGGCTACTCTGGGTCGAAGTGTTGATGCTGCCGTCCGGCGAATGAACGAATTCTCGGACATCGACACAGCCGCTTAATTCCTCAAGGAATCGCGCTACTCACTGCTGTATAATCTCAGTTCGATTTGAACTGCCGCACTTTTCTGATTTATTCGAACGATCATTTGCCATTGGTCATTCGTTGACTCTCTCAACATGTGCAGCGTTAATTCTATTGGGATCTCTAATAACACTCGCTTAAGACGTTGGTATTCCTTCGACTCGGCACACGTTCGGGCCAGAAGCACTAATCAACCATTTCGATATTTGCCATGACACTCCCCATCGCATCCGTACCTAACGGCACAGTCACTTCCGCCAAAGGCTTTTCTGCCGGAGGTGTATTCGCTGGAATTAAAACCCCAGGCGCCGACAAAAAAGACATAGGGCTGATCTACTCTTCAGAACCCTGCGCTGTAGCTGGAACATTCTCGCAAAACAGCGTGATTTCACCAACTGTCACTCTCGACAAAGCTCGGGTCGATACTGGCAAGCCGATCCACGCTGTCGTTGTAAATAGCGGTTGCGCAAACACTGCTGTCGGCGAACAAGGCATGATCGACGCCAAAGAGATGACGAAGATCGTTGCTGATCATCTCGGTGTGACAGAGGAACAAACTCTGGTCAGTTCTACCGGTGTTATCGGCGTTGAAATACCCATGGCTCTGATGCGCGAGTTCATTCCGCAAATCGAAGTTACTGAGGATGGCGGAGGAGAATTCGCCAAAGCAATTCTCACCACCGACAAGCGAACCAAAGAAATCGCCGTTTCATTCGATGTCGATGGCGTTACCCACACTGTGGGTGGCGTATCTAAAGGTTCGGGGATGATTCACCCCAACATGGCGACAATGCTTGCCTATGTAACCACCGATGCAAACGTCGATACAGCGTTCTTGAAGGAAACTCTTTCTAGAGCAGTAAAGCTTTCGTTCAATCAGATCGATGTCGATGGTGACCAGAGCACAAACGACACTGTTCTACTTATGGCGAACGGAGCGGCTGGTGGCTCGGTAATCTCCGGTGGCAATGACGCCTCAGATGCGTTCACGGCTGCAGTTCTTCAAGTCTGCCAGTACTTGGCGATTGAAATCGCCCGCGACGGCGAAGGAGCCACCAAGCTCATCGAAGTCACCGTCAACGGAGCCGACTCGACTGACGACGCCTTGAAGGCATCTCTGTCCTGTGCAGCCTCGCTTCTTGTCAAAACAGCGGTTTACGGACGTGACCCAAACTGGGGTCGTATCTTCATGGCAGTAGGCAAGGCGCAGATTCCTCTCGATGAATCGAAGATCGATTGCTACGTGAACGATATTCAGATCGTCGCTGAAGGAAAAGCGATTTCGTACAACGTCCAAAGCGTTGTAAGTGCGCTTGGCGGCGATGAGGTGCGACTTCGGGTCGA
>JBDQHW010000085.1:0-2908 GCA_040264655.1 Dehalococcoidia bacterium | reverse complement strand
GTGTTTGGTCCTTTATGGGGCGGTGGAATAATGACTTGGCTATCTTGGGAATGGGCGTTTTGGTTGAACATTCCGTTCACGGTTATAGCTGCAATTTGGATTATGCGAATCCCTCCGGGTAAGCGAAACAACGTGAAGATCGACATTCCGGCGGCGATGGTGTTTGCGGCCGCCCTATCGACCCTAACAATTGGACTCGTTCGGATCGGCGATCCTGACGGTTTGATGGCAGCATCATTGGCGGCAACGGTCGTTTTGGGTGTTGTGCTTGTAGTTTTTAACAACCGGGCGGAAGACCCGTTGTTCCCGAAAAAGCTATTCAAACTCCCTTCCTTCAACTACTCAAATGTCACGCATTTCCTCGTCGGAGCGGTGCTGATCATCGGAATGGTGACCGTGCCTCTGATGGCAGCTTCGGTCTACGGAAAATCGCCGCTTGAGGGTGGGTTACAACTCCTTCGAATGACGTTGGCTATCGGCGCGGGCGCATTGGTTGGTGGATATTTCACTCAGCGATTCGGAGCACGAGTGCCTTCGATTGCCGGATTGTTAGTTACGACCGCAGGATTTTTACTGCTATCGAGTTGGACCGTCGATATCGCCGAACCGGCCCTGACGATTCATCTGGCAATCACAGGAATCGGACTCGGGTTACTCGTGTCGCCTATCGCTGAAACGGCTCTGTGGGGTGTTCAGGGCGATCAGCGTGGAGCGGCGTCGGCATTGCTAAGTGTTTCGAGAATGATAGGAATGACTGCAGGATTAGCGGCGATGACCGCTCTAGGCACCGTTCAATTCCATGAGCTGGTTGCGGACGTTCCAGCTTTCTCGCTCGACCCCGAGGTTCAGCAGCAGATTATCGACAGCGCAACGGATGCTGGGGTGGCGGTGTTCACACGGTTCTACCTGTACGGCGCAGCGTTATCTGTACTTGCTCTTATTCCAGCTTGGCTGATGACTCGTTCATTGCCGAAAGTCGCCAGCGACCAGAATTAGTTTGCCGAAGATTCCCGCTTTTTCTCAGCACTGCGTTCGGCTTCGAGCCGTTCAAGATCGTACGAACCGTGATCAACGTAGGTCATCGCATCAGCTAGAGCTTTGTGCCCTGCTTTGTCGCGAATGAGCTTGTGCATGTCTTGGCAGACACGTCGATAGTCGGGGTGACCTTGCTGGGCGGTTCGAAGTTCGAGAAGGTGGAATGCCTCTCGTACGTTGAACTGCATCGAGTAGCGCAACTTGAATCCAAATGGCACCACGTACTGAGATACGTCGGGACCGTGCTCGTTCAGAACTGTTTGATGGAACTCGCTCATCCGTCCCATGGCGTCGTCCCATCGCTGAGTCCAACCGACCTCTTCGATAGCTGGTGGAGTCGAGTATCCGTGTTTGACTCCGAGTCGTTGCCAGTCGATGGTCATCATTCGATGACGCTGCAAATCTCGGAAGCTACCAAAGTCGGAGAGAATATCGAAACGGTAGAACGAGCGTTCCATGCCGCGTCCTGGCTTGTGCCGACGGTTTTGTCGATCTCCAGCGTAGGCTCGAATGATTTCCGATTTGTCGGAATAGTTCATCCCGTTGACGATCGACTGAAGCTGAGCGTCAGGGAGATCGGTGTGCGCATATAAAGCTGCAGCAGCGATCTTGTTTTCAGCGTCGTGATCCCACTCAACGAGGCTTACTTCTTCAATTCCATCGGGCTCAGCGTCGATGCTTGCTGCAATGCGTTCCATCGCCTCGTGGTTTTCCTCGAAATAACCCGACCACACACCTCCACGATCGGGGATATCAACGCGCTTCAAGAACGACGGGATTACTTTACGAAGTTCTTCGAGCATCATTCTGGCGTAGTCACGGGCTTCTTCAAGCGGGTGACTATTCATACGAATGAGCATGGATTCGAATGCTTGACCAGAACCGAATATTCCTACGTTGGAAGTTGTAGCGGCAGGGAGAAGTCCACGCGCAGAATCGCACGCTTTAGCGCGGATCGATGCCGTGTATATGAATTTCGAATCGCCTTCTTGCCGCGGAAACTGGTTCTCGACGAAAGGCACACAAGTGTGTACCAATTCGGAGTATTCATCGAATAGCCAATCCATTGTCTTGGTGTACTCGTCGGCAAGCGGACCAGTTTCTATTTCCGGTGGAGCGATGTAACGGAATCGGTCGCCAAGCTTTTGATCGTAGAAGATGTACCTAGTCGATTGCTCGAGGTACGCTGCAAGACGCCCCCATTCAAGGACTTTAGTGAGAATGTTTGAGGCTTGTTCGCACGCGATGTGCGCGCCACCGAGCTGGGCTACCGAGTCGTCGCCAAACTGAGAGAAGACTCGGTCGTACAACCCTTCCGCTCGGTTTAGAGATACAAGCTGCTGGCTATCGGAATCTTCTGAGAGTTCTTCAATCGGTATTTCTGGTTGATCGTAGAACTCATCGAGGAACAACCGGCGCAAAGACTTTGGTGAACGGCTGTATCGAGCGAACAGTGCACCTTTTACAACTTCAGGGAGGTTGATGAGGGCGAAAACGGGAGCATCGATATTCGTGAAGAATCGGCTCAGTACCGCTCGCTCTTCCGTGCTGAATGTTTCCCGTACGTACATCGTCCGTGAGCCTATCCACTGCCCTGCTCTGGTTGAGCAGGGATTTTGATGTTGTTACCCGTGGCTACAGATCAGGGTGAACCACGGAGCGATTGCGATTTTGAACTAAATGCTTAGAGCATCAGACGAGCAGGATTTTCGAGGTTCTTCTGGAATTCACCCATCAGAATCGCAGCCTCTGCTCCGTCACCCACTCGGTGGTCGGCAGAGATCGTCGCGTTCATTGTCTTTCCAGCAACGATCTGGCCATCTTTGACGATCGGCGTGTCTTTGACAGCTCCGACTGCGATGATTCCAGCATT
>JBDQHW010000084.1:0-2935 GCA_040264655.1 Dehalococcoidia bacterium | reverse complement strand
TAACCTTGGCATCCGCCAAAGAACTTTACCTTTAGAACTGAACCAGACCACCAATTAAAGCTGAACAAAAAAGTCTCACTTGCCGCTGAAACAAATCACTGTAAACCAACTTGCTTGCGCGAAACTCAAGCCTTGTGAGAATCGGCTGTTTAGGGTGTTTGTATAGTTCTGGAGGAATCAGAAACTAAAATTTGCAATTTTGGAGAAAATCAGCGACAATTTATTATCCCGTTTTCGTGTTCCATACCGGGTAATAACTGAAATAAGTCACTTACTCGGTCTGTAAACCGGGTATAAACAAGTTATCCCGAATTAGTTCGCTTTATTATCAATTGTTAACGGCCATGAAACATCTAATGCTTTTCCTTTTGATCGCGACGCTTCTCGGTGGTTGTTCTCGTCAGGCCAAATTGGACTCCGAGTGGCTGTTCACCGTAAACACCGATCGGGGAGTCGACCTCGTTCGCGTTGACCAGGATTTCCGTTCCACCAGCTTTCTCTCTTCGAAATCTCTAAAGAATACAATCGTCTATTCCTTCGATCGTGGAAATGTCGTTCTGACTTTCGGCGAAAACGTTGTGGAAATTGCCAGCGACATAAACGTCCGTGTATTGATAAAACACACTGGCAAATATCACGAGCTCAAGCCTGGGGCAAAAGATGAGTTAAAATACAAGGCCGAGCCAGTTCCAGATGCGGAAGGGTGAATCGGGATAACAATGCGTTGGACCGAAGCCGTTTATACTGATCGAATCTCGCGGGATGTGCTTCGCCCATTTTATCCCGCTCAAACACTTGCGAGTCGATCGTCGGCTCGGTCAACTTGGACGTTATCCGTCTGGAGCTTCACATGCTTGCGACTCGTTTAAGCCGTACTGGGATTACGCTGATCGAAGTCGTCGTGGTTGCTGGCATTATCGGAATCCTGGCGGCAATACTGATTCCGGCTGTTCAGAGCATTCGCGAATCAGCTCGCCGTGTGAGTTGCCAGAATAACCTCAAACAAGTGGCACTAGCTATTCATGCGTTTGAAGGATCTCACCAACGGTTGCCGTCACTTTACAACGGAACGTTCATTCCGCACCCGAAAACACAGTGGGACGAATATCACTTCCATTCTTGGCAATCCGTAATACTTCCGCAGTTGGAGCAGAATGCACTTCATAGCCAACTCGATTACTCGCTGCCAGCTACAGCGGCATTACACCAGCCTACCGTAAATACTGAGCTGCCCATTTTCATTTGTCCGTCTACGAACAACTATACTCCGAAAGTTCTAGACGTTGGACAGCATGATTTGACGCTTCCATTTGGAACTGCCGCACGTAGCGACTACGAGGCAATCGGTGGGGTCTTACGTGAGCCAGAGAGTGGCGGATACGGCGATCAAATGTATAACTTCGTGGATGTTGGCGTGTGGGAAAAACCAAGATACAAAAATTCCCAAACTTCCGAGTATGGAGATTTGCAAAAAACGCGATTTCGTGACATACGAGATGGCTTATCAAATACGATAATGGTTGGCGAGATGAGCGGCCGATTGGATATTTACATTCGAGGAGAACCCGATTTACCTTATGCTGACCAAGAGGATGGAGCCCCCGGACAACCTGCGTGGGCGATTAGCAGTATCTTTTGGTCGATTGCTATCCATGAACGATTTGGGGTCAATGAAACCAACATGCAGGGTCTCTACAGCTTCCATTCATCGGGTGTCAATGTGGCAATGGGGGATGGCTCGGTACGCATGCTATCAAATGAAACTTCAAAAGTTGCCTTACATGCTATGGCAACTCGAGCGGGTGGCGAATAGTCCCAATTCGACGGATAACAAGGCGATGAACCGGAGCCGAGAAGCCCCTGCGTTTGGCTAAAAGTACTTTTGACAATTAACATTTTCAGTCGGCCCGGTTATCTTGGTCGTTCGGCTGACGATCTGAATAGGAACCCACAGTGAGCCACTACACATCAGATGAATGGATGAACGGAGAGCAATCGCTCGGCGGAGAGACCGCCTTGGTGCGAAAGAATGCTTCACTTTGCAATGTGCGACGGCTCGACTATCCGTACGAGTTGATCGTTCACCTTGTCTATGAGGAGATGCAACACGACGGACTTCCTGGCTCACAAGAGGAGCTTGAATTGCTCGACCGGAACGAAGAAGTGATTGCGAATCATTTCTGCGAACAATTCGACGCCAAATTTGCGCTCTGTGTGACATCGAACGGCGTCAGGGATCAGTTCTTGTATCTTCCGAGGCTTCTTCGCGACGACGAAATCGCGAGTGATCTTGAGAAATTGTCGCTGAGTGTCGACTATGACTTTGGTATCCGAAAAAGTCCGGACTGGGGAATTTACAACAACGCACTAACGGAATCTGAATCACAGACCCGAAGTACACGCTTCCCTTGGTGGAAGAAGCTCTTTGGATCACATTGACATGCAGTGGCAGGCATCAGCGCAGCCGAACAATTGCGTGAACCGGAGTGGCGAATCGGGCGGAATCTGAAATCAACGCGTAACTTCGCCACCCGGTTACGCTCGTCGTTATCACGCTCAACTATGGCAAAACGTATGAAACGAACTAGTGACAAGGTAGTGCCGCATCCGCGGTATGGTGACGCGCCCAAGCCCTCAGGGTTTAATGCCACAGAGAAGATGATTCGTGATTCTCACTGGGGCTACAAGGATGCAAGGATCTTTACCGAATCTGCCATTCCGGCAAATCCAGATCTGCAGAACTTCGCTACGTTTCCACGCGGATACTACGTCGATATTCTGAAACTGTGCATAAGCTGCAAACGCAATTTCTTATTCTTTGCGCTCGAACAAAAGCACTGGTTTGAAGAACTAGGATTCTATGTCGACGCGGATTGTGTCAGATGCACTGAATGCCGAGCTGATGAACATGAGGTTAAACGTCGATTCCAGCGAT
>JBDQHW010000083.1:0-2942 GCA_040264655.1 Dehalococcoidia bacterium | reverse complement strand
TCACCGTCTGTACTTCCCGATTTTGACGTCTCAATCCACGGAGCTGAGTAAAGGACAGTGACATCATCAGATAGTTGATCCCTCAGCGACTCGTAAACGCGTGCTTCAGCACCACTGTGGTGCGCTTGCAGAATTTGCTCGCTAGTCAGATCAGGAATCACCGTTGCCATGTCTATGAGTCTCTGTCAGCAGCGATCTCTTGTAATCGTTGCCAAACTCGAACCATGGCCTCAGTGTCCCGTTTGCAATACTCGAGCAGGTCGTCGAATATTTGGCCAACATCATCCTCAGCAATTCGACCTTCGACCACGTCGATAAAAGTTGCTGATGCGGTTTCCCCCTCCGCAATAGCCAGATCTGAGTAGCCGTAACCCGGAACCATCACTGGCAAAACTCGTTTGACTGAAAACGAACCTCTAAACGCTGGGTGATAGTAGTTTTCACGCACCAAATGGAGTAAATCCACAAACCTGGATATCAAGTTGTCAATCTGGGATTTCAAGTCAGGGAATAGATCCGCCAATCGACTTAATGTGGTCTTCTCATAAGACGAATAGACGAGAATCGACCCACTGTTTCCAACTGCTCGTAATAAACTTTCGACGAATTCACGGCGCGGATCTGATTCACCACTCGCAAGGTAGTCCGTGTGATCCAAAAATCCATCGGCATCCAACGTGTGGCATGACCATTGGAACGGAATTACTTCCCTAGGTCTAGTCGACTCATATATTGGGACGGTCGGTGCGGCAGTCTCAAAGTCGATAAAGCTAATTGGATATTCTGCCCGTGCCAGATCATCAGTTATGCGATCAGACACCCACTGACTACCGGATTGCGTCGAAGCTACCGCCCTGCTCTGCAGAGAATTTAGCCCTTCATCGGAAGTAATCTGGCTGATCCCGATAACGCCTTTCTCTTCGAATTTGGTGGTTTTCTTTAACCCGAAGCCTGGGAGCGTGCGAATCCAGTCTTTAGGGCGGTCTTCCGCACAGTGCTCGAAAAACTGGCAGGTGTAGGGCTCCTCGCAATGAGGTCCGATCTTGATATCTGGTGGTGATTCAGATTTGATCACCTGATGCAAATGCTCATTCAGTTCGACCATCTCAGCGAGCAATGCTTCTACTTCACTCGTCCGATCTATGATCTTGAACAGCCCATCTGCCGACACACCACCGGGACCGCGTACGTAACTACTGTCTACAACCATCACAGAGGTTTGACCCACCGACAGTCCGGACGCCTCGATAACCGCACGCTGGATGGCCATGTCAACATCATGAACCTTCTTAGCAGTTGACGAGCTTTTCACCTCAACAAGATCCCACTTGCCGGACTCACGATTCCGAATCATCACATCTGCCCGAACTCGAGTCCTCAACTCGGTAAAACCGGCCTCGAAAATCACGTCGACTTCGCCACCTTCGATCAACTCTCGGGTCCAGGTGACCGATGCATCATGACGATAGGCGGGCGAGTCGACCAAAACTCCATTTGGCCAAATCGATTGAGCCAGCTTTCCAAACCGAGTTCCACTGGCAAATCGAGCCAATGTAGCCGCATCAAATGGCGTAGCCAATTTCGGAAATCGGGCGGTTAGAAAGGCTTGCTTCTCACACTGCCAACCACCTACGAATTTAGATTTGGAAAGAAATAAAGTCATCCAGACACAACTTCATTGGACAGCTGCCAAATGGAAGCATTCCACTCCATGCGTAGCGTGCGAGTGAGGTGCGATCTGGTCAAACCGTTAATCGCCACGAACGAGCCCGGTGTCAACTCAAGAGTTGAACCGGCAGGGAGCAGCAGCAAATATTCTCCCGGCCCCACATCTGAGATTTTTGACGTAACCCGGTAGGACTCACCCGGTTTTCCAATCTCGTCGATTTCGAACACGCCTGACACTCCATAATCACTACTTCGAACCAACTCAGAGTTCTGGTAGGCACGACATATCGGTCGATAGGTACAGTGGTAGCAAGTCTCAAGTTTCGGCGTCGCAAACTGTTTTTTCCCACGAGAGGATCGCAAATTGAAGAGATCTCTGCGATTGATGGCCTCTTGAAGCATGGACTTGGCTGATGATTCATCGCTCTCAACCACGATCTCATTCAAGCCCAAATACTCAACCACGAGCTTGTTAGGCCAGCGGCCATACACGTCGTTGAAGACCGCAGAATAAAACAACAGCTGATCAGAGTGGGATTCCTTTGGGATTCCAGTCTTTAGGTCTTTGATGAGCGCCCAGGTATCGGAAATGATCAGCAGGTCAACTATCGCCAGAACCGGTTGATGGTCAGATTCCAGTCGTTTTTCGAACATTCGCGCAAATGAGCTTGCATTGCCCTCAGTTCGATTTTCATCGTCACGCTCACTGGCAATCTTGATCGATCGCGCCTTCGTAACCGCATAGTTGTACCAATCAGAAGACGTCGGAGGAGTTGCTCCGGTATCCGATTGTCTCGCGATACGATCGAGCAGCTCTTGCTCGATCACCTCCCACAAGCTCCTGCTTTGTTCAGCATCTATTAGACCCGCGGTCCCCACCTTCTCCCTAAACTCGTGCGCTAATGTCCCAAGCAGTGAGTACTCATTCTCGTTGTAGCGGCGCGTCGATGTATCAAGAGAAAACTGAACTCGTCTGGCGCACAGCTTGAGCTCCTGAAATCTCGACCAAGAAATCGCTTCTATTTCCGTATTCGCAGGCTCGGGTAATTCGTAATCCACTTATTCACTTCTGCTACCTAAGGCGAGACATCAGGCTTGGCATATTCCGGAGTGCAGAGCTGACTGTCGTGAACTCAACGGTATTCGGGTTGATCCCCGGGGACAGTGATTGAAGCTTGAGCAACGCCTCAGCCTGAGCAGAATCGACCGAACCTGCCACTCCGATCCCTTCCGTTGAAAACGGCAACGACACGATGACTCCAGTACCTTTGGCT
>JBDQHW010000082.1:0-2973 GCA_040264655.1 Dehalococcoidia bacterium | reverse complement strand
CCATGCGAGGGATAAGGCTGCTGAGTTCGATTATGGGATCGGTCTGGTTGTGCCTCCCGGTTGGGCAGTCTTGGATTTCGATGACGTTCGCGACCCGTACACAGGCGAGATCAATCCAGCAGTCGAGCAAATAATCCGTCGGCTCGAGACCGTCGTTTGCATATCGTCATCTGGCAAGGGGTTGCATGTATTCGTCAGGCAAAGAGCCGGGAGTGAATTGCCAGCCGGGACGAAGATCACAAACCTTGATTACAGCGGTGATGTAAAACAGAGCGAGATAAAGAAGCCGGGTACGTTCGTCGCACTCACCTTCAAATCCCTTCCTGGTTACTCTGCAATTGAGAAGACGGTTCAACCACTCATTGAAGACGTAGAACACCTTCTGTTCGGAGATAATCACACCATTTCTCACCCTCCGGGCGCACGGACAGGTGACACAGCGAGTGAAGCCCAACCAGACACGCTGGAGGGGAGCGCAGCGCGTCTACACGGACGCTTCTTCAAGGGCTATACAAATGGCGGATATATCTGGCGATTGCTCAGATTCATAGGAAACCAGACCAAACCTTTTCAAGACACGCCTGGTCTGCTTACCGATCACTCGCAATGGAACATACTCGTTCTTTCTGATTACTGGCAGTATGTCTCAGGTCCTAGTCACAAAGAAGCGGAGCAACTGTCTAAAGCGTATGAAAAGCACTGGTTGGATTGCTCTCCATACAACCGTGGACACCAGTTGAAGCCAGATTCATGGCACAAAAACCAAGCCGCAGTCCAGTGTGACTATGCGAAAGACAAAGTGCGGGCAAGACGCTCAGCCGTTAGTCATCCTGACACTGTCATTGGAGCAGTGATGAAAATCATTCAGGAATCATCGAACCCACTACTAACCCGGAATGAATTACTTCTTCTGGGTGCAGTAACCCGTCAGGTTCTGCATCAAAGCGATACGTGTGTGAAGATCAGTATTAGTGAGATGGCTTCGCTTACTCAAATGTATCCGTCAGCAGTCAGCGCAGCTAAAAAATTGATCGCCAGTAAGAATCTTCCGTGGTTGGAAATTGACAACAAAAGCAGAACCACCGTTTACCGAGTGGTTTTGGAGTAACCTAACACCAGCCGCTTGGTTTATTCTTAAAAAGCAAAGAAACAGACGTACCCCTCATCCCCCCCCACTGTGTAGCCCATCCAAATATTGGAGAGATCGCGGCCGGATTCGTATTCAAAACAGGAATATCTGTCGTCGTGAAGTCTCCAAATATTGGAGAGACCTCGCAGCCCCGTATCGCCTATCGCCGAGGTGACCACGCTGGGTCGAAATCATCAGCGGTGTTGTTCGTGATTCTGGTCTGATTCGACCCATCTGAGTCCATCACATAGATTTCCAGATTGCCGTCTCGATTCGAGTCAAACACAATTTTTGCTCCGTCAGGAGACCATGATGGTTTTGAATCACGGAATGAGCTATTCGATAAACGCCTCTGATTCGAGCCGTCCGAATCCATGACGTAAATCTGAGCTCCCCCATCCCTTGTCGATACAAAAGCTATTTTGTTGCCATCCGGTGACCAGCTAGGGTAATGGTCGGCAGCATCTGAAGAAACAAGCATAGTTTGATCGGTTCCATCAGGATTCATAACGAATATCTCCCACCCGTTGCTGTCTTTCAGGTCATCATTCGCGCTGTATGCGATTTTCGTCCCATCAGGTGACCACGCAGGTGTTCTTTCGTGCATTCCGATGTTGTGGGTTACTCGCGTTATGTTGTTGCCATCTGAGTCCATGACGTAGAGTTCAAAATCACCGTACTCGCCGTACTTAGTTTGGCTGTCCCACTGATTTTCATATCTGTTAGACGCAAATACTATTTGATCTCCATCGGGCGACCAGGTTGGCTCGTAATTGAGTTCGTTCCCTGCAATTGATAACGAACTACCAGAATCATCGGCGACGACGACGAATAGGTGCGATTTGGGGTCGGTACCGAGAGAGTGATCAGAGTGGAACGCTATAAACTGACCATCTGGCGACCAAGATGCTCCCGCATCGTATCCTGTCAGGTTACGCAAGGGTTTTTGATCTGAGCCATCTGGGTTCATTACGTAAATTTGAGCATTCCCAAATTCTTCTTCCCAAAATCTCTCTGACGAAAAAGCAATCTTGCTCGTCGGGATTTCCGTGGGCGTGGGCGATGGCGGTATCGGAGTTGCTGTGGGGGGAGTAAACGGTGGTCCCGGAGTCGGTCGAGGAGGGACTGTTGGCGGAATCGGAACTGGAGTCGGTGTGACAGTTGGTGAGGCCGTCGGGGTTGGCTCTGCTTCCTTTGTTGATTCGATAGCGACAGCCAGTGCCGTCTCGAACACGCTAACCGCCTCGACCGTTTCTCGAACCTGAGCGCGTACCGTCGCGTTCAAATCAACGGTGGGAGCTATAGTCACCGTTGGAACCAGTTCTGGAGATGAGCAGGCGATCAAGCTAGCCATAGACAAAACAAAGACGGTTGCGACATACGCAACACGTTTCGTTGTTACAACGGTGGCCGTCAAATCTGAATACCTATCCTCTAATCACGCACGTAGCAAAACGTGACGCATCGTACCACCGAATGGTATTGAACATACTAAGATCATCTTCAATATGGTGACGAATGCCATTTAGGACTTTGTGTTAGCACTCGCGTCTTCGTCTTCGTAGTCGTTACCCGCTTACCTCGCTATGCCCTAGGGGTATGGTCTAGGGGGCGGCGTGGACAAACCACCGGGTACTGATCGCAACTGCGAGTTGCCGACTTAATTCGTGTTATTGGAGTAACTTAGGAGCAAGTACGCGAAGAAGCCCCTGCATTTCTGCAAGGGCTTCTAAGTTTGGTTCGCTATGGAGCGGAAGACGAGGTTCGAACTCGCGACCCTCTCCTTGGCAAGGAGATGCTCTACCACTGAGCCACTTCCGCTAGTGCACTCAACAATAAGCATT
>JBDQHW010000081.1:0-3021 GCA_040264655.1 Dehalococcoidia bacterium | reverse complement strand
CCCATCCGCACTTGTAAATCATTTTTGCTACCCCCTCGAATCAGGGTTGTTATTACCTTGATTTGATATTAAACAACCCTCGGCACCAGTGGGGTGAATCCCCGTGAAGGACTTGTGAATATTTTCACGATAATTGTTTTGCGACGAGAACAGCAGGTAACAGTTTGGCGAATATAGCAATTGTCTTCCTAAGTTCAAGCCATCAAAATCTGAGCATAAAAAGAGCGCTAGAACTAGAAAAGTAGAGCTTTTAGGCGATCATATCGTTCTGTTTGCTAGACTCTGGTTTTCCCGGCAGAAATGAGAATGCAATGTTCAAGAAAACTATCGCTGCAGCGATAATCCTGCTGATAGCTGCAGGTATTCAAACTTCGGTTGCCTCTGCAAACGGCTCAAACATCAACAACCCTCCACCGAACTGCTTGACGATATTTGGAGGAGCCCAATCCGCCTCATCTCCCGTTGATGAGTTTTGTGATGCGGCCCACGAGGGCAATTCGAAAGTCGAAGTGATTTTTAACGCAAACCAGGGCACAGCACACAATCCAAGCGTCCACGCCCAATCGTCAGGTGCAGAAGTCGAATTTGTTGCCGGTGATCTGGCCACGTTCTTGCGGGTATCTCTTCCAAACGGACGTGTAATTATCAGAGAAGTTGGAAAAAGATAACTTGTCCGGCTGTCGATAGTTCACGATATGCACGCTCCAAAAAAAATGCAGCCCGCAAATAAAATTGTGGGCTGCATTTCTAGACAGAACTAAGTTTTGCGAAGCTGTTTAGCGACGACCAGTTGGTCGACCAGAAGCTGCTTCACGTGTTCCAACGGCTTCGGGAGAACGGTCAACCTCAGGAAGACCAAGTCGTTCTCGAACGTTGTCGATGCGGTCTAGCGCAGTGCCAATTCGCTCCCGAGCGGTTTCTATTCGAGTGCGAGCCCTCTCGAGTGCAGTGCGTACACGCTCTCGAGCATCTTCAGGCATCCGGTCATTGTCTACGACGCGCTGTAGTAGTTCGGCATGTCGCTGCGTGTGTCGCTCAAGCAACTGTGACATTCGCTCTGCAGCTGCCAATCGTGCTTCAGCTACGGCGGCAGGGCTTTCGGGGCGATCTTCTGAAACTCGATCGAGGAACCCTTGAATTCGTTCTCGCACATTATCGGCTTTTTCGAGACCAGTTACCCGTGGACGCCCACCTTCGCGTTCAGCTTTCTTAGCGAAAGCTGTGACCACATCACCGGCCTCTGGCACTTCCTGATCAGATCCGAGCTCGATTTCCTTCGTTTCGCCGTTTGGCATCTCGATCGTAAGAATATTGCCATCTCTCGACACAACTGCCCCGCTGACGGCTTCCACTGAAGGAGCAATGGGCTTCACCATTATTTGGAGAGCTTCCCACGTACCGTCTTCCAGCTCAATTGCGAGAACACCGACTCGTGCACCCTCTTCGAGAGTTCCGGCGATTCGTTCTGGCCCAGGAGTTTTGATCTCTGTATCGTCAGTAATCAACAGCGCCGGTGACGAAGCATCGATTCGCTTCACTTTAATCGTCAGCGACGAACCGTCGTAGCTCTCGACTACACCTGCGTAGCCTTTCCGAAGTACGTCGTCTGCCTCAGGCGCTTCCTGAGCCGACGCCCCGGCAACTGATATCAATGCGATGCCAGTACTAATGCCGATTGCTGCGAACGACTTCATGATTTTGTTGTTGATCATTACTAAAACCTTTTTCAGTTAGGAACTGCGAATCAGTCTGTGTTCAGGTTGATAAATAAATTGTTGAACGGGCTAAATTACCCGGTGGTTACATCTGCATTACCGCTCTATTCCGGTTGAGAGAAAATCACCAATTCTTCGGTAACGCTCTCACCAGAGAGACCGATTGCAGTTATTTCGACTAAGTTGCTTCCAGCCACTAGATCAACAGTGACTTCAAATATTCCGGAGCTGTCTGGAGTGGCGCCAATACCGTTTACCTGAACGACAGAGTCGACTGAAGTCAACCCTGTTACCAGAATTGATTTGGCGACAGTGACGGCACCATCTTGTGGAGAAACTATTGAGAGAGCCGCAAACTCACTGCGTAAGTCCGAGAAAACAACTAGCTGTTCACTGTCGACCGAGCCGTCCAGATTAATTCCGGTTACCTCGATAAAGTTCAGGCCATCTTCCAGAGTCAGATCAGCGAAAAAGTTGCCGTCAATATCGGTCTCCGCAATAACTCCGTTGATGTCGATTTGACTATCAACGGCCGATTCAACAAGTACGCGAATGGTGTCGGAATTGACCGTCTCGCCGTCGAGCGGAAACAGCACTTCTAACTCGATAGGCTCGGCAGTAAGTGGTTGTGAATCTCCGGCCTCTTGGGTGGCGGTTGCGGGCACCTGGGTTGCTGGTACCTGGGTCGCAGCCAAAGTGGCTTGTACTGTTGGTTTCTCAGTACCTTCAGCGCACGCAATACCGGTGATTGCCACGGCCAACACCGCGAACAGTATCGCCGCCAACTTTGCGTAATTCATATCGTATGTGGTCTCCGAAAAGGTAAAACGAAATTAGGTTTTTGCCTGCTTTAAAAATGTTGGCATATGAGAGTTACTCACGAATTACAATCTCTAAACAGCCAAGGTAATGAGCTTGATGTTGAATCGATACCGGCGAATCTCACTTGAGAGTGAATAGATCGGGCAATTTTTACTGGCAAGCTACAAACCGATCACAAATAACCCTTGACGATCGTCTGCCTGACTGCCATCTGGGGCAATCTCAACTTAGAATAGATAGGTATGCCCCTGTAGCTCAGTGGATAGAGCAATGGTTTCCTAAACCATGTGCCGCGTGTTCGATTCACGCCAGGGGTACCATTTCGAACTTGTTAAACGTCCCTGCTGGTCTGGGGCGTTTTCGCGTCCGCAATCAATCTGATTCCACTCGAAAGTGTGTGCCGAGTTCACGAAGGTCAAGAGTTGGGGCGAAAGCTCCACCTCGCTAACACCTACATAACATCCAAGAACGGATATTGTGGCTG
>JBDQHW010000080.1:0-3076 GCA_040264655.1 Dehalococcoidia bacterium | reverse complement strand
GTTCAAATACACGCTAGCGTTACACGGAACCAATATCCGGTAACGGCCATATGCGAATGCTCGCTTATTCTACCCGCGGCAGTATTACTCGATCATGCTTAAAACGCCCTCGAAGAGTTCGAATTCGCAGTTTGCAACATTGATTGATCGATCTCAAAGTGAGAATGCCATTAGTGAAATTTCCCTATTACCTCACGTCCAAACCTTGCGAGCGCCTAGTGTGTTCGACACAGAGACCCGTTAGGCTTGGGGGCGCACCGAGCGAATATGGAAAGGATTTTTAGTGGAAGCGGCTGGCACAACTTCCCAAAACCTGCGTGGAATGCTTGAACAGAGCGATCGGTTTCTGACTGCGGTCGAGATCGAGACTTCACGCGGACTATTGATGGCGGAAGCTTCTCGCAAAACCGCCGAGCTCGCAAAATCTCTCTCTGAGTTCGACCAAGTCGACTTTGTCTCTCTTACCGATAACCCCGGCGGGAACCCGCACATACGTCCCGAAGTATTAGGGCAAGATCTGCTATTCCGTGGGCGAGATGTTGTGATCAACATGTCGTGCAAGGACTACAACCGGAACGGTGTAGAGAGTCGTCTATGGGCATTAGGTAGCCAAGGTTTCTCAAACGTTCTGGCTCTGTCCGGCGACTATCCGATCGGTGGGTTCAAGGGCCAAGCTCAACCTGTGTTTGATATCGATTCGGTTGGACTGCTCGAACTGATGTCACAAATGAACGATGGGTTGCCTAATCAGATGTGGGGATCTGTCGGACGAGAAGACCGACTCGAGAAGACTAATTTCTTTGCCGGTTGCGCAGTGAGTCCGTTCAAAAAACTTGAAGGAGAGTTGATGACTCAGTACTTCAAGTTGGCCCTCAAAGTGCGAACAGGCGCAAAATTTGCGATCACCCAGATTGGCTACGACTCTCGTAAAGCTTCAGAGCTTTACCAGTACGTTCAATCGAACAATATAAATATTCCTCTCATTGGGTCGGTGTTCATTCTCACAGCTCCCGCAGGTCGATTCTTCAATCGCTGGGGCGTACCTGGAGTTTGGGTGTCGGACGAACTTCGAGATATCGCAAATAAACAGGCCAAATCGAAAGATAGAGGTCGTGCGTTTTTCTCAGAGTTGGCTGCCAAGCAAATAGCGATTCTGAAGGGTATTGGCTACCGGGGGGCGTATATATCTGGTCGCCCCCAGCTCAAGCGGATTCAAGGCATTCTCGAGATGGCAGATTCGTTTGGTGAGAACGATTGGAAAGATTTTGCGAAAGAGATCAATTTCGCCCAGACTGACGAGTTCTATCACTACGAACAAGGCGACAACCCTGGTCTGAGTTCGAATGAAGTTAGCAAGTCGTATCTCGCTTCGAAGACCAAATCGTCTCAAGTGAAATCTCGATTCACGGTCCCACTGCAGTACAGATTAGGCAAATTTGTTCATGACAAGGTGTTCACCGACGGCACTCTAGGATTTAAAGCCGGCAAGGCTGTTTACGGTCAGATCGAGAAGAGCAAGAAGTTGTCTGGCGTAGCTCATGTTCTCGAACAGGCTTCAAAAGTACCTGCTTACCATTGCCGTGATTGTGGCGACTGTTCTCTACCTGACATTGGATATCTATGTCCTGAATCTCAGTGTGTGAAAAGCCAAAGGAATGGTCCTTGTGGCGGTACTAAAGCAGGAAAGTGCGAAATTCTCGACCAGGAGTGTATTTGGGTACGTGCTTACGATCGCGTGAAGCCGTTTGGTGACGAAACGAAGATGCTGCAACGCCCAGTTGTGTTTCGTGATGCCTCGCTACGTAATTCTTCAGCGTGGGCGAACACTTTTCTTGGACGAGATCATCACGCTAAACAAAACACCGCAGATACCGACGGTGAGGCATAATCGGTAGTCGAGATTTCAGCTTTTACGTTCTAGCCGCCTAGTTCAAATTCGTTTGAATTAGGCAAGACACGAAATATCAAAATGCCCCAAGTAATCGAAAGTCCCGATCAGTTCACCGTAATCGGCGAAAACATTCACGCAACTCGCGTTGTGAAGCGCGGTGGAGTTCGTGGGCACGTATTCGATGATGGAACCGAGGCCGTTCGGTACAAAGTTGATGGCGAGCGAAACTTCGTTCATGTTCCTGAACACTTCACTACGACACAGCCGTACGAGCAAGGATCCCTCAAGCACTTCCAAATTGCAATGTGGATGGGCGCGAACGGCGACGAAACACAGGCCGCAGAAGGCAAAGCGTACATTCAGTACGAGGTGAATCGTCAGATAAAAGCTGGTTCTCACTATCTCGACCTGAACGTTGACGAATCTTCTTATCGCCTTGAAGAACAAAAGGCGACGATGGAATGGTTGGTCAAGTACGTCGAAACAATCTCATCAGTGCCTCCAAGCGTTGATTCCTCGAATCCTGAAATCATCGAGGTTGGACTCGCTGCTTACGGTGGCACACAGGGTCGACCAATGTTGAACTCGATTGCACTTGAACGCCCGGAAGCGATCGACATGGCTTTGAAGTACAACGCCCGAGCGGTTGTAATGGCGTCGAACGAAGTTGGCATGCCGGCTGACGCCCAAGAACGTCTTGAGAACGTGGGCAGGATCGTTCAGATGGCACTTTCGAAGGGTATGGAAAAAGAAGATATCTTCGTCGACCCGCTGTACTTCCCAATTGCCGTTGATTCGAACTACGGAAAGCATGCATTTGAAGCGATCGAAGGTATTCGAGCTGAATTCGGAAACGAAATACACATTGCAGGTGGCATGAGTAACGTTTCGTTCGGAATTCCGAAGCGTCGGCTTATCAATGACGTGTTTTTAAACTTGGCGATAAAGTCAGGAGTCGACTCCGGAATTATCGACCCGTTGACCACGTCTGCGGAGCGATCACTAAACGTAGATCTGGACACACGTCCAGCTCAGCTGGCACTCGATCTGTTGCAAGGGAACGACGATTTCGCCATGAACTACATAACAGCCTTCCGCGCCGGCGAACTCGATTAGATTAAAACGCGTTCAGAGCGGCATCTTCGTCACATTCGTAGGCTAATAGTGCCTTTCAAACCGTGAAGC
>JBDQHW010000079.1:0-3171 GCA_040264655.1 Dehalococcoidia bacterium | reverse complement strand
GTGTAGTACCGCTGTCAGCCGCGGCTGTCACCGTCATCTCAGCAGTACTGTTCTTCGGCTGGGACGTTCGACGCCTCAGTGCGAGTCAATCGTGGGCAGCAGCGATAGATGCACCAACCGATCTCGACCGCGCCACTGGATGGTTCGAAAGCCAAAAAGAAGCGCCCGAACGACCATCGTTCACGAACTCATTGTTCATCGAACTCTTCAACGCTGCTCTCGACCAACATGAATCTGGCAATACCCAGAGCGCACTCCAGCTGATGCACACAGCCCGTCAGACCTTGCTCGACTACCAAGAGCGAGAACCGTACAAACGCTACACCCAAATCAACCTATTCAAAACGGAAATAACCCTTGCTCTGTGGGGGCAACCCGAATTCGGAAACGTTGCGGTCCAACGAACAGAACTAATCTTCAACTACTACCCTGCCTACCCGACCCTCCTCTCAATCGTCACCAACGACCTAAAACTCATCGGTCAAGACGAACTCGCCGCCGAATACCTGGCGAAGATTACCGCTCTCGATTCGGTCCCCATCGCCCCATGAGGGTTGTGATTCGGGAATCCACGGCTAACTCCCTAAACGTTGATAGGAGATGATGAATTGCTAACACGAAATCAAAGCATTGGCAGAACCGACGTTCTGAAGCCAAGATTCACGAGTCTGCAATTTCAACTAAAAGCGTTAGTTGAACTCGGCGATGGTCCGAAGACTGTGCTCGAAGTCGGTCCAGGACGTGGCTATTTTCGTGCAATGGCAGAAGTATTGGGATATGAAATTTCAACCATCGACCTTGACCCCGAGAACAAACCAGACTACGACTGCGATATCGCGAAACTAGAACCGTCTTCTAATTTCGATGTGGTTTGTGCGTTCGAGGTTCTTGAACACATGCCATATGAATCGTCACTAAATATGGTTCGTGAAATGACAAGACTTTCACGAAAATGGGTTCTTATTTCGGTTCCGATAAAGCGCAATTCACTTGCTGTAGACCTACACATACCCGAGAGATTGACTCGACGAAGATTCGGGCTTGCATGGCTACGGGAAGGCAAGCAATTCGCAATTCGCTCGGAATTCCCAAGGCGCTCCGATCTGCCCCGTTTGGATCGAACCAATTGGAAACCTCACCACTGGGAACTCGGAAGAAAAAGCTACCCGTCAAAACGATTCGTGGAAGACTTAACCAAGAGTGGACTTCGACTTGTTGATAGATTCACCAATCCGAGTCATGATTACCACGAATATTTTGTTTTCGAGCGTTAGAGAATCTTTGGTAAGACCTGACACGCGACAAGACCTTGGGAACCAGCTAACGTCAGATCGACTCATTCACTCTCTCTAATGAGCCCTACCATGGGCAGGGCACGACTTACCGTTGCTCTCGAGCAATTCCGACCACATATCCGAAAACCGCTCGCTGTCAACAAAGCTCAGGCACCTGATTTTCAAGTCGCTGGTGTTTGCTCCGATGCTGGCGACAGTAGCGCTGGCATGGAACTGGGTGTTGATAGCTGATGATGGTCTGATCACCCATCGTTACGTTGAAAACTTCATCCAGAATGGTGATCCGTATTTCAATCTACAAGACCGAGTTCTTGGCCTGACGTCTCCTGGCTACTTCGTCATGCTCATAGCATCGGCAGCAATCGTCCCGCTCGACATCGCTTACAAGCTCTTAGCATCCGTGGCGTATCTAACGACCGGATATCTGACAGTTGAGCTGTTCGCGCCAAAAACGCTACTTCGCAGATTATTGTTGGCAGGCATATTCGCTGCGAATCTTCATTACGCATTCTGGGTCTTTAGCGGACTTGAAACATTTTTCATTCCTCTGACAGCGGTAGCCCTTGCAACCGCAATTAAAAAACGATCCACTCCAGCGATTTTCGCGATATTTGCATCCGCGATCATGTTCCGACCTGAAGCATGGATCGCCCTGTTCCCCTTCGTGATAGCTAGCGTCATCCTAACTAGACGTCAAGAAAAATCTGCCCCATTCAATCTCCATGTGAGACAACTTTGGGTCACCGCAGTTGGGGTCTTGGCAATTGCCAGTATTGGCTCAGCTTTAATTGCCAGGTACTACGACAATTTCGTACCGCTGTCGGTGAAAGCAAAATCGTCAATTGGTATTCAACTGAACTCCACAGCAGTCCAGGAATTTGCAGCAGAATCGATCGCACCGATGAATGTACCGATTCCGTTCGGTTACATCATCGGTGTTCTTCTCATCGCAGCAATGTCGTATCTAATTCTCCGAAGATTTCGGCTGCCAGAACAGCAAACCGCTGTACCCGCAATGGCAGTTGGCGCTGTGGTCTTTGGCGCTTACCTATTGCTGACCGGAGCATGGGTTTGGCCTTGGCACTACATTTTTATTTCATACGTTATTTCGGTCGTACTAATCTCGAACGCTGAAACACTTTTACGAGCTAGCGAGAAGTATGGTCAGATCGGTGTGATATTGATCGTCGCATTAACGCTTTGGTCAAGTGCTGAGTATGGAAACGACAAGAATGCTCGAACTCAATCTTTCTACATTGAGCAGATGCAAGTTGCCGGTCGCTATGTGGCCGATCAGTACCCGCCAGAGACCGTCGTAGTCGTTGGATCGGCTGGTTATTTCGGACAAGAGACGATGGCGATGACAGTCCACGATTCGGCAGGTCTGTTCACCCCCGAAATCGTGGAGGCGCGCGAGTCAGATCAATCCGCAAAAATCACTGACGTGATCGGTTGGGACGTGATGGTGTGCCATCTAAGCGACTCTGCGACTAATCCAGTTGATAGATGCTTGAGTGAAGAGTCGAATGGGATTGCAACGACGAACTTCGGAGCACTCTGGATCATAGAAAATCAAAAATAGGACGGCCATAGTCACTACCGATTGGGGCGCTCGACCGTACTACCACCCTTTTTTGGAGGACCACTCCACAGCTCACCGTGCCCTGCGGACAACCAAAATTCGCCACTAAAATAACAATCTGCCTGCCAACTTTTGTCCCAGAAAATGCTATATTTAGGAGTAAGTTTGAACTGAATTCAGTTCAGCTCTGCGGGGGTAGCTCAGCTGGCAGAGCATCTGCCTTCCAAGCAGAATGTCGCGAGTTCGAATCTCGTCCCCCGCTCCATCGTGAACCAAACTTAGAAGCCTTCGTAG
>JBDQHW010000078.1:0-3373 GCA_040264655.1 Dehalococcoidia bacterium | reverse complement strand
TCTATCGACGGGAAATGCGCCATATCCACGCATCAACTGAGCACCAACCGGGTATTTGAATAGTTCTTTCTTAGCCAAAAATACCGGTGGGTGGGGCAAAGCTGCTGCGACGATTGCGGGATCGAGATTAGAAAGGTGATTAGAAGCCACTAGAAGCGGCCCAGACTCAGGTATGTTCTCTTGCCCCTCGATTTTGAAATCTGAGAACAATCTGAGCGTGGTTTTGAACCCGGCGTTACAAAAAGGGAACAGCCACTGGGCCATTAAAGAACATCCTTGGCGAGTTCGAGCAAACGATCGACAACTTGGTCAAAGGAAAGGTCGTCGGTATCGACTATCAACGCATCGTCAGCAGGCTTTAGTGGCGAGTTTTCTCTTGATGAATCCACCAAATCACGCTGCTCCATCGAACGCAGAATAACCTCTAGCTCGACATCAGTGCCTTCGTTAATAAAATCGCGATGTCGCCTAATTGCGCGAGTCTGTACCGAAGCCGTGAGATAAATCTTTAGCGGAGCATCTGGCAGCACGACTGATCCAATGTCACGCCCTACCATCACGATGCCGCCCTCACTCGCCAATCGACGCTGCTCGGCGACCATGATTTCCCGAACTCTCCCAACAGCGGACACCGCAGAAACGGCGTCATCAACCTCGATAGAGTGAAGGTGTTTGGTTACGTCCCTGCCGTTGATTACGATCAGGTTGTCGCCATCGTCGGTGATGCCAACAGAGAACTCAATGCTCTCGACTGCTTCAGCAACTGCCGAACTGTCGCGAACGTCAATACCGTTCTGAACAGCATCCCAAGTTGCGGCACGATACATCAGGCCAGTATCGAGGAACTGAAATCCGATGCGCCGGGCGAAGGCCTTACCTACCGACGATTTACCTGAAACTGCCGGACCATCGATGGCTATCGGCGGGCGGCTATTTACATTCTCTGGCAATCGACATCCGTTCGTTTCGCAGGCATTCAGTGCACATTATTGTCCACATCCGTGGGCGATCCTCTAGAAGTAGGATAAACACCTGCTGCTAAACTCCCGATCATTCAACGTATACGCGTTATCAATATTTCTGTAACGCTTTGCCGATACCATCGTGAAATTGAGTCGGACTACTCAATAGCTGACAGTGGAGATTTTCGAAAATGAACGTTCTAGACTGGGTGCTGATTATTGCCTTCGCCGGGACCGCACTCTGGGGATTCAAAACCGGACTCGTTTCCGCAGTCCTTAACGCAGTCGCCATCTATGTCGGCTTATTGCTAAGTGGATTATTTGCAGGTCAAGTCCTCTCGCTAATTTGGGATGGAGTAGAAAGCCAAGCAATTTCTACTGCTATTGGTTACGTGATCATATTTGTTGGAGTATTCATTGCCAGCCGTATAGTCGCCTCCATGATCAAAAAGGCTCTCAAAGTTACGTTCATGGGATGGGTCGATAGTCTCGGCGGCATCGTGATCGGCCTAGTCGCCGGTGTCTTAATCGCTGGTGGAGTGATGACCGTCGTCGCACGATACTCATTTGTTGAAGATGTAGAAGCCACTGAAATTGGCGTTGGCGACATCATGACTGACGGCACAGAGGGAATAACCGACAAGATCACTGGCAACACAATTGCGTTTGCCAAGAACCTTGGTCAGGACAAGGGACGAGATCTGCTCCTTGAATCGACAATAGTTCCGTCTCTGATAAACGTTCGATCAGTCGTAACTGCGTTTGCACCGGCTGAATTCGCCGATGCGCTTGAAATTCTTGAACAGGCTGTCGACGAGCAGGAATAATACTCGCTCGACAACCCTTGAACCCATTTGCACGAAGTAGACGTTTCATAAGTAGCTAAAAACCCACGAAGCAGCGGTTGTACCGAACCAACCGCAATCGGAAACCCGCATGAGCGCCATAAAAAGCGAAAGTACTAGGGCACCTGTATTGGTGCTCAATCAGAACTATCAGCCGCTCAACATCTGCGATATTCGCAGGGCGGTGAAACTCGTGGGTAAAGGCAAGGCTGAATCAGTTCAGGAAACTGGTAATTACGTCCACACTGTCGACGATATTTTCGACAAACCTGACGTTATCCGGCTAGTCTACATGGTCAGGCGCCCGCTCCAGCGACGGAAAATGTCACGTAACGAAGTCTTCTCCCGAGACAACAACTCTTGCCAGTACTGCGGGGCAAAACCTCGCGATATGACGATCGACCATGTAAATCCACGTTGCAAAGGCGGCGAGTTCACGTGGACGAACGTTGTGAGTGCTTGCAAGGCTTGCAACCACCGGAAAGCAGGTCGTACTCCCCAGGAAGCGGGTATGAGGCTGCGCAACAAGCCTTTCGAGCCCCGGCCAAACCCTTACTCGTTCCTAAAAATCGAGTCTCTCAAAAAGACTTGGTTGCCGTTCGTACCGTGGCTGGTTCCCGAATCGAATCCGTCATCAGGTAGTTTCGAAGCTGCTGTTGTCGCAGGCGACTAGCTAATCTTCACCATCGTCGTCGAACGTAAGCGATGGAACCTTCGCTGGATCAGTCCACGGCAAATCGAGCATCATCACTTCCAAAGTTAACTGTGGAACAGCGTTCGCTTCCAGAGCGATCAGCGCATCTTGAACCGAAGTCACAGCGGCAGATATCTGTGCCTCCTTCAGTTGAACCGCTATCTCCGAAAGAAGATCTGACCACTCGAAGTTCGTCACCTGATCGTTGAGTTTGTGCCGCATCATCGCAACGTCGCGCCACCACTCTAACCAGCGTTGCATCTCCGCCAGTACGGCATCACGATCACGCCAGAATTGCCCACCGGTCTGACGGGCATACCGAAATCGCTCTTCAACGTTTCCAGTAACGATCTCAGCGAACCGTAAAACTGCCTGATTATGGGCATCGACTATCGTGGCATCCTTCATGGCGTCTATCGCCCAACCAGGGCAACCACGAGCAAGCCGTGAAAGCGACAACGCAGTGGCTTCATCAGCTTCGAACCGTTCGATTAACTCAGCTTCGATGATCTTCTGATCAACCGGTCGCAGGTCGATTCGCTGGCAACGAGATACCACGGTCTCTGGCAGAGCCTCATCGGTCGGTGCGGTGAGAATGATGATTACTTCATCAGTAGGTTCTTCAAGAGTTTTGAGCATCGCATTGAATGCAGCTTCGACCATTCGATGTGCTCCATCAATGATGAATACCTTCTTCAAACCCTCGAACGGCATCGTAACCGTGTCTTTGATCAGCTCACGAATGTGCTCGATAGAGATAGTTTGTCGGCCTCGAGCAGGTTCATCGTCGTCTGATCCCGACTTCGAATCCTTGTCCAACTCGGAATCGACGTCAATCACCCTGACATCAGCGTGAATGCCACGGCGAATTC
>JBDQHW010000077.1:0-3403 GCA_040264655.1 Dehalococcoidia bacterium | reverse complement strand
GGCACCGAGTTTCTCCGCAACGAACTTCGCTACGATGACGCCGATCGAACCTACTGGTACCACGCCCAAGAAGTGAATAAAGACGGCGCAGTCCGCAAAATTTTGGCGTCGGAGTTCGTTGACGACTACGGCGCTATACCATGCTACGAACAGATTTACGCCTTGGCGGGCCCGGTCCAGACGATGCGGATAACCGGTGATCAACGGGTCCTCGACGACGCCAACAACACAATCCAAATGTTTAAAGACCGGTACCGTGATGCAACGGAGTTTGGTGGCTATTTCTCCCACCTCGACCCCAGCAGCTTCATCCCCGATGCTGAAACCCTCGCCCATAACCAGTCTCGTAAGAACTGGAACTCGGTCGGCGACCACGCCCCAGCGTACCTCATCAACCTGTATTTGGCAACCGGGGACGAAGCCTACGCCGACTTTCTCGAGGAAAACTTCGACCTGATCACCGAACATTTCGGCGACTACGAAAACAGCCCGTTCGTTCAAGAACGGTTCCATCAGGACTGGAGCAAAGATCAGAATTGGGGTTGGCAGCAGAATCGGGCTGTCATTGGCCACAATCTGAAGATCGCCTGGAACTTGACTAGGATGACCAACCTTCGGCAGAACGAACAGTACGAACAGTTCGCCGAACGAATCGCTGAGTTAATGCCCGACGCAGGCAGCGACCAACAACGCGGCGGCTGGTATGACGTCGTCGAACGGGAACTCGCTGAGGGTGAAGATTATCACCGATTCGCTTGGCATGACCGTAAAGCCTGGTGGCAGCAAGAACAAGGGATTTTGGCCTACCTGATTTTGGCTGGCGTAACTGGCAATCAAGATTACCTCCGACTGGCTCGGGAATCGTCGGCGTTCTACAACGCCTGGTTCCTCGATAACGACTCCGGGGGGGTCTACTTCAACGTATTGGCCAACGGTCATCCGTATGCGCTTGGCACCGAACGAGGCAAAAGCTCCCATTCGATGTCTGGCTACCACGCCTTCGAACTGGCTTACCTGGCATGCACCTACACCAACCTGTTGATCACCAAACAGCCGATGGATATGTTCTTCAAACCACGGGCTGAACAGGTTGCCACCGGCGTGTTGCGGGTCGCTCCCGACCTGCTACCAGCTGGTTCCGTCGTGATCGACAAAGTGTGGATCGGCGACGCCGCTCACGAAAATTTCGACGCGGCAGACCTGACGGTGCAACTGCTGGCTGGCGCCGCCGACCAAAAAGTTCGAGTCCGGCTGATCCCCGCAGACGGCGTAGCGGAGTAAGCACGGTGGACTCAACGAAAGGACAAGGCTATGACTAAACCGAAAATCAGCGTCATCATCGAAGAACATTTCGACCCGGGCGAATACCGAGCGTTCAACGATTTTTTTTCCCAGCAAGGCTACGAAGTTGAATATCTTAGCCATCTGTGGGGAAACGAGCAGTTGACGTTCAGCTCGAACGCCACTGACGGCGTAGTCGAAGAGTCGGTGACAGTTACCACTGAAATAGAAGACGTTTCGCCGCACGACTACGTAGGGATCATCCTGATCGGCGCCTACGCAATGGATCGGCTACGCTACCAGGAAACCGTGCTTCCCGGTCAACCTAATCAGGCCCCAGCGGTCCGCTTCTTGCGGGAGGCGTTAACGGTGAATGGGCTGAAGATCGGCACGATCTGCCACAGCCTGTGGCTGTTCTGCGCCGACCCTGCGATGCTTACCGACCGCAAGGTCACCTGCGCCCATAACATCGTGTGCGATGTCGAAAATGCGGGTGGCGTCGTCCAATACGAAGGCGACCAGACCGCCACTCTGGTGATCGACGGTGACCTGATAACCGGGAAACATCCCAGCATGGTCAAACAGTTCATGGAACGGTTCGTCGCCGAAATTCAAGTATCGAGTTCGGACAGCGTCTAAACGCCTGCTGCACCCCCTCCAACTTGGGCAATGTCCGGTGACAACCGACCGGAGAGAGATAGCCTGCCTGCAAGGCAGGAGCCAAGCGTCAAATCGACGGGGTTGAAAAAGCAAATCCTTAGCAGTTGCAGTTAAACATACGATCAAACCTAAGATAATAATCCTGTTGGGCGGCTGAGTAGTACTGCCTGTTGATTATAAATCTTTCTTAAATGAGAATACCTGATTATGGCATCTGAATTCGAAGAAGCAGCTGAAACCGCACAAGTTCTAATTAGTGACAAGATACCGCAGGGGGGCTCAGGCGAAAAGTCGCACTGGGTAAACCAGGTGGCATTGTCGACCATGATAATGGCTTTACTCTCTGCAGTGGGAAGTTTATTAGCGGGTGTTACTGCTAATGACATATTGGTCGATAGAACCATGGAAATTCTTGAGGTTTCACGGCTTGATTCTGATCGTGTCAGCATCGAATTACTGGAGTCGAAGCATCAGATTCTGACGGCGATGGGTCAATCAGTGGATCCTTCGGAAATTGAAAAAATACAAAGATATCAGGCAACTATTGAGGAGCTGAAAGCTGAGGTTGAGGTCGAAGAATCAAAAGCTCAAATGGCCATTCTTGAGCACGAGTTATTTGCGATCGGCGTTACGTTGTTATCGGTTGCAATAACGCTGGGTGGCATTTCGTTAGTTGGACATCGCAAGGGGATATGGAAGATTGGGCTGTTAATTGGAGTGATTGGAGCCTGTATCGTCGGTTTTGCAGCATTTAAAATGATTTGAAACCTCTAAGCAAGTTCCGGACGCTGCGGTGAGTTGCCGGCGAACATCGCAGGAGCGGATACGCCGATCCACATGAATGATATGGTTCTCTCGGGTAAACTCGTCGACGATCGTCAGCATCTTCAGCCGAGCTCCCCGGACTGTTCGATCGTGGACAAAGTCCCAGGTCCAGACATGCCCCCGATGCGTTGCCTTCGTCAGCAGTCCGGTGCTTGTTCCCCTTCGACGACGCTTTGGTTTTCGCTTCGGAACCCGAAGTCCCATTTCACGCCGTAGTCGTTGCACCACGCGCTTGCCGACCTGCCATCCTTCGTCCTGGAGGAGCCGAGTGATCTTCGCGTAGCCCCACTGACTGTGTTCGCCCGAGACTCGCCGCACCGCCGCCCGAAGGCGCTTCATCCACGCATCCGGCTCACGAGCTCCATAGCGCATCGTCGATCGGTGCAAGCGGAAGTAGCGGCAGGCCTGCCTCTGAGTGCATCGCCTCTCCTCGACAAAACGCTCGGCGACCTACCGCTTGTGACCCGGGCTCACAGCTTTTTTCCAGCGCTTCCTGCAGGATCTCCATTCCGAGGACCTGGTCGGCCACGATCTTCTTGAGCCGGGCGTTCTCTTTCTCCAGCTCTTTCAGCCGCTTGGCTTGACTGACTTCCATCATGCCAAACTCTCGCTTCCAACGGTGGAAGGTTTGCTCGCT
>JBDQHW010000076.1:0-3472 GCA_040264655.1 Dehalococcoidia bacterium | reverse complement strand
AGTTATGGGCTGAAACGTTCGCTGAACAGAACGAATGGCGAGACCGTTTCGCCGCCATTCCATTTGAAGATAAAAGCGGAACTTGGGAAGCCCGTTACTACCAGCACAACGCCATCAATAAAACACTCGAAGCCATTGCCGCTGATCAGCAGCGAATCCTACTCACGATGGCTACTGGAACCGGCAAAACGTTCATAGCGTTCCAACTTGCATGGAAGCTGTTCCATAGTCGATGGAACATTGGCCGAGAACCGACCCGAAGACCTCGAATCCTCTTCCTCGCAGACCGAAACATTCTTGCCAATCAGGCTTACAACTCGTTCTCTTCATTTGCCGAAGATGCACTAGTAAGAATCTCTCCGGGTGAAATAAGCAAGCGAGGACGCGTTCCTAAGAACGGAAGCATCTTCTTCACAATCTTTCAGACGTTCATGACTGGAACCGATGAAGATGGCAATGCCAGCGAAAATTACGGCGATTACCCACCAGATTTCTTCGACTTCATCATCATCGATGAATGCCATAGAGGTGGAGCTAACGACGAAAGCAACTGGCGCGCCATCATGGAGCATTTTTCACCAGCTGTTCAGCTTGGGCTTACTGCTACACCGAAGCGAGAAACGAACGCTGATACTTATGCCTACTTCGGCGACCCTGTTTACATCTACTCACTTCGCGAAGGCATCAACGACGGTTACCTCACCCCGTTCAAGGTGAAACAGATATCGACCACGCTCGATGACTACGTTTACACGTCGGATGACGCAGTACTTGAAGGACAAATCGAAGAAGGTAAGCGGTACGAGGAAGAAGACTTCAATCGCATCATCGAAATAAAGGAACGCGAAAAAGCCCGGGTCGAGATATTTATGAAAGAGATCGACCAGAACCAAAAGACACTGGTGTTTTGTGCAACCCAGATACATGCGTTGGCAGTTCGCGATTTGATCAACCAGTTAAAGACCAGCACCGAACCAAACTACTGTGTGCGAGTTACTGCGAACGACGGTGCGCTCGGTGAGCAGTTCCTGAGGACGTTCCAGGACAACGAGAAGGCCATCCCCACTATCCTCACAACGTCACAGAAGCTTTCGACGGGTGTTGATGCCCGTAACATCCGAAACATCGTGTTGATGCGCCCTATCAACTCAATGATCGAGTTCAAACAGATCATAGGGCGAGGAACCCGGCTTTTCGATGGCAAGGACTACTTCACGATCTACGACTTCGTGAAAGCTCATCATCATTTCAGTGACCCTGAGTGGGATGGAGAACCTCTCGAACCAGAACCACCAGTAGAGCCGGGCGCGCGTCCCGAGAAGCCTGAGCCAAAGAGTGATGGCGACCTGCCTGTTGACGGTGCAGGAGAAGGCGACCCTCGGCCAGAGAAGATTCGGGTGAAGCTTGCGGACGGTAAAGAACGCAAAATTCAGCATATGATGTCGACCACATTCTGGCATCCGGACGGTAAGCCGATGGCGGCGCAGGAGTTCATGGAATCACTGTTCGGTTACCTACCGCAGTTCTTCGGAAATGAGGCTCAACTTAGGGTACTTTGGAGCAAACCGGACACACGCCAGCATCTTCTTGAACAACTGTCCGAGAAGGGCTTCGGCAAAGATCAGCTGATAGAAATGCGGCGAATCATCAATGCAGATGACAGCGACATTTTCGATGTGTTGGCATTCGTCGCTTATGCGCTACCCACACTTACGCGTAGTGAGCGAGCTGATCACGCACGAGGTGAGATACACACGCACTTCAACGACAAGCAAGAAGGCTTCCTCGATTTCGCGCTGGAACAGTATGTAAACGTCGGTGTTGACGAGTTGAGTAAGGAAAAACTTACGCCATTACTTCGACTGAAATACGGTGATTCACTATCGGATGCTATTACTGATCTAGGTCAGCCAGCTGAAATCAGCGACATCTTTTCCGATTTCCAGAAGTACCTGTATGAACCCTCCGCCAAGGAGCAGTTGTGATCTTAATTGTCGAGCGAGAAATTTGGGTTCATCAGTGAGTCTAAGGCTTCGTCGCTGCGCCGCTTTGCTGCATCCAGCTTGATAGGTTCGCTACCTGCAACAAACTCTACTGCAAGAGAGTGAAGCATCTCTCCACGCGAACCCGGCTCGCCAATCAAATAACCTGCTAACCATGACCGAGCCTTTGCGTCACCGTCTTTCGCATCATCAACGGCTCTGGTGACGATTTCCTGCCAATCATGGGTCGAACACGACTCCGACAACGCAACAAGATATTCGCGCTCAGTAGCCCGAGGTGGCCTTCCTGGACCGCCAGCATTTCCAGCAGCAAACTTTCCACCACTGTCTCTACCTGAATTCATACCGATATACCTCCGTCTAAACGGCTCGATTTTGTGCCGATTCGATGCTCTTACGACTGTTCGTCACTAGTGTTTGTTCTGGAATTCGTGTGATTGCCCACAAACAGTCCCAATTGCTGGTCATGCTGCGAGTAGGCATCTTCTAGAATGTCGGGGCTTAGGTGCGCATTTCCCGCTATGCCGGGGGTTGTATCCGCAACATACGCAACATTGAGTTCAAATTGCCTTTTTCAACCGAATTTTTATCCGCAACATCTGAAGTTTGTAACGCTCCATCCACCCGAGATTCAAGTTCAAATCTGGGATGTTGCGCTGTTGCGGATAGATCGGGTGTATAGCGAGACCAAGCGTCCATGAAGTCTGCTCGACGGTAGCCCTTGGGAGTTCGATCACCAAGCCGGATGCTCTGAGACCTGATGCCATAAGAGTTCAGCCATTTCGCCAGTTGGCGCGCTGAGATCGGCCTGCCGGACCAATCACCCCACGGAGCCTCATTCATCTCACTGAGATCACTTAGTAGGTCGGCGGTGCTAATTTTTCGTTGATCGCCCCTGCCTCTGAATACTGTTGCAATGTCGGCAAGCAGTCTGACTCCAATACTTCCATCGTCTCCTTCATCAGCACTTATCGTCGTTGCGGCCCGTACGGTACGTTCGGGCCAATCACCAACAGCAAGATCAGCGATTGCTTTCAATGGTTCCCATCCGTCAGCAGCTCGGTCGGAAAGGGTGTTCGGGAGTTCAGGTTCAGCCTCGATGAGTTCGGCAACCTTGCTCATGTTCTCTTCCGCCCAAGATTCGAGTTTGCTGCGTATCGGTGCAGCTTCTTGGGCGACAGTGCGCTGCCTGAACCGGGAGATCGGCTCCGGTTGTGCCTTACGCTTCAACTCGATACGGATAGAGCGATCTGCAACTGTGTCGGGTAAATTCCCGATACCGGCGATAGCCTTAGGACAGAAAGTAGAAAAGTCTCGAACATCTAAGTTACTTCCTTGCCCGACAGTGATTGTCACAGCACCGCCTTTACGGTGACCAGTATTGAGTATTCCTCGTAGAGTTTCACTGAGTTCTTTGTCGCCTTTTAGCGTTGCGTCAATCTCATCGAGCAACAGTGTTGGCAATTCCT
>JBDQHW010000075.1:0-3477 GCA_040264655.1 Dehalococcoidia bacterium | reverse complement strand
GTCCCTATTCAGAACAAAGAAGAGAAGAACAATGACAAGCTCGGAAGACTATAAAGCCCTCGAATCCAAGTACTACATGCAAGTGGTTAACCGAATGCCACCTGTTCTAGTTCGAGGCGAAGGCACCCGGGTTTTCGACAACGATGACAAGAGCTATCTCGATTTCACCGCTGGATGGGCTGTCCTGAACATTGGACACAACCACCCTGCTGTAACCGAAGCTATTCGTGATCAGGCAGGAAAAATCCTGCAGATGTCTAACTTGTTCTACACCACTCCTCAGCTTCCGCTGGCGCAGATCATCGTCGACAACTCCGACGTCGATCGTGTGTTCTTCTGCAACTCAGGTGCAGAAGCGAACGAAGGTGCCTGTAAAGTCGCTCGCAAGTGGGGCAAGACCAAGCTCGATGGTGCGTACGAGATCATCACTACGTTTGATTCGTTCCACGGTCGTACCCAGGCGATGATGGCTGCAACCGGTCAACCTGCGTACCAGGAGAAGTGGACACCGTTGATGCCAGGATTCGTGAACGTTGCTTACAACGATGTTCAGGCGATCAAAGACGCATATGTTGAAGGACGAACTTGTGCAGTAATGCTCGAGCCAGTTCAGGGTGAGGGCGGAGTAAACATCCCGTCTGAAAACTACCTGAAAGACGTTATGGATTTCTGCCACGAGAAGAACATTCTGTTCATGCTCGATGAAGTTCAGACCGGAATGGGTCGAATCGGAACCTTGTTCGGATACCAACAGTTCCCGGGTGTTGAACCTGACGTTATGACTCTTGCAAAGGCTCTTGGTTCGGGTGCTCCCCTCGGTGCATTCACAACCAAAGAGTTCTGCTCAATTCTTGAGCCGGGTGACCACGGATCTACATTCGGCGGAAATGCTTTGACTACTGCAGCAGGCGCCGCAGCAGCAAAAGTAATCGTCGACGAGAACATTCCTGAACTCGCAAACGAAACTGGAGCCTATTTCCAGGGCAAACTTAACTCGTTAGCAGAGAAGTACGATTTCATTACTGAAGTTCGTGGAATGGGAATGCTAATCGCACTTCAGATGTCGAAAGATATTGCTGGAGCAACCGTGACTGCGGCGTTGCCTGAGGGACTCCTCATCAACGCTGTCCGACCAAACATGATCCGCTTCATGCCACCACTGAACGTGACACGAGATGAAATCGATGAAGCGGTCGCAATCCTAGACAAAGTTCTCGAAGAGACCGGGAAGTAAATTCCTTACTCTTTGGACTAGTCACTTGGTGGCTGGCGATCTAACAAATCCGCCTCGGTCGATCCTGACCGAGGCGGATTGCTTTAAGAATCAACTCGCCAGCACTAGCGGGAATCGAACTGAAGTGATTGCTGGGTCGCAAATCAACTAACAAAACATTAGTAACTATCGTGTAAAGTTAGACCTATGACTCAAGTCGATCACAAGCACGACCACTCAGCAGCCTCAAGCCCAATGTGTCCTCACTATGAAGCGGCGATGGAGCTACTCGCGAGACGCTGGACAGGACTAATCCTGACTACGCTGCTAGATAAGCCTGCTCGATTCTCAGAAATCAGCAGCGCAGTCGATGGCATTAGCGATCGAATGCTCTCGCAGCGCCTAGTCGAGCTTGAAGAAATCGGCATGGTTGAACGTAAGGTTGATGCTACCCAGCGGCCCGTTCTGGTTGAATACGCCTCAACCCAAATGGCACGAGAGCTATCCCCGGTATTCACCGCCTTGCAAGACTGGGCAGAAAAATGGATGCCAGCGCAGACTAGCAGTTAGCCGCGTTTCTCACCTGCCCACATTCAGTTCAGCGGACGACGTCTGCAACAACCAGAGATGACATTCGCACCAACTAGCGAGAGAATAGTGAGGTTGCTTCTCTTCACAGTCGCAACATCACCCTCCTCATTCGCCAAGACCCAATAGGAAAATAATTTAGATATGGCAAGGGAAAAGTGCGTCCTCGCTTACAGCGGGGGCATGGACTCAACAATCTCAACCGTCTGGATCCAAGAGAACTACAACATGGACGTTGTAACTCTGACTGTAGATCTTGGCGCAGGACCTGAAATCGTCGGAGTGAAGGAACGGGCTGCACAAGCCGGTGCTATCCAGTCACTCGTTTGGGACGTTCGAGACGAGTTCGTGAACGAATACGTATTCCCTGGTCTCAAAGCCGGAGCCATGTACGAAGGTGTTTACGCACTTTCCACAGCTCTGGGTCGTCCACTAATGGCGAAGAAGCTCGTTGAGGCAGCCCGCGAAGTTGGAGCTACTGCGGTCGCTCATGGTTGCACCGGTAAAGGAAACGACCAAGTTCGTTTCGACTCTGGAATCATGACTCTAGCTGCCCACGGTGACCCTCTCAAGATCGTTGCACCTGCCCGTGAATGGGGCATGACTCGCGACGAAGAAAAAATGTACGCCCAGAAGGCTGGACTTGAACTGCGCGAAGTCGGAAATGACCAGCGTGTCTACTCAATCGACCGCAACCTATGGGGACAAGCCATCGAGGGTGAAGATCTCGAAGACACTTGGCAGGCTCCACCAGAGGACGCATTCTCATGGGTGAAGCAGATCAGCGATACTCCTGACGACCCTATCGAAGTAGTTGTCGGCTTCGACCGAGGCGTACCAGTTTCGCTCGATGGAACTATGAAATCTGGGGTGGAATTGATCGCTATTTTGAACGACATGGCGGGTGAACATGGCGTGGGTCGAATTGACCACGTTGAAAACCGCCTGGTCGGGATCAAGTCTCGTGAGGTCTACGAAACTCCAGCTGCAATCGTCCTTCACACCGCGCTGAAGGCGCTAGAAACATCCACGATGTCTCGTGAGCAGCAGCGTGTGAAAGACAATCTCTCGGCTATCTACTCCGATTTGGTTTACGACGGACGTTGGTTCACAGAGCTTCGCAGGAACATTGCGGCGTTCATGGACAGTGCTCACGAGTACTCGACAGGTGACGTTCGCCTACGCCTGCACAAGGGCTCTTGCCTAGTGGTAGGTAGACGTTCGCCGTTCTCGCTGTACGACTTTGACCTGGCTACCTACTCGACCACCGACTCGTTCGACCACGAGGCAGCAACCGGATTCATCGACATCTACTCGTTGTCGGCCCGAACTCAGTCCAAGAAGCAAACTCACTCCGAAAAGCGGTAACGAAATTACTTCTTCTGGAGTTCAGGAGCTACTTACGCGGGCGGCTTAGTCGTCCCGCGGGACAGGTTCGATCCTGTCTGCTTCTCTAAAATTTCCCGCTAGTAGCGATAATGTTGCACGCAGTACAAATTTGTACCTGCGGCAACGTCAACTTAAAGACCCTTTCTAATGACCAGCCCAAACAACGGCTCAAACAACGGCTCAAACGAAAATAAAAACCCAGCTGCGGCTGCACGCGGCAGCGAACTTGCCAGCGATTTCACGGTGTCGATTCATTACGACAGTCGTCTTTACCGTGAGGACATCGC
>JBDQHW010000074.1:0-3718 GCA_040264655.1 Dehalococcoidia bacterium | reverse complement strand
GTTCTTCCACAGACCGTCGGCAGTGACCGCAATTTCAGACATCGGGCTCCAGTCTGTCGTGATTCACGCAGAAATGTGTGGCACTGAACTGCGCAGATTGGTTACTACGCTCAACACATCATGAATCCGGTCGCCAATGTCATTGCGTCTCGCGAGTTGTTGTGGAGTCTCACCCAACGAGAACTTCGAACCAAATATCGTCGAAGCTTCCTCGGTTGGGCTTGGTCAATGCTCAATCCGCTTGCCAACGTTGCAATTTATGGATTTGTGTTCGGAGTGCTCTTCGGAGCGTCAGCTCCAACTGGGGAAAACAGCGGACTTCAAGGATTTGCCTACTTCTTGTTGTGCGCAATGTTGCCCTGGAACTTTTTTTCACTCGTAATGAGTCTTGGAATGGGCTCGATGTCTGGCAACTCGGGCCTCGTTCGGCGCGTCGCGTTCTCGAGAGAAGTGCTCGTGTTCTCAAATGTCGCTCACGCGATTGTGCAGTTTTCAATTGAACTCAGCCTGCTTTGCATCATTTTGCTCATCGCTGGAAGCCCGCTGTTGTTGCAGTTACCGATGGTGGTGTTCCTGACTCTGCTTCTCGCCTTCTTCGCGTCCGGATACGCCCTAGCACTCAGCGTGCTATCGGTCTACTTCAAGGATTTGAACTATTTATGGGCGATCGTGACACAGGTGTGGTTCTTCCTCACGCCAGTTGTATACGGCCCAGAGGTGCTTCAGGCGAATGTTCCGACATGGGGGCAGAATCTCATCAGACTGAACCCCATGGTTCATTTTGTTTCTGCGTATCGGGACTCGCTTTACCACGCACGCACGCCCGACCTTGGAAAAATTGGCGTCCTCGTGCTGTGCTCGGTGGTCAGTTTGTCCATCGGTTGGACAATCTTCACGCGCTTCGGTCGGCGTCTACCTGAAGAAGTTTGACGGTGGTTGACCGAATTCTGGATATCACCGATGAAACTTCACTGGGCCTTGTTCCAGGTTGTACTGCGATACTCAACACAAGTGGAAATTTGACCAGTCGAATCTGGAGAATTCGTTGGACGCTGAGAGATGCAACTGAAGTAAATAATTTCGTCATTATTCTCCACCGACGTTTTCGTGTCATCGCGAGATGGATGAAAGCTGTTATTCGCCACCCGAGCCTTGTCATTCTTACGAGCCCTGAACCAACGCGCGCTGGTCTCACCATCAACCGGGTCTTAACGAAATCAAACGGTGATGTCGTATTCCTTAGCAACCCGAATCAATTAACAAAAGAAACGCTTGATGGCCTTTTACGGGGTCGAATTGACGATCCAGACTGGGAATTGAACAGCATCGACGCAGGTCTCGTCGTCGATGACCATGTCATGCGTATCCAGGCTGATGCGTTCATTGCGCGACATGGAATGATCGATCGAATTGGTCAACTCGATGAGTCGATGTACTCACTCCAAGACGTCGTAGATGACATCGCTGGCCGAGTCACTCGAGCCGGTCTCTCCATCAACAGCAGAAATACAACGGACTTTGACGAACTTGAATCCCCACAACCAATAATCGCCGAACTGTATCCATGGCAAACCATGTCGACGAGCACATTCGAGCCGGTCGTCGCACCAAATCAATACCGGTGGTCTCAAACAAGCACGAAGCTTCGAGTAATTGTCGATATCCGTGCCTCTAACTCATTCCAGAATGGAACAGGTCAACACCTCATTCGATCAATCAGCGCTCTCGTCAAAACCAGTGATCTTGATGTCAAGGTACTTGTTTCGAATTCGCAGCTTGACGAATACTCAATGTCGACGAGCCTCAACGAGAGCTCGGTTGTGACGAGGGTGGCGGATCTCAACCCACACGAGTTCGACATTGGGTATCTCCCAATGCAAGCGACATCTGTTCAGCAGATTTTAGATCTTCGACAAATTTCGGCGCGAGTGGTTGTTGGGCACCTTGACTTTATTGCAGCGAAGAATCCCGCGTATTTCACAAATTATTCGTCCTGGCTAAGTGATCGACGTGCAACCGTAGAAGCTATTTCCCATGCGGATGGAATCGCTTGGCTCACAGACGAAATCGCAGTTGACGCCGCTCGGCTAGGAGTTGATTCGCTCCACATTCCAAATAGTTGCTGCGGTACGGTCGTTGCCGACGAGAGTCGACTTACCGATGATGACTCGGTCCTAACACAGATTCCCGACCATGAATTTGTCACGACTCTCGGTTCCTCGTACCACCATAAGGCTCGGATGTACGCGTTACGACTAGTTCATCGTGCTATCGACCTTGGCTGGCCCGGTCATTTCGTCCTTGCCGGGTGGGATCCACCAACTGGGTCATCTCTGCAGGAGGAGTTGCTTTACCTCACTGCGAATCCAAGACTTCAACATCGAGTCCACCACCTTGGTGGCATCAGCAACGAACAACGGCGCTCACTGGTGCGAAACTCCAGGTTGCTTGTTCAACCGAGTGTCCAAGAGGGATTTGGACTCATTCCTTTTGAAGCTGCATTTCTTGGAACAGGGTCACTCGTAGCGGACCGGTCGGGCGCTCATGAACTTCTACCTCGCTCATATCGAGGGAAGTTGTCGCTCGTTCTCAGCGATGACGTCGAATTGTTTCTCTCGTCTGTTGAGTCAGGACCGGAACTAGTACAAGAGCTTCTTCCAACTGCATCTCGTATGAGCGAGGCACACCACGCAGATCGTCTGGTCAATCTTTTTCGAGAAGCGCTCTCATTTGAGCGGTAGCACAGCTTTCGTCAAGCGGTTGCAATTAGTGCATAAGCACCAGCTATACCAAGTCGTTCATCCAGAGTTTCTGACGACCCCTCCGCCCAAATGAATGCCTCTGAGAATCCAGTTTCGTGGGCCATGTGAAGCAATGACTCTGGATAATACGGGCGAACATGGGTGGTATCGAGCCAAAAGGCCTTGAAGGCATCGATCGCGTGAGGGTTCGGTGTCTCGACGATGAGTCGGCCCCCGGGCGAAAGTACACGTCGAATTTCACCTAGCCATGTCATGAGATGCGGGGTGTCGACATGTTCAACAATGTGGATTGCAGAGATCAGGTCAAACTCGCTGTCGGAACACGCCGTAAGAAAACTGTCGACGTCATTGAGCAACACCTGACGACCGTTCGCGATAGCACGGGAGACCATGCTCTCATCGTTATCGACACCGATGGCGTCGAGACCGGCGGATTGCATGACTTGAACCATCTCCCCTCGCCCGGCGCCAAGGTCAGCAGAGCGACCAGATGACGGGAACCATTGTTTATAGACGGAAAGTTGCTTAATGAGGTCTTCCTCAGTTGGCCGGAAGGCATCAGCGAAGTCCACGTAGTTGGCCTCGTTGCCCCCCACGAAGCCAATTGTCGAAAGGCCTGCAACATCACGCCGGAATGGATCAAGTTCTGAAGTGAATGGTCGAGCCCGAACTCTGCTCTGCAATACATTCAGTTCGCTCCGTGAAGCCTCAAACTGGGTAGTTACGGACTGCTGCAAATCTGCTACCGACTGTCCGATTTGCGCGTTCGCTTTACTCCGATGATCGATTTCATCTAACCGGCGAGCAACCTCACCGAAGGTTTCGCTTACTCGAGCTCGCCAGTCTGCGATTCCAACAAGAGTTGACTGAAGTTGATGGGAAAGCCCGTGAATCGAATCAGCGAGGTCAGCCGCTGATCGGTCAGCCGCCTCCTGGGCACGCCATTGAATTGCGAG
>JBDQHW010000073.1:0-3775 GCA_040264655.1 Dehalococcoidia bacterium | reverse complement strand
GGCTAAGAACCGCACTTGCTCGTATCAACCCTCAGATACCTTCAGCTTCTCTCGAACGTATCGTTGATCGACTCAGTAGACCTGAGACTCCTGATCTTCTAGCGAACAACCGAAAGTTCCACGAGTACCTTACGACTGGGATGCCCATCGATTATCAGGTCAACGGGCAGCAAAAATCTGATCGGGTTCAGCTGGTCGATTGGGACAACCCGGATAACAATGAGTTCTTAGCAGTCAATCAGTACACGGTTGTCCAAGACGAACACCAACGACGACCTGACATCGTCATATTTGTGAATGGACTTCCTCTTTCAGTCATCGAGTTGAAAAATCCTACTGACCCGAACGCCACAGTCGATTCGGCTTTCAACCAGCTTCAAACGTACAAGTCTGAAATCTCCGATTTGTTCGTCTACAACGAATTATTGGTTATCTCAGACGGCATTGATGCAAGTGTCGGTTCGCTGTTTGGAACGATGGACTGGTTCAAGCCATGGAAAACGATCGATGGTAACTTCGAGGCAGACACAACGACTCCTCAACTCGAAGTACTGCTCAAAGGTATGTTCGATCGACGAAGATTGTTGGACATCATCCGGTACTTCATCGTCTTCCACGAAGAACGAGCTGGAGCCGTAAAGAAGATCGCCGGGTATCACCAGTATCACGCAGTGAACAAAGCAATTGAACGCACGATCGAATCGACATCTGAGGAAGGCGATCGTAAGGCTGGGGTTGTGTGGCACACGCAAGGCAGCGGTAAAAGCCTGACTATGGTGTTCTACACGGCGAAAATCTCCCGTGAACCAGTCATGGGTACTCCCACGATCGTCATGTTGACTGATCGAACTGATCTTGATGACCAGTTATTTGACGATGTGTTTTCAGGTTGCAGAGACCTTCTAAGAGATACGCCTGTTCAGGCAAATTCAAGAGCAGACCTGCAAAAGCTCCTCACTCGTGAAACCGGCGGAATAATCTTCACAACAGTAGGAAAGGTATTCCCTAGGTCAGAAGACGAAAGAATGCCTGAACTGTCTGCTCGCAGAAACATCGTCGTTCTTGCTGATGAAGCACACAGAAGCCAGTACAACTTTATTTCTGGGTTTGCGAAGCACATAAGAGACGCGCTTCCGAACGCTTCGTTCATCGGCTTTACCGGAACTCCGATCGATTCCGATGACCGAAATACCCAGGCGATATTCGGTGACTATATCGACGTATATGACATCCAGCGCGCTGTCGAAGACAAGTCAACAATCCCCATCTACTACGAAAGCCGACTCGCGAAGATCGGCTTGGATGCTGACGAGATAGCAACAGTTGATGAAGAAATAGAAGAGGTCTTAGAGGACGAAGAACTAGAAAGTCGAGAGCGCACAAAGACCAAATGGTCTGCGATCGAAAAACTTGTTGGGGCGGAAGATCGAATCGAAATTGTCGCCAAGGACATAGTCGATCATTGGGATGCTCGTACCGGAGTGATGCCAGAAGGCAAGGCGATGATCGTCTGTATGAGTCGTCGAATCTGCGTTGAGTTATATGAGGCGATCAGAAAACTTCGACCTGAATGGCACGACGAACGTGATGATTCAGGAATGATGAAAGTCGTTATGACAGGCTCCGCCACTGACCCTGTTGAATGGCAGCAACACATACGCAACAAGCCGAACAGAAAGGCACTGGCTAGTCGATTCAAAGACTCTGAAGATAATTTCAAGATTGTGTTAGTACGGGACATGTGGCTGACAGGATTTGACTGTCCTGCTCTAAACACTATGTATGCCGACAAGCCCATGAAGGGTCACGGACTGATGCAAGCGATTGCCCGAGTTAATCGAGTGTTTCGAGATAAACCCGGTGGCTTGGTCGTGGATTACTTCGGTCTAGGGTATGAACTTAAAAAGGCACTGGGTTCATACAGAGATGGTGGTGGTAAAGGTCCACACAAATTAGATCAAAGCGAAGCCGTGGCGGTCATGAAGGACAAACTCGAAGTGGTTCGAGATATGTTCCATGGCTTTGATTTGCTAGGAGCAACTACCGCTGACCGGCTGAATCGCATTCCAAGAATTATTGCAGGGGCAGAACACATTCTTGAAGGTGATGCCAGCGAAGAGACTCCTATCGACGATCGGAAGAAACGATTCCTGAGGGAGTCCGAGGCTCTAAAACGCGCCCACACGCTGTCAGTTCCGCATACAGAAGCGTTGGCCGTGGCTGAGGAGTTGGGCTACATTCTCTCTATTAGAGGACGGTTACAGAAAATTGGTAAAAGTACGGGTGGCCGTTCAGCAACCGATGTGGATGCAGCCTTGTCTCAGTTGGTTTCAAAAGCAGTTATTCCTGAGGGCATAGTAGACATATTCAAAGAGGCTGGTATTCAGACTCCTGATATTTCGATACTTTCGGATGAGTTTCTACAGGAAGTTCAAAAAACCGAGCATCGGAATTACGCAGCGGAAGCACTACAAAGGCTGCTTCAAGATGAGATAAAAATCCGGACTCGTAAGAACACAGTTCAAGGGCGTAAGTTTTCAGAATTACTAGAAAGCTCACTACTCAGATACCACAACAGAACTATCGAGGCGACTCAGGTAATACTTGATTTAATTGACCTCGCAAAGCAGATGCGAGAAGCCTCAATGCGCGGGGACAGCCTGGGTCTGTCAGAAGATGAAATGGCATTCTTTGACGCACTCGCCACAAACGATAGTGCAATCGAAGTTATGGGTGACGATCAACTGAAAGTGATCACTCTAGACCTTGTAGAAACTGTTCGGCGAAACGCCACAATCGATTGGACAGCGAAAGAGTCGGTGAAGGCAAACCTGCGCCGGATGATTCGACGAACGCTTCGTAAGTACGGCTACCCGCCCGACCTTCAAGATGAAGCTGTCCAGACAGTATTAAGACAGGCAGAGCAGATGGCTAGGGCAGCATAAAGCGATCTCACCTTCACCTATGAGGCAAGGGTTCAGGCAGGTCTATCGGCGTTCACAAGTCGATGGCCTTAAGTGGCTGAAAATTGCTCGCGGAATTTTTACGGGTAGTACCAACAATAATCAACACGAATCAATAAGACCTACTGGGGGCATCAACTATCCAGCCAACACCGACAACCACTAACGACACACTAGAATCGACCAATCATCTAGTGGCTGTTCTAGATATACGACTAGTCTAATTTCGCCTCGACGCTGAGTGACACATTGCCAGTCATCATCTGTGAAATGGGGCAACCGTCTTTGGCCGCTTCGGCCGCTGACTGGAACCCGTCATCATCGAGACCAGGAACCGTTCCTACGACATTGAGCGCACTGGATATGACTTTCCAACCACCGTCCACTTGCTCAAACGTTACCGTAGCGTCTACCACTAACTTGGATGGAGGCGTACCTCCGCCACCGAGACCTGCTGACAGTGCCATAGAGAAGCAGCTTGCATGAGCGGCTGCCACAAGCTCTTCGGGGCTGGTCGAACCGCCGGGTTCTTCGGTCCTTGCTTTCCATGACACCGACAAGTCATTGAACGCATTAGATGTAGTAGCGCTGACTACTCCGCTACCGGCGAGAAGGTCGCCATTCCAAACGGCATGTGCTGATCGTGTTGCTGCCATCGATTTTCCTTTAGGTGAATGTTTGCGCCATGGTCTGACGTGCTGGTGGAAGTATAGATCCCACTGAGAAGACAGTCGAACGGAGCTCGCATCTGGTGGGCCGATACCCGCTACGAGCTGGCGACCGCCGAAGAATACCGAGACATGTGCAGGCAT
>JBDQHW010000072.1:0-3798 GCA_040264655.1 Dehalococcoidia bacterium | reverse complement strand
GGTATTTGTAGCTCCACAGGGCGACCATTTCACTACTCGACTGACCCACGTCATTGAAGTTTCGCAGGTAGGACGTTCAATCGCTCGTGGGCTAAATCTCAATGAGGATTTAGTTGAGGCGATAGGTCTAGGGCACGATTTAGGCCACACACCGTTCGGTCACATCGGAGAAAGTGTTCTCAACCAGATGATTTCTGGTGGATTTCACCACAGTCGTCATTCAGTTCGATTGATCACTCAATTGGAAAAAGATGGCAATGGACTTAACCTCACCGAGCATGTGATCGACGGAATTCGAAATCACTCGAAGCCGGAAGGTAAGTTCCTGAATCGAGCATCAGTAGCGAACCTCTCGCTAGAGGCCCAGATAGTTCGGATTTCCGATGCTTTGGCGTACTTGGCGCACGACATTCTCGATGCTTTAAGGTCAAATTACATAAAGATCGAGGATCTTCCATCCGAAGCTACAGAAGCGCTTGGGTTGAGACATTCGGAACGTATCGACACTGTCGTGCGAGATGTTGTTGAATCTTCTTGGGACTGCACGGGAGATGTGGAAGTCGAAACGAGCGATGTCGAGGGTGGTGACAAGCCGTGGATTCGAATGTCGCCTGAACTCGGCAAGATCGTTACTGATCTCCGGGTGTTTATGTTCGAAAACTTCTACCACCCAATCAGCGATTCAGTCGAAGGTCGTAAGGCGGCGGCAATTGTCGGAGTGTTGTTCGAACACTTCAGCCGCAGACCCGAACTAATCCCCGCTTGGTTGAGAGAGTTGTCAGGTTCGACTGAGCGAGCAGCGGCTGATTATGTTTGCGGAATGACCGATAACTACGCTCTAATGATGGCTGAGCAAGTTAAGCCTGGACTGAGCGATGGTGTGTTTCAGGGGCGGATCTAAATTGCCCCAAAATCACCATTAATCTCGCCGCTCCCAGAACCCACTGGGAAATAACGTTCCGTATACTCTCAGCACTGTTCGGCCTATCCGAATACGTGTGGATTTGATCTCATGATCAGGGTGCGACATCACCACTCGGAGTTCGTAGCCGTATCCCTTTAGGATGCGTTGAGTTTCAAAGATATGGCGTTAGTAGACGAGGTAAAAAGCCGGTCCGATATCGTTCAAGTCATTTCAGATTATGTCGACTTGGATACTTCGTCGCGCCAGCCGAAAGCTCTCTGTCCTTTCCATTCTGAACGCTCGCCTTCCTTCGTTGTCTATCCTGAGACTGGAAGCTGGCGTTGCTTCGGCTCATGTGCTGAAGGTGGCGACGTAATCTCCTTCGTTATGAAGCAGGAGAACGTCAACTTTGCTGAAGCCTTAACGAATCTGGCAAATCGGGCTGGAATCAAGGTTGAGGATCGCAAGAACGAACCTCGCAAAAAACCTGTCACCGGGCTTATAGAAGCCAACGACATCGCATCAGACTATTTTCTTTCGAGACTAAAAGCTCCTGTAGGTGAAGAAACTCTCGAGTATCTAACTGATCGTGGTATTGATATCGAAACCGCCGAGCGCAGAGGTCTTGGTCTGGCTCCGAGCGGAATGGAAACTCTTTCTGGCCACTTGCGGACGAGAAACGTTCAGGCAAGGACGGCTCGTGACGCAGGTCTTATTACTCGTAAAGACGATGGCTCGTGGCGAGACATGTTTACAGGCCGTTTAACGATCGAAATTCGTGATGGTCGTGATCGATTGATCGGATTCGGCGCACGAACGCTTGATGGCTCAGAACCTAAGTATCTGAATACGCCACAGACCGATGCATTCGATAAATCATCGATCATGTACGGATTGAACTGGGCCGCTGAGTCGATTAGGGCAAGCAATGAAGCGGTAGTCGTTGAAGGCTACATGGACGTAATTGCCGCGCCTGAACACGGTTTCACAAACGTTGTGGCATCAATGGGTACCGCTGTAACTGGTCAGCAGCTAGATTCGCTTGCTCGTCATGCAAGTGCTGGCGGTACCGGTACGATCATACTTTGCCTTGACTCTGATGCCGCTGGCGAAGCAGCTACGATGCGGTCGCTAGACGGATTGGTTGACGAGATAAATGCGGGTCGCAATCGCAACGTTGAGATCAAAGTCGCACGTCCAGATGGCGGAAAAGACCCTGACGAAGCGATTCGCTCGAATCCCGACAGCTGGAAAGCCTCACTGGGTGACGCCGAGCCGTTGCTCGATTATTTGATAGTTGCGAAGTCAAAGCTGCATAACCTCAAGTCTGGTCAAGGCATAGCTGACTTCGCAAACAGTGTTGCCAACCTCATATACATGGTCAAGAACGACTACGACCGTGATCGCTATTGGTTGGCGACCGCGACAATCGCCGGGGTTAGTGAACAGCGCCTCAAGTCGATCGTTGACAAGCCTAAGCAGACTTCTCGGCAGGGTGGGCGACGAAATTATTCACCTAAGAGGGGAAATAAGTCACAGTTCGTCGATTCGGAACGAATTTCGTCGCAACAGGTTTCCGAAGTTCTCGGTTCATCGAATGGGGATCCTTTAGAGGAACATCTGCTGTGTCTCATACTGCAAAGGGAAGATTTACGAGAGCACGCAGTTGCGATGCCGCCGGAGTTTTTGCATCAGACGGATAACAGGGCTTTGTTTACGGCATGGCAATCGTCGTCTACACTCGGCGAAATTTCACATGAACTGGGTGAGGAGTTAACGGAAAAGGCACATAGCCTTACGGAACGTGTGCTTCCTCCGTCGGATCAGGCTCGACATGTTGAGGATGTTACCCAGTGCGTGATGCGGTTGAGAGAACGGCACTTTCGACGGATGAAGAAGCAGCAAACCGAACGGCTCAAGGAGCTGGAGGGTGAGGAAGTACAGGAGCGTTTGGATCAATCGCTCCTACCGAACGAGAATCTTCGCAAAGTAATGACAGGGCGGGCATAAATGGCACGAACCACCCAGACCACGGACAACGAAGACCAGCTTCAAGATCTTGTTAACTCAGGTGGAGTATTGCTGTCAGACAACAGCAGTAATCTGGATGGAGACGAGACGGACGATGATGAGTCTGGTGATCGTGCAGCGCCTTCTGTACTGCGCTCCTCCGCCGTCGCATCAAGTGCCTCCGAGTTAGAAACTTGGGGTTCGAAGCAGTCCGAAGGTTTCGCCGCTCTAATTTTCAATCAAACTGTCGAAAATTCTGAAATTTCAGATGACCCGGTTCGAATGTACCTGCGTGAGATCGGCCGAGTCGGACTGCTTACTGCTCAGGATGAGCGATTCTTGGCTCGCGGAATGGAAGTGTCGCAACGTCTCGCCGATATTCAGGCTGAGATGGCCGCGCAAACCGGCCGAATGCCAACTGCTGCCGATACAACTCGTGAACTGCTTTCGAGAGTTGGGTCGCAACACGAAGTTGCTGCTGCGATTGCAGGATTTATCGGACTACCTAAGGGCGTAACTCTTGGAACCCTGTTAGGAATCCCCGAACTGAGGGAGCTGATCGATGGACCTCACAACGAAAGCTTGCTGGCGTTTCTGTCAGATGCGTTCAACTGTGAGCTTGAGCAAGCTCAAGACATGGTTCGAGAGCTTTCGATTGAGTCGGCATTGGTCGCTCCCGAAACTTTGGATGCTTTGGATGCCGATCCCAAGTTGGATTCTTTAGTCAAACAAGCCAAGACGAAAGCGTGCCATGATCAGCTCGTGGTTTACGAATTCCTTTTAGGCGCTCATTTTTCAAGAATTGAAGATCAAGCCGAGCGTTCGGAGCGGCATCTGGCAGAAGCTAACCTGCGATTGGTTGTTTCTGTCGCCAAAAAGTATAT
>JBDQHW010000071.1:0-3994 GCA_040264655.1 Dehalococcoidia bacterium | reverse complement strand
TCGTCAACGAACCCCTCAACGCAGACATGGTCAACAAAGACGTCCGCTACGTCATGCGTATCACTGGGGACAACAACGAAGGCAAAGCCGAACTCGACAACTTCATCGATCCCGAAAGTCGCTATCCGGTGTTGGTGACGACTTCCAAACTGATGACGACCGGCGTCGATGCCCAGACCTGCAAGCTGGTGGTTCTCGACCGTCGCATCGGTTCCATGACAGAGTTCAAGCAGATCATCGGACGCGGAACCCGGGTCAACGAAGATTATGATAAATACTTCTTCACTATTATGGACTTCCGCAAAGCGACCGAACTGTTTGCCGACCCTGACTTTGATGGGCCTCCGATTTGCATCAAAGTCGTCAATGAAGAGGAAGACCCCGTTCCGACCGACGAGGAAACCAATAACGAAGATCAACTGACCACCGGCAACGAAGCAGAAGACGGCTTCGATTCGATCGATGAGATCGAAAATCAGGATCATGTCTTCCCTCTGCTGGACTGGGAAGAAGTACCGAAAAAGTATTACGTCGGCGATGTCGAAGTCAAAGTCGCCGGAGAACGCATTCAGTATTTCGATCCCTCCACCGGCAAGCTCATCACCGAATCGCTCAAGGATTACACTCGCAAAAAAGTGAGCACCCAATTCGAATCACTCGATGCCTTCATTCAACGCTGGTCAGACGCAGACAAAAAACTGGCCATCATTGAAGAACTGGAGGATCAGGGAGTTCTACTCGAAGCGCTCGCCGATGAAGTCGGCAAAGACTTTGACCCGTTCGACCTGATCTGTCACGTCGCGTTCGGTCAACCTCCGCTGACACGCAAAGAACGAGCCGAGAATGTCCTCAAGCGGGATTATTTCACCAAATACGGAGAAGAAGCCCGCACGGTTCTGGAAGCACTCCTCAACAAGTATGCTGATCAGGGGTTTGCCAACCTGGAAGACATCAACGTCCTCAAGGTCGAACCGTTCTCCAAGTTCGGCACGCCCATGGAGATCATCAACTGGTTCGGCACTCGCGAACAGTACGAAACCGCGGTGCGGGAACTGGAAGCGCAACTTTACTCGGCAGCGGGATGAAGGAACTGATATGCCCGAAGACAACTTTGTGATGACCTACCCTTGTTATCTGTTGAAAGTAGAAGATGACAGATTCATTTCAATTTCATTTGATGGAATCCATTGTCTTATTCTTTGTACTGATAAATCCAGCGTCGAAGATGTGTATCGAGAAATGTGTCCGAATCAAGATCAGGTCCAAGCTAGAACAATCCGTTGTGACGATCCCGAAATGTTGCTTAACACTCTCTTTGAGATTCAAAAGAACATTCGAGAATCAGATGATCGAGTCGAGCATATTGCCATCGATCCCTACAAGGGTAGAACCGGTTACGTTCTACTCGCAGAAATGATTAAAGAACTTGAGCAAGGAAAGCTTTAAATAACCACCAATGGTCAACTCCTCGCAGATCAAATCCATTCAGGACATCATGCGCAAAGATCGCGGCATCAACGGCGATGCCCAGCGGATCGAGCAATTGGTCTGGATGCTGTTCCTCAAGGTCTTTGACGACCGCGAGAACGAATACGAACTCCTCGACGACGATTACAAATCACCTCTCCCCCAGTACCTTCGCTGGAGAAACTGGGCCGCCGATCCCGAAGGCATGACCGGCGACGAACTCCTCGATTTCATCGATGGCACGTTGTTCCCCAAACTGAAAGAGATGCGACTCAACGGCAACGAACAGGCCAAGGTCATCCGCTCGGTCTTTAACGATGCCGTCAACTACATGAAGTCGGGCCAGTTGATGCGACAGGTCATCAACAAGCTCTGCGAAGACTTCGACATCAACCGTACCGAAGACCGACACCTGTTCGGCGATATCTACGAGCAAATCCTCAAAGACCTGCAATCCGCCGGCAACGCGGGCGAGTTCTACACACCCCGGGCCGTCACCCAGTTCATGGTCGATCAGGTCAATCCGCAGCTCGGTGAAAAGATTCTCGACCCCGCCTGCGGCACCGGCGGCTTTCTCACCTGTGCCATCGAACATCTGAAAAAACAGACCAAATCGTCCACGGACCAGAAGAAGCTGCAAGCCTCGATTCACGGCATCGAGAAGAAGCAACTCCCCCACCTGCTCTGCATGACCAACATGCTGCTGCACGGCATCGATGTGCCGTCCAATATTCAGCACGACAACACGCTCTCACGTCCACTCACCGATTACGGCCCCAAAGATCGAGTCGATGTCATCGTCACTAACCCGCCGTTCGGTGGGATGGAAGAAGACGGCATCGAAACCAACTTCCCGCAGGCCTACCGCACACGGGAAACCGCCGACCTGTTTCTGGTTCTCATCATGCGGCTGCTGAAAAACGGTGGCCGTGCCGCTTTGGTTCGCCCCGATGGCACGCTGTTCGGCGAAGGGGTCAAGACCCGCATCAAGGAGAAGCTGCTGGAAGAATGCAATCTGCATACCATCGTGCGACTCCCCAACGGCGTCTTCGCACCCTATACCGGCATCAAGACAAACCTGTTGTTCTTCGAGAAGGGGAAGCCGACCAAAGAGATCTGGTACTACGAGCATCAATACCCCGAAGGAGTGAAGTCGTACAACAAGACGAAGCCGATCCACATCGACGAATTCGATATCATCAAAAAGTGGTGGAACAAGCGGAAGGAACACGAATTCGCCTGGAAAGTCCCCGTGCAGGAGATCATCGACAATGGCTACAACCTCGACCGCAAGAACCCGCACGCGAAAGAAGCCGGCCTCGGTGATCCCGATGAGTTGCTGGCCGAGTACGAACAACTTCAGCAACAGATCGCCAAGACGCGCGACCAGTTGAAAGCCGAACTGTCATCCGCACTGGGAGGCGAGTGATGGACGCGGCAACGTTTCTGGACAACTTCGGTCATCTGGCAGATGCTCCCAATGGTATGGAAAAACTGCGCGAGATGGTTCTTGACTTGGCTGTGCGTGGTAATTTGGTGGAGCAGAATCCAGATGATGAACCGGCAGAGGCTTTACTAGAACAAATAGCGCAAGAAAAGAAACGACTCATCAAGGAAAAGCTACTCAGGAAATCAAAAATTGGTGAAGCCGTTGATGAAGAGGAACAGCCGTTTAAGATCCCCGGCAGTTGGGAATGGACGAGATTGCATGATGCAGGAGTCATAAACCCTCGGAACGATGCTGATGACAATATCGATGTTTCGTTTACTCCGATGACGATGATCTCCGACCAATATGGTCAACCTGCGCAGTCTGAACTACGTCAATGGCAGGAAGTAAAGTCCGGTTACACACACTTCGCTGAGAACGATGTTGTAATGGCAAAAATTACTCCTTGCTTTCAAAATCGCAAATCAGCAGTGATGAGAGGTCTAAGCAATGGTATCGGTGCTGGAACAACCGAATTGCATGTCTTTCGCCCGCTAGCAGAAACCGTACTTCCAGAGTACGTCTTAGTGTATTTGAAGTCAGGACAATATATCGAAGTGGGTGTCTCGAAGATGACCGGTTCCGCAGGACAGAAGCGAGTACCAAAGGACTATTTTGCCCTGAGCCCATTTCCACTCCCACCCCTCGCCGAGCAGAAACGCATTGTCGCCAAGGTTGACGAGTTGATGTCGCTCTGTGACGAACTGGACGCCCGGCAGCAGACACGGCAAACGGTCCACGTCAGCCTGAACGAGGCGGCTCTCGACCGCCTCACCACCGCAAAAAATGACGACGACTTCGCCGCCGCCTGGAACCGCGTCCACAACAACTTCGACACGCTGTACTCGACGCCGGAGAACGTGACGGCCCTGCGTCAGACGATCCTGCAACTGGCCGTCATGGGCAAGCTGGTCACCGCCAAGGGCGGGAGTGTCACCTACCAGGGGCAGACCATCGGGTTCTGCTGCCCACCCTGCCTGGGCCGCTTCAACAAGGACCCGGAGAAGTACATGCGCCTGCTGCGGGACGAGCCCGCTG
>JBDQHW010000070.1:0-4083 GCA_040264655.1 Dehalococcoidia bacterium | reverse complement strand
GAAGCCTTCTACGAATGAGTCTTGCGTGCTCGAGTTGTTGTAGTAGCCGCCGTGGTTGGTATCGCCAGGTGGTAGTTCGAAATTGTCGCCGGTTGCCAGAGATAAGAAATAGTGACCGTATTCGTGATATTCGCGGTTATCAGGGATGCCTGCTGACCTAGATGAACTTCGGTTAGGGAGCATAGCGATGATTGGTGGCGAATCTGGTTCGAGTTCGTTGGCTGCGATGAAGAACGCACCATCCTGCGCACCATCGCAACCCAGATTTGGATCGTCACACCATGCCTGAATTTGAAGAGGGGCTGAATCGCTGAGATCGCCGCCCAAGCTCAGCGCTAGTGATTCGGCGTTGAGCGTGTACTGGTAAATGGTTGCTGCATCGGGCCAAAGATCGGACTCAATTGGCGAAGCGACCATCTGGTCCTGAACGTTCCAAGAGTCGAAATTGACTTCGCATCCCGATAACTCTGGATCGATAGGCGTACTGAGTGAGATGACGCTGTCACCGACCATCACGGAAAACGTTTCTGAATCTTCAGAAATATGAGAAAGACTTATGCTGACACTTACGGCGTCTGGAGTAGGAGATGGAAGCGCGTATCGACCACGGCTATCGGTAATTGATTCGACAACATTACCGTTGGCTGTGGTTGCGAAAACAAGTACGCCAACCATGGGTGAGCCCCAATCGTCGGTAACTCTGCCGTGAATTGTGCAACCAGCAATAACCGCCTCACCGCTCGGCACTGCGTTAGCAAGCGGGGCATCATCGTTTAGTGTCGGGATTGAACTATCTCCGGTTGCTGCGGTTGACGAGGTGCCCGATGAGTTTGTTCCGGTGTTTGATGAGGATTCGGAAGAGCCGCTAAAACCGCTACCACTACTGTTGGATGTGGATGGGGCAGAAGGATCGAAATCACCGCTGCCGCTTCTGCGAATTATCGACTGCTGTGCCGATTCAGTAGTCCTTGTCGGTTCGGCAATGGAACTGAAATCGTATGAGTTAGTGAGAACGAATGCGACGACGACGATACCGATAGAAATGGTAAGCACTGTTGCCATTCGTAGAGCATTAATTCCGCCGTTTTTACGTTGTCTTCGGTATCGGCGATTCTCCTCGTATTCGGGTCGATTAGGCCGCACGGGACGCTCCGATCTCTCCCGACATTCGAGTTCGGAAACGCGGCATAGAAACGTTCACGGTTGTGCCGACGTTTTCTGTGCTGTCGAGGGTTAATTCACCACCATGCAGCTCAACGATTTGCTTCGCTGTGACGAGTCCGATTCCCGTTCCGGCAACTGATCGGGTCGATTCGTTGTCGGCGCGGAAGAACAGAGTGAAGAGTTCGTCCTGATCTCGTTGACTGATACCAATTCCATTGTCAGAGATCGTGATCGTGAACATGAGATCCGTAATCCAGGCTGAAACCTTGATTTCGGTGTGTGCAGGTGAATAGCGGATTGAGTTCGAAAGTACGTTGGAAATCACCTGACGTATTCTGGCGTCGTCGGCTTCAACAATGCCGTCAGCGTTTTCGTCCTCGAGCTCGATAATCAGATCCTTTTTCAGGATTGTCGGCATGAACGCTTCGGTAACTTCGTCAAGGATTTGGCGGAGGTTGAATCGGCTGTAGGAAAGTTGATAACTCGCATCGTTCATCGCTGAAAGTTCGAGAAGGTTGCCGAGGAGATCTTTCAGCTGTGCCGAGTTTCGTTTCATCACTTCGAGTTGATCGAGATTTCTCTTAGTGAGATTGTTATCTCGGTTTCGGAGAAGAATTCCAGTGAAAGCTGAAATCGAAGTTAATGGGGTCATCAGCTCGTGGGTGACCGAAGAAAGGAATCGGTCTTTTAGCTGACCAATGCGGCGTAGTTCAAGCGAATCGACTAAAAGGCGATCGTGTAGTTCCCGTTCGTAGTGAACTTTTTCGTTGTTAGCTCGAAAAATCTTTACATCTGCGAGGAAGATGAAGACGAGCAGAATCAGGAAGACTGCTACCAGACTGAGCATCGTGAAGAGCGACAGCGATGACCGGGTTTCTGAAATTTGGTGAGTGAGTGTCGTGGTGACATCACGGGTGATGCCGATGACCCCAACCACTTGCTCACCAGAAGAAGCGAGAAGCGGAAGATACGTTTCGACCACGTCGATGCTGGTGGGGGTATCGGAATTTTCAAATATCTCGATCTGGTTGAGGTTTGAGGCGATAATGCCGTCAGAAGTCGATTCGAGTGCAGAATCGGGGACGGTTCGTTCGACTATCAAATCGGCCGAAGTGCTCCAGATAGTTTTTCCAGCGTCATCGTAAAGTGAAATATCTATAACACGTAGTGAATCGAGTAATTTTTGTGATTCGATTGAGACGCTGCCGGCCAGTGCAGCAGGTTCACTGTTGGAGTCGACTCCGTGATCGACCAGAAGTTGGTTTACCAGGCCTGCGATGATCGACGCATCGCGCATCGATTGTTCGGTTGAGAGTTCGACGAGGTTTCTCTCTGCGGTTCTGGTGGCGAGAGTGTTTAGAGCGAGCGCAGCAGAACCCAGTGTGATGACACTGATAACAACGAACAACGTTGTAAGCCGATACTTGCTCATAATCTCAAATGGAATCTAGCTCGAAGATTTTTTACAAAATCGTCGATAGAACTATTCCCACACCTGACCCCCTCAACAACGCAGTTCGTTCGATTCCAGTCCTCATTGGCTGATACGCGGGCGCGAGCCAGACAGATCATCTTCAGCTCGCCGAGTGCTTCAACCGATCGCACCCCGCGGCTCTAAAGCCAGCATTTGCTGGGTAGCGTTGGTTCGTGATCTGTCGAATTCATCCAGTAAATCCACTTAATATCGTGCTGCATCATCACGAATCGGAAGCGAGTGTTCGCCGCAAGTGCTGATTGGGGACTGACCCCCGGTGGGTGTGGGAGTAACCTCTACTAGTTGAACTTAGAAGGTGTTGAGTTTCCGTGTAACAGGAATTCGCTTTTGAAGGCGAATTTTCGTGTGCGGTGTGGTGTGATTTGTTATGCCTGCAATTCACAAGAAGATCGGAATTAGGGATTTGAAGTTAAGTAGCGAAGCTGTTCTTTTCGAACAAGACGGTCACCTGGCGACCATTACTTTGAATCGCCCGAAGGCGATGAATTCGATTAATACACCTCTAGGCGATGCACTTCGTGAAGCGTTGGAAGAAGTTCGTGACAACGATTCAATTTGGGTTGCGATATTAACTGGCGCGGGTGATCGTGCGTTTTCTGCTGGAGCCAATTTGAAGTGGCGGTCGGAGAACGAAGACGAGGTCAAGACTCCGTATGCCGGAACTGGCGGGAAGATATTGTCGGCTGAATTCGGGTGCTGGAAGCCCGTTATCGCTGCGGTAAACGGCTATGCCGTTGGTGGTGGCTTAGAGCTGGCAATTGCGTGTGATTTGATAGTTGCCGCTGAGAGCGCACAGTTCGGTTTGCCTGAACCTCGGCGGGGTCTCATGGCAGATGCAGGTGGTGTTCACGGACTTTCGAGGCAACTTCCAATCAAGCTGGCTATGGAGATGATTCTCACGGGGCAATTTATTGGCGCACAACGAGCTGCCGACATTGGACTTGTGAATCGAGTGGCTGGTGACGACGAGCTGATGCGGTCTGCTCGTGAGTTGGCTGAATCGATCATGGAGTGTTCACCCAAAGCGATTCAGGCGGCTAAGCAGGCTGTGGTTATGGGTTCGGAACTGACATTTGAAGAGGCGATGGTTACTGAATTTTCGATGTTCACACGTTTAAAAGACTCAGCAGATTTCATCGAAGGGCCGCGGGCGTTTTCTGAAAAACGTGCTCCGAAGTGGGAGGGTGCGTAGATATGACTGACAACACGTCTTATCGAAAGGCTCTGACTGGCATTCGAGTGGTCGATTTCACTCAGGTGATTTTTGGTCCTTCGTGCACAACTCAACTCGCCGACCATGGCACCGAAGTGATCAAAATCGAGCGACCGGGTGTTGGCGATCTTTCGCGGCAGTTCGGTCCCTATGTCGATGACGAGAGCATGCCTTACGCCAGTCTTAATCGAAATAAGCAGAGTCTTGCTGT
>JBDQHW010000069.1:0-4153 GCA_040264655.1 Dehalococcoidia bacterium | reverse complement strand
TGCGTCTACATCGTTGAGATCGTCGGCGAGGCCCATCTCTTTGATCCGGTGAACAACGTTGCCTCGCCCTGATAGCTCAGAGATCACAACATCGTTCGAGTTGCCTACCAAAGATGGCTCGATGTGCTGATACGCCTGAACCGACTTCTGGGTAGCTGCTGCGTGAAGTCCACCCTTGTGCGAGAACGCACTCGATCCGACAAATGGCTGGAACTGGTCGGGCGACCGATTTACTCGTTCCGATACAAAATTTGAGACTTCCGTGAGCGTTGCAAGTTGTTCGTCTGAAACAGCATCGACACCCATCTTCAGCTTTAGATTGCCGATCACACTAACCATGTTGGCGTTTCCGGTCCGCTCTCCATAGCCGTTGATGCAGCCTTGCACCTGGTAGGCACCGGCTTCAACGGCCGAGATCGCTGACGCTACTGCAGTGTCGGTGTCGTTGTGGGAGTGGATGCCAATGACTGCCTGATCACCTAGTTCTTCTTTGATCTGCGTAACGATTTCTGCAACTTCGCTCGGAAGTGTGCCCCCGTTGGTGTCACAGACAATCAGGCGTTCTGCGCCTGACTCCATCGCTACTCGCAGGGCCTGAACGGCATATTCACGGTTCATTTTGTAGCCGTCGAAAAAGTGTTCAGCGTCAAAGAAAACCCGGCGCCCCTGATCTTTTATATAGCGAACCGAATCGGCGATCATCGCAAGGTTTTCTTCGAGGGATGTCTGAAGAACATCGAGAACCTGATATTCAGAAGACTTACCTACAAGCGTTACAACCGGAGCGTTTGTGTCGAGCAACGCTTTGAGCGTTGGGTCCGATTCAGGACTAACGTTAGCCCGCCGAGTATTTCCAAATGCTGCGACTTGAGCATGTTTCAGGTCGAGCGACTGAACTCGCTGGAAGTATTCGTCGTCCTTAGGATTAGCGCCGGCGTAGCCACCTTCGATCACGTCGATTCCGAGTTGATCGAGGCGCTCCGTAATAGCGAGCTTATCCTCAACAGAAAGTGAAATACCTTCCTGCTGGGTTCCGTCACGAAGGGTCGTGTCGTACAGCTCAACTTTGTTTGTCATGGCGCGCTCGATCTCCTGTTAATTGCGCTTTTATATTCGATTGTTGGGAGAAGTTCGGCCCGTTGAAATTTGGACACAAAAAAACCCATCCCAGTAAGGGACGGGTCGAAAGACTCGCGGTACCACCCTCGTTTCCCGATCTGCCTTTGACTTTTCGGGACACTTAGTCGAGCACAATTGTTATGCCCTCGTGTCTGATAACGGGACACGAACCCGATTGCGCCTACTTGCTGGTGACTAGCATCCAACGTTCAGGCAACGACTCAGGAGTGATTTTCTGTCGTAGTTCAGGCGCCCGCTCTCACCGTACCGGGCTCGCTCAAACCGTGTAGATCCGACTTACTCGTCTCCGTTGTGCAAAACCTAAGTTTCGCAACGCCTTAATGATCAATGCTAACACTTACCGCGTCGAAACTAATAGCAGTCGTTCTCACAAACAATGATTACTTCACAAGCTGGGCGATTAGCGTGATCGTAGGGTCATGCCTAAAATGTGCCGGTACTCTTCGGAAATCTGAACAATTCTTTTCAACGCGTCTAAGCGTTTGGAGCCACATTTGAGCGAGTTCGAACGTAACGATCTGGGACTTGTCGACTACCTAAGCTGTGAGTCGATTGGCGAACCCGGTCAGCGCACGTTCAACATCACTGCTCGTAGCGAACGTGGCGAGACTATCGTTTGGATGGAGAAGGAACAGCTTTATCAGGTCGGTATTTCTTTGAGACAGTTCTTGGCAACTCGAGATTCACCAGCCGATCCGGCTCCCTTTTCTCAGCCGCCAATCGATTCTCCAGTGCCTGTTCACGTCGAATTCAAAACTGGCGATATGTCGTTGCAACACGACCCGTCGTCGGATGTATTTACTCTGGTGGCTCGTGACGTACAGCGAGAAGAATCTGATGTTGAACAGCTTGCTGAGATCACGTTTAGTTTCCAGCGATATCAGGCGGAAGAGATTGTTACTCGATCTGTTTCAGTCGTGTCAGCCGGTCGCAAGCCATGTCCATTGTGCGAAGCTCCGCTGAACCCTGGCGAGAATCATTTCTGTGCGAAAGTAAACGGTTACAACCCATTGGAGAATCCGATGGACAACGAGCACTCGTGAGCCTCGATCGCGGCGATTCTGAGGCATCCGGCGGTATTAGCGGCGAATCCGTTGATGAAGCAAGCATGCTCAAGCGACTGGCGGAATGGCCGATTACGGGTATTGGGTTGCACCCCGGCGGCTCGAACTATGTATTTGTAGTTCGCCTAACGGATCCTGAAAAATTCGACTCATCTGTATTCGAGTCTGAATCGCCAGATGAGATGCCTGAAGTCGATGAAGCTGCTTCAATTTATGGAATCTACAAGCCCCAAGCAGGCGAGCGTCCGCTCCGAGATTTTCCTGGCGGAACTTTGCACAATCGGGAACGTGCGGCGTATTTGATTTCGCAGGAACTCGGGTGGCCAAGAATTCCACCAACCGTGATCCGTTCGGGACCTCACGGTGAAGGAAGTGTGCAGCTTTTCATTGATGCCGCACCTAGCGTTGAGGACGACGGTGAACCGGATAATTTCTTTTCTCTGAGAGATGAACGGTTGAACGATTTTCGAGACATGGCGATGTTCGATGCGTTCGTCCACAACGCAGACCGGAAGGGCGGCTCGTGCATCGTCGATGAACATGGCGATCTGTGGTCGATAGATCACGGTCTTACGTTCAACCAGATGGCGCGCCGACGAACGGTGATGTTCGAGTTCAATGGAACTGAATACCCATCTGACTACTTGGCGGACTTGAGTTTTTTATTGAGCGAACTGGAATCCGGCGAAGATTTGAAGTCAACGTTGGGCGAGCTTCTTAGCTCGGCAGAGATCGACGATCTTGTGACGCGCGGTAAAGAGATGATCGAACTCGGGCACTATCCTTTCCTCGATCCCGATAAAAATGTCCCTTGGCCGATGGTCTAAGGCCGAGTACTTATAAATAAGCAATGCCCATTTCATTATCGAAACAAGACGTCAAACGGATAGCCATTCGCGCCCAAGGACTTGCCGACGAGCGACCCAACAAACAGATCGGCTTGAACGATGTGGAAGCTTCAGTCCGGTCGATGGGCCTGTTGCAGATCGACTCGGTAATCGTGTGCGTGCGTTCCCACTACATGCCGTTGTTCTCTCGACTTGGGGTGTACGACCAGGACCTGCTGGATCAGCTTGTGTACAAGGAGAAGGCACTCTTCGAAACATGGGCACATGCAGCTTGCTTCGTCCCTGTGGAAGACCACTACTTGTTTCGGCAACGCATGAACGCTAGTGAGCCTCGTCGCCATGTTGCGGAAATACTCGAAGAGCGTCCCGGCTATATGGATTCGGTGATCGAGCAGATTCGAGAGCGTGGGCTTCTGACTGCATCAGAGTTAGACGAAGCCGGTAAGCGAAGTGGCCCGTGGTGGGGTTATACGACTGGGAAGATTGCCGCAGAGTGGCTCTTCAAAACCGGTGCACTTTCAATCGCTGATCGAAGACAATTTGCTCGGTACTACGATCTGACTGAGCGAGTGATTCCATCGGAACACTTGAACAATACGACGCTATCGACGCAAGATGCCCACCGAGAAATGATGCGCTTGGCAGTAACTGCACACGGAGTCGGTACCGTCGCCGACTTTGCCGACTACTACCACCTCAAGAAAGCGCAGGCCAAAGTCGGACTGGAAGAACTCGCTGAATCAAGTGAAATTCAAGTCGTGTCAGTCGAAGACTGGGATGAACCCGCATATGCCCTGCTGGAGCTTGAGTCTGCCGAGCCCACAAAGGCACGTGCACTGCTAACTCCGTTCGATCCGCTTGTTTGGAATAGAGATCGAATCGAACGAATATTCAACTTCTTCTATCGGATCGAGATTTATGTTCCTGAGCCAAAGCGTCAGTACGGTTACTACGTTTATCCGTTCGTGTTAGGCGAAGATCTCGTTGCTCGGGTTGATCTCAAAGCTGACCGCCAAAAAGGCGTGCTACGAGTGAAAAGCGCCTTCGCTGAAGACGGACATGATCGCGAGTACGTCGCTGCCAATCTGGCTGACGAGCTGA
>JBDQHW010000068.1:0-4413 GCA_040264655.1 Dehalococcoidia bacterium | reverse complement strand
CGCGAAAAGCCCCCGCATTTCTGCGAGGGCTTCTCTAGTTCAATTTACGTATGGAGCGGGGGACGAGATTCGAACTCGCGACATTCTGCTTGGAAGGCAGATGCTCTGCCAGCTGAGCTACCCCCGCACAGCCGAACTGAAAAACGTCTTTACGACCCTCTAAATATAGCAGTTTTGCAGTTGGAAGGTTGGAAGGAAAGATGTCGCGGAGGGGTCTTTTTTTGGGCTCATTGTTAATCTGCCAAACAAAAAGTCACTTTCAGAGATGGTTAATGAAGTGGCTTGTTTAAGCGAGCGCTATCCCAAGTCCTGAATGCGAGCGTTGTACTCGATCTCTAAATCATCTCGACCTATGAACGGCATGTCATCGGCGACGATCTGCAGCATAGAGAGATAGGCCGGATAAAGCTCAAATATTCTCTCGGCTCGTTCTACAGCCTGGTCGGCAATTTCGGTTTGCCCCCAATTCACAAGGAACACCTCGGTCTTGAACAGATTCAGTTGGACATCCCGCTTGTACGGATCACGATCTTCGAAATCCAGCAGGAGCTGTCGAGCAGTGTGCATCAGCTGCAATGCACTGTCTTCCTCACCTAGTCCGTGCTGGTCGACCGCAGCGTTGAACAGTTCTATGAACAATGAGTTCGTGAACTGCGGTCGTTCAGGTGCATCGGCCTGACTCTCGAACCATCCTGTGGCTCGCTTGATGTCGGTCGAAGCCGAAGTCGCAGCAGACCAAGAGCGACTGGCAGTAGTTCTTCGCAAGTCCCAACCGATCAGAGTCGTCAAAACAATTGCGGTGACGGCTAGAGCGCTCAGGATACTGAGACCAGAGACAGCTCCAGGTTTTAGCGATATCGCGATACGCGATAGCGACGAACCGTCTGACGCTGATTCAGAATCTGGAATCAATTTAGAAGCCATCGCCCAAATTGCAGCAACGGCACCAAGTAGCGCGAACGTCATCGCTAACTCGGATACCCGTGAAACACCTGACTGCATTTCGACTAGTTTTCCGATCGCAGCCGGACCCGCTGCAAGCAGCAATAATCCTAGTGTTCCAAGGTCAGTGGCGTTAGATCTGAGTGTTTTTGTCGTGCGATAGATTGCAAGTAAAACGAGCGCTATCACGGAAATGATCAACACCAGCCCTACGACACCTTGTTCCATCAGTATTTGGAGTTCGTAGTTGTGCGGGTGATCGACGATGTTTGTCGAGAGGCCTGGATCTGCAACAAGCGGGTATGAGTATACGAACATGTCAGGCCCGAGTCCAAATACGGGTCTGAGTACCGAACTCGCGGTTGACTCGTCGCGTGGAGATTCCCAGCTAGTTGCCGTCTGGAGAGTCGTGCCCCATATGTCGAATCGGGCATCAAGACCATTCTTTTCGTCCAATTCTGCGTCGTTCTGTCCGACGATCTGATCGCCAATGCTGAGAACTCTGGAGATACCGAGGTCATCCTTTGGGGATGGAAGAACGACGATGACGATAGCGATGATCAGGCCTAGACCCGCAGCGATTCCTGAATTGGCCATCGAACGAATTTGTCCTATGCCTAAACCGATTGCGCCAAACGAAAGCATCGACATAACAAACGCGATGTACGGACCACGTCCACCTGTAAACCAAAGCCCTGCGATTTGAAGTCCGACGGCAATCGCCAACACGCCTAGCCAGAGATTCCGACGCTCACGATCAGGGACTGCCAAGGCGAGTGTCGCTGGGATGGTCATGACCATGTAGGCACCGAAGTTGAGAGGGTTGCCGAAACTCGACCAAACCCGTGCCTGGCCCTCGCTGTCGCCTATCGGATCCCAACCAAAATGCTGTGCGATCCCGTATGCAGCAGCGACAGTTCCTGAGCTGACAAGTGTGTAGATGAGGAGCTTCAGCCGTCGCTCTGTCCTGAACTGCGTCGCGACTACAACGAACAGAACATAAAACGTTAGATTGTCGTAAAGGTTGTACCCGGATCTTGCGTCGTCTGCGCCGAGCAAACTGACGATTGGGAGTGGGGACAGGAGAGACGAAGTTGCTTGTGCCACGATCCAAGCTGTAGCAACGAAGATCAACCATCTGGCAGGGTCTCGGCCCAACCATCTGGGGAGGTCTAATACGGAAACCTCGCCTCGACCGTCTGATGCGTTCATCCTGTCTACAGCGATTTTCCAAAGCCACAGGATTGCAATCAGTCCGGCACCCAAATGCAACGTAACGAGCTTGAGCTCGCTAAACACTGCGACGAACCCGTTAAAGCTAAACACTAGCGGAACAATGAATAGCGTCCCCAACGCAATCCACAAAATGGCCGAATCTAGTCGCTCTGAAATTGACTCGTTTTCGAGCCGTTGCTGGTTTCGCGTCCGTGCACGTGTGGTCATTTAGCTACTGCCGTTCGACCGTTCATTCCTGAACGGTGATATCACCCTGTCCGAGGATGGTGTGGATTTCATACTTTTCCATATCACCGTCTGCTTTATAAATCTGAGCCAAGACTTGATGGGCCAGCAGAGCTCCCTCGGCTCCCTGTTCCTTCTGGGTCGCCGTGTTCAATGCTTCGATCGCCTCTGCTTTCCGCCCCAGTTCGTAAAGGGCTCGACCCTTGGCGTACCAAGCTTTCGGCCACGGACGGGTGGTTGCTTCTGTGGCGATTGCAAGATCGGCGTACTCGATTGCCAACTCATGGGCACCGACACTCGTCATAGCCGTCGCCGCCGTTCCAATAAGAGTCGGATACGCGGGGTACGTCTCAACGATCTTGATTGAACGATCAGCGAGTTCTTGGGTGTATTCAATATGACCCCAGGTGGCGTACTGGGCAACCGCTTTAGAAAGGCCGATTTGTGTGTCTAGCTCAAACGGGTCGCGCTTCTCGTAGTCGAGCAACATGCTCCGTCCAATCCCCAGCAATCTGAGCGCTTCTTCCTCGTTACCAAGTGCATATTGTTCACGGGCGACTTTGAGGTGGGATTCGAACAAGTTGTAAGTGATCGATTCACGTTCTGGGGCCTGAGCCTGAGCGTCAGTCCAGGCATTTGCTCGAGTAGTCAGATCGGGATGATCGTGATTGGCTGCCAACGACGCACTAGCAGAAAGTCTTCGAAGATCCCAACCGATAAAGGTTGTGAGGACAACCGCAGAGACAATTACCGCTGCAAGAAGGCTCGTGCCAAGCAGGGTCTGGTTGGATGCTGAGAGGTTTGCACCCGGGAGCACGGCACGCCTTTTACCACCATCGTAATTTTCTGCTGGATCGCTTGTGAGGTTGGTTCGATTGAACAGCTCATATAGCGCGACCACCGCTCCGAAAATGGCCATATTCATCGCTAGATCAGAGATTCGAGCTACACCCGTTTGGAGTTCAACGGATTTGCCGATCACTGCAGGGAACAGAGCAAGTACCAGGAGCGTAGTTGCACTGTTCAGGCCGGATTTTTGCGTTCGCATGCGCCTTACGACCGCGATAATCGCAACACCTAACAACAACCCCATCGCCGCGAATCCTATGAGCCCCAGGAAACCCTGTTCCATCAATAGTTGAAGCTCATAGTTGTGAGCGTGATCAACGATTCCTAGATTCGACTGTGGCTCACCGACAAATGGGTAGGCAGATGCTCTGCCAGCTGAGCTACCCCCGCAGAGCTGAACTGAAAACAGTCTCAATCTGCAAGCAACTATACCATTTTCGTGGGGGAGTGGGTGGGAGGCAGATTAACTAATTCGTCCAATTTACAGTCAATTTTAATTGCCAATGTGGCAACCATGTCCTGAACGATCCACTACTTGGCTGACACAGGATCAGCTCTACCGACCGTTTAATGGGCGACTGCCGATCAGGTTGTGAATATCGAAGTTCTCAGTGTCTCCACGATCCCTGTAGAGATCAGCGAGTACTTGGTGAGCGAGAGTTGCTCCATCGGAATCAGGTTCCTTCTCTGTGGCTGTCACGAGGATAGGGATGGCCTCGTCGTCACGACCGAGCTCGTACAAAGAACGACCTTTGGCGTACCACGCTTTTGCCCATGGCTTGGTGGTTGCTTCTGTGGCAATTGCCTGATCGGCATATTCGATTGATAGTTCGTGGAGACCCACACTCGCCATCACGGTTGCTGCTGTGCCGGCAAGGCTCGGGAAGTTGGGGCTCAATTCGACGATCCGAATGTAACGGTCTGCCATTTCCTGACCGTACTCGGTGTAGCCCCATTCTGTCATTTTGGTTGCTGTTTGACCTAGCCCAATCTGAGTGTCTATTTGGAACGGATCACGCTCTTCATATTCCAGCAGCATATTGCGGGTGTATAGCAGGGTGTCGAGTGCGCCCTGATCATCACCGTTTGCTTTCTGTCGATCAGCAACCTTTAGTAATTCTTGAGAGAAATTGACTGTCAGTGAGTCGCGCTCTGGTGCTT
>JBDQHW010000067.1:0-4494 GCA_040264655.1 Dehalococcoidia bacterium | reverse complement strand
TCTCAGCTGAGCTCCGCTATCTGATGGACGTTTAGAGCTGAATGCAGCGTACGCCCACGGTTTTCCTAGGATTGCTTCGGGATTTCTATCGGAACTTTTCTTGTGTTTGTGGGCGTCTTCAGATAACCGAACAAGAAAGCTATAGTAATGCCTCCGCCTATTTGCCAAAAATTCAGACTCCCAGAAGATGTTTGGCTGATCTAGCTCTCTTCAAATCCGTGGTTCTCGAATTTCAGCGTTCGAGAATTTTCTGTCACAGTGCGAACCACAGTGTCCGGAACACCTTCAGGGATTTCCGCACTGACTTCGAGGGTCACTTTGACATCAGCACCAGCCAAACCGGAGAGATGAGCAATGATTTCTTCAGCGATCTGCCCGGCATCTCGTCCGACCCGATCAGAGTCGAGTGCAACGCTGCCGTAATATCGTCTCGGTTGTTTGACCTCGCTCTCACCGCCAGAACCACCGTTTCCGCCGTCTGGTCCGTCGCTTCCGGTGTCGGCGCCCTCTTCACCACCAGAACCGGTGGTGGCTGCAACCTCGGCGTTCTTCTGCCGAAGGGCTATTTGAGGTTTCACCACCAGACCACTTTCAGTGACCCTGACTTTTACCATGTCTTCGTGGCCTACAAGCAGACCGACGTATCTGTTTTTCTCCTCATCCCACAAATCGGCATATCCGAAGCCCTCGTCCTGCACCATCATCGGTCCGACACCGCTCACAATCGCGTCGTGTAATACCGATGCATCACGCAATCGGGGCAAGTAGACATGCTGAGAGAAATACTCCCACAACTGACGAACTGAAATGTGATCTTGGTCGTCCTTCCAGAGGACGCGATCTAATTCTCGACGCAGCAATGATCCCGCGAACTGTGTGATCAATTGCTCCTCAGATTTCAGTTTCTTAGAAACACGCTCTGCGAGGGCATCGCTTCCACTCAAACGGTATTCCTGAAAATCCACACCTTTTGAAGGGTCGGGCTGGACAGGCACCAGTAACGACGAGTACGCCTCACGCAAGCGATGATTTACCGTGTCATTGTGCGCATTAAGCTGCGAGGTAACCTGGTCACGCTGAGGTTTCGATAGTTCTATCCGCTCGTTCCTCAAATCCTCCGAAATGCTCTGCCACGCCAGATACATCCTCGTTGACTGAGTCACTTCATCCAAACGAGCTCTGTCAGCTGTCAGGAAGACAAGAGAATTTCTATTGATCCGCGGACCGTTTCCACGATTCTTTAAAAATTCTTCGGCCTTAGTCCATGCGTCTGATTTTTTGTCGCGGGTTTTGTGAGATACCTCCGGTCCGAGAACGACTAAACCAGCTTCTGACGCGTCATCAAAATCACCCGAACTATGTGGAGCCGCAAATACCCGAGTGAAATCACCTTTTACACGGGCTTCTTCACGTAAACGCTCACGAATCTCGTCCTGAACTGCGACAGGTTCAGTTTCAAGTCGCTGAGCCCTGTCTTGAGCTTCTCTGGCGATCGAAGGCCTGATCTCATACCAATAGCGAGATCCATCTGAGTACAGATGCGTAGCTCTGTCGGCCAAACCTCTGAGGGAGTCCCCGAACGTGGCTGGAGATTCTCCCGGTTGGACCACCCCCAACTTCACCTCACGATCTTCTAACCCTCGGTGTTGGGCATGAAGCAGAGGAGCAGATCCCATATAAACAGCGCGTGCCACACGACGTGTGGCTGACACTCGACCAAAATTGGCGTTGTTTCTGTCGAGTTGAAGAGGAAGTGATTCTGCTCCATCAACATCACGAGAGATTACAGGTCGCCAGTTGTCCTCCAAATATCGAGTTAATTCCTCTGTGACGCGATCTGAGTCAATTGGTACCGACCCAGGCATAATCATTAGACCATCATCGTTACTCTCCCACAGGGCATGGATGACCGCTGCCATTAGACGCAGAACACCTCGAGTTCGTTGGAATCGTTCGAGAGAACCCCAACCTTCGTAAAGCATCGTGAACAAGGCCGGGTGTATAGGGTATGAGATCTCAAACTGAGATGTGTAACGAGCTTCTCCGGCGCGTTGTGGGAAGTCTGCCGAATTGTCGCTATACATCCCTCCGAAAGCACGAATAACCGCATCACGCGAAGTGAATTGGTCTTTTGTCGTCAGAGGTTCAAATAACCGTCGGCGAACAATTTCAAAACTCTCTTCAACGCTCGCAGGTGACCATTGCACCGCCTTACGCTGGAAGAAATCTCTAAGCGAATCGAGTGCCATTCGCCCTGCTGTTCCACCCACTTCAATTTGATCGGCCTGTGATAACTCCTGATTGCCATCTGACCCGAAACGATCAGATACGGGAAGCGAAGCTACAACAAGAGAGTCTTTAACCCTGGATGCGGCCTCGGTCAAGGCCTGCGCGAAAGTCATATTGCTCTCGAATGAACCGCCAGAAACGTCGGTTTTGCCATAGGTCTGACGTGCGTACGCAACCCACTCATCGACAAGAATGAGTGAAGGTGAGTATTTCGAAAGCAGTTGAGCTAACAATTCTGAACCTGGACTGGTTCCATTCTCATCGTTGCTTTTGACTAAGGCATAGGCCTCTGGCCCTCCTAATTGATGCGCCATCTCACCCCAGAAAGTATTTACGACAGTTCCGTCTGCTTTAGTCCACGGTTCACCGGGATTCAACGCGGTTCCTACTAGAACTGCCCGATGAGCCCGGGGGAGACTGGTTACACCTCGCTCCTTTAGGAAAGATTCAACCTGTGGAAGATTCCCAACGCTTACTCCACCAAACAAGTGGTAGAGGGCAATCATCGAGTGGGTTTTACCACCACCAAAGTTGGTTTGGAGTTCAGCTACCGGATCACCACCTTTGCCACTTAAACGATCCACCGAGTTGGTCAGCAAATCTTGGATGCCCCGTGTCAGATGAGTTCGGTTGAAAAATTCCTTTGGATCTCCATATTCTGTGTCAGCAGTACCGGAGAGTATTTGTTGAAGATCGGCTGCGAATTGAGCCTGTGCAAACGTTCCTGAACGAACGTCCTGATGGGGCGTTACAACATCACGCCATCTCGTGAGGCCTGACTGAGAAACAACGTTCACGTCGAGAGAAGCCTGCTTGCGATCTCGAGTTTTTGTTCGTCTTTGACCATCAAATTGGACGCGTTGAACTTCGACGCCCATCTGTTCAACTTCTTCGGCCTGTTTTGCTGAGATCGATTTAAGCAGTCGAGATGCTGTGTCTATCGCCCGAAAAGTGTCCGAGTAGGTGAACGGTTCGTTGTGGGCCCAGGCGTTCCGGACGTCTCTTAATTCGTGAGCAAAACTTCGCTCGCTACGACCTAACGTCCGGCGGAAAACGGGATTCCACTCCATATCCATCACCCGCAGTAACTCGGCGAGGTCGTAGGATTGCGATCCGGGCAGGCGTCGCTCTAATGGTTCCTGCCCATTGGTGGCACGAATTTCGCGTTCGACGAATGGCTGGAGGCCTTCGACCAAAAGATCAATTGTTTTGCTGATTCGATCACGGTTAGTAATTGCCATTTTTAGTCGTCCAGCTTCGTTATATCAGCGCGCCTTGTTGTTCAATTGCTTGAGAGTCTGCGGATCTCAATATTTCAGGCCAGGAGGCAACAAGCCCGTTGTATGAAACAGCGCTCTCTGCCCAGCGCTTCTGTTCGCAGATTGAATACAACCGGTAGGCGAGGTCCTTGCATCGATTTGAAAGATCGACACCAAATTGCGATACAAGCCCTCCTGCTTCATCTACACCACCTGTATCGTGAGCCAAAATCATGCGATGCGTAGCCTCCCAAACGGTGACATTGTCACCGGGCGACAACGCCCAGGTGCTGGAATATTCCGACGAATCGATCAGCCGAACCTTCCCGCTTCCTGACTCGACAATCCCTGTTCTGGAGAGACCATCAATCGCCGTGTTTCTTGCTCTTGCAAGATTATCGGCGTCGCCAAATGAACCTTGACTCGTGCCATGCTGCTCGAACCACGAAATAGCGAAGCGGGTGGCGGGGTCATAATCCCCCTCCTGGTCGGCAAGCACTTCTTCGAGAATGTCGTTGATTGCTGCCAAAGCGTTGCCAACGCTCATCTTTGATCCATCTGATTCCAGTACGCGAGAGTACCGAGTGAATATCTCCATTCCGGGACCAATGGATGACTGAGGAAGATCCACAGGAGTAATATTTCCCGACTGAAGCAGCCGTATGCGTGTACCAAGTTCAGCTCTTAGCGTTGCCAAGAATTCAGACCTAGTCGCCATTGGCGCCGACTCGTCGAAAGGTCGGCATACAAGCACTATCGATGAAGCAAGGGCGTTGGTGTCGTTGCTGATGAGCCTTCCTTGACGTTCAGTACGCATTGGCCAGGTCCCGCCAACAGCAAAACCTGCTGCTATTACTGCTTCAAGAAACGTTTCCCAGCCTGTTCGAGAGACGGCTCCGTTTTTACCTGTCTCCGATTGCTTGAACGCATAGTAAATTGTGACAGG
>JBDQHW010000066.1:0-4621 GCA_040264655.1 Dehalococcoidia bacterium | reverse complement strand
TTCGAGTCGAGCTCGACCCCTTCGAGATTTACCTTGATGGCGTCTTCCCAACGACCAGCTAGTGCATGTTCGATAGCTTCTTCTTCAACATCTTTGAAGGATCGAGGGCTTTGGAATGATTGGCTCTGAGTGACCATATTTATAGATTTCTGATTGACCGAATTAACGTTGATTTTCGTAATCAAAAGCTGTGACCGTTAGTTCGCTACTGACGTGATATCGCTACTTAAGGATCAGCCCTACCTGTGTTAACTCAAAAATCGAATGGGAGCCTGCACGTAGGTTCTTTCAGTGCACAACTTATGATTCAAGTGTGATGTCGAATATGGCGAATCAGCCGACAAGGCAATCGCGCCAATTGATCCAAATGACAAATTACGGCTTGTTGGGAGCGAAAATGTGACCAAGCGCCTGTGAGGATCACAGCGTGGTTTTCGCCAGATACCCAAAGAGGCATAGGATCTCGCGAGAAACGGGATCGCTATCCTCGGATTCGCAACCAGGACAGGTGGAAGAACGCTTCGACGACTATGCCAAACGACATCTTCGATTTACCGGCAGTTCGTTCCATGAACACGTAAGGGTGCTCTACAACATTCATTCCGGCCTTCTGGCACCTGTAAGCCACCTCGGCCTGGAATCCGAACCCTGAAAGCCTCAGGCGGTCAATTCCGATCGATTCCAGTGTCTTACGTCGGAAGCCTTTGAAGCCGGCCGTGGCGTCTTTGACCTTTAGGCCCAGAATCATCCGTATGCCTACGTTGCCCCAGTAGCTAATCTGCTGGCGGCCCCAACTCCACTTTGGATCTACTCCGCCTCCTGTGACATAGCGAGAAGCTACAGCCACGTCAGCGTCATCAAGTTCGCCAATAAGTCCTCGCAACACCTCGGGGGGGTGCGAAAGATCAGCGTCCATTTCGATAATTCGCTCGGCACCAGCATCGAGAGCTGTTTGGAATCCTGCCATGTAGGCGGTCCCTAAACCCTGTTTGCCTTCTCGGTGCAGAACGATGAATACACCGTCGAATCCGTCTGCCAGCTTGTCGGCGATTTCACCGGTGCCATCAGGGGAGCCATCATCGACAACGATAAATCCAAGACCGTCGATTTCTTGCTGCAGCACTTGTTCAATAAGGACAGGCAGAGTCTCAGCTTCGTTGTAGGTCGGAACCACGATCGCGACCTTAAGCGAACCTGAGGAACTTTCGTTCATATTTTTGGATTCGACTGCCAACCCTAAAGACCCAACTTCATCGATTTGTGTTCAACCATAATGCAAGAGTCCATGATCACGGTAATCCCAGCCTCAGACACAATCTCAGCTGCTTGCTCGTTCACGATGCCTTGCTGAAGCCACATTACCTTCGCACCAGCGTTCACCACATCCCCCGTAAGGGGTAAAATTTGTGATGAGCGCCTGAATACATCGACGATATCTACTTCGACAGGAATTTCAGAGACTGAATCGAAAACTTTGATCCCGTTCCATACATCGAGATTCGGATTCACGGGATAGATCGTGTAGCCCTCACGCTGCATGTACTCGGAAACATACTTGCTCGCCCTATCTTCGCGATCTGAAATACCCACAACGGTGATTGATTTAGCCTCGGTGAGAATTGATCGAATAATTTCGGTTGAAGGGTTGGAAAACATCGTTAAGCATCACCCTTCCGCTCGACAACCCGATACTTGCGAAGAATGTTGTTCAAACCAACCCTTGCGACATCAAGAACTGCGAGAACACCCTTCGTGAGGGTCATCTTTGAGCCTTCACCGTAGTACCAATCGATTGGCACTTCGCCGATGCTGAATCCCGCGCTCTTTGCCATTACGAGCAACTCTACGTCGAACGCCCATCCATCAAGTGATTGATGTGGAAATAGTTTTTCGACCGCTTCAGCCGAGAAAAGTTTGAAGCCGCATTGAGTGTCTTCTATCCCTCGAATGGCGAATATCTTCACAGCGTAGTTGAACAAGCGCCCTTTGACGTGTCGCATCCGAGGTTCGTTGAATCGCTCCGCTCCGGCAGCTTCACGTGAGCCAATAGCGACGTCAAAACGAGGCTGTCCAGCTTCAGAATCTGAATCTCCGAAAAAGCGACCTAGATTGTCGGCAGGCATTGACAGGTCGGCATCACACAGGAACCGCCAACTGCCACTCGCTTCGTCCATCCCACGACGAACAGCAGCGCCTTTTCCGCCGTGCGGTGCATCAATCAACAGGACGTTATCGTTGCCAGAGCTTATCTCTGAAACTATTTCGTTCGTTGAATCTGTTGAGCCGTCGCTTACAACAATCAGCTCCCAAGAGCGTTCATCATTGGAGGGCGATGAAAATGTCGACCATTTGTCGAGGTAACCGACTAGAGCCTTTACGGTCGACGCAATCCGAGCCTCTTCGTTGTAGGCGGGGATAACGACACTTAGGTACGGCTGGGTCAAATTACGGTTCAAAACTGGCTGGAATAAGAGTGGACGACTAAACGACGCCCAGTCTACTCGGTCTTTTCAAGTTCAAAAGCATCGTGCAGAGCCTGAACAGCACTCTGTACCTGATCACGATCGATGATAGTCGTAATTCGGATTTCAGAGGTTGTGATCATATCTATATTCACGCCGGCAGCGGAAAGAGTCGAGAACATTCTGGCTGCGTAACCGGGTGCATTTTCCATACCCGTGCCTACGATGCTCACCTTTGCGAGATCGGAGCCTGTAACGACTTCTGCGTACTCAACCTTCGAGTCGCTTCCAAGAACTTCGGCAGCCTTATCCACACTTGCCTGAGCGACCGTGAACGTGAAGTCGGTCGTGCCGTCGGATGACGCATTCTGAACGATGACGTCCACGCTCACACCAGCATCAGCGAGTGGCTGAAGCAATCCTGCTGCAACTCCGGGTCGATCAATCACACCGCGCACGGTGATTTTTCCTACGTTTCGATCAACTGCAATACCGGTTACCGCTTTGCGGACTTCCATTGTGTGCTCTCCTCCGTGGATAAGCGTGCCAGATTCATTTGAGAATGACGATGCGACGTAAACCGGCATGTCGTAAACAGCACCAAGCTCGATCGAGCGAGGATTCATTTTCGCCCCAAGAACTGCCATTTCCAGCATTTCCTGGAAGCCAATCTCTGAGAGCTTGCGTGCCTTGTTGGTCAGTCTTGGATCTGTCGTGTAGATGCCATCAACGTCTGTATAAATTTCACAACGCTCAGCCTCAGCGGCGATCGCTAGTGCAACGGCGGTGGTGTCTGAACCTCCACGCCCCAAAGTCGTGATATCACCTGATTCAGCAAGCCCCTGAAATCCCGCCACAATAACGATTCGACCTTTGTCGAGTTCTCGGTGAAGTCGTTCAGTTTTAATATCAGCGATACGTGCTGATCCATGCACCATATCCGTCTTGATGCCGGCCTGAATTCCGCTCAGGCTAATCGCATCGTATCCACGCGACTTCAGTGCCATCGCCATCAAAGTCGAACTAACAAGCTCACCTGTAGATAACAGAGTATCCATTTCACGGGCGTCGGGAGTCTGGTCGTCAGTCACGGCTTGGGACAGTGCGATTAGATCGTCGGTTGAATCGCCCATTGCGGATACAACCACGATCACATCGACACCATCGTCTTTGCGAGCTTGTACTCGTTTGGCTACGTTGTGAATATGTTCAGCTGAAGCGAGCGAACTTCCACCATACTTCTGGACGATGACCGGTCGACGTTGAGTTTCAGACTCAGTGGTCATGAGCTCGCCACCACAGATGCACCTTCATGTGCCACAGCCATGATTAGCGGCTTACCAGCGACGCCATGTGTCCTAGCGGTTTCGGCCATCTCGTAGCTGATTGTCACTTCACGACCAGTAGCGAGAGCCAACACCGAAGGGCCTGCACCCGATAAAAATGCTCCATGCGCTCCACCCTTGATGGCGGATTCGATCAAATGAGGCAACGCCTTAAACGCCTGAGTACGGTGCGGCTGATGTAGCCGGTCATCGGTCGCATATTTCAGCAGTTCAAGCCGACCAGACGACAGTGCATTTACGAGCAGCGCTGCACGACCAATGTTGAATACAGCGTCGGTACGGCTAACGTGATCTGGGAGCACAGCTCGAGACTCATGCGTGTTCGTAAGCATCTCAGGGATGTACAAAACGGCGTGCAGTTCGGTTGGAACTTTGACTTGATCAACAATCCACTTATCAGTGCCGTTGCGAACTCCGACAGTGCAACCGCCATAAATGGCAGGTGCAACGTTGTCGGGGTGCCCTTCGATATCTGCAGCCAAAATCGTCAGATCTTCTTTAGATAGATCTGCGCCAGATATCGCCGATCCGGCAACAATACCACTCACGATGGCAGCTGAACTACTACCCATGCCGCGAGCGAACGGAATCACGTTTTTACAGTGATACTTTAGCTCTGGAATAGGTTCGCCGATGTGATTGAATACGGCGTTCACACCAGTAACGATCAGGTTTCGAGTGTCCTGAGGCACTAGATCGGCACCTTCACCGGTGGTCGAAACACTGAACTTGCCACGAGTGATCGTGAGTTCGTTCCACATATCGAGAGCCATACCGATGCTGTCGAAACCGGGTCCGAGATTAGCCGTTGTT
>JBDQHW010000065.1:0-4716 GCA_040264655.1 Dehalococcoidia bacterium | reverse complement strand
TTTGCAACGGCAACTTCGACCTGCCTGAGTTTGGCGAGAACCTGTTCCGGGCTATGTCCTTTTCTTGGCATTTCTGCCTCCCTTGATTACATCCAGTATCTGATTTTTCAACTGGACTCGTTTGAGGGGGGCAGGTCAAAAGCTCTAACACCGAAGGCTCCACGTGCTACCCAATGAACCTAGGTCTGCCAATCATGCCGGCAGCAACGGTGTCATTCGTAGTTTCGTCAATCAAGATAAAGCTTCCAGTCCCTCGGTTACCCGCATAATCGTCAAACACAAGTGGCTCACTGGTACGAAGCGTAACCTGGCCGATCTCGTTCAAGCTTAGTTCTTCACAAGATTCCGTAACCGAAAGCTTGTTGATATCAATCCTGCACTGAAGAGCGTTCACCATCACCCTTGCGGTATGAGTAGCGTGCTTGATCTTGAGCATCGCACCCATCTTGAGCGGAGTACGTTCTCCCATCCAACAAATGGTGGCATCAAGTGTGTTCTGAGTCTTCGGTCGATCTGAAGCGCTACTCAACATGGCGCCACGAGAAATATCCAAATTGTCAGCTATCCGAATCGTCACAGCCTCAGCTTCCGACGCCGAAGCAACTTCGCCTTGTGGAGATTCGATCGCCGTAACAATCGTCGTGGTCCCGGAAGGCATAACAGCGATCTCCTCACCGACTGCAACTGAACCGCTCGCAATAGTGCCAGCGTATCCGCGATAGTCGTGATACTCATTGCTGAGCGGTCTAATCACATACTGCACGGGCAACCTGAATGGAGCATCCAGTTTCAAATCTTTAAGCTCTAGTTGCTCAAGATGTGGAAGTAGTGCGCCATCTTCGTACCACGGCATTCGCTCTAACTTATCGACAACATTGTCGCCCTCAAGTGCTGAGATCGGGATGAAGTGATGTGATTCTATTTCTAGCTCTTCTAACAAAGCGTGCAGATCAGCCTGAATCGGCCTAAATACGTCCTCGCTGAAGTCGACAAGGTCCATCTTGTTGATGCAGGCAACCACGTGCCGAATACCCAACAAGGCACCAATGATGGCGTGCCTCTTGGACTGTTCAACCACCCCATGCCGTGCATCGACGATAATCAGCGCAACATCGGCTGTTGAAGCGCCGGTAACCATGTTTCGTGTGTACTGAACGTGGCCGGGAGTGTCAGCAAGGATGAACTTCCGCTTCGGAGTCGAGAAATATCGGTACGCAACATCGATCGTGATGCCCTGTTCGCGCTCTGCCTTCAGGCCATCTGTAAGCAATGCCAGGTTGAAGTATTCCGAGCTTTGCTTCCGACTGTGCTGCTCTGCCGAGTCGAGCACGTCGTCGTAAATGGCCTTTGAGTCGAACAGTAGTCGTCCGATCAACGTGCTCTTGCCGTCGTCGACCGACCCTGCTGTAGCGATACGTAGGAGTTCCATTTAGAAGTACCCCTCCCGCTTTCGATCTTCCATCGCCGCTTCCGCAGTGCGATCATCTGCCCTGCTAGCCCCCCGCTCAGAAACACGCGCCACGGCGATTTCTGCGATCACCTGTTCCAGCGTTTCGGCGTCGGATCTCAAACCACCGGTGATCGTCATGTCACCGACCGTGCGGAATCTCACCTTCTCGGTAAATACTTTCTCGCCGTTCTCAGGCTTCAGAAATTCCGAGTAGGCCATCAACATGCTATCTCGCTCAAATACTTCACGCTCGTGAGCGAAATAGATCGACGGAAGTTCTATGTTCTCTTCGAGGATGTACTGCCAGATGTCTAATTCGGTCCAGTTAGATAAGGGGAACACTCGGATGTGCTGCCCAGTGTTCGTGAAGCCGTTGTAGATATTCCACAGCTCAGGGCGCTGGTTCTTCGGGTCCCACTGACCGAACTCATCTCGGAATGAGTACACTCGCTCTTTAGCCCTTGCTCGTTCTTCGTCCCGGCGGGCACCGCCAAATACGGCGTCGAACTTACCATCACTAATGGTCTTCAATAGAACCGGAGTCTGAAGTCGGTTTCGAGATCCGCCGGGCAATGTGCTCACCTGAACTAGTCCACTGTCGAGTGCTTCTTGGACTGAACCAACTACAAGATCAATTCCAAGATTTTTCGCTGTTCGATCCCGGTATTCGATCACTTCCGGAAAGTTATGCCCAGTGTCGATGTGAACAATCGGGAACGGCAGCTTCGCTGGATGCAAAGCCTTCACTGCCAGATGCAGCATCACGATCGAGTCTTTACCACCCGAGAAAAGTAGTCCTGGCTTTTCGAACTCGGCAACGACTTCCCGAATGATGTGGATCGACTCGGCCTCGAGTGCATGGAGCTGACTCGAGGTGAGTAGCTCGTTACTCTTGAGATCGGGATTGTTCACGAGGTTTTTATCAACAATTGGTGATGTGATTGGATTTTCACTTTTGAATATTTCAGGCGCGGAGAACTAAGAATGAGGTTGGTATCGCGGCTGTCTCGTTTATGTCAGCTGACGAAAAAAAATCTCATCATGCGTGGTCATACCGACCAGTGGCCGGTGGTTTACAAAGCTGAATTGTCGAACAGTCGAGATTATTCTCGTGTCAACAGGCAGCTTTTGTGCTGGTACAGCACATACAGCCAACAGTGGCAGCCGTGCGCGCACAACCCATAGTTGGGGGGCACATTAATTTTCGGCTGCAGACCATTGATAGAACGACCTTCGGCTCAGATGACAAGCCAAGTGATTCGAGCTGTAATTTAATATTGCACCTGCAAAGCGATATGGGCAACAGGCTTGACATTACCAATTGTTACAGCAGTGAGTCAATCAGGGTTCTGCTTGAACCAATCGACTGTAGTTTTCAGGCCGTCTTCGAGTGCGACATTTGGGGTCCAGCCGAGTTGGTCAGCAGCGCGCTTGGAATCTAGAGAAATTCGATTTATATCGCCGGGTCGAGCCTCACCATGAACCGCAAGTTCATCGTGCTCACAGTGTTGTGCGATCACTTCGAATATTCGATTCGTGCTGGTGCCGATACCGGTTCCAATATTGAAGGGTCCGGGCTGAGTTCCTTCAGCTGCTCTAACGATAGCTTCTACCACGTCTCCAACGTAAACGTAGTCCCGCTCGTCATTGCCATCCCCGAATACCACGAGGGGGTGACCGGCGAGCATTGCCTTACTAAATATCGCAACTACACCGGCCTCACCATGAGGATCCTGTCGAGGTCCATAGATGTTCGCCAACCGAATGATCGCGTAGCTCATGCCACACATTCGTTGGTAGACCGGAAGGTATGCCTCAACAGCTAGCTTCGACGCGCCATATGGAGAAAGCGGGCGAACTGGCGTGTTTTCGTCGGCCGGAATCACTGCAGGCTCGCCATATGCTGTACCGCCAGAAGTTACATAGACGAGACGAATACTGTCTGATTTAAGTGCCTGAATGCCTTCAAGCAAGTTCAACGCCCCACCGATATTTACATCGGCGTCTAGCTGAGGTTCGCGGGTGGAAACAGAAACGCTTATTTGAGCAGCGAGATGGAAAACGACGTCTGGTCGAATCTCGGCAATTACGTCTTGAATTTCAGGATCGCGTATGTCCATTTTTCGAAGATCAAAACCTTCAGGCAGATTTATGAGACGCCCCGAGGAAAGATCGTCAATCCCGGTGACTCGATAGCCTTCGGACACAAGTCGATCAACAAGGTGTGAACCTATGAATCCGGCGGCGCCGGTCACAAGAGCAATTTTCGATGCGATTTCTACCGTCTCCACGTCTAGGTATTAAACTCAGCAAACAATCTTAAGCGAGCCCACAATTGAATTGGTGCGCAGGCCATTCAGCCGAACTGAAAATCGGAGTCTCCACTGAGTCTGCGCTAGTCCCGTTATTCCAGGTTTCGTCTTCAAACGATTCGGAAATTCTGGGTAGTGTTCCGAAATCACCGATGCAAATTCCGGTCGCTCCGGTCGAGGCCCGACGAAACTCATCTCACCCACCAGCACATTCCACCATTGTGGGAACTCATCTATGTAAAGCCTACGAAGAATTTTCCCAACTGAAGTCACCCGAGAGTCCTCAGTGCTGGCCCACTTCGCCACACCATCACTCTCTGCATCAAGACGCATAGTCCGAAACTTGACGATTTCGAACACGGCTCCATTTAGACCCAACCGGTTTTGCCTATAAAGAACCGGCCCAGTTGAATTCGTTTTGATTGCTACCGAGACAATCGGATATAGAAACAAGACGACCAGCAGTCCAATAACACTGGTAAAAATATCGATCGAACGTTTCAGTCGAGAGTGGACGTAGCTAGAAACGCAAATTTCCATACTTCGCAGTTCGTTTTGAACAGTATTATGTTTGAGTTCGTTCATATGGACAAACTAATCCGCGACAAAAAAGAATCGTATTATTCTGGCTCAATATTAGACGTCAATCAGGTGGTTAGATATCCCAATGACCAGATCGTCACGCTCGAAAGTTTAGATTTGAGCCAGCCTCGAGAAGCACCGATTCAATCTCAAATTCGACTACCGAACCTGATCTAGTTTTTAACTCCGAGTACGTCAAACTCAATCACGTTTTCGCGCATCGATTCGGAGTTTTGACCTGCCCCCCTCAAACGAGTCCAGTTGAAAAATCAGATACTGGATGTAATCAAGGGAGGCAGAAATGCCAAGAAAAGGACATAGCCCGGAACAGGTTCTCGCCAAACTCAGGCAGGTCGAAGTTGCCGTTGCAAA
>JBDQHW010000064.1:0-4800 GCA_040264655.1 Dehalococcoidia bacterium | reverse complement strand
GTCCCTATTCAGAACAAAGAAGAGAAGAACAATGACAAGCTCGGAAGACTATAAAGCCCTCGAATCCAAGTACTACATGCAAGTGGTTAACCGAATGCCACCTGTTCTAGTTCGAGGCGAAGGCACCCGGGTTTTCGACAATGACGACAAGAGCTACCTCGATTTCACCGCTGGCTGGGCAGTCCTAAACATTGGACACAACCACCCTGCTGTAACCGAAGCTATTCGTGATCAGGCAGGAAAAATCCTGCAGATGTCGAACTTGTTCTACACCACTCCTCAGCTTCCGCTGGCACAGATCATCGTCGACAACTCCGACGTCGATCGCGTGTTCTTCTGCAACTCAGGTGCAGAAGCAAACGAAGGTGCCTGCAAGGTTGCTCGCAAATGGGGCAAGACCAAGCTCGATGGAGCTTACGAGATCATCACTACGTTTGATTCGTTCCACGGTCGTACTCAGGCGATGATGGCTGCCACCGGTCAACCTGCATACCAGGAGAAGTGGACCCCGCTTATGCCGGGATTCGTAAACGTCGCTTACAACGATGTTCAGGCGATCAAAGACGCATATGTTGAAGGACGAACCTGTGCAGTAATGCTCGAGCCAGTTCAGGGCGAGGGCGGAGTGAACATCCCTTCCGACAACTACTTGAAGGACGTTATGGATTTCTGCCACGAGAAGAACATTCTGTTCATGCTCGACGAAGTTCAGACCGGAATGGGTCGAATCGGAACCTTGTTCGGATACCAACAGTTCCCTGGTGTGGAGCCCGACGTTATGACTCTTGCAAAGGCCCTCGGTTCAGGTGCTCCTCTCGGTGCATTCACAACCAAGGAATTCTGCTCAGTTCTCGAGCCAGGCGATCATGGATCTACGTTCGGCGGAAACGCTTTGACAACTGCAGCAGGCGCCGCAGCGGCGAAGGTGATCGTCGATGAGAACATTCCTGAACTCGCAAACGAAACTGGAGCCTACTTCCAAGGCAAGCTAAATTCACTTGCAGAGAAGTACGATTTCATCACTGAAGTTCGTGGAATGGGAATGCTAATCGCACTCCAGATGTCGAAGGATATCGCCGGAGCGACTGTAACCGCTGCGCTGCCTGAAGGATTGCTCATCAACGCAGTGCGACCAAACATGATTCGCTTCATGCCACCACTGAACGTCACACGAGACGAAATCGACGAAGCAGTAGCGATTCTCGACAAAGTCCTTGAAGAGACCTGCAAGTAATTTTTCAGTTTCTGATTGACCATTCACTGGCGATCTAATATTCAGCCTCGGTCGTTTTGACCGAGGCTGATTACTTTAAGAATCACCTCGTCAGCACCGGCAAGAATCAAACTGAAGTGATTGCTAGGTCGCAAATCAACTTACAAAACATTAGTAACTATCGTGTAAAGTTATACGCATGACCCAAGTCGACCATCAGCACGATCACTCAGCGGCTTCAAGCCCAATGTGTCCACACTACGAAGCGGCGATGGAGCTGCTCGCCCGGCGATGGACGGGTTTGATCCTGACTACGCTGCTAGATAAACCTGCTCGGTTCTCGGAGATCAGCATCGCGGTCGATGGCATTAGCGATCGAATGCTCTCTCAGCGCCTGGTCGAGCTTGAAGAAATCGGCATGGTTGAACGTAAGGTTGACGCTACCCAGCGGCCCGTTTTGGTCGAATACGCCTCAACCCAAATGGCACGAGAGCTATCCCCGGTGTTCGACGCACTACAAAACTGGGCGGAAAAATGGATGCCTGCGCAGGCTAGTAGTTAGCCAAACCGGCTCATCTCTCCCAACGCCAGCGTAGACTGCGACGCTGAGCCGTCGCGCCCCGCAAAGTACGCTTCCAACAAGGAACAACGATTGAGCGAACAAACGAATTACTCCGTTATTGGAACGCGCCCTATCCGTCACGATGGCCTAGACAAAGTAACTGGGCGAGCAATCTATGGAGCCGATGTTCGTATTCCGGGACAAATTTGGGGCGAAGTCGTACGGAGTCCTCACGCTCATGCGACGATCAAAAATATCGATGCCTCTAAAGCTCTCGAACTACCCGGAGTCATCGCATTTATAACAGGCTCCGATCTGGCAGAGACCGCGTCTAAAGCTTCGCAAACCGTCCGCTGGCAAGCAGACAACATAATGGCAATCGATACTGCCAGATACCGTGGTCATGCAGTAGCCGCCATCGCCGCAATCGACAGAAACACTGCGATCGAAGCAGCAAAGCTTGTGCGAGTCGAATACGAACCACTCGTTCCTGTTCTCTCAGTTGAACAGGCGATCAGCAACGAAGCATCGCTAATTCATCCGGATTCCGAATTTACGCACCTCGGAGAGCCCGCCTCTAAAACCAACATTGCGTCACACACCAAACTTGCAATTGGTAACTCTGAAGAAGGGTTCGAACAAGCCAGCCTTATCGTCGATCGAACCGCCCAGCTGGAAATGGTTCATCAAGGCTATATAGAGCCTCACAACGCCACTGCAAATTGGGATCAGGACGATCGTGTATCCGTCTGGTCAAGTACTCAGGGCATGTTCGGAATCCGAGATCAACTTGCAATGCTTCTCGACCTGCCGGAGTCGAACATCACAGTTAACCCAGTCGAAATTGGCGGTGGATTCGGTGGCAAGACAACCGTCTACCTGCCACCGATTGCAGCCCTACTATCAAAGCAGGCCCGTCGTCCAGTAAAAATGGTCATGGACCGCGCTGACGTATTTCAAGGTACCGGACCCGCACCCGGTGGTGAAGTCAGAATTCGAATGGGTGTAAACGATGACGGCAAAATAGTCGCTGCGGAAGCCGACATTCGTCTGGAAGCCGGTGCATACCCGGGATCAAATGTTGATCTACCGACAGCCTGGTGCTTTTCCACATATGACATCCCGAACGTAACTGCCGATGGGTACGACGTACTCGTCAACAAGCCAAAATCGAACGCTTTTAGGGCGCCAGGACAGCCTCAGGCGGCGTTTTGTGTCGAACAGGTTGTCGATGAAATATGTGAACAAAAAGGTTGGGACCCTCTCCAGTTCCGCATCGACAATGCAGCGAGAGAAGGAACCCGTCGGACCGACGCGGTTCCCATGTTCTCGATCGGTCTAGAGAATGTGCTTGCGACCGCGAAAGCATCTGATCACTGGCTCAGCGATAAACCTGAATCGTCGGGGAGCAAACTGCGCGGTCGAGGCATCGCAGTTGGCTTCAGTCCTCACATGGGTGGACCATCATCCGTACGAATCTCACTAAATCGGGACGGGACTATTTCGTTATCGGAAGGATCTCAAGATATCGGAGGCACACGAGTTGCCCTCGCAATGATCGCCGCAGAGGTGTTGAGCCTACCTGTCGAATCTGTACACCCGTCCATCCCCTCAACAAACGATATTGGCTATACATACGCCACCGCAGGTTCCCGTGTAATCAATGCCACAGGACAAGCAGTTTGGGACGCCGCACACGCTCTGATAGAAAAAGCGAAAACGCTGGCGTCCGAAATTCTGGAAACACCTGAAGATCAGATCACGTTCAGTAAGGGATCATTAAAGGGAATTTCAGATCAAATCCTTTCGCTGTCAGATGTAGCCCGGTTATTGGACGAAACGCAGGACTCACTCGAAGTTTCAGCGCAGGCCAATCCAACGGCACCTACAAACGGGTTTGCTATCCATATCTGCGATCTCGAAGTCGATGCTGGCACCGGAAAAACGGATGTCACCCGATACACCGCCTTTCAGGACGTTGGTACAGCGATCCACCCCGCATATGTCGAAGGACAACTACAAGGTGGGGCGGTACAGGGGATCGGTTGGGCACTCAACGAAGAGTACTTTTTCGATGACGAAGGAACGATGTTGAACAGTTCATTCCTCGACTATCGGATGCCAACAACCGTCGACATACCGATGATCGACACCGTCCTCGTCGAAGTTCCAAACCCACTCCACCCGTTCGGTGTCCGTGGAGTTGCCGAAACCCCAATCGTTCCGCCACTCGCCACTATTGCGAACGCCATCAAAGACGCCACCAAATCTAGGTTTTATCAGCATCCGATAAATGCTCAAAAAATCCTGAAAGCTTTGCACGGCTCAAATAAGTAGCTGCGGGCACAAACCATCGTCGAATCTCAAGTCACCGGCGAGACCCAACGAACAAGCCTGCGCCCACGTCGTTCGGCCATGCCATGAGCAAAACAATCGACATTCACCCCAACTAGCGAGAGAATAGTGAGGTTGCTGCTCTTCACAGCCGCAACACCACCCTCCTCATTCGCCAAGACCAAATAGGAAAATAACTTAGATATGGCAAGGGAAAAGTGCGTCCTCGCTTACAGCGGGGGCATGGACTCAACAATCTCAACCGTCTGGATCCAAGAGAACTACAACATGGACGTTGTAACTCTGACTGTCGATCTTGGCGCAGGACCTGAAATCGTCGGAGTGAAAGAACGGGCAGCACAAGCCGGTGCTATCCAGTCACTCGTCTGGGACGTTCGGGATGAGTTCGTGAACGAATATGTATTCCCTGGTCTTAAAGCCGGAGCCATGTACGAAGGTGTTTACGCACTTTCCACAGCTCTGGGTCGCCCACTAATGGCGAAGAAGCTTGTTGAAGCTGCCCGTGAAGTCGGAGCTACAGCGGTTGCTCACGGTTGTACGGGTAAAGGAAACGACCAGGTTCGTTTCGACTCTGGAATCATGACACTAGCTGCCCACGGCGACCCTCTCAAGATCGTTGCACCTGCCCGTGAATGGGGCATGACTCGCGACGAAGAAAAGATGTACGCCC
>JBDQHW010000063.1:0-4891 GCA_040264655.1 Dehalococcoidia bacterium | reverse complement strand
GTATGATCGTGCCGGTACCGCCAGCACTTGCATGCCGAGCAAGCGAATCCAGCTGCAGACCAGTTACAGCGGTACCCATCGATGCCACAACGTTCGTGAAACCGTGTTCATGTGCGGCAATTACGTCCATGTAGCCTTCGACGACTACAGCTTCATTGCTCGCTCGAATCGACTCAGCAGCCCAGTTCAATCCGTACATGACCGATGACTTGTCGAATGCATCGGTTTGCGGAGTATTTAGATACTTCGGTTCTGAGCCATCGAGAGTGCGTGCGCCGAATCCGATCAATCGATCACGACCATCACGAATTTCAATGGTTAGACGACCGGTAAACATGTCCCGCCAAGAACCATCGTCTTTACGAGTTATAAGACCAGCGTCGCGAGCCGTCCTTGCCTGAACGTTTCTCGTTCGCAAGTGGCCCGACAGAGTCTCCATCCCGCTTGGAGCAAGACCAAGACCTCTGCGCTCGGCAGTTTCGATGTCAATGCCACGCTCGGTCAGATACTCGAGAGTCTCTTCACCTACAGGAGCTTTTAGTCTCGAAAGGAAATAGTCTGATGCAATGTCGTTAGCTTCGATAAGCCCGGTGACAGGTTTTTTCCGAGGTTCGTTCTTGCGATCCTCAACCTTGATCCCAGCTCGATTTGCCAGATTTGTCAGCGCCTCGGCAAAGTTGACGTTCTCCTGCTTCATAACGAATGAGATTACGTCGCCACCTTCAGCACATGATCCGAAGCAACGCCAGCTACCAGTTTCTGGATAGACAACGAAGGAAGGCGAGCGTTCGGAATGGAAAGGACAGAGAGCTTTAGGCTGGCGCGACGAAGTATCCAAGTCGACATAATCTGAAATGACTTGAACGATATCGGACCGGCTTTTTACCTCGTCTACTAACGCCATATCTTTGAAACTCAACGCATCCTAAGGGGATACGGCTACGAACTCCGAGTTGCGATGTCACACGTTGATCATGAGATCAAAAACAACACGGATTCGGATAGGCCGAACAGTACTGAGAGTATACGGAACGTTATTTCCCAGTGGGTTCTGGGAGCGGCGAGTTTAATGGTGATTTTGGGGCAATTTAGATCCGCCCCTGGAACACACCATCGCTCAGGCCAGGCTTAACTTGTTCAGCCATCATCAGGGCATAGTTATCGGTCATTCCGCAAACGTAGTCGGCCGCCGCACGCTCGGTCGAACCTGACAGCTCTCGCAACCAAGCAGGGATTAGTTCAGGTCTACGGCTGAAGTGTTCGAACAGCACGCCGACAATAGCGGCTGCCTTCCTACCTTCTACCGAATCGCTTATCGGGTGGTAGAAGTTCTCGAACATAAACACTCTGAGATCAGTTACGATCTTGCCGAGTTCAGGCGACATTCGAATCCACGGCTTGTCTCCACCTTCAACATCACTCACTTCGACTTCCACATCTCCCGTGCAGTCCCAAGAAGATTCAACAACATCTCGCACGACAGTGTCGATACGTTCCGAATGTCTCAACCCAAGCGCGTCTGTAGCTTCAGATGGAAGATCCTCAATCTTTATGTAATCAGACCTCAAAGCGTCGAGAATATCGTGCGCCAAATACGCCAAGGCGTCGGAAATTCGAACTATCTGGGCCTCTAACGAGAGATTCGCAACTGATTCTCGATTCAGGAACTTGCCTTCAGGCTTTGAGTGATTTCGAATTCCGTCGATCACATGTTCGGTGAGGTTAAGTCCATTGCCATCTTTTTCCAATTGAGTAATCAATCGAACCGAATGACGACTGTGGTGAAACCCACCAGAAATCATCTGGTTGAGAACACTTTCTCCTATATGGCCAAACGGTGTGTGGCCTAAATCGTGCCCTAGACCTATCGCCTCAACCAAGTCTTCATTGAGATTTAGCCCGCGAGCGATTGAACGTCCTACCTGCGAAACTTCAATGACGTGGGTCAGTCGAGTAGTGAAATGATCGCCTTGTGGAGCCACAAATACCTGGCTCTTGTGCTTGAGACGTCGAAACGAGTTCGTGTGGATCACACGATCACGATCACGCTGAAACTCGGTACGAGTTTCTGACGGTTCTTCAGGAATAGCCCGAACCGAATCTACAGATCGCGACGCGAACGGAGACAAAAGCTCCTCCCGCTTCTCAAGCCGAGTTCGCACTGTATTCAGATCGTATTTTGATTTTTTCGAGACGTTGTTCATCGAATAAAAGACTATATGTGATGTTCGATCACATCACCTATCGCTGGCCGGATCTTCGTGCAAATTACGAACTTTCCGTTGAGTAATGAAGATCGTAGCGATCATCAACAGCATTATTGCCGGACCAACCATCATTCCCGCTCGTAAGCCGATCATCGTGGCGAGAGTGCCGGTCCATAGCCCACCAAGTATTCCAACACTCTGCGAGATCGCAAATACACCCATTACACGGCCGCGAATGTCCTCAGGCACCCGAAGTTGAACCGCGACGATTGCAGAGATGTTGAACAGACCATTACCAAAATGAGCGAGAGCCGCTAAAACCATCCCAAGAACCAGCGATGGCGAGTTCGAGACCACCAACATGATTGCCGAGAACGATGCCGCACCACCCAAAATTAGCCAGCCAAGTCGTTTTCCTGGAGAAACTCGTCCGGCAACCATGATGCCGCTGAAAGCACCGATACCTGCGGACGAAAACATGAATCCCACTTCTCGTTTTCCGCCATCGAAAAATTCGACGTACGCCGGAAGCATCCCGATCCACCCGAACACCATCAGCATGTTAGAAAACGCCAGTATCAGCAGAGTCAACAACACCCTGTGACTCTTGATATAGCCGATGCCTGTGCCCAAATCACGCAACACACTCCTGGTGACTTCCGACGTTCCACGGCGTGGCAGCACAACCGTTGCAAGGAACATCGCAAACCATCCGAGAGCTGAAATAAAGAACCCGAACGGTGTGCCAAACGCTGCCATGAGGATTCCACCAACTGTTGGGGCTACAACAGAAGCAGACGCAATCAAAGATCCATTGATAGTCACAGCGCTCTTCATAGCCGATTTTGGAACTAGCGATGGAAAATAAGCCTGACGAGAAGGCTGGTCGGCTCCAGATACGAATCCAGCAACAATTGCTATCGCAAAGATGTGCCACGGGAGAACGGTGTTGGTGATATCGAGGCCCCCCAACAGAACGAACAAAATTGCTCCTATGAGAGAAGATCCACCGAGTAAATGCTTCGCCTCATACCGATCAGCTAGCACTCCGCCAAAAATATTTACCAACATCATCGGAATCGCAGTGGCCGCAGCCACGCCACCGAGGCTCAGCGGTGATCCCGTCAGCTCCCACATGAGCAGGCCCTGTGCGACCGCACCAAGCCTGAGTGCGTTCATGGCGAGCACGGTTCCACCAAAATAAATACGGAACGGCTTGAACGAAAGAGCGCTTACACGTCGCGCTACTTGGCTATCTGCCGACTCTGTCGTATTACCGGAAGAACCTGAGGTGCTCACTGCTCTTCCAAGTTTTGACCGTTGAGGTTACGAATCATTGGCTGTGTAATGCCAACCACGATGAAGATTGAAGCCAGGATCGCTGATCCGATAGCGACAGCCATCCGCTCGTCATAAACAGAAGCAACGTAGCCTCCCATCACCCCGCCTAGCGGAATAAAACTGAATGTGATCGTGTAAATCCCCATCACTCGGCCACGAAGTTGCTCTGGAACCCGAAGTTGCAACGCTGTCATCGCAACAACGAAGAAAATCGTATTTGCTAGTCCACCGATGAACAGGAACAACAATGCGACGTAGAACGAAGGTGCGTACGCGAACGAGATGATGGCGGCTGTAAACGCGATAGTTCCACCTAGCATGAAGTAGCCAACCCGAGAACTTGAGCGGATTCTTCCGACCGTAAACGTGCCCGCTAATGCACCCAGTCCAAGTGCCGAGAGCATAAGGCCATAGTCTTCAGATTCTCGACCGAACCTCTTCACGAAAAACGGCATCAGTTGCAGGTACTGCATCCCGAAGAAATGGCTTGAGTACGTTAGTCCGATAAGCAGTACAAAGTCTCGACGCGAAAGAATGAACTTCACACCTTCGACGATGTCGCCGACCACATTTCGGCTCTTTACAACTGGTGGTGAGCTGATCTTCAGCGAGATCATAACCACCAGCATGCTCGCCCAACCCAGGACACCTACGAAGAACACTGTTTCAGTTCCACCAACGGCGATAAGGATTCCACCAATAATCGGTGTTACGAGTCGGCTGAACTGCCACATGACGGTTCCAAGCACGACGGCGCTCGGCATATGCTTACGTTCAATCAAAAGCGGGAAGTAGGAGCTACGAACAGGTCCGTCGAACCCCATCACTAATCCCTGTACCCCGGCAATTACGACAACATGCCAAATCTGGACTACACCTGTCGCATCAAGAATTGCTAAGAGCATTAGTAAGGCTGTCGAGGCGATCGATACAGCCATGATCAGCATCCGACGATCGACCCGATCGGCGAGCACACCACCGAATAGGCTTACTAATATCGTCGGGATTGCCGTGGCACCACCGAGTAGCCCAATGTCTGTGGTGCTGCCGCCGAGCTTGTCGACAATGAGCCATCCTTGGGCCATCGTTACGATCTGAATGGCACCCACTGACGCGAGGGACCCCAACCAATATCGACGGTATTTCGGGTTGCTTAGGGCGCCAAGTTTGACGGCAAGATTCGCACGGAATCCAACAGCAATCTGTTCTTCTGTAGTCGTCGCCAAACTAACTAGTGACCAATCCACATAGTGACATCGATGAGAGCGACGATGTTACGCCCCATTCTCAGCAAGTAGTGCGTGAATGGCACAAGTTGTTACTCAACTGTCACGGTTTTGGCG
>JBDQHW010000062.1:0-5294 GCA_040264655.1 Dehalococcoidia bacterium | reverse complement strand
GAGTTGAACGAACTCACAGAATCGGCGGGACTACTCGCGGTTAGCGTTCCTCAGGTCGAACCACCAGCACATTTGAAGAGCAGTATTCTGCGGATGGCTGACGAAGATCTAAAGCCGCGACTCGACGAGTTCTCCCCTGCTCCTGTGAAGCTGGCACCGTGGTGGCAGCGTGCGTTCCAATCAGGAGTCGCAGTTTCAGCAGCCGCTGCGGTTCTCGTAGTTGTTGCAGGGAGCGCACTGGGCTACCAAAACAATCGACTCAGCAATGAACTAGACACTCTCAGAAGCGATCTGAATGCCGAATCGGTAGCTGTTGCAAATTTACAGTCAGAACTATCAACAACAATGTCTGATTCTGAGACGCGTGTCGCCTCGATGAAATCCGAGATGGAGTTGATGGAAAATGAGTTCGGAGCGACCAACGAAATGGTTGTTCATCAAGAAGAAATGGTTTCCGAACTTGCTACTGCCAACGACGCACTTCGCCAGGCGTTGCGGGACCAGAGCTGGCTCACTTACGTTGCGATGAAAGAGGGTTACCAAGTCGAAAGCTGGCTTGCTAGCAATACTCAGCAGGTTGCTGCGGAGCCTGATCCTTCGGGGCTAATTGCAGTTCGAGTTGTAGGCAACGAGGCGGTATTCCAAGTTCACGGACTCGCCCAACCGCAGCCAGGATTTGCGTACACACTTTGGCTAATGGGGTATGGCGACCCAAGACCGGTTACTCAGTTCGAAGTGAGTGAAATCGGATCGGCAACGATTGCCTTCCTCCTACCGGCATCACTCCACTTGTACTCAAGCGTGATGGTTACGCAGGAACGGATTAACGGTGTTGGAAACGACCCGTCGGGCACGATGGTTCTTTCGGCCGAAACTAACTAAGAAATACTGGGAATCCTTAGAATCATTGATACGCCATCTAGCTACGAGCTGATAGACGACCAGCAATTGTGAGTTCTTTCCCGTGACTACCGATTCAGAAGCCAAAATCTGGGTGTGTGACCGCTGCGAGTCTGAGTTAGTCGATCTTCACTGCAAGCTGCGGTGCGACAGCTGTGGCTTCATGAGGGATTGCAGCGACCCGTAAGTCGGATTGTTTTAGCCGGTTTCAATTTTTGGAAACATGTATCGTGGTGATCTAAGTAGAGATCACACTTTCGAACATGCTCGACATTCGCACGCAAACCAACTCGACCAAAATTATTTTGACGACAGCATTCGTGATTCTGTTGGCGATGGTTGGTGCGTGCGGTAACGAAGAGTCCACACCTGAGCCGGCTCCTACACCTGTGACTGCTGCTGAAGTCGTGGTGCTCTCACAACGTGCAATGAGTGCCCTTGATAGCTTCAGTTTCCAGCTATCCCACGAAGTTGGGCACACGACCCTTTCTGGTGCGCTACAGCTCACAAGGGCTGGTGGGCTTGTCGCCACTAACGGTCTTGATTTAGAGGCTGAAGCAAACATTGGACGAGCATTCGTCAGAGTCGAAGCTGTAGTCATTGGTGAACAGACATGGATGACGAATCCGTTGACCGGCGTTTGGTCGGAGATTGCACCTGAGGACAGTCCGTTTTCATTTCTCGACCCGGTGAAGCTCGTTGCCGATATTTTGGGCGACACCGAACAAGCCGCTTATCCTACAGATCGTAGTTCTGCTGGCGATTTAATCGTCGTAGGAATTATTCCAGCCGAGTCGTTGGCGGCGCTTGTAGGGTCAGTTGATCCGACCGCCGTGCCGAACGTTGAGTTGACGCTCGACTCAAACAGCAAACGACTTAGCAAGATCGTAATTACTGGCGTGGTTCAACCTGAAGACGAGTCGAACACGATCAGGGTAATTACTCTTTCTGAGTTCGACCAGCAGGTTTCGCTGGAACCGCCAATCTAGCCTATGTTTACAAAGCTTCGGCAACTAGTATCGCCCTACAAACTGCTGCTGCCGTTGTGCTTTGGCGTGTTCATTGCGGCTGATGACCAGACCGTTGTCGTAACACTTCTGCCAGATATGCTTGCCGATTTGCGGGTAGGCGTTAGCGAGCTTGACCGGGCTTCTTGGTCTATCACTGGGTATCTGATCGGTTATACGGCGGCTATGCCGTTGATGGGGCGGATTTCTGACCGAACCGGATATCGCCGTGCGTTCTTGCTAGCGATGGCTGTCTTCACTCTCGGATCGGCACTGGTAGCGGTTTCGCCCGACATTCCGAGATGGCTCTATGGTGGCGCACCCGAATACAACTGGCTAATTGGGACAAGGGTATTTCAGGCGATTGGCGGCGGAGCAGTAATCCCTATTTCAATCGCGGCAGCTGGTGAACTAGTCGATGGCAAACACCGAGCTATTGCCTACGGATTGATCGGTGCAAGTGCTGAGGCTGGTGGTGTGTTTGGTCCTTTATGGGGCGGTGGAATAATGACTTGGCTATCTTGGGAATGGGCGTTCTGGCTGAACATTCCGTTCACGGTTATCGCTGCAATTTGGATCATGCGAATTCCTCCGGGCAAGCGAAACAACGTGAAGATCGACATTCCGGCGGCGATAGTGTTTGCGGCTGCACTTTCGACCCTAACCATTGGGCTTGTTCGGATCGGGGAGCCTGATGGCTTGATGGCAGCATCGTTGGTGGCAACAGTCGTTTTGGGTGTTGTGCTAGTCGTTTTGAACAACCGAGCGGAAGATCCGCTGTTCCCGAAAAAGCTATTCAAACTTCCTTCCTTCAACTACTCAAATGTCACGCATTTCCTCGTCGGAGCAGTGCTGATCATCGGGATGGTGACGGTTCCACTGATGGCAGCCTCGGTCTACGGGAAATCGCCGCTTGAGGGTGGGTTACAACTTCTTCGAATGACGCTGGCTATCGGCGTAGGTGCGTTGGTTGGTGGATATTTGACTCAACGATTCGGAGCGCGGCTACCTTCAATTGCCGGATTATTAGTTACGACCTCAGGATTTTTACTTCTATCGAGTTGGACCGTCGATATCGCCGAACCGGCTCTGACGATTCATCTGGCAGTCACAGGAGCCGGACTCGGGTTACTCGTGTCGCCTATTGCTGAAACGGCGCTGTGGGGTGTCCAGGGCGATCAGCGTGGAGCGGCGTCGGCGTTGCTAAGCGTGTCGAGGATGATTGGAATGACCGCAGGATTGGCCGCGATGACTGCGCTTGGCACGGTTCAATTCCATGAACTGGTTGCTGACGTTCCAGCTTTCTCGCTCGACCCGGCGGTTCAGCAGCAGATTATCGACAGCGCAACCGATGCCGGAGTGGTGGTTTTCACAAGGTTCTACTTGTATGGTGCAGCGTTATCGATATTGGCTCTTATTCCGGCGTGGCTGATGACACGTTCATTGCCGAAAGTCGCTAGCGACCAGAATTAGTTGGCCGAAGATTCCCGCTTTTTCTCAGCACTACGTTCGGCTTCGAGCCGTTCTAGATCGTACGAACCGTGATCTACGTAGGTCATCGCATCGGCTAGTGCTTTGTGCCCTGCTTTGTCGCGAATGAGCATGTGCATGTCTTGGCAAACGCGTCGATAGTCAGGGTGACCTTGCTGGGCTGTACGAAGTTCAAGAAGGTGGAATGCCTCTCGCACGTTGAACTGCATTGAGTACCGCAGCTTGAATCCAAATGGCACCACGTACTGAGAGACATCGGGACCGTGCTCGTTCGAGACTGTTTGGTGCAATTCGCTCATACGACCCATTGCGTTGTCCCATCGCTGAGTCCAACCGACCTCTTCGATAGCAGGTGGAGTCGAGTAGCCATGCTTAACACCGAGGCGTTGCCAGTCGATAGTCATCATTCGGTGACGCTGCAAATCTCGGAAGCTTCCGAAGTCTGAGAGAATATCGAAGCGATAGAACGATCGTTCCATGCCTCGTCCTGGCTTGTGTCGACGGTTTTGTCGATCTCCAACGTAGGCTCGAATGATTTCCGATTTATCGGATTCGCTCATCCCGTCGACGATTGCCTGAAGCTGAGCGTCAGGGAGATCGGTGTGGGCATATAAAGCGGCAGCAGCTATCTTGTTTTCAGCGTCGTGATCCCACTCAACTAGGCTTACTTCTTCAATTCCATCGGGTTCAGCGTCGATGCTTGCGGCAATGCGTTCCATTGCCTCGTGGTTTTCTTCGAAGTAACCCGACCACACGCCTCCACGATCGGGAAGATCAACGCGCTTCAAGAACGACGGTATTACCTTGCGAAGCTCTTCCAGCATCATCCTGGCGTACTCACGAGCTTCTTCGAGTGGATGACTATTCATACGAATTAGCATGGACTCGAACGCCTGCCCAGAGCCAAATATTCCTACGTTGGAAGTAGTGGCTGCAGGGAGAAGCCCACGCGCAGAATCACACGCTTTGGCTCGGATCGATGCTGTGTAGATGAATTTCGAGTCGCCATCTTGCCGAGGGAATTGGTTCTCGAAGAAAGGCACACACGTGTGCACCAGTTCGGAATATTCATCGAATAACCAATCCATTGTCTTGGTGTATTCGTCGGCAAGCGGACCAGTTTCGATTTCTGGTGGAGCGATGTAGCGGAATCGGTCGCCAAGCTTCTGATCGTAGAAGATGTACCGAGTCGATTGCTCCAGGTAGGCTGCCAATCGCCCCCATTCAAGGACTTTAGTGAGAATGTTTGAGGCCTGTTCGCACGCAATATGCGCCCCACCGAGTTGGGCTACTGAATCGTCACCAAACTGAGAGAAGACTCGGTCGTATAGACCTTCTGCTCGATTCAGAGATACGAGTTGCTGGCTATCGGAATCTTCTGAGAGTTCTTTGATCGGTATTTCAGGTTGATCGTAGAACTCATCGAGGAACAGTCGCCGCAAAGATTTTGGTGAACGGCTGTACCGAGCGAATAGCGCACCTTTTACAACTTCAGGAAGATTGATGAGGGCGAAAACGGGAGCATCGATGTTCGTGAAGAATCGGCTCAGTACCGCTCGTTCTTCCGTGCTGAATGTTTCCCGTACGTACATCGTCCGTGAGCCTGTCCACTGCCCTGCTCTGGTTGAGCAGGGATTTTGATGTTGTTACCCCGTGGCAACGTTTGAATGTGAACCACGGAGCGATTGCGTTTTTTGAGCTAAATGCCTAGAGCATCAAGCGAGCAGGATTTTCGAGGTTTTTCTGGAATTCACTCATCAGAATCGCAGCCTCTGCTCCGTCACCCACTCGGTGGTCGGCAGAGATCGTCGCGTTCATTGTCTTTCCAGCAACGATCTGGCCATCTTTGACGATCGGCGTGTCTTTGACAGCTCCGACTGCGATGATTCCAGCATT
>JBDQHW010000061.1:0-5321 GCA_040264655.1 Dehalococcoidia bacterium | reverse complement strand
GTCGGGGTGCTCGGATTTGAACCGAGGACCTCTTCGTCCCGAACGAAGCGCGCTACCGAGCTGCGCCACACCCCGACTGGTATAGCGTTGTGATTATAGCGAGGGCGTTTTGGCTCTGGTCACCATCGCATCGCTTGGTCGCTAGCAACAATCTATTCACCCTCAATCCCTCCCGAAGGAGGGAAGGAGAGCAAGGCTCTAAACCGGTTTTACGATACAGTCCGCACCTTCGCCTCGAACTACACGGCCCACGTTTTCCATTGTGAACTGAGCTGCATTGTGCTCTGATTCCAAGGCTCGGGTTGCAAGATGAGGAGTAACCACAACGTTTTCCATCGTGGGCAGTGGGTTGTCCGCTTCGATCGGCTCGATCTCTGTGACGTCGAGACCAGCAGCGAATAGCTCTTTTGCCTCAAGTGCTCGGATTAGTGCGTTTTCATCGACTACAGGACCACGGCAAGTGTTGATGAGAATAGCGGTCGGCTTCATCATCTCGAACTCACGATCAGACATCATGTGTTCGGTGACTCGGTCGTGCGGAACGTGGAGAGTGATGATGTCGCAAGTCGAAACTAGTTCGTCGAAATCAACTTTCTTTGCTCCGGTTGCTGCGATGTATTCATCGTCGTGCTCGACCACATCATGAAATACAAGTTCGCACTCCCAACCTGCAAGTCGTTTGGCGACCCGCGAACCGATTCGACCGAGTCCAACGATTCCGACTCGCTTGCCCACGAGGGTGTGGAACTCTGCACGGTCGCCTTCGACACCGGCCATCCAAGTGCCATCTTTCACGCTTTGGATCTGAACATCGAGCTTGCGATTTGTTGAAAACATAAGTCCGATTGCGTGCTCTGCAACTGCCACGGCGTTTGCACCACCGTTGTTGGATACGTCGACTCCGAGTTCAGCCAAAGCTGCCTTATCGATGTAGTCGGTGCCCGCACTGAACGTTTGAACTAGCTTTAGTGTTCCGAGCTTTTCTGCGAGCGCCACCAACTGGCTGTTGTGCCCAGCCGGAAGAATTACGACAGCACCCTTGCACTGTTCGACAATGTCGTCGAACGACTGTTCGCTGTCTACGAACCTGAGTTCGATACCACCCACACGCTCAGCAGCTTCGAGCGTTTCTTTCATTCGTATTTTTGATCCTTCGTTATCAGGACCGAGAATTACTGCGATGTTCGACATGGTTATGGACTGCTTTGCTTTGATTTTGCGGATGGGCGACTAATGTGACTAAAACGGATTACCAAGAAAGCAGTCCGTATGTACGACGGCAGATTATACTTACAAGGTTGGATCGAATTGCAAATTGATATTCAATCTTTCCAACGCAGTATGTTTGGGCTTTAGCGTGAACGTACTCTGAAAACGAACACTATCTTCAACTTACGACTACGAATTTGAACTCAGTAACAGTACGCGCGCCGGCAACAACGGCTAATCTCGGACCCGGTTTCGACAGCATCGGTATGGCTCTCGATATGTGGAACGAACTCACGATCACTCGTGGCAAGTTCAGTGTTTCGACGACCGGTGAAGGTGCCGATCTAGTGCCTCAGGACACTCGAAACCTGATCGTTACTGGTGTGAACGCCGTATTCAATCACATCGGCGAGCCTATTCCAGAGCTGAAGTATCGCTGTAAAAACGTGATTCCGTTCGCTCGCGGCATGGGTAGTAGCTCAGCTGCCATCGTGAGCGGTCTCATTGCCGGATCGGCGATATCAGGTGCCGATCTTTCTAAAGAAGACCTGACGATTTTGGCTGCAGATATCGAAGGACACCCCGACAACGTTGCACCTGCCATTTATGGCGGTTGCACAGTCGGAGTTCGCAACGGGAATGACAGTTGGATCGTTGATCAAGTTAAAGTTCCGGCCGAGCTGCACGCCGTTTTGTACATCCCTGAGATGTTCACGAACACGCACGAGTCTCGAGCTGTGCTCCCCGACCACGTCAGCCGTACTGATGCAGTATTCAACATTGGTCGGGCAGCATTGCTCGTGAACGCACTGTCGTCAGGTCGGCTAGAACTGCTGAAATATGCGACTGATGACCGGCTACACCAGCCGCACCGTACTCAGGCGTTTAAGGCGTTGCCTCATTTGATCGAATCCGCCATCAAGGGCGGAGCGCACGGAGCATTCTTGTCGGGCGCGGGTCCTTCGGTTTTAGCTCTGGCTACCGGTCGAGAAGTGACAATCAGCTACGAAATGGCTGAAACTGCTAGAACTCATGACGTAGCTGGTAAGCCGCTAATCATGGCTGTGGCACACGAAGGTGCATCTGTGGTGGCGAGTTCATGACAACCGAATCTGCTACTCAGCGCCGTCCAGTAATCGTCCAAAAGTACGGTGGAAGTTCACTCGCGTCGGCCGAACACATTCACAACGTAGCCAAGCGAGTACAAGCTCGCAGAGACGATGGTGTCGATGTGATCGTAGTCGTGTCGGCTATGGGCGATTCGACCGACGATCTGATCGCACTCTCTCAAGCTGTCACAAACGGACAAACCCCAGATGCCCGAGAAATGGACACTTTGCTGTCTACTGGTGAGCTGGTTAGTTCCACTCTCATGGCGATGGCTCTGAAGGCGAGTGGTTACGATGCGATTAGTCTGAGCGGAATTCAGGCTGGCATTAAGACCGATATGGTGCACGGATCAGCACGTATCGCCGATATCAAAACGGAACGACTCCACCGGGAACTCGACAAAGGCCGAATCGTGATTGTGGCGGGATTTCAGGGTCTCGCTGAATCAGGTGATATCACTACTTTGGGGCGTGGAGGTTCAGACACCACCGCCGTTGCACTAGCGATCGCCGCTGAGGCTGAACGTTGTGAAATTTATACAGACGTTGACGGCATCTACACGACAGACCCACGACTGACCGACAAGGCACGCAAGCTCTCAGAGATTGGCTTCCAGGAAATGCTGGAAATGGCAGTTCTAGGAGCGAAAATGAATCCTCGCTCGATCGAGCTGGGTGCTGTTTACGACATGCCGGTTTACGTCGCATCGTCATTCTCAAACGAATCTGGCACGCTTATCCATGGAGGAGAGCACACAATGGAAGTCCGCAAAGCGGTAACCGGTATTGCAGTCGATCGAAACGTAGGAAAAATCACCGTGCGCGGTGTGATTGATCGACCCGGAGTCGCAGCAGGATTGCTTCAGCCACTCGCTGATGCCGGTGTGAGCGTGGACGTCATCGTTCAGAACGCATCTTCAGACGGTACGACCGACTTCACGTTCACGGTAGCTCAGGCAAGCGTAGAAAAAGCAGCCGAAGTACTTGGAAGCGACTCGAAGGTAGAGTACGCAGAAGTCGTTACGGGCTCCGATCTTGCCAAGGTGAGCATCGTTGGCACGGGGATGGAGAATGCACCCGGTTACGCGGCCAGAATGTTCTCGACCCTTTCCACTGCCGGCGTGAACATCGATATGATCACAACATCTGAAATCCGAATAACCACGATCATCGATCGTGATCAAGTTCAGAGTGCTGTTCAGGCTCTGCACGATGCTTTTGAACTTGAAAAGACCGAGTAGACTGGGCGTCGTTCAGTCGTCCACTTAAATTCCAGCCAGCTTTGAATCGTAATTTGACCCAGCCGTACCTCAGTGTCGTCATTCCCGCCTACAACGAAGAGGCTCGGATTGCGTCGACCGTAAAGGCTCTAGTCGGTTACCTCGACACATGGTCAGCGCTTTCGTCTCCTTCGAACGAGGATCGCTCTTGGGAATTGATTGTTGTAAGCGATGGCTCAACAGATTCGACGAACGAGATCGTCTCGGAGATTAGCTCTGGCAACGATAATGTCCGGTTGATTGATTCCCCGCACGGCGGAAAAGGCGCTGCTGTACGTCGTGGAATGGACGAAGCGAGTGGCAGTTGGCGATTCTTGTGTGATGCTGATTTGTCCATGCCTGCCGACAATCTAGGTCGCTTTTTCGGAGATTCAGATTCTGTAGCTGGACAACCTAGTTTTGACGTCGCTATTGGCTCCCGTGAAGCTGCCGGAGCTGAGCGATTCAACGAACCGCGAATGCGACACGTCAAAGGGCGCTTGTTCAACTACGCTGTGAAGATATTCGCTATTCGAGGGATAGAAGACACTCAATGCGGCTTCAAACTTTTCTCAGCTGAAGCGGTCGAAAAACTATTTCCACATCAATCACTTGATGGATGGGCGTTCGACGTAGAGTTGCTCGTAATGGCTAAGAGCGCAGGGTTCAGCATCGGTGAAGTGCCAATCGATTGGTACTACGGTGAAGGCTCGAAGATGACCCTTTCGAAAGGTGTTCTTGCCGTTCTTGATGTTGCAAGGGTTGGTTTGAACAATATTCTTCGCAAGTATCGGGTTGTAGAGCGTAAGGGTGACGCTTAACGATGTTTTCCAATCCTCCCGTCGAAGCTATTCGTTCTATTCTGACCGGCGCTAAATCGATCGCCGTTGTGGGTATTTCAGATCGTGAAGATAGGGCCAGCAAGTACGTTTCCGAGTACATGCAACGCGAGGGTTATACGATCTACCCGGTCAACCCAAAACTCGACGTTTGGAATGGGCTCAAGGTTTACGATTCCGTTTCTGAAATTCCTGCGGAAGTAGACATAGTCGATGTATTCAGGCGGTCATCGCAAGTTTTACCCCTTACGGGGGATGTGGTGAACGCTGGTGCGAAGGTAATGTGGCTTCAGCAAGGCATTGTGAACGCGCAAGCAGCCGAGATTGTGTCTGCGGCTGGGATTACCGTAATTATGGACTCTTGCATTATGGTTGAGCACAAATCTATGAAGTTGGGTCTTTAGGGTTGGCAGTCGAATCTAAAAATATGAACGAAAGTTCCTCAGGTTCCCTTAAGGTCGCCATCGTTGTTCCGACCTACAACGAAGCTGAGACTCTGCCTGTTCTTATAGATCAAGTTCTGCAGCAAGAAATCGACGGCCTTGGATTTATCGTTGTCGATGACGGCTCACCCGATGGCACCGGCGAAATCGCCGACAAGTTGGCCGACGGATTCGACGGTGTATTCATCGTTCTGCACCGAGAAGGTAAACAAGGCCTAGGAACTGCCTACATGGCAGGATTTCAAACTGCTCTTGATGCTGGAGCCGAGCGAATCATCGAAATGGACGCCGATCTTTCGCACCCACCTGAGGTCCTGAGAGGACTTATTGGTGAACTTGATGACGCTGATGTCGCTGTAGCTTCACGGTATGTCACAGGAGGCGGAGTCGATCCAAAGTGGAGTTGGGGCCGTCAGCAGATTAGCTACTGGGGAAACGTAGGCATCCGGATGATTCTGGGCC
>JBDQHW010000060.1:0-5378 GCA_040264655.1 Dehalococcoidia bacterium | reverse complement strand
GAGACAGAGAGAGAGAGAGAGAGAGAGAGAGAGAGAGACAGAGATGAGAAAAAAATAAAAAAAAAAGAAACAACAGAGAGAGTGTGAAAGTGTTATAGCGAGAATGTTTGCTTTCTCGGGTCGTTACCTCCCTCTCGACCGTCACTTTGCGATCGGGAACTTCGTTCGGGATGCAGTCACCAATAGCGAGATAACAATTACCGGCGATGGAACGGCAGTTCGAAGTTATCTGGATGGCCGTGATATGGCCGAGTGGTTACTGAGATGTTGTGAGGTGGGGGAACCGGGATTCCCTTATCACATTGGCTCAGATCAACCTATCTCCATACTTGAACTCGCAGAGTTAGTCGCAACACGAGCAGCGGAATCGTTAGGTCGTCAGGTATCTGTTCGAGTACTCGGCGAAAGTCGGTACACCGACGGGGTGAGCCGCTACGTTCCCGAAACTACAGAGACTCGAAGAAGGCTTAATGTTGTACAACGCATTAGCCTTGAGGAGTCGATCGACGCAATGCTGCTCGACGCTGAACGTGTGGGAAGTGAGTCTTAAGAAATGAAAGCGATTCTGCTTGCCGGTGGATTAGGAACTCGTCTTCGAGAAGAAACCGAATACCGACCCAAGCCGATGGTTGAAGTTGGCGGTCGCCCGATTTTGTGGCACATCATGAAAAATCTTGCTCATTTTGGGCTCACAGATTTCGTTGTTGCAACTGGCTACCGAGGTGAGGTAATTCGCGACTATTTCCTCAACTACCAGTCACGCATGAATGATTTCACAGTCAATCTTGGCTCAGGCGACATCGAACAGCATGGCGATGACGATCATGCAGAGGGCAGTTGGAACGTGACGGTTGCCGACACTGGGCCACTCACAATGACGGGCGGCCGTGTCAACAGGGCGTCAAAGTATGTCGACGGCCGTTTTTTTGTGACGTATGGCGATGGCCTCGCTGACGTCGATATATCTGCCTTGATTGCATTTCATGAGGCGCACGGGAAACTCGCCACGGTGACGACCATTCGTCCGCTGTCACGATTCGGGGTGATGGATCTTGACGCTTCTGGCGCCGTGCAGCAGTTTCGGGAGAAGCCACAAACCGATGATTACGTGAATGCGGGCTTCTTCATCTTTGAGCCGGAAGTTCTCGACTATTTAGACGATGAATGCGTCCTTGAGCAGGCGCCGCTTGAGGCACTTGCACGGGATGGTCAGTTGATGGCCTATCGTCACGATGGCTTCTGGCAACCAATGGATACCTATCGAGAGTTCCAAATGTTGAATGAGATGTGGGACAGTGGTCAAGCGCCGTGGAAGATGTGGGAGTGAGCAGGATGTCTATCGGAGAACAGCAAAACAGTTGGAGCCAGCGACGTGTTCTCGTGACTGGCGCAACTGGAATGGTCGGGTCTTGGGTAACCCGAGAATTGGTGGACCGTAATGCGTTGGTCGTTGCGCTGGTCGCCGATAGTGACCCAAATAGCGAGCTCATTCGAAGTGGTGTCATCAATCAGGTGACGGTTGTCAATGGCCGACTTGAGCATTACGACGATGTGGAACGATCGATTAATAACCACGAGATCGACACGGTGATCCACCTTGGTGCCCAACCCATTGTCGGTGCGGCAGATCGAGCACCTCGGCACACATTTGAATCAAATATTCAAGGAACCTGGAATGTGCTTGACGCTTGTCGAGTCCTCAGCCCTTTGGTCAAACGAATCGTCGTTGCCTCGAGTGACAAGGCGTATGGGACGCAGCCGGTGTTGCCCTATACGGAGGACATGTCGTTGTCTGGCGACCACCCGTATGAGGTATCGAAAAGCTGCACCGACCTTATTGCCACGACGTATGCAAGAACGTATGGGCTCCCGGTGACGATTGCGAGGTGCGGGAATATTTATGGTGGCGGCGATCTGAACTGGAACAGAATTGTTCCGGGCATGTTCAAAGCGTTTATTCGGAATGAAGTTCCTGTGCTCCGAAGTGACGGAACGTTCATTCGTGATTATCTCCACGTGGACGACATTGTCAATGCTTATCTCACTCTTGCAGATCGAAGTGATGACCCTGATCTTGCGGGTGAGGCTTTTAACTTCAGCGATGAATCACCAATCACTGTGATGCAGATTTTTGAGGAAATGCGCGTCGTTGCTGACAAGCCTGATGTTGAACCAAAGATTTTGAATACCGCTCAGGCAGAGATTAAAGACCAGTATTTAGATGCAACAAAAGCTCGTGAGATCTTGGGCTGGGAAGCCTCCTTTTCACTGAAAGATGGCTTGATGAAGACCTACAAGTGGTATCTCGAGTTCCTGGAAGGTGATGAATCATGAGCGAACGAACCGAAGCGGAACTTCGGAACGAGATTCGGTCACTTGTCCGTGAATACCACGCAATTGCGTTTCCAGAAAAACCCTTTCTCGGTGGTATCTCGACCGTTCCCGTCTCGGGCAAGGTGTTCGATGCCGATGAACTAGACCTGCTGGTCGATTCGTCTCTTGACTTCTGGCTCACAACCGGAAGATATGCGGAGCAATTTGAGAAGTCATTTGCCAAGCGAATGGGAATGAAACATGCGATGCTCTGCAACTCCGGTTCCTCAGCGAACTTGCTTGCGATGTCGGCGTTGACGTCACCTCGTTTGAAGAAGCGTGCGCTTAAAGAAGGCGACGAGGTTTTGACCGTTGCTGCTGGGTTCCCCACGACTGTGAACCCAATTCTGCAGAACCGTCTCGTTCCAGTCTTTGTTGACGCCCAACTCGGCACGTATGACGCATCAGTGGAGTCACTCGCAGAAGCGGTTGGGCCGAAGACAAAAGCAATTTTCATGGCTCATACGCTCGGAAATCCGTTTGATTTAGACGGAGTAATGCGTCTCGCCGAAGAACACAATTTGTGGGTGATTGAAGACACGTGTGACGCAGTTGGTGCGACGTTCAATGGCAAACCTGTCGGTTCATTCGGACATCTCTCGACAACCAGTTTCTATCCGGCTCACCACATCACGATGGGTGAAGGCGGTTGCGTGTTGGTGAAATCGGGACCGATGAAAAAGATCGTCGAATCACTGAGAGATTGGGGTCGCGACTGCTGGTGCCCACCAGGTCAAGACAACACTTGTGGCCGTCGTTTCGATTGGCAACTTGGTGAATTGCCTTATGGCTACGACCACAAGTACGCTTACTCGCATGTTGGTTACAACTTGAAGATGACCGATATGCAAGCCGCTGTTGGTGTGGCCCAGTTGAACAAGTTGAACGGTTTTATCGAAGCGAGAAATCACAATTGGGAACGACTTCGAGCGGGTCTGGCGTCGCTCGAAGAGCATTTTATTCTCCCTGAAGCAACGCCAGGAAGTGACCCAAGTTGGTTTGGTTTTGCGCTTACAGTTCGACATGATGCTTCGTTCACAAGATTTGACCTAGTTCAGCATCTTGAAAGCCGCCGAATCGGGACTCGCCAGTTGTTCGGAGGAAACCTACTCCGTCAGCCTGCGTACCAGGGACACGACATCCGCGTAGTTGGCGATCTCACGAATGCTGACGTCATTACTGAGGGCACCTTCTGGATCGGCGTATACCCGGGACTTTCTGAGGAAATGATTGACTTCATGATCGGCACGGTTCACGAATTCGTTGCAGCATATTGATGGATACCGGTCGCAAACTCATCTCAGTTATTGTTCCCGCCTACAACGAGGAAGACTGCGTTCTAGAACTAGCTTCTCGTCTGACTGCGGTGTTCGATCAGAACGATTCATATGACTTTGAGGCAATCATCGTCGAAAATGGTTCCACCGATCGAACGTGGGAGTTGCTTCAGCTAATTCACGATGCCGATCGTCGATTCAAGGTTGTGCAGCTCTCGCGGAACTTTCGAATGGACGGAGGAATCACAGCAGGGCTTGAATACGCCCAGGGTGACGCTGTAGTCATCATGACCGCCGATTTACAAGACCCTCCAGAGCTCATCTCGGAGTTCATCGTGAAGTGGGAAGAGGGCTTTGAGAACATCTACATGGTTGTCACCAAACGAGGTTCAACAGGGCCTATTCGGAGATTCAACAGCAGGGCGTTTTACTGGCTCGCCGGAAAGCTCACTGACGACCGGATCCCACGCAATGCGAGTGACTTCAGATTGGTGGATCGAAAGGTCTACGAAACAGTGCGCAGAATGGATGAGCGAAATCGATTCGTTCGCGGTCTGTTCGCATGGGTGGGCTTTAAATCTGTTGGCATCGAAGCCGAACGACCACCGCGTTTTGGCGGTGAGTCGAAGGCCTACTCACTTCAAGTGATCGATCTTGCATTCAAAGGGATATTTGCCCACTCCTATGTTCCTCTGAAGTTCATCACCGTTACAGGAATCGCGTTGTCGGCTTTGTCGTTTTTGACGACGGTCATCCTTGCAGTTTGCTGGGTACTGCTCGGAGTGCCGTTTGCTGGGTTTGGCACCCTAGTGTCGGTAAGTTTGCTGGCTTTTGGCCTCTTAGCGTTCATGGTTGGCCTTCTCGCAGAGTACCTAGGGTTGGTATATGAAGAGGTGAAGGGCCGGCCAAATTTCATCGTGAGAGATACTCTCGATTAACTAGGGTCAGGAATCGCGTTGAGGGTTTTTATGGCACCAAGTAAATCGACAGGGTGGTTGACAACCATTCCTGCTCTGGCATCAAGTAGTTCATTCTCGCTTGCGTAGCCCCAGGCGACACCAATTGATTGAATCCCACAGTTATGAGCAGCATCAATATCGTGATACCGATCACCGATGAGAACGGTGACATTTTCAAACCGGTTCATCGCTCGTTTAAGCGTTTCTGACTTTTCGACAACAGCACCGTCATTGGGAGATCCGAACACATGCGTGAAGTAGCGGCGAAGTTCGGTACCTTCGAGAACAAGTTCTGCCGATGATTCACGTTTTGATGTGACAACAATAAGGTTGGCGATGCACTCGAGTTGTTGAAGGACTCGTTTAATTCCGTCGAAGACAGGTGTTCGATGTGGTCCTTCTCTGTCGTTGAATGCTCGGTACGCTGATGCACAGGACTCGATCAATTCCTCTGGAGCATCCCTGCCAAGAATACTAAGCAGCATCGCTCTGAGGGGAGGCCCAACGATCTCGAATCGAAGCTGGTTTGGTACGGGTGGTAGTCCATGTGTGATGAGCGCGTGATCCAGCGACTCTAGAATTACCGCTTGAGAGTCAACGAGGACTCCATCCATATCAAAAGCGATTGTCGCTGGCACCAGATAGAGACTAAGTGCAGTCTGAGGAAAGATCAAAGATTCTGATGAACGAAGAAAAATATGCGGATGTCTTATCCGATTGGTTGCTCGAACTTGGTTATACGACGTGTTTCTTTGTCGCCGGAGGAAAT
>JBDQHW010000059.1:0-5505 GCA_040264655.1 Dehalococcoidia bacterium | reverse complement strand
TCAAGCATTGCTCTCCACGCGATTGCTAATCCAGCCGAATCACCTCGCGAAACGACCGCGGTTGGGTTGTCGACGATAGCTGCTCCGTCTCCGACATCAGTGACCACACAGGGCGTGCCGCACGCCAACGATTCAGCAACAGAGTTCGGGAAGCCTTCTCCGCTGTCGGAAGTGAGGGTGGTGATGTCGCATGCTGCCATCAGGTATTCCGGGTCTTTTCGAGGACCGAGCCAGATGACATAGTCGTCTAGCCCCATCTCAGACGCGTTGTGGCGGATGCGATGGGCATAGGTTTCGTATCCGTCGGAATCCTCTCCCGCACATATGAATTTCACATCATGTGATTTTTCGTGTAGGGCCTTCGCTGCTCGTAGGAAGGTCATGTGGTCTTTCATCGGATGGATTCTGGCAAAAATTCCGACGATCGGAGTTCCTGATTCGATATTCGTCTCGGATTCGAGCTTTTGTCGAGCTTCGGAAGAAGGTTGGAAACGTGTGACGTCGATGGCGTTTGGAATGTGAGATAGCTTTGCGTATGGGTAGTCGTTGAGTCGGTATTCTTCGAATGCCGCTTGCGAGTTGGTGATCACCCGATCAGTGAATCGGGAGAACCATTTCTCAAGCCGCATTGTCCACTTGACGCGTGCGCCGTAGAGAGCTGAGTCGACATCGCTCGACCTCACACCCCACGCTATCAACGGGCGGTTGCGAAGGGTGCGGGCGACAAGCAACGCGAGGTTTGGAACCGGCATGAACCCGTAGACGGCGTCGAACTTCTTGGATTTGATGAGGTTGCGTAGTTTTATGAAATATTTAAATCGACCGATGAATCCAGGGCTACCCAGATCGTGGAACGTGACACCTTCGACATTGGTAAGATCGCTTTCGAGTGGACCTCCGCTGACCTTTACGGCGACATGAACTTCGGTGCCGAGTGCCGAGATAGTTTTAGCGAGGGATACGACTTGTCGTTCGGCGCCACCGATGTGGAGCGACCGAATGAGAAGTAGGATTTTCTCGGGTTGCTTGGTTCCAGAGGTTGTCATGCTGAGAACACCTCAGAAACGTGCTTGGCGAAGTGCATCCCGGCGTTTGGTCCTGAGGTGTGGTCGACGTATCGCTGTTGTCCGTTGGCCGCGATCGTGAGTCGTTCCTCGTCGTTTGAGATAGCTGATTCGATACGTTCTTCAAGATCGCTGAGATCCCAGCTAAACGACGAATAGGTATTTCCGTCTTCGTAAAAGTTCGGCCAAGTTTCAAGTACGTCCATCGACGGTTTTAGTAGCAGTCCACCGGTCAGAAATACCTCGAAATCTTTGAGCGTGATTTCTCCCCAACCGAATGGCGAAAGGACGACTTTTGTGTTCCGCAGCTCCTTCATATAGCCCCGACGGTTGAGCTTGTTGGTGTCGAGTCGAGACTTCAAGATGCTGCGGATTTGCTCGCGCTGAAATCTGACCGTTGCTCGGCTGTAGGTGGCACCGAAACGAGCGGATAGATCGTTGGATCGTTCGGTCGTTGGTGATTCGATCGCCTTGGGGTGGCGCAGAAGAAACTTTAAACCCAGTCGGCGATATAGTCCGATTTTCCAGGGGCCGTAGGTTGAGTAGTCGGACAGCCCGCTATTCCACGAGACGCCAATCTTGGCTGTGTCAGATTCCGAAATCGGCTCGTCTAGCGCGCCACCGGTGTCGTCCTCAATGCCATTCGACTTGTTGTAGTAGTCGGAAATTGCTCGACCGCCGTATATGTGTCCGGTGTATCGAGACTTGTCTTTCAGAACTTGGGATTTCAAATACTTGTCGACGAGCGGGAATACTTGTGACTGCAGCGTGCCACTGCTGTCAGTCGTGTCGCACCACACGAGTTTTGACGCGGCTTCACGATATGAATTGATCAGCTCGATTGTTGCGGGTGTTTCGTTTTTCGACCACCCATTTCTGAACTCTTTGGAGTCGATTGCGAGAACGTCACACTCGGTGATGTTAGAAGAGTTGCGCGTTACGAACTGAACATCTAGACGAGATTCTCTGAGCGCTCGTTGGTGCACGACGAACGGGAACAAGAATGCCGACCCATTTGAGGTTGTGAAGCCGGGCGTGAGTACGTTGATACGCATTAGAACGACTGCAGCTTCGCCATGCTCGCGAACAGACCGCCGGCTTCTACAAGCTCATCAAAGGAGCCTGACTCGACGATCTTTCCGTTGTCGAAAACATAGATAGTGTCGGCGTTCTTTACTGTCGAAAGTCGGTGTGCGATGACGATGATCGTTTTTGTACCACGCTGACTGCTAATGACATCGTCGATCTGTTTTTCGAGCATGCTGTCGACTGAGCTTGTAGCTTCGTCGAGGATGAGTAGCTCTGATTGCCAGTAGAGCTCACGAGCAATTGAGAGGCGTTGGCGTTCTCCACCGGAAAGAGATACCCCGCCATCACCAAGATCGTTTGACTCGTCGTGGGTTCGGCGGACTTTGTCTAACCCAGTTTTAGTTATTACATCGTCTAGTTTCGACTTATCGGAATTCGTTGTCTGCCAGAGAAGAATGTTGTCTTCAATCGATGCGTTGAAGACGACCGATTCCTGCGTGACGTAACCGATTTGTCCTCTGAACTGATTCACGTTGGTTTCGCTGTATGGCTTATTGCCGATTAGCAGTTCGCCAGCGGTCGGGGAGAGCAGTGAAGCAATGATGTTGGCCGTAGTTGATTTACCGGAACCGGAGGGGCCGACGAATGCCACTGTGGAACGGGTGGGGATAGAAAGTGAAACCCCGTCGACGGATTGTTGCTCCTGTCCGGTGTACCTGTATTGAACGTTGTTTAGCGTGATGCCGCCCGAAAAATCCGGAGCGGGTCGAGTTTCAAAATCGGGTTCACGATTTGCTTTGAGGTTTTCACGCAGGTTTCGATAAACCTTCATGCTGCCAGTTGCTGAGACGAACTTTCGATATGCGGGCTGGGTCGCGATGAGGTTCACAGCGGCCGTCCTGAAAACGAATAGTAGGAAGAGAATTTCGAGGACGTCGGCTCCTCGAACTTCGGTGAAAAAGTAGATCACTGAGGCGAGCACCAATACGATGAACGGCTCTAGCCCAAACGCTGTTGCACCTTGCAGGAAGCTCAGCCGTCGGAAAGCATCGCCGACACGTCCTGACTGAGTCGTGACCCGGTTTAATACCGGGACGAATCGTCCAGTTGCTTTCAGGTACTTCATGTTCCTGAGCATTTCTAGGAACACGCTTTGCTGGTTATTCGAGCCGTCTGTTAGCTGCAAGGAAGCACGCGAAGTGAGTCTGTTTAGGAACAGCATGACAATTGCAATTGGAGCGGCAAGAATAGCCAGGAAGATTGTTACTACGGGCGCTACCAACAAGGCTAGGCCGACGTAAACGAGCGCTGTGGTTGCTGCCACCATTAGGGCAAGTAGCTGTGACAAAGCAAAATTGACTCGCTCTATTTCGACGCTCATCACATTGCTAAGAACACCGGTGTCTTGGCGATTTAGATAGTCGAACTCTGCCATCGCAATGTCGCTGGCGAATCCAACCCTCATGTTGGTCAGATTTCTGGAGAGGATGCGAGATTGATACCAGGATTGGCCGATCAATAAGAGTCCGCGAATGGCAAAGAAGACCACGAGGACTACTAGCGTGTTTGTAAGTGTTGGATCGAGTGAGAGGAGGTCAAATCCCCAATCGATCAACGATGATAGGCGGCTGTCACTGGTCTGGTCACCCTGAATGATCGGGAGTATGAGACTGATGCCGAAACCTTCGAGGATGGCGGCGGCCTGCATGACGGCTAGCAGGATCAGCAATTTGGGACCAACAAGGTCGTAGAAGAGCTTCACATAGGCGATCATGACGACAACACCTGTTCGACATTGATCTGCTGGTCGGCGCGTGTTGCTGCGGCTGCTTGAAGCAACCGATTGTATTGCTGGTCGATCGCGACGGTTGAAATCGACTGTTTTATTTTTTCCGACATTGACAGTTTTTGATCTTGGCTGAACTCTGCAGCTTTGATTATCGCTTCTGCCCAGTCATCTGGGTTGAGAGGGCGTAGATAGCCGTTTTCATCGTCGATAACCCATTCTCTAAAACTTGGTTCGTCGGCATTGGCAACTACTGGGACTCCCGATGAAATACTTTCGAGGAGAGGCGTACCCATGGCTTCCCGTTCGGCAGGGAAGCAGAACACGTCAGCTGCGGCAAGGTACTCCTGCATATCGACAAATCCGTGGCTGACTTCAACACGGTCGCCAACACCAAGTTCATTCGCCTTGTCCATTAGCGATGGAATTTGTTTGGCGGTTAGACCGGGGACGAGGTCTCGATCGGTCAATGGTGGACCGGCAAGCAGGAGTCTGAAGTTGCCGGGCAACTTGGTAAGGGCATCGATCAGGAATGTGTGATTCTTGCGAGTGAGGTACTTCGCAACGTATACCACTAGAATTTCGTCGTCACTGACATTTGAAATCTTGTTGCGTGCTGCGCTGCGTGCATCGCTGGTATCAGGCGAGAATTTTTCGATATCAACCGGATTGGGTCTAACCCACACATTGTCGACGATGCCATGAGATGCACACATTTCACCAAGGCTTTTGCTGATTGCGACAACGATACTTTGGTTGTCGAGATCTTGCTCTGAAAATCGTCTAGTTCCGGGGAGGAACTGGTACGGCGTTGCCATTGGATTCACTAGTTCGAGGAGTAGTGGAATCTGATGCTTACGACTCCAATCGATTGCTGCTGCGGTTGCAGGCGAGTAACCAAACGTGTGAATCACATCAAACTTGGACTCCGCCAGTTTTCGTTTCACGGTGCGGGCTTCTCGATGGGCGAGAATCGCGTTAGTAAGTCGTCTTACGGGAGTAGATCTGAACGCCCGGTCTACGCTACGAAGGTTCTTTGAGACGACACGCTCGACCGAGATGCCGTCGAGTACGTAGGTTTCCGGGATGTTTGATTCGGTGCTGCTGGCAATCACCTCGACGTCGATGTCGAATTTCTCTTTCAGTCGAAGATAGGTTCGATGGGCGCGAAGTCCTGACCCGGAGTATTCGGGAGGATATTTGCTAGAAACAACGAGTACGTTCAACGAGTCGAGCCCAATGTGAATTCAGATCAGCCGCAGTGCGATGACTGTATTTTCTCAGAACGAGAGAAATGGGCTGTGCTTCTCGTATGACGGGTTCTGACGATTCGAGCAATATTGTCGCTTGTTATGCGCCCGATAGGAACTGGTCGATTGTGATCAGTGAGAGCAGGGCGGACGCACTGCTGGAGTCACCGTTTTTGACCCTCGTGGCAAGCTTCGCAATTTCTGATTCATCAAAGATATCGAGCGAGTTGATCCCCTCGGATTTGTGCAGGTTTGATACTCGATCTTTGATGTATTCCGAACGTTCGACGATGCCGGCGTCAGATGGCCACGAACGATCGCTTTGAGATGGATCGGCGGATGAGCTACCTGTCAATCCAGTACGACGTTTCAGACC
>JBDQHW010000058.1:0-5769 GCA_040264655.1 Dehalococcoidia bacterium | reverse complement strand
GTGGGACGGATCGGGTCTGCTGTACAACCAGTGTGCAGCCAACACTACTTTCAGGTGGGATCCCAAAACGAACGAGAGTACTGTGTGGCGTGAGAACACCAACGCAACCAACGGTCAGACCTTCGACAGGCAGGGTCAGCTTTTTGTCTGTGAGGGCGACGCACACAGAGTGGTCAAGGTCGATCCGGCAGAGCCAAGTGCCGATCCGCTTGTAATCAGCGACAAATTTTCTGGCGAGACTATGAATTGGCCGAACGATATCGCTGTCGATCAGCGAGGTCGTGTTTATTTCACAGACCCCAACTACACCGGCGGCCCTGGGAATCTTGATCACGAATCGGTCTACATGGTCGAGCACACGTTCGGTGGAAACTGGAACACGATGCGTGTGACGTTCGATACCCATAAGCCGAACGGTATTTTGTTTTCGACCGACCAGAAGACGCTGTTTGTCGCAGATACGCCGAACGGTGTTGACGAGCCTAAACGGTTGCTCGCATACCCGGTGAATGAAGATGGGACGCTTGGAGACCATCAGGTGCTGCACGACTTTGGTCGTGGCAGGAGTATCGATGGAATGACACTCACGGCGGCTGGGACGATTTTGGCTACAGCCGGCTCAACGTCCGGTGGACCGGGGCCGATGATTTACGAATTCGAGGCTTCGGGTCGGGTTGTTCGAACTCATCCGACTCCTGCTGATAATCCGACCAACTGTTCGTTCGGTGGATCGTCGCTTTCAACGCTATTTGTTACGTTCGCCGGCGGTGAGGTCTATCAAGTGGACGGCGTTGGGCACACCGGGCAACTCGCGTATCCACAGAGACGGTTCTAAGGCGCTAGACACCCACCCTTTGTCTCCCTCCCTGACAAGAGAGGGAGACAAAGTTTTTATTCAGTGAAGCTGGCGTTGTACGCGTCGGCGGCTACAGTTGAATCGTCTAGCAAGTCAGCGTTTTTCATCCAGTCGACCAGTGAGGTCCAGCGGTCAGCGTCAAAAGAACCCACTGGTGCTCCTTCCGACTTCCAGAGTGGAGCAAGCAGCTCGACACCGGCTCGGTCGGTAGGTTCGTCGATTTCAGCATCTGGGTTTAGGCTGAGCAGAGTGTCGATCGAGCCTTGAGGATCGTCGGCGGCCTGGCTGTAGCCCTTGTTGAATGCCTTCACGAATCGTTCAACCAGTTCAGGGTTGTTCTTCACGTTGTCTTCTGAAGTCACTAGAACCAGCTCGTAGTAGCTTGGCACGTCCCACTCATCCGGGTAGATAACGTTGGTTTCGTGACCAGCATTGCCCATGACGATTGATTCGTACGTCCAGTAGACGCCGATGATTGCATCGACTTCACCAGCCATAAGACCAGCACTTACACCCCAACCCAGGTCGACCACTTCTACATCATCGATCGAAGCACCGTCGGCTTCCAGCATGGTCGAGAGCATGGCGTCATTCCATGGAAGACCAGGAGTTCCAACTTTTTTGCCAGCGAGTTGACCAGGAGATTCGATACCTGACGACGCGAGTGTCATGATCGAGTTAAGTGGTCGCTGAACGATACCGGCTACTGCAACTACAGGAATACCTTCTTGGCGAGCCTGAAGGAGGTCGGGTTGGTAGTAGAAAGCGAAGTCGCTCTGCCCCGTGGCTACAAGCCCCAGAATTGCAGCTGGATCAGCAGGTGGCTCAACTGTTACGTTGAGGTTTGCATCTGCAAAGTAGCCTTTGTCGACGGCTTCGTAGACACCTACGTGGTTGGCGTTCTGGAACCAATCGAGCGTCACAACAACGTCGTCAGGTTCTGGTACTTCGGTCGGTGCAGCTTTGGTTGCTGGCACAGCCGTCGGTTCGATAACCGCAGTTGCTACGGCATCGTTCGAATCGTCGCTTGCACATGCGACGATCGCGATCGAAGCAAGGATTGCTACGAATAGCACAAACTTTTTCATGAGTCTCCTAGGCGAATAACTCTATTCGCAGTTGGTGGGTACTTTCGAAGTGACCACTTTTCCACGGCGACGACTACTGCGAACAGCACCATCGCCAAAATTGAGAGCATAGCTATAGCGGCGAAAACTCTCGCCGTTTGAAATTGACCACCGGCTATCTTCATCAGCCAGCCGAGGCCTTCGCTGGAGCCGAACCATTCGCCAATGACGGCTCCGATTACGGATACGACTGCTGCAACCTTTAGACCAGCGAAGAAGCTGGGCAATGCCGATGGAATCATCAGCTTCCTGAACACCTGCCACGGAGACGCGCCGAGCGTTCGCAGCATGTCGACCATTTCCTGATCGACCGAACGGAGGCCCGATACGAGGCTGATCACTATCGGGAAGAAGGTGAACAAAACGATCACGATTATCTTCGACATGATGTCGGTTCCGACCCAAATGATGAGCAGTGGAGCCAGAGTGATGATCGGGATTGTTTGCGAGGCGATGATGATCGGGTAGATCGTGCGTTCGACAGTACGAGACCAGATGATGCCCGATGCCAACAGCACGGCAAGTGCGATCGAAATGGAAAATCCTAGTGCGATTTCTCTGGTCGAAACCCAAGTGTGCTTGAGAAGGAAACTGAACGAGTCAAAGATTTCCGCGAAGATTACGCTCGGAGGTGGGAGTAGCCAGCGTTGTACTTCCATGATCTCGACGAGCACTTCCCAAAGAACGATCAAAAGCACGATTGTTAAGACCGCAGGTAACCACTCGAAAAGTTTGGATCGGAGAGAATTCTTACGGTTCATCGGGTCACCTCGTGGCTACCTAGATGATCGAGAATTTGTTTCTTCAGCTCGATGAAATCAGATGACGTTGTGACAGATGGATCTCCCGGTGAAACACTGAGGTCGATCTTCACTTCGGCGCTAATTTGTCCGGGGTTGGATGTCATCACGAGAACACGGTCGGCGAGGAGAATTGCCTCCTCGACATCGTGAGTGACCAGTACCACTGCTTTGTTTGAAGTGTCGAGGACGTTTAAGAGCCACTGCTGGAGCGACGTTCTGGTTATGGCGTCTAGAGCACCGAACGGTTCGTCAAGCAGCAGCACCGGGTTGTCGGGAAGTACGGCTCGCAGCAGTGCGACTCGTTGACGCATGCCGCCGGAAAGTTGCCACGGCATGGCGTTGAGTACGTCTGCAATCCCGAATGACTCTGCGAGTTTTTCGACTGCAGCGTTTGATGCATTGTTGCTAACACCACGTAGTTCGAGTCCAAGCCGACTGTTTTCGGCAACTGATCTCCAAGGGAGCAGCAAGTCTTTTTGCTGCATGTACGAGACATTGCCGAGGCGATCGGATCGATTCGACTGGTCGTTGGCGGTGATTGATCCGCTCTGCGCTTCAAGCACACCGGAGATTAGATTGAGAATCGTGCTTTTGCCGCAGCCGGATGGTCCGACAAGCGCTACGAATTCTCCGCGCTCAACTGACATCGATACGTTTTCGAGGATTGGGGCATTTTCGTAATCAAATCGCACGCCAGAAAACGACAGCAAAGGACTGCGGGTCGCCTTGCCGTCCGAGTGAGATATTTGAGGAGCCGAGTTCATCGCTGTGCGTAATTACCAGAAAGCTAATCGTCTCTGGGTATTCACGCTTGGAGTGGCACTCGTGCCGTTTTCCTACGCTGGCATTACCCAGATCAGGTTCAAGGGTTGGCAGAGTATTTGCGTCTGCCCTCTCAGCCCGGCTACCCGAGCTCCCCGTGTTTTGTTCGTTCCGACCTTACGGTTGATGTCGACAAAACGAGCGAAACATTGCTTCGCCTATGGCAAGTCTTGCAATCAACTGATCGGATGTCAAATCAACAATATAATTAACACCAAGCGCGGTTTGCGGCTTCATCTAGTGACCGCTAGAATGCCGGTATTCCAGTTTGAAAAGGCTAGAAATCAGCGCTGTTGAAAAGCGCAAGGTTTATTCGCAGATTTTGGGAACCAACTCACTAACGCCAAAAGAAAATTTCGCCAGGTCAATTCGTTGCCCTGACGCCGAGATCAATTTGAGCGCTGCGAGTCTATACGCCGCTTCAACCGAATATCCTGAACTTGACGTGATCGCCTATCAAGGTCGAATTGCGCAGTTTGGATCACGAGTCAAGGCGCTGCTCAAACCTCAGTTCACCAATTACGATTTTGTTGGCGATATGCATGAGGTTCTTTTCGAGAAAGCTGGGTTCACCGGCGATTCGAAAAACTACTTCGATCAGAAAAACAGTCACTTGAATGAAGTTATCGACAACTTCAAAGGTAACCCGGTTGCGCTATCAATTTTGTATATCGAGATAGCCCGTGTAGCTGGTGTTAAAGTCGATGGCGTGATGCTCCGAAAACACTTCGTTGTTGCCGTTGGTTCCGGTGATGAACGAATTTACGTCGATCCGTTCCACAACGGCGGACTGTTGTCTCGAAAAGAGTGCATCACAAACATTCTGGGCAAGGATCGCGTCAAGAACGCCGATTTCGATGACCTAGAGCGAAAGTATCTCAAGCCAGCGTCGAATCGATCTATGCTCCGACGTCTTCTAGGAAACCTCAAAGTCGCTCACGAAAAGCACAAGAATTACGAGTTGGCGCTTTCAGCGTCTGAGCGAATCCAGTTGCTCGACCCTTCCAATCTGAGAAACCTTAGTGAGTTGGCTCACTTGCAGACCAAAGTCGGCAATTTCGGTGACGCCGTCGATTCACTAACCCAGTTTCTCAAACGGTCTCCTGCCGGTTCAAATACCGAACAGGCCGAAAGTGCGCTTCGCAAGCTAAAGGCTCTAACCGCTCGTGGTTCTGAAGAATCGCCTGAATAGGGGCATTCACGAAATCCGCTTTGCGCTAGTTGTCGTATCCTCTACTGGTTACCTGAACGGCTAGACGTTTTCGCGCACGGCGAACGCGCTGCACGGTCGGTCGGGTCCTGATTGGACGAGGTGTACCGCTTGAATTACCAGGGACTAGAAGATCTGGAACTGCTTGCGAAAATTGGCGATAAAGATCGAGACGCACTCGCGACTTTGTACGAACGGTACGGTCGGCGGGTATTCGCGCTTGCAGTTCGAATGCTCAATGATCCGATCGGATCCGAAGAGGTAACTCAAGACGTATTCATGAGTGTGTGGCGGCGTGGTGCGAGCTACACATCCAAAAAAGGGAAGTTCACGACCTGGTTGTTCTCGATTGCGCACAACCGAACGATCGATGAGCTGAGGAAACGCCGTAGAGACCGTAGTAGAGAAAACGATGACATAGAAGATCATCTGGATATCAAATCAGGCGATATATCACCTGCAGATGCAGCCGTGGCTCAGTCGGAATACGCGAAGATCCGCGCAGCCATGGAAAATCTTCCTGAAGAACAAAAATTAGTGGTTGAGCTCTCATATTTCAAAGGGCTCACCCAAACAGAAATAGCAACGAAGACTGGCCAACCACTAGGCACGGTTAAGACTCGAATGCGATTGGCACTGAAAAAGTTACGCACGGCGCTTGATGAAGAGATGGGCGCACAAGAATGACCGAATCTAAAGACAATACTGAAAATTACGATGAGATGGATCCCCGTTTCGAGAATCTAGCGGCATACGCGCTGGACGCTCTGGACACGGAGGATGAGCGACGTGCTGTCGAATCATTAATCGAATCAGACGAAGCCGCATTTGCTGAGTTGAACGAACTCACAGAATCGGCGGGACTACTCGCGGTTAGCGTTCCTCAGGTCGAACCACCAGCACATTTGAAGAGCAGTATTCTGCGGATGGCTGACGAAGATCTCAACAAGT
>JBDQHW010000057.1:0-5773 GCA_040264655.1 Dehalococcoidia bacterium | reverse complement strand
TTCGAGCAAGTTGCTCTTACCGTGGCCGTTTTGACCTTGGAACAAAGTTAGGCCGGGGCGCAGTTCGAGTTCGGTATTCGTGTGGTTCCTGAAACCAGTTAGTGAAAGCCGAGAAAGATTGATCGGAGTGCCCTTTGCGTCGTTGTGAAGAGGTTCTTGAATTAGGCGAACTGAACGGCGAAAGAAATTCAAGTTCGCTGACGGCGAATTTTAGCATCGAGCCAGCGTCGAAAGCCGAACATGTCGCATCTAACGTACTACCGAAGGCGGTATTCAAGATGTGGGGTGCGTATGCATAAGGTAGTTGGGGTAGGACTGATTGTTCTGCTTGTTGGGTATGTAGTGTGGATTGCCACGGCTGGGACGTCGATTGCGCCAGAAGAAACTGTTGTCATCAATTCCAATACGGCTCGCAATGCCTCGGAAGAAAAGTCGTTGGAAATAGTGACGTTGCTAGGGTTCGACGCTATTCGATCCATCGAAAATCCGCGATTCGTCGACCAGAATCAGGCGAACGAGAATTACGATCCAGAAGAACTTGTACTTGGAGTCGAGATAAATCATGATGCCAGAGCTTATTCGGTACCGCTGCTCAGTCGGCACGAGATAGTCAACGACGTGGTTGGTGGAAAACCAATTGCCGTAACTTGGTGACCGCTTTGCTTCACTGGAATCGGGTATTCCAGAGAGATCAACGGTGTAACTCATGAATTCGGCGTTTCCGGCAAATTGATCATGAACGCTCTAGTTATGTACGACCGTGAAACCGAGTCACTTTGGAGCCAATTCCTTTCGCAGTCGGTACGAGGAGACTTGATTGGAACGAAGCTCGAAACCGTTCCTCTGACGCTTACTACCTGGAGTAAATGGAAAGAAACTCATCCGTCGACAGTCGCTTTGCGAAAGGGTGGCAGAGGAGGGGATCCTTACGAGGGCTACTACGCCGGTAGATCAACGGGGGTTATTGGTGAATCGAATCAGGACGACCGGCTGCCGGTCAAAGATCTGGTTCTCGGGCTGGGCTTCGACGCTGATCCTGTAGCGTTCCCTCATTCGCATCTGCGATCTGAACAGCTCGTGAATATTACACATGCTGATGAACCGACCATTGTTTACTTTGATCCGGCGAGCGACACTGCATTGGCGTATAGCGCAATCGTTGATGAACAACAGCTTGAGTTCGAACTTGTCGAACAAGACGGCCGAGAGTGGCTTCGAGATTCGCAAACAGGAACGTTGTGGGTTCCGTTCACAGGGCAGGCTGTTGATGGCGAGTTGGCTGGTAATTCGCTCGATAGGATTCACGCAGTCAATGTGTTTTGGTTTGCATGGAATGACTTTTATCCAGATACACAAATCTGGGAGGCTAGCTGAGTCGTTCACGCCAACTACCTGTCAGGGCACGGCTAGAATGTTCCGAGCAATCGGCTAACTAGAAATTTTGGCGGTGTGAATTGGATCTGAAGTCGCTCATTCGTGACGTTCCCGACTACCCCTCTGAGGGAGTGCTGTTCCGGGACTTAACACCCGTAATGGCCGACCCTACGGCGATGAATCACATCACTGAAACGCTGGCGGAGTATCTCGATTCGAAGCGAACTCAGGCGATTGCGGCAATTGATGCCCGTGGATTTATATTTGGTGCCCCTGTCGCCGCCCAGCTCAACGTGCCGTTTGTGCCGTTAAGGAAAGCCGGTAAGCTGCCGCCACCGGTTGTAGGCACCGACTACGCTCTTGAGTACGGAACTGCCCGCTTGGAGGCGAGCACGTCCGGTGTTACTCAGGGGCAAAACGTGGCAGTTATTGATGATCTTCTAGCCACTGGTGGAACCGCTGCGGCCGGAGCCAAGTTACTTGAATCTCTGGGAGCGAACGTGGTCTCCATTGCGTTTCTTGTGGAACTGACGTTCTTGAGTGGTCGAGAACTGCTTCCTGGCGGTATCGACGTGTTCAGCATGGTTCAGTACTAGATTGAGTATTCCAACAACTTCATTCGGCCAATACGCGGTTACGTTCGATCTATGGCAAACATTGATCTTCGAGGCTGACGGCTCGGCAAAATCGAACGCCCGTCGGGTGTTCCGAGCAAAACACTCTGTGAACGAACTGGCTCAACTAGGCGAGCACGTTGAGCGGGCATCGGTTGATCAACTGTTCTTGGATTTTTCCGATGAAATTACCGCCGGTCACGATCATGGAACGGATGCTCAATATGACGACTGGATCCTAAAGATTTTCGAACGAATGTCTCCAGGAGTGGAATCTCGAGTCGGTACCGCAGAAATAATCAGAATTGGACGTGTGATCGATAGGACGTTCATTGAGATGCCGCCCCTACTGCTCGACGGATCCGCAGGCATTCTCGATGTACTTGCTAGTAAAGGCGTCAAAGTCGGTTTGATTTCAAATACTGGATTGACTAGTCCAGAGCTGTATCGAGAGTGGTTCGACGCTAAAGGGATACTCGACAAGTTTGATTTCTTGTCTTTCTCAAACGAGCAGGAAGTTGCGAAGCCTAGTCCGGCTATATTCGAGACAACGTTGACCGGTCTCGGTGTTGAAGCTGGTAACACCCTGCACGTAGGCGACAACATTCACACCGACGTAGGTGGAGCCGCTGCGGTCGGCATGTCGACCGTTTGGGTCCGAGGCGGAGTCCAATCTCCGGTAGAAACAGCTGTTGAACCCGACTTCACTGTGGACTCAGTTCTGGAGCTTCCAGAAATCGTCGATGCCTGGCTGAGTTCGTTCAGCAGTTAGCTGAGTCGTTTACGTGCGAGCCGTGCGGCGGCGGCAATTAGGCCAAAGTCGATGATGGTCAATAGTCCAATAAACAGCGTAGCTTCGAAGAAAAACTGCTGCGGGAACATGATTATCAGGTAGTCGTTGCGCGGGTCTAGCAACCACAGATCATTTGCAAAGCTCAAGAAATGAAACTGAGTGAATAGCCATCCGAAATCTATGGCTGCCGTTCCGCCGAACACGACCAAGAACGCGCCAGTGCCGATTGCTGACCACTTCAGCGATCTGAGCAATAGCGGAAATACTTCTTGCTTCAGTGCGATCAGTCCCAACGCTAAGAGCAATAGCAAAGTCACTCCCGACCACCGGGTTACTGCGAAGACGGCCTGCATCAATGCCTTTACATCGACCATGTGCAGAATTTCGCGCTCTTTGTAGAGCGAAACATCACTGCCGTTGTAATCGACGAGAAGATCGAGGAACTCGGCGTCGTTGCCGAAGTATTCCTTGATCTGGTCGGCTCCACGATTCAGCTGATCGACAGGCAAGCCCGTACGATTCGCGATGTCGTTCCGCCACCATCCGTAGTCGTACAGCCATTCACTGTTCGTTATGTAGCTCGTGTTGAACAGGATTAAAAATAGAGGCAGAACGACGGCGAATATTGCAGCCCCAGCCAGCGGGAGCTTGTGCTGACCATTGCCATGCGCACTTGAACTGCTTTGATTCGATTTTTGCTGCGACTTTGTGCCCATCACCGTTAGGATACTTTGGAATAGTAAAAATGGTGTGCGCATGAGACGGAGGAAGACTTGAGTTCCCAGAGTTCACTTAGTGATCAAGCCAAGGCGGCCGGAGAGGCGTTCGCAGAGCTAACGGCGACTGTGGAGTTGCTAAGGAACCCGGGGGGCTGTCCGTGGGATGCTGAACAGACTCACGTTTCGCTGCGTCCTAATCTTCTTGAAGAGACCTATGAAACGCTTGAGGCGATCGATTCAGGCGATCCGAAAAGTTTGGAAGAAGAGCTAGGCGACATCATCACCCAGATTGTGTTTCACGCCGACATGGCTCGGCGGGAAGACAATTTCGACGCTGCTTCGATCTGTAACGCCGTCAGGCAAAAACTCATCAGTCGGCACCCACATGTGTTTGGTGATGAAGAGTCCACCACTAATACCGAGAAGGTCGTGGATAACTGGGAGGCACTCAAACGTGCAGAGGCAGGCGGAAAGCGGTCGATTGTTGCTTCACTACCTTCTGCAATGCCCGCGCTCGCATACTCATCGTCAGTTCAGCGCCGGGTCATGCGTGCTGGACTACCCTGGCCCGAAAAGCATTCGATGCCCCTCGCGTTCGGTTCTATTGAAGGAGAATCACTTGAGGATGGCGAAGATCGCGCTGGCGAGTATCTTATGGCAGTCGCTCGGCAAGTTCATGCAGCCGGTATCGATGCTGAGACTGCTTTACGAAAAGCGACGGTTAGCCTGCGTGACCATGTGATGCGGGCTGAAGAAGTGGCAGGCGACGAACCGTTGGCAGAGATGGACGACGTGCAGCGTGCGCGTATCTGGGACCAGACCGAAGCTAACTAGAGGGCTAGGTTTCCAGGGTCACACTGCCGACTGTTCCATCGTTTGAGACCTTACCTATAACCTCACTGTAAAGTGTTTGGTTAGCAACTAAACTCTTTACAAGTGCTTCGGATCGTTCTTCTGGAACTGAAATCAGTAGGCCGCCTGAAGTCTGCGCATCTGAAAGAACCATGAACTCGAAGTCGCTGATTCCCTCGCCGAAGCTGATTTTGCCTTCGAGGGCTTCCATGTTACGGCGGGTCCCGCCTGAGGTTGAACCAGCGTGCGCCAGATCCAAAGCGCCCGGCAGCATTGGAATTGATGACCAGTTGACCGTAGCGGAAGTTCCGCTTGCCTTCATCATCTGGGCAAGATGACCTAGAAGTCCAAACCCTGTCACATCAGTAGCAGCGTTCACGCCGACTTCGATCATGGCGTCAGCTGCACCCTTGTTCAGAGTTGCCATCGACTCGACTGCCGCTGAGATCGATTCTTTCGAAGCCGTTCCCGCTTTACCTGCAGTAGTAATAAATCCTGAACCGATTGCTTTTGTCAGTATCAGAACGTCGCCGGGTTGGGCGTTTGCGTTCGTGATCTGGTCTCCAGGAGTCAGAACTCCGATAGCCGCTAGGCCGTATTTCGGCTCTTTGTCGTCGACCGTGTGACCACCGATGATCAAGATTCCAGCTTCTTCTGCTTTGGCTTGGCCACCTTCAAGAATTTTCGCAATTACGTCTGGGCCGAGGTCGCGTGGGAACGCGGCAATGTTCAATGCTGTTATCGGCCTGCCGCCTACCGCGTAGATGTCGCTAAGAGCGTTGGCAGCTGCAATTTGACCATAGTCGTAAGGATCGTCAACTATCGGAGCGAAGAAGTCATTTGTGAGTACGAGAGCGACGCGTTCGTCTATCTGGTAGATAGCAGCGTCATCTCCAGTTTCGGTTCCAACCAGCACATTGGGATCGGTGATGGATGGCGTTGGCAGCTTGCCCAAAACCTGGGCAAGTTCACTCGCGCTGAGCTTTCCAGCTCAACCGGCGCAGGTTGCCAATTCAGTTAGTCGTACAGGCTTTTCGCTCATAGTTGTTGAATCGTGCCATACCTGAGCAGATAAATACATTCCCGCGCAATGAATATTGGTTATATGAACGTCGCTATTCACTTGAAATACTGGTGGTAGTAATTGTTCGAAACATTGCGAAGAATGACAACTCAAATTGACGTTCCTTACAGTGCGAACGACAATTGGAATCTCGACTCCTTCAAGTTGCACAGGCTTCCGCTTCGTAAGCAACTCATTTAGCATCCGTTTTATTCCAGAAATACCCTCGGCCCAGAAAACCCTAATGTCCAATATTCCTGAATCTGAAATTCTCCCCATCACTGCTGATATAAGCGACGAAGGTCGACTTTCTATTGGTAGTTGCGACGTTAGAGACCTCGTCGAGGAGTACGGAAGC
>JBDQHW010000056.1:0-6325 GCA_040264655.1 Dehalococcoidia bacterium | reverse complement strand
GTCCAACGTGGATGCGGTCGCAACCATTCTCGATTTGGCGGGCATAGAACTTGATAAATTGGATCTTGATGGCCAATCGCTCGTACCTGCTCTTCAAGGAGATACATCAGAACTCAACGACGTCGCAATTTCAGAACATTTTGCACACGGAACTGATCGAGCGCTTGGCATGGTTAGATCGGGCAAGTGGAAGCTCTGTTACGGACACGGTGATCCGGTAGAACTTGAGCTTTACGATCTTGAATCAGACCCCGGAGAGTTCACCAACTTAGCCAACGTTGAGGAACACACTGTAATTCAAGAACGATTGCTGAAAATTCTTCTTGATCAGTGGGGTGATCCAGACGAGATGACGGACAAAATCATTCGCGATCAAGAGGATCGTGAAATTGTTCGAAACGTCACTGGTGTCGGAACGATTTTTTAGGGTTGGTTACTGAACAAGTGCGTGCAACAATTATCTAATGCCGACAGCAAGCCAAGTAAGTAGCTCTCTGATCTCCGATCTTTCGACGGTTGTTGGAGATCAGTACGTCATATGGAAACCCGAAGACCTCCTGGTCTACGAATACGACGGTTCCATCGACAAAGCCCCTCCGCAGGCTGTTGTATTGCCGTCGACGGCTGAAGAAGTATCGGCAATCGTAAAAATCGCCAACCGACACGGTGCTTACATCGTTGCCCGCGGCGCTGGAACGAGCTTATCCGGAGGTGCAGTTCCGTTGAGGAACTCGGTCGTGATCGCGCTGACTCGGCTCACCAGTCTGATCGAGGTTGATGCTGTAAATCGCATAGCAATCGTTGAGCCGGGGATGATCAATCTTCATCTGTCTCAAAAAGTTAGTCATCTCGGACTTTTTTATGCTCCAGATCCTGCTAGCCAGAAGACTTGCACAATCGGCGGCAATATCGGTGAAAACGCTGGTGGACCGCATTGTCTCGCCCTAGGCGTCACAACGAATCACGTACTTGGGCTTGAAGTTGTACTCGCCGACGGCTCACTAACTTGGCTTGGCGGCACACAGCGTGAATCAACCGGCTACGACCTACGAGGAGCGTTTGTAGGTTCTGAAGGCACATTAGGGATCGTTACGAAGGTCGCTGTACGCCTATTACCGAAGCCAGAAACAATTCACAGCATGTTGGCAGCCTTCACCACAATGGACGCAGCGTCCGACACGGTCTCAGAGATCATCGCCGCAGGCATGGTGCCTTCAGCCTTAGAGATGATGGACCGCAACACGATCGATGCAGTTGAACCGTTCTACCATCCCGGCTACCCAGCTGAGGCACAGGCAGTGCTGATCGTTGAGGTAGACGGTCTCGTAGAGTCAGTTCAGGAACAGACTGAAACCGTGCTAGACATTTGCAACCGCAACGGTGCAATGGAAATTCGAGAAGCGGATGATGAAGAGACCCGCGCCAAGCTATGGGAGACTCGCAAAGGCGCAATCGGTGCTTACGGAACAATCGCCCCAACGTACTATCTCGTCGATGGTGTAGTTCCTCGTACGAAACTGCGAGAAGTATTGCAGCAGGTCGACCAGATCGCGGCAGAACTAGACGTGACCGTCGCAAACGTATTCCACGCCGGTGATGGAAACATTCATCCGGCGATTTTGTTCAACGAACGTAATCCTGAAGAAGTAAAACAGGCGATCTTGGCTGGAGCGCGAATTCTTGAAGCATGTGTTGCCGCGGGTGGTGCACTTTCAGGTGAGCACGGAATTGGGATCGAGAAACAGGCGTATATGCCGCTCGTATTCAATGAGAACGACCTAGCAGCTATGGCAAAACTGCGCACAGCATTCATCGGTGAATCTCCAGAAGACGCTCCTATTGATGTTCCATCTTTGGGCGAACGGTTCAACCCCGGTAAAGTGTTTCCGGGCGGGGCCGTTCATGGCGAGGCCTACGGTATTACCGCAGAGTCATTCCGCCCAACTGGAACTCAAGACTGGCAATAAATCAGGTCTCATTTTTCAGTTCGACTCCAGCTTTTTCGCTAAACTGATTGCCTCTGTCGTCTGAGCGGAATTCAGACAGCAGCGAAGTCTTAATTTCTAGTTCGACATTTACGTTCGACTCATTCTCGAAGACAGGATCAAACGTGCCCTCTCCATCAGGAAAAGTTCGCATCGGGATTATCGGTGTCGGTGGCTTCGCAAATACCCATATGGAACAGTTCGCCAAGCTCGACAACGTTGAAGTCGTTGCCGCAGTTAGAAGGAACCCTGAAGCACTCGCTGAATTCCAAGACAAGTGGGACATCCCAAACGGCTTCACGGATCATCGTGAAATGTTGAAGATGGAAGACCTCGACGCCGTCGACATCATCACACCTACCGGGTCTCACAAAGAACTCGCTCTAGATTCCATTGCAGCTGGCAAGCATGTTCTATGCGACAAGCCCCTTGCGCTCACTGCAGCCGACTCGAAAGAAATGCTGGACGCTGCTGAAAAAGCTGGTGTGATCCACTCAACCAATTTCAATCAACGTGGAAACACGATGATGGGTCGGATTAAGCGATACATCGATGACGATTTTGTAGGTCGCATTTACCACGCCAATCTTTGGTGGGGAATGTCGCACCAATACGATGCACGCCCGGAAACCCTTAGTTGGAGGTTCCGATCGGAAAACGGTGGAGGCTCTGTATATGAACTCATTCACGTATTCGACATGCTCCGATTCATCAACGGTGAAGTAAAGCGAGTCGTAGCTTCCTTCGATACAACAAATCCTCACCGACCAACTGCTGACAACCCTGAAGGAATCGATGTCGATGTACCTGACGTTTCAGGCCTCCTGTGCGAGTGGGAGAACGGCGGTATGGCAGTGGTTCACACGTCGTTCGCTTCACGTGGAACCGACCCCGACGGTAAGACTTCACCTAGAGTGGAAATCTCAGGCGAGAAAGGTCGAATCACAACCGACGGCCGGTATGGCATGCAAGGCGTGACAGGACCCAACGATCCGGTTGGACAGCTCGATCCTGGCAGTGAATACCCTCAACCATATGAACGATTTGTCGATGCGATAATCGCTGGCGATCAGTCGCTCGTAGAAACCAGTTTCTACGATGGCATGAAAGCTGCTGAGATAGTTGACGCAGCGTACCGATCAGTCGAAGAGTCACGATGGATTGAACTAAACAACAGCTAAACATAACGCTAATTCAGTTCTCACGGAGCAATAAAATTCCTATCGAATATGTAAAGCTTGGGCGCACCGGGATGAAGGTCTCGAACATCGCACTCGGAACCGACAATTATGGCAACCAGTGGGGTTGTGACGAGCCTACGGCGCACGAAATCCTTGGCACTGCCCTAGACGGAGGAATCAACTTCGTCGACACATCAGACTCTTACAACGAGGGTCGCTCGGAATCGATGATCGGAAACTACCTTGCTGAGTCAGGACGACGAGACAATGTCGTGCTCGCAACGAAGTATCGATCGGCCGTTGGTACCGGCGTAAATGATCTAGGAGCCTCTCGATATCACATCGTTCGGGCTGTGGAAGAATCACTGCGACGCCTCAGAACTGACCGGATCGACTTGCTCTACTGCCATTCATGGGATGAGGAGACTCCAATCGAAGAAACTCTTCGAGCGGTTGACGATCTGATCCATCAAGGAAAAGTGGTCTATGCAGGTGCATCCAACTTCCCAACTTGGGTTCTCGCCAAAGGCCTATGGACATCAGATGCCCGCAATTTGTACAGATTCGAAGCGATCCAAAGCGTCTTCAACATCCTCCAACCCGGACTTGGCAGAGAAATGGTTCCATTTGCGGCCGATCACGAAGTCGCAGTCATCCCCTACTCACCGCTCGCCAGCGGGATGCTAACGGGTCAACACGGAACCTCAGGCAAAGCTGTTGCGGGATCTAAGTTCGATATGCGAGACGATTCCAAAGGTGGCGGTCTGAAATCTCGTTACTTCAACGAAGCTACATTCACCGCTGTCGAGAAATTCACCGCAATTGCCGAAAAATACGGACAGCCAGCGATTCGCCTGGCTCTGCAGTGGGTTTCTGAGTTCCCGGGTGTGACTGCTCCGATATTTGGAGCACGGAAAGTCGATCACATCAAAGGCGTGCTTTCAGCATGGTCGGAATCTGCTCCCGCCGAAGTTATGGCTGAAGTCCGAGAAGTGGCAGATGAATTTGGAGCACAGGCTCCAATGGCTTATCCGCCAAAATCAGGGCAGGCCTTCGGAACTCTACCAACATCGTCGGCAGCAAAATAAGGAACAGCTCATATGTATTACGTAAGACTAGGAAATACCGGGCTCAAAGTTTCTGAATACTGCATAGGCTCAGACAATTTTGGAGGGCAAACCAACGCTGAAGACTCTTTGCGAATCATGTCGGCAGCGTTCGAAGGCGGTGTGAACTTCATCGACACTGCGAACTCATACACAGATGGTCTGTCTGAAGAAAACGTAGGACGATTCATAAAAACTCGCCGCCAAGAAGTTGTTCTTGCCACAAAAGGCAGAAGCCAAGTTGGCCCGAACCCAAACGACGTGGGTGTCAATAAAAAATATGTAATGCAAGCGATCGACGATTCACTCAAACGCTTAGGCACCGACTACGTAGATCTCTACCAAATTCACGCACCTGATCTAACGACCCCGATCGAAGAAACCGTCGAAGCGTACAACGACGTTGTACGTGCCGGTAAGGCGCGCTACATCGGTGTATCTAACTTCTCAGGGCCACAACTTGTAGAGGCGCTCTGGGCACAAGATAAAAACGGATTCAGCAAGTTCAATTCAGTTCAGCCTCGTTACAACTTGCTCTACAGAGAAGCTGAACGCGAGTTGTTCCCTGTATGTCTCGATCAAGGCGTAGGTGTGATGGTCTACTCCCCACAAGCAGGTGGGTTCCTTCTTGGGAAGCACCGGAATTTCAAAGAGGAAACACCAACGGGTGGCCGATTCTCCAGTGATTTCCGAGCAGCAAATTTCTATAAAACGACCTATTGGAACGAAGCGACATTCGATACTATGGAGCAATTCATGGCAGTCACCGAGAAATACAACGTTTCACCAATGTCACTCGCACTGAAGTGGGTCAGATCGAATCCTGCAGTGTCTGCATGTATCGTCGGAGCCCGAACTCTGGAGCAGCTCCAACAAAACTTAGTCGCATGGGAGGAAGAAGTTCCTGTCGAAGCGATAGACGAGGCAACCGCAATTGGGGATCGTCTGTGGGACACCGCTCCATGGAAACCCCAGATGCACTCTGCCCCTCGGATTCCGGCAAAGGCATAGGTTCAGAGATCTAAATTGAGCCATTCGTTAGACGGCTTCACGCCTTCATCAATCGAAAAACCAGAAAGTCTTCAGCAGCTTTCTGACTCACTGAGTACCGTGAACAGCGCAGGCAGGTCGGCGATTCCCTGGGGCGGGGGAACCCGCATCGACATCGGCAATATTCCGTCGAGCTACGACACTGCCATTGATCTGAGTGGATTTACGGGTGAGATCGAACACGAACCCGGTGACATGACTGTTGCGGCCAATGCCGGAGTCACGATCGGCACGCTCAACGCTCTGTTGGCGAAAGAAGGACAACGGCTGCCTTTCGAGGTACGAAACGCCTCTCAAGCGACGGTAGGCGGTTCTGTGGCGTCGAACGCTTCAGGGCACCGCCAGTCCTCCACAGGTGGAATACGTGACTGGGTCATCGGTATGCAGATCGTTCTCGCTGATGGCACAGTGACCAAAAGCGGTGGAAGAGTTGTTAAGAACGTTCAGGGCTACGAGATGCACCGCCTCAACACCGGGGCGTACGGTACTCTCGGCATTGTTTCGCAGGTGGCGTTCAAACTGCTTCCAATCCCGCCCGAACAACAGACTGTCATTATTTGGTTTAGTGATCGACAGTCAGCTCAAGACGTAGGCATGAACTTTGTGAACGGTCTATTTATGCCAGAGGCGATATCGCTGCTGTCTGGACCTCTTGCATCAACGACAATTACTGCAAGCGGTGAATCGACTGGCAGCTCCGACGTTTGGGTACTCCTGGTCAGACTCGGCGGTGGAGTGCGGTCGATCGAGCGCCAATTGAACGAAGTTGTCGGGACTGCAGGGTCAATCAACGCTGATGGCTATGCGGTTTTGAGCGACACAGCTGCTAAAGCTGCTTGGGACGCTCTTGATGATGCAGAGTCGAATGCCGAACTTGCTGCGAGAATGACCTCGCTCCCAGTTGCAGCAATAAACGCATCACATGCCGTTCGATCAGACGTTTCGTACGGTGACCACACAGGAATCTCGACGATCTGTGACTTGGGATTTGGTGCCCTTACAG
>JBDQHW010000055.1:0-6354 GCA_040264655.1 Dehalococcoidia bacterium | reverse complement strand
TCCAAATAGATCGGGTTTCAGACTAAGTTCACGTAGCTTCAGCGTCATTGTTTTGTTCCTTATCTGCTTCTAGCTACTTGAGACCCAGATATTCTGGTTCATCTGGTTCGACTCGGGTCTCGTTCATGGTTACAACGTGATCGATGGCCTGACGGAATAACTGCTTTGGAGTGGCTCTACCACCCAGTCCGTATACGAAGTCCATCAAAAGCGGCCGGTCTGCCATGGTGCGAGTGGATGTCGCAATGTCTTGCATCAACCCGTTTCCTGGTGTTCCGAACGCAATTGCACGATCAAGGACACCAACAGCTCCAACGCCATTTAGAGCCTCTCGTAAATCGGCAACAGGGAACGGACGGAAGAGACGAATGCGTAACATTCCAACCTTGATTCCGTCCGCCCGTGCCTGATCGACTGCAGCTCGCACCATTCCTTCGGAGGAACCGAGAACGATGAGAGCAACTTCAGCATCATCGAGCAACTACTCTTCGACCAGATTCATAGGTCGACCTGAGATTTCTCCGAAGGCGTTCAGCTGAGTCCGAACCACTTCAAGCGAATTTTTCATCGCTTCGACTTGCTGTCGTTTGTGCTCAAAGTAGAAATCGTTAGCGTCGAGCGTTCCAAAGGTGGCGGTGCTACCAGGCTCTAGTGCCCATCTGTCAGGCTCGTATTCACCGGCGAATTCTTTAACGACTTCATCGGGTAGAACTTCTACTCTCTCAACGGAGTGAGTCACCGTGAACCCGTCCAGAACGTTTGTTGAAGGCAGTAAAACCTGTTTGTTTTCAGCGATTGTCGGCATGACAACGGCTTGATCGTAGGCTTCCTGCGGGCTTGATCCGATCAGCATTGGCCAAGACGATTCGCGCATCCCCATCACATCGGAGTGATCGCAGAGGATGTTGAGAGGGGCAGAGAATGAACGGCTGCACAAGTGCATAACTATCGGGAGTCGCATTCCAGATGCGACCCAAAGCATTTCGTACATAAGGGCCAATCCAGGACCTGACGTGGCGGTTTGAGATCTGCCTCCCGCTGCGGTTGCTCCTACACATGCACTCATCGCAGCGTGCTCGCTCTCGACGTTGATGTATTCGGTATTTACGATTCCGTCTGCAACGTACTCAGAGAATTTTTCGATGATGAATGTTTGCGGCGTGATCGGATAGGCTGCGACAACCTCGGGATCGATCTGCCTCATAGCGTAGGCAACCGCTTCACCACCGTTTATCGCTTGTGGAGGAGGCAGCTTGATATCGGAGCCAGACTTCTGAATTGTGGTCATCTATCCAGCTCCATTTTCGGTCGTTGAATCTTCACGATTAGCAGCAGAATCGGGAACCATCTCTATGCATTTCACAGGGCAGACCTGTGCACAAATTCCGCATCCTTTGCAATGATTAAGATCGACACCGATCAGTTTCTTGTCGGCAACATTGAAGCTGGCATCTGGACAATCGACCCAACAGATCATGCAATGCGTACAGCGTTCGAAATCAACTACGGGAACTTCTGTTCGCCAGTCACCGGTTTGAACTCGATCAGTACTTCCGGGATTTACACCAATTCCGCCAGGCTGAATCTGTTGCCAAAGTGGTTTTTCAGACATTTGTTGCCACCTCGACTTCGATTTTGTTCGCTTGATCGTGTCCGAGCCGTAGTGCTTTGAGATTTGCCTCGACTATGTTGGGAGGGAACGTTTCCGACATGAGGTCTTCTAAAGCGTTCGACATGGTGTCGATATCCAGAACAGGGACTGATCGGGCGAAAACTCCTAGAATCGGAGTGTTCGGCACATTTCGCTTTATAAGCTCGATTGCGATCTGACTGGCGTCCACAGTCCACAGCTGTTGTCCGGGTTGTAGCTTCAACCGCTTCAAGGCAGATGATTCAGGGTTTGCGGTGTTGACGATGATCGTACCGTCGGGCACTAAACCTGTTTCGACGTCTACCTGTCCGATGAGTGATGCATCCAGCACGATCACGGCGTCTGGTTCGTAAACGGGACCTCTGTCGATGGGTGGAGTTTCGCTGATTCGCGTGTAAGCAGCGATTGGAGCACCTGATCGCTCGGCACCGAAGTCGGGGAGCGATTGTAGGTAGTAGCCGCCTTTGAGTGCGGCCGATGCCAAAATACGACTGGCGGTTACGACACCTTGACCACCGCGACCATGCCATCTGACTTCAACAGGTAGTCGTTTGTCCAAGGTCGTAAACCTCCCACCATTCGATATCTTGGCTCTGTAGAGAGCGGCACATCGTCGGGGCCAGCCCACAGATTTCGCCAAACTGCCTTTATCGGCATCTGGTCACTGTGGCAGATTGCATCAAAGCGAATCGTGAGGTCATGCAGGGCGATGTGAGAATCGCGTGGTGTTTCGGGAGGGTATTCGCTGTCAGTCGAGCGTTGCGACAAGCATGAATGCACCGGGCCAGCGTTTGTAACCTAGTTTGTTTTTTACTGCCAACATCGGAGCATTTTCAGAGTCGTTCTGGGTGAGAATTTCTGACACACCATATTCCTTGGCGTATTCGATGGTTTTCACCTTGAGCGATGTAGCAAAACCCCGTCCGCGATATTCAGGAATCACGCCTGTCATTGCGTTGACCATGCGGTCGTGTTCCTTGTCGAGCCACGCGTGCGCTACACCAATGATCTGGTCGTTGTGGACTGCGATGTGGGCGCCTTCTGGTCGATAACCCTCGTCGTTAAAATTTTCGTGGCAGAATTCTTACCAGGATTCGACCGTATCTTCGCCTGGTATGTCGATCGCTGCTTTGGAGTCGGTCTCGTAGTAGCGCCGACGGTTTTCCGCAGAATCACCAAGTATTGCGAGCGTTGTGAAAACGATGTTTTCATTCACCAGTTGGTTAATTTTGTTTGTGAATGGATTGAATTCGAAATCAGCTAACTTGATGCTGGATCTGAACGCCTGGCGCTCGATTGAAAAACCTTTCGATTGTGCCCAAGCGAGCCACTGTGGTTCACTGTCTTTAACTTTCGATTTGAGACTGGAGATTCCGATCGATTTGCAGAATTCCCGCACATCACTAAACAAGAGTTCACCAACTCCGATTCTTCGATGATCAGGATGGACGCTGAGAGTTACAAAACCTCGATTTGAAGGCTCATTTGATCTGCGATCTACAAGACTCCATCCAACAATTTGACCGGTGTGATCGGTGACGACCCTTGCTCGATTTACTGGACGAACGTTCGTCAGCCACCCTCGAAGTCGAGCGACACTCATGCCATCGGTTAGAACTTGGTCGAGCAACGAAGAAAGTTCAGCCAGATCACTGTTCAGGTCAACCGCTCGTATTTCAAACTTCAAAATCATCCAGCCTTAGAGTTCGTGAGAATTTGGAAAGGCTAGAACAACTTTTTACGATGTGCGGCCAACCTGATGGTCAATTAGTGCTACCGGATAGCGGAGCTGTGGGGTCAGGGAGCTAACTAACGATTCGGCTTTTCATTACGTCCATATCAAGTTCGACGCCGAGGCCTGGGCCGGTCGGCGGTGTGATGAATCCGTTTTCGAACGCCAAAGGTTCTTTGAATATTGTCTTGTGCAAAGGACCTTGGTTGGCTTCTTGAATGACGAAGTTCGGTGAGCATGTGTCGACTTGAATCGCCGCCGCGGCTGCAATGGGTCCGCAGTACATGTGCGGCGCGATCATTGCGTAGTGGGCTTCAGCAATTGCGGCGACCTTCTTTGCTTCAAGAATGCCTCCCGCTTGTCCAACATCGATCTGAATAATCGAAGCTGCACCCTTTTCGATGAGCTGCGAGAATTCGTACTTCGTAGCTAGCCGCTCTCCGCTTGCGATTGGGATGCTGGTATGACTGGCTACTCGTGCCATTTCATCGTAGTTTTCGGGTGGAACTGGCTCTTCGAACCAGAATGGGTTGTACTCCTCGAGAATGTTGGCGACTCGAATTGCGGAGTAGGTTGTTAGTTGACCGTGAGTTCCGATTCCGACTTCAAGATCATCGCCGACTTCGTTTCTGATTGCCTCGAAAATATTTGCTGCTTTTCGGATTTCTGGCAACGGAATATCACGCGGCCCAGGATGCAGCGGAGCGAACGGATCGAGCTTGCAAGCTGAGTTGCCTTCTTCGAGCAGTTGGCGAGCGATTTCGGCTGCTCGTTCTGGGCTGTCTTGCCATCCAGACGGCATGTAGGCGTACGCACGGAGCTTCTCGTGGAACTGTCCACCAAGCAGCTTGTATATGGGTTGATTTGCTGCCTTACCAACGATGTCCCAGCAAGCCATATCGATCGCCGCCAATACTGACGTGTAGTGGAGGCTCGGATGCCTGTAATCATGTCGGCTCCCGTAGGCATCGGACCATATTTTCTCGATGTTGAACGGGTCTTGTCCGATTAGAAACGCTTCGCAAGTTTCATGAATAAGCTGGATCTGAGAAGTGAATTCTTTCCAGCCACTTTGATTGAACGAGCTTCCTGTAACTTTTTCACCGAGACCGGTTATGCCTTCGTCGGTTTCGACTTCGAGAAACAGGAAATACTTGCCACCGATGTACGGAGCTTCGTTCTCTACGACTGTGGTTTTTACGCCTTTGACTTTCAACTCGTTACCCTCGATTTGTATGTTTGCTGCACGTCTACTCGACGCATTCAATCGATTTCCTGCCGTTTTGCGGGAGTGTATACCTGTTGAGAACGAGGTGAAGCTCTGTTTCGCAAAAGAGAGGTATCTGCGAACACGACGGGAAGTGGTGTCCGAACAGTAGTAGTGAGTGGTTCGATGGTGACAAGATCACTTTCAGAAGTATTCGACTACTAGCCACGGAACACTGAATCACTTGAGCATATTGATCGCCCTCGCCGCGCTGGCGATGATCGGATTTGGCCTGCCTTCGGGTGTGCTGTCGGTCGCCTGGCCGTCGATGAGCGACACATTCGGAGTTGCAGTCACGTCGCTCGGAATTGTCGTTGCTGCCTACACCGTTGGATACACCATCTCGAGTTTTTCCAGCGGTTGGATTCTTCGTGTCAGCAGTCTGGGATTATTCCTGACGTTCAGCGCAGCGTTATCAGGACTGGGTTACGTCGCGTTCGCCTTTGTACCGAGTTGGTGGTGGCTTTTGGCCGTTTCGGCAACTGCGGGAGCTGGGCACGGGTATCTCGATACTGGAGTGAATCTCTACGCCGCTACTCAACTAAGCGCACGGGCTACCAACTGGATTCATGCTTTCTTCGGGCTTGGATCGCTCGGCGGATCGAGCATGATGACTGGGATTTTATTGGTAGGTCTTGGATGGGAGTGGGGTTACGGAATTGTGGCCGCTCCATTCATAGTCTTGGTGTTTGGTTTCCTAGCCACACGTTCGCGCTGGCACAACGGCGATACGGAATCTGGCGAAGAGGTTGTAGTAGCCGCCGGAACGTTTGAGACGTTACGTGTTCCCGGTGTTTGGATGGGAATTGCCGCGTTCGTGCTGCACACGGCCTTGGAAGTTGCTGCTGGCGTTTGGTCATTCACACTACTGACAGAATCGAGAGGGCTATCGGTCGGGTCGGCAGGAGTTTGGGTGACCGCCTATTTCGGTGGTTTGGTAGCGGGTCGAATCGCACTTGGAACGTTCGCCGACAGACTATCGTTGAGTTCGTTGTTCAGGCTTGCAGGCGTGCTTTCTCTTCTTGGAACCCTGCTGTTCTGGCAGTTCACAATTGTTGAGCTAAGTTTTGTCGGCTTGGCGCTGCTTGGATTCGGACTCGGTCCGATTTTTCCAACTCTTGTTTCGGCAACACCACGGTACGTTGGAAAACGTCATACCCAGAATTCGATGGGCATTCAGATGGGCGCTTCGGCGATCGGTGGCGGATTGCTGCCCGCAGGGGTCGGAATTATCGCTGCTGCAATTGGACTTGAAGCGGTCGCCGATTCGTTGGTGATCGGTGCTGTAGCGATGCTGGTCGTGCTGTGGATGTTCGACCGGTTTGTTCGTTAGGTAGAGCTTGGAATCTTGGGTTAATCAAACCCGCTTTGGACGATGTTTTCAGGTTTGAGGCGAATGATTCCTCGCACGGGTCGCTCGCTTCTCACCATTTGCATATACGGCTCGAAGTCGTCACCCAATTTGTACTTACGCACGATCTCGGTCGTGACCTCGTGAGGCACGTTTTCGGTCCAAGTATCAACGACTCCTGAAACAGAGACGTATCGCCCATTTGGAGCGTCTGACCTGCCCCCCTCAAACGTGTCCATCTGAAAGATCAGATAATGGACAAATTAAAGGGAGGCAGAAATGCCAAGAAAAGGTCATAGCCCGGAACAAGTACTCAATAAGCTCCGGCAAGTCGAAGTTGCCGTTGCAGGTGG
>JBDQHW010000054.1:0-6445 GCA_040264655.1 Dehalococcoidia bacterium | reverse complement strand
GACCATGCACTTGCTTCATTGGAATAAATCGGCTGATAGCGGGCGAGTATAGAATGACGTCGGCAGAGCAAGTTGATCGAATTACCTCTACTCAACGGCAATTAGAAAGCAGCCTAAAGAATGGTTCAGAGCACTTCCGATACAAGCGTAGATTTCGTTCTTGAACAAATTCAGACGATGGTAGCCTCGGAAGGTGGCACCTTAGGCGTGCCGAGCCTCGACGGCGACACTTTGAAGGTTGAGTACACCCCGGGGATCAATAAAGAGTGTCCGGAATGCGTTCCCGCACTCGAAATGGTCACCCAGTTCCTCACTGCGTCACTGGGAATCCACGCTCCCCACGTAACTAACATTGAAGTTAGTTAGCGATTCACCTCTTAAACCCAGCAGCGCGAAAACGCGCCCTTGCAAGAGTGATTTCCACACAAGGGCACGTCTTTGACTGCGGATGAAAACTACCAGTTGGTAACTGAACCATCTCGACGGTGGAGTCGAGTGGCGATGTGGTTGTCGGGGTGCAACGGACTGTTTGCTATTGCATCTTCGTCGACATCTATACCAAGTCCGGGTTTGTCAGGCACCTGCATGTTTCCGCCAACAGCTCTGAACTGACCGGGATACAGTTCGTCGTGCTGTTGCTCTATCTCCTCAGGACGCTGGAACATCTCCAACCACGCGAAGTTCGGCGTAGCCATAGCTAGATGCGCCGTAGCTGCGGTGTTGATGGGGCCTAGAGGGTTGTGAGGCATGAGATCGATGTAGTGCGTTTCAGCCCAGCCAGCGACCTTCTGAGCTTCAGTGAATCCGCCCACGATCCCGAGGTCGACCCGAGCGTAGTTCGTCAGTCCACGTTCAATATATGGCGCAAATTGCCATTTCGAAGAGAACTCTTCACCCAGAGCAAACGGCATCGGAGTCATCGCCCTAAGAGCCTCGTAGGCTTCAGGGCTTTCATCTCGGATTGGCTCCTCAAGGAAATCTAGCGTGCCTTCTGGCATTTTCTGGCAAAACGAAGCGGTCTCGGCGACGCTCAAGCGGTGATGATAGTCAATTCCGATTACGACTTCTTCGCCCAGCGTTTCACGCGCTTTAACTAGCCATTTCGCATTGTCGGCAATATTCATTCTCGGCTCGAAAGTGGCGGCATCATAGCCCTCAACCGGAGCTTGAACCGACAGTCTCATGCACTCCCAGCCATCAGCAACCAACCCCTGAGCGTTCTCAATCATTTCTTCGCCGGTTTTGCCACCGGTAGTAGCGAAACACTGAACGTAATCACGCTGCTTACCGCCGAGTAGCTGGTAAACCGGAACACCAAGTTTCTTACCGATGATGTCGTGCAGTGCAATGTCGATTGCGGATATCGCAGCGGTAACGACTCTACCGCCCTCGAAATAGGCACTACGATACATCTCTTGCCACAGACGCCCCACCTGCATCGGGTCTTTCCCGATCAGCCATTGACTCAGGTGCTCGGTAACACCTTTCACGCCAAGCTCGCGCCAAGATGTCCCACCTTCGCCCCAGCCGTGAATGCCTTCATCGGTTTCGATTTTTACAAGGAAGACGTTTCGCCAAACTGACCATGCCGGGTACGGTTTTATCGCTGTGATTTTCAATGAATTGCTTTCGTGGATTCGCTCGCTATCGATTGGTTGTGGCGCATGTTACGCCGTTTCACAAAAAATGAGTTTCTATTGGGCCGGATAATACGATTCAAACTTGGTGTACATATAGAAATACCCCCTCGGGGAGACGATTTATCTTCTGATTGGTTGGAAAGTTGTACTCAGAAATCAATCAGACAGCTGGTTACACCTCAAACCAGAAGGCACACCGAAATGCGCACAACTGAATCAATCAAACAGGCTCGCTTTATTCCAACGACACGATATCTGGCACTCTTGCTCTTCCTCCCAGCGATTCTGGCAATCGGGTGCGTGACAATCACTGCCGGAGAGCATTAAGATTCGGGAATGACCGATGAAAATCCTAAACACTCGTTTGAAGTTGGCAGCAATCCAACGATCGACGTAACAAGTTTTAATGGCGAGATCGTGATAATCACGGGAGAGAACGGAACAATAGAGGTCGATACGACACTCAAATTGCCCAGCAGAATTTTTTACAGCGCCACCAAGTCAGGAAATGCCGTGACAGTAGTTGCGAGGAGAACGGGTAGCGGTATTTCGTTCGGTCGTTCGCCACAGGCACAAATTCACCTTGTGGTCCCCGCTTCAACCAATGTCATTGCCAGCACAAGCAACGGCCAGCTTAGTGTGAATGGCGTTACTGGAACTGGTGAAGTGGACACGAGCAACGGCAGAGTCACCCTCACAAACGTTACGGGTACTTATGTCGCTTCGACAAGCAATGGATCAATAAAACTGTTGGATGTTGCCGGGCAGTTTCACGCTGAAACATCGAACGGTAGGATCGACTTTTCTGGCAGCTTTGATGAGAACAGCAATAACAAGTTCTCCACCTCGAACGGTTCGATGAATATCGTGTTCTCGAACGACCCGAATCTCGAACTTGACGCTCGCACGGTCAACGGCACCGTCGATAGCGAACGCCCTATTTTGGCTACTACAACTGAGAAGAACCGACTTGTCGGTCAATACGGTGAAGGCTCAGCACAATTAGAGCAGCGAACATCAAACGGATCGATTGACATCAAGTAGCGTCCAGTTAGTCTTAAATGCCTGATTGAAATAGCTCAAAATACCAACGATAAGCACATTGGCGTACTATTCGGCTGACTTGCTAGGGGTATGTTTGGGGAACCGGGTTGACGAACGTTATCAACGAAGCCGAAATTTTGGCTGAAATAGGGCGACTAATCACATCTTTACCAGATTTCGGTGAGGTATTTGAAGCCACCGCCGAGCGGATCAGCACCCTAATACCTGCGGAAACCATTTCACTCTCGAGCGTCGATGTTCAAGGCGGCACCTACACAACGTGTACAGGTGGGCATCCGATCTTCCCACTCAGTCTCCGGCGCCCCCTCGACAACTCAAAGGCACAGGTGCCGAAGCAGCAGTGGTCGCCGGAAAACCGATAATCCTTTCGTCCGAGTTACGCGCCCTTCAGGAATCGAACTGGCAAGGTATCGGCGAATACCCGCTCGCTTCGATGAAATCTTGGCTGATAGCTCCGTTGATCTTCAGTGGTGAACCGATCGGCGTTCTGCACATACGCAGAACTGAAGAATCTGCATACACCGAAAACCACCTGAAGCTCGCCCAAAACATTTCGAACCAAATATCTGGACCAATTGCGCTGGCTAATTTGCACAGAGATTTGGCCCAATCTGAGCGCGAACTCGTTTTTCTATCTCAAATGTCGGATGAACTTGCCAACTCTGACTCTTCAGCCGATATGTACGAGAGTATTGAGCGGACGATCGGCAACTTTATCGAGTTTGATCGAATTTCTATCGTGAGAGTCGACCCGGAAATCAACTCTCTAGTACAGAGTTATCAAAACGGAGTCGATGTTCCGGGAATCGAAATCGGCACGATCCTGAACATGCACGAATCTCAGGAGAAATTCGATGCTTGGGCTACTGAACTCACGGCGACTTCAGATGGTGGCGAATATCTTCCAGCCGGTTCCGTGAAACTAAGTCACAAAGACATGAGACTGGAATCACGTGTACGGGCACCGATGATTACGACTACGGGATACATCGGAGCGATAGCGCTCAACCACTACGAGCAAAATATGTTCACGCTAGCCGATCAGAACTTTCTCCGTCGCGTGGCTGCACAGGCAGCTTCCGCACTCGAAAAATCGGAACTGATCGAGCAGGCAAAAACGGAGGCAACCACTCAGGAATCGATAGCCAGAATCGGTCGAGTCGTATCTGAAGACTTGGATCTCCAGATCGTCTATCAGAGGGTCGCTGAAGAACTGAGAAAGCTCGTTCCTTACGACCGAATTGCAATATCGTTGTTTGATCAGGATTCGCAACAGGTGATCGCTGAATTCTCCGAAGGTGTAGAGATACCCGGAGCACGACCAGGTGACGATATTACTGACGCCGATAAATCGATCAACTGGGATTCTTCGGGTTACGCTTCGGATTCAAGAAATATAGATTCAACGAGCAAAGAATCTGAATTCGAAAAAAATCTTACGAGATCTCGGTTTGGTCTCGTGGATCCAAGCTCCATTCGGAGTCCAAGCGACCGGTCCCATTGGTTTCTTATCGGTGCGAAGTAGATCGCACAATCTCTACGATGAAAACTCGATATAATTGTTGCGACAGGTAGCAATTCAAGTCACCCCAGCAATTCAGAACGCTCGTATGTTTGCTCAATCGCAATCGCTTCTTGAACAGCGCCAGCGAAAAACGCTACTCGACGAAGAGAATCGCGAGCTTCAGCGAGTAGCTGACGCGAGAAGCCAGTTCCTATCGACCGTTTCGCACGAACTACGCACACCGCTCACAGCCATATCAGTATTCTCAGATATTCTCTCTCACAATTGCCCCGGAAATCTCAGCGAGTGACAGATATCTCACATCGATGCCATTCGACGTTCCACCGTTTCACTCACGGCATTGGTCGATGATTTGCTCGATGTATCACGAGCCGATTCGGGTCAATTGTCGCTCGATAAAGAGCCATTCGACTTCCAAGCGATCATTACTGAATTTTCTTGTGTAGGCGAAAGCATTGCAGCGCTGAAAAATCAGAGATTGAGTATCAGGAATCTCGGCGAACCAGTTTGGGTCGATGCCGACCGAGCACGCATAAACCAGATTCTCAACAATCTAGTTTCCAACGCATCTAAATATTCACAAGATAATTCAGAGATTCTCATCTCGAGCACTGTCCGATCAGGGCGAATAGAGATTGTTGTCGAAGACAATGGAATCGGTATCGATGCTCAAAATATTGATCGAGTTTTTATCCCATTCTTCCGAGCAGAAAATCCCGAGACACAGATGCAACAGGGCTCTGGGCTAGGACTTTCCGTGGTGAAGACTCTGGTTGAGCTCCATGGTGGCGCTGTGGAGATGGAAAGTGCGTTAGGGTCAGGCACCACTGTCCGGTTCTGGATTCCTGGCATAGTCGATCAACCAGTTTCCTAGATCACGTTCACCTCACCGTCCGTTTGTGCCGCGAATCAGCACGTTGTGCCTGGTCAGCTTTTCATCGCAACTTGAGTCGCTCTCTTCACACGTAGCTCACGTTGCACTTCTAACGACTCACACTCGTGTCACGCGCACTTGCCAATTCCCTTTATACGGTAGTCGTGCGGGAGTGTATTGACTCGTCGTTTGCCTATCGCGCTATCGATGATCGCCAAACCCTCTCAGGTATCCACGTAACTACGTGTATCCGGCATTTGAACGGTACAAGGGCATTTCATAGATTTACGAACACGATCTATTGATCATCGGCGCGGGGCTGGCTGGCTTACGTGGAGCGATAGAAGGCATTCAAGAAGGACTTGATGTCGCATTCATGACGAAGGTCCACCCCGTAAGAAGTCACTCAAACGCGGCACAAGGTGGCATCAACGCCGCTCTCGCCAGTAGGGGTGACGACTGGGAAGACCATGCACTCGCAACTGTGAAAGGCAGCGATTACCTCGCCGACCAATCAGCAGTAGAGGTGATGTGTCGTGAGGCTGGTGATGCCATTCTCGAACTCGAGCACATGGGCGTTATCTTCAGCCGAAACGAAGAGGGCAAGCTGGCGGTGCGAAGGTTCGGAGGTCAACGTGTCGCCCGAACGTTCTTCGTAGGAGCCATCACAGGTCAAGCTCTGCTGCATGTGATGTACGAACAAATCATCAAGCATGAGGCGAGAACGTACGAGGAGTGGTTCGCAACGTCGCTAATCATGGAAGATGGCGTTTGTCGTAGCGTAGTCGCTATGGATATCAAGACGGGCGAACTACACACGATTCGTGCGAAGGCAGTGATCATGGCTTCGGGCGGAGCAGGACGCGCTTACGAACCAACGGCTCAGGCAGCAATCTGTACGGGTGATGGACAAGCACTTGCCTACCGTGCAGGGTCTCCGCTGATGGACATGGAGATGATCCAATACCACCCAACTACCCTGCCAACCAACGGCGTACTGATGTCAGAAGCCGCACGTGGTGAAGGTGGATACCTTCTGAACTCAAATGGCGAGCGGTTCATGGAAAAATACGCTCCCGAATACATGGAACTCGCTTCCCGCGATGTCGTTTCACGTGCCGAACAAACAGAAATCAACGAAGGTCGAGGGGTCGACGGTTGTGTCTTGCTAGACCTGCGGCACCTGGGACGAGATTTCATCAACGAACGACTCGGTTACCTTCAGGAAGTCGCCACCGATTTCATGAGCATCGATCTGGCAGAGCAGCCTGCAAAAATTCGCCCTGGAATGCACTACAACATGGGCGGCATCAAAGCCGATGTGAATGGTAGGACTGATAT
>JBDQHW010000053.1:0-6486 GCA_040264655.1 Dehalococcoidia bacterium | reverse complement strand
GTAGTCATATACCCGGTAAATCTCGCGATTAGTTTCGACAATCCAAACACCGTAGCCTAATTCTTCAGCAAACCATGCTGATGTATTTCTTTTAGTTGGCATTCCTTTTCGACCAGACGGAAAGTAAACCTCATCACCTTCGACATTTGCTAGTCCAAATACGTGGGTGGATGCCATTTCGCGGCTAAAGATGAAATCGGCTAGATGCTGAATCGGATCAAAAGATCTTATTTGTGGTTCCGCTTCACTCATCGAAGCCTCTTCAGGCGCACCCCACAGGCAACCTGCACTGTTACTTCGTGCTCTCTCTTCGAGGCCAACAAACATGTTCCGGTGCTGGCCATCACGAGTCCACGCCTTTGCGTACCCGGCATCGATCATCTGAACTTCAAGGGAGTTACCGGAGGCATCGTATACGTAGGCGAGCCGCCTGCCATAGGTGTCCTTAAGCCGCGGACCGTCCTCAAGTCGCACTTGGTTCCCTATCAGCAGTCGAGTGAACTCTGTCGCCTCTGTGAAGCACTCTTCGCCTCTCTCAGGTGTGTCCACGCCGAATAATCGCACACGGCCTATCGAAGTATCGATCGTGTCGCCATCAACGACTCCTGTCACGTCCACCAGCTGACAGCCGGGACAGAAAATTGAGGTTGCGGGTGGCCCAAACTCGATCCCGGGTAGCTGGGTTGGTGTCCCATGGGCACTAACTGTTGCTTCTACTGCTGTTTCCACTCTCGAATCAATAGATTGCTGAGTCGGTTGGGTGCAAGCGGATACCAGTAGAAACACACTGAATATAAGAACTCGGGTTAAGTGAGACATGGTTATCGCACAGCCTAGCATCGGAACTGTGGCAGCTATGAACTATCTCGGTGTGCGTGGATGATGCGATTGGTTATTGCTGTGACGATGTGTGTTGGTGAGTGGATGGGTTATTGGTGGCCCCCGGGTAGTTCTTGTTGCTTTGTGATGGTTGATGTTGGTGAGGGTGCAGAAATTCCGCGCAAGATTTTCAGAGAATGATGCTATTCTGCCCCGACGCTGAGTTCTGACAGAACCCGATCTGTCGAGTCAGCCTGCGCCATTCGCACCAAATACGTGGTTTAATGCATCTGTGTTCCGAGCCTGATCGTTCAGTTGAATGATCGAGGTGGGGTCATTGAACTTGATTTAGGAGCTGAAAATGGCTGAAGCGACGATTATTCCCGGCGATGATGGTCCGTACCACGTCAAAGGCGATTTCGTATTGATCGACGGTGAGGGCAACAAGTTGGAATTGACTGACGAAACTTGGTTGTGTCGTTGCGGCGAATCTACCGAAAAGCCGTTCTGCACAGGTTCGCACAGCAGTTGCGATTTCGTAGATTCTTCGAGGGCGGCAAAATGACAGTAGAAATTCGTATCCAAGACGACGATTCCTTAGAAGTCTCAGGCAAGTTCGATCTGATCGACGAAGATGGCAACGCATACGGCCATCACGGGAAACTTCGCTTGTGTCGATGCGGTGCTTCAAAGACGAAACCGTACTGCGACTATACTCACGTAGATATCAGCTTCGAAAGCAAAGTTCGGGCGTAAATTACCTTAGTTGGATTTTGCGGTCTCTGTTCTGTCAGTAATCAACGTCGGGGCATAATAGCGGACGCCAGCAAGCGACTCACGCCTACGATATCTGGGTGCGCTTAATGCGGGCAAGTGTGCGTCAAGTGTGCGTAAGGGAGACCGCCGATAGGCCGAGAACCCCTCTTATATATCAGGACGCGAGGTTGACGGTGCTGAAACAAACGATGGTGATCAGTAATTAACAAAAAAGGGTGACGTGTACTAGGTCATCTAATTCATTAAACCGAAGATAGCCGGGCAATATTACCTGACTATCTTTGAGCGGTTAGTCTAACAATTTGGAGGATGTCCGACCTGTTGGTAGAAATATTAAATGGACTAGCGATATGGAACGCATACGTCCGGTTGGATTTGCGTAGGAAATAAAGCGACTTACTTTCTGTGTATGAACAAAGAAGTTCAGGTTCTGTCAGATCTTAGTGCTCAGTCATCGATTGGGCCGACCTGAATACATGATCGATTGATGTTCCCAAGATTCACCCCTTCCGCTTGTCCAGCAGCTTCAGCTGCTCCTTAATCGAACGTGCGTGCTCTCTGAGCATGCTCGCGTACTGTGTGGGGTCTTCCATGTGTTGCGCCCACGACTCCAATGAGAAGCGAGGGACGGAGACTTTCTTGCCGGGACGATTTGACCAAGGATTCATTTGTTGAATCTAACTTGTTTTGACGTGGAAGCTGAGGCGAGTGTCACAGTCGGTCGCTGATAGACCATCCCGCCATCTTGCAACGGGAGCATGTAGGCGCGACGGTGCTGAGATCATTTAACGACACGATTCGGGCAAGTCGTAACCGATCTTAGCTTCCTTGAAACAACGGGAGTCCGGCGAATATTGACTCCACTGCCTGTTACCAAATGTGTCGTACCAAGCTACGCCTCCACACTGGAACTCCAAGCAGAATGTCGCGAGTTCGAATCTCGTCCCCCGCTCCATTTTCTATCTTGCTCGAATGAGCTACGGTGACAAACGTCGGCACTTTTCCCGTTTGCAGCCGCGCCCAAAAGCCAGAAGTCCACTTCAATCTGTTTGCATCTAAATAGATTGCAGCTCCCCAGTTCGCGTACTATTCAGAGCAGCCGATTGGCTGGAATGTGGGAACTGCTTGCCGGATTCAATGCGAACTACGATAAGAATGTCGATCACAGCTTGGTCGACAAACCGCGTCGATCTGTTCCGTGAACGTCTCGATAGCCAAGACATAAAGTACACATGGACACCTTTCCAGTCTGATACGGAAGCTGTTGACCTTCGGGTCGAAGGACTTCAACCAGAAGTCAACTCCATAGTTGATTTGCTCCATGAGCTTGGGGCCAGTTTTCAGATCCGCGACGAATCCGAGTTCGAGGAGGTCAGCTCAAAACCACGGGAGCCGGTCGCTGCTACACCCAACGGTGAACGGAATAATATTTCAGGATCTATGTCGTTCGAATTTTCTGAACCAGTTCGTATTGCTGATGAGGATCAAGAATTAAACGAAACTAGCTTCTCACCCCGCCAGATACACCCGGCTTTACTCAACATAGTCCCTGTATCACTCCAATCAACGGCATTGAGGATGACCCAATGGTGGTTCCTGACCTGGCCTGGAATGCTTGCTTTCCTCATCGTCTACCAATTGGTCATTAGCTCGGCAATGTCAGCAGGTCCGTTCCCTTCATCAGCGAACGGGATTGGGCATCTTTATAGAGGACTATTCGTTGCCGAAGCCTGGCAGTCGGGAACAATATTCCCACTTTGGAACTACGGCTGGTACATCGGCAGTTCTCTGTTCGACAGCTACCCTCCCGTTACAGCCATCGGTTTGGGAGTAGTCGAATCGCTGGGCGGAGAAAACTCGGCATACTCAGGATTCGTATTTGGCGTTTTTTCGGCGAATGCAGTGTTTATCGCCATCGCATTCCGTCAGCAGCTCACAACCGCTGGCAGCATCGTCGCCGCTGTATTCTTTAGCACCAGTCCTGCCCTACTGAATCAACTTTTCTCTGTTGGTGAGCTATCCACACTAAGTTTCGTCGCAACCACTCCGTTGTTATTGAAGGGCGTTTTCGATCATCTGAATACTCAGAGTCGATCCTCCATTGTTCTAATTGCGGTCGGGACTGCGCTCGGGGTTCTAACCAGTCCAACCATGGCATTGGTACTCGGACTTGGATTGCTGGTTGGATTTACTACCAACGTGTTTATGAGGCAAACGACCTCAAAGACAGTGGTCCAGATTGTCGGAGCCATGATTGTCGGTGTTCTATCGACGGGGATCTGGGCTCTTCCTGCTTTAGAGGAAGCATTCCGACTTGAATCAATGATCGAGTTCACTCCTGATTCTAAGTTGACCAATCTCAGCGCGAATTTCTGGTTACCATCCGCTCGAATTGATGCTGCAGTCCCATACCTCGGGATATTCTCAACCCTCTTGGCAATCGGTGTATTTGCAGTAGATCGGACGAGAAACTCCGTTGTTTTAGCCGGAGTCTTTTCTACATCACTATTCTTCGTGGTGACTGAAGGTTTGCCTATCTTCAATTCAATTCCACTGATACAGCAGCTGACTCCTTCCGACCGGTACCTGGCAATTACTGGAATCGCAATTGCTCTGTTCGCTGGAATGTTTGTAAAACAAGCCACCCACATGAACTTAAAAATGTGGAATAGAGCACGGTTTGGCCTGGGGATTGCTGCGATAGTCCTCTTCGTCCAAATAGTTGACACAGGCCCAATTCGAGCCGAATCAAGATCCCTAGACACAGAGCTTCACAGGCGTGCAACCTCCGCATTGGACGAGGAGGCGCCCCCGGGTCGGTTTGCCGATTTCTTCGGTCTTCCACAGTTGTCTCTCATACCATCACAATACGATCGTGAAGCGTTGTACGGATGGGATGTCGAAGCAACCCCACTTAGGTCAGCGATCAATGACTTAAAAGAAGCGGTGCAAAGACGACACTATGGTGCCGTCTCGAAAACTCTGGACCAGTGGTGGGTTTCTGGGATTTACGTGCGAAGCGACGACCAGTTGGCTGCGAGTGCGCTGAGGGCGTCGGGATTTGAAGAGATAACGCCATTTGTGAACTCAAATCTTGAAATATGGAAACGTTCTGAGCCGCTGGAATCTATCTCTTTCGCCAATCAAAAAGCCATCGCAGTAGGCAACGGACAAAGAACCGTCGAGTTCGTGTTGCCCGAAACGACCAAATCGGACGGACAGCTAGAACTATTCTCGGCAATTGAACTTGGTGAATATCCGGTGATTCACTTCTACGAAGACCAGATAGCGACTATCGGCCCGGACTTCGAACGATTTTTGGTTTGGCGCAGGCTAGGCGGCATTCCGGTAATTTGGCTCGGAAACAACGATGAAGAGTGGCGCAACGACATAAATGTGACGCGAGTTACATTTCCGTCTACCGTAGATATCGTCGAGACTTCAAGTCTCGCCACACTAGGCAGCTCACAACTCGAGTACACCGGATTGCCGTGGGATGCGGGTGTTGTCGCCGATTCATCTACAGAAACCATATTGGAATTTGCCGGCCCAGACGGGTTTTCATATCCTTTGCTGTCAAAAATAACCGACAGGCTAGGCCCAATTTACCTCGTGGGTGGGAATCCGTTGGCACACGCTTCAGAGAATGGAGGGAGTGACCTTCTTCGTATCGTTAGCAACAAGCTAGAAAGCGAAATTCCCGTTCTCGATGTCGCAGCGAATACTCCGCCAATCGATGTTAAATCATTCGATAGAGACCCTCGTGGGTTCAATATCGAACTCGACACAGGGACAAGTGAAGGTCTCGTTCTCCTCCCACTTGCCTACACGGAACAAACGAAGAACGTAACGGTCAACGGTTCACGTGTAGACGCCCGGAACTACGAAGGTGTGATCGGTGTAAATCTTGAGCCTGGTGTAAACCAGATATCGGCCTCGTTTGATCGCGGTATTGCAGGAATCGTCGGACTCATTGTTTCGATACTTGGACTCGGGCTCCTCGTCACGAGTTTGGTGAGATGGAATCAGTCTCAAGAGCTTGCTCGAAGATTGGCCGAGTACCCGTTTATCGAAGTGCTAGGCAGAAATTTGCCAGCAAGTCAGAGCGCTCGATTGCCTGAAGATGATGGGTCGTCACGACATGGTTAGTGCTATTTCATACTGGCGAAAACTGACCGCACTCCAGCCGCCACCAATTGAGGAAGATACAACTCCGAAGGCAAAATTCGACCTCTGGTCGGACCTCGCCGCATTTTCAATTCAGACAGTTCTGGCCTTGCTGGTCACAATGCCGATATTGCTCGACGTAGGAAACCTCCCGGGCGTCGACACATACTTCCATGTTTTCCATCTCGATTACGTCACCCAAAGCGTCAAAGACGGACTTGGGATACCGAACTTTTCTCCGTTTTACGTTGGCGGACAATCGTTTTACATCGGCAACGACACTAGTCGACCTGGCGGTGCATATTTACTGGCACTGCCGTTAAACCTAATCCTCAATAATGCTTCGTTAACTTACGCTCTGGGCTATGTATTCATTCTCAATCTTGGATCATTCGGGTTCTACATGGGGTTCAAAAATCAGTACGGGCGACCTGCAGCCCTACTAGGTTCCATAGCCGCTTTATTCTCTCCGTTTATGTTGGCAAGTATCGATGTTCACGGTCGTTGGATCGGACTCCTTGCTGCGGCGTTCTTACCTGTCTTATTCGCCGGGACAATCGGAACCCTTAGGAAGCCAAGCCGGACACTATTTGCCCTCATTGCAGTTTCGTTTGGATTTGCGTTTGTGATCCACGCAATGGTCCTGCTTCAGACACTGTTTGTACTCGGTGCTTATGTCGTTTTTCGTGCGTTCGTTTCACCAACCCCTATGGGACGATATGT
>JBDQHW010000052.1:0-6908 GCA_040264655.1 Dehalococcoidia bacterium | reverse complement strand
TGGATCGTTGTATATTATCCATTCTCTTGAGAGTGATGAGTTCTTATTCAAGATGAATCCAAACCCTAATTGCGTCTGGATACTTCCTCCATCACACTTACTGATCATTGACGATTCTTCAGGATTGTCTCCCATGTCATCAAATTCAAGTTCGGGAGAGACCTCGGATAGATTATCAGTAATAACAGATGGCTGATTACATTTTGGGCATTTTGCATTTCTGCCTATGTATTCGTCTGAAGTGGATTGAGAATAGCCACAACTACGACATGTAAAAATAGCCACTTGTGCCCTCTTTTCTTATTGAATGCTCAAATTGAATTATATTCTTTAATCGCAAGTCCATTCACAATGGATTAATGGTCAAATCAAGAGTCTAACAAAGGGTGGCTAAGAACCAAATGCTTATAGGCATAGTGGCCTGAAATCATCATCAATGCCTCGTGGATAATCCGATCAAATGTTCTCACGTATGATGGCGTTAGCCCGATCCGGTTTTTCGCAATATACTTGCTGTACAATCAGCTAACTCGCAACACTTTGAAGAAAATCAAGGGATTTGAAACAAATGAATTTCTATCCTGATTCACTGAGTATCGTTTCCAAATTGGCTCAACCATTAGATTGATGGATTCTTAACCAGATTATGCCCACAGAGCGATATATCGAAAACAACATCATCCGGAATCGAAATCATATCGGAAGCGAGATAGCAATTTCTTTTCAAATTTGTTGTGAGTCCCGTTACACTCAAGTCATAGGGAGAATAATCACCACGGTGGGTGTCTATCTGCATCTCAACAATTTGGAACCAGTACGATGTCCGAAGTACTCACCGTCCGGGACCTGAGACGCCAGTGGAAACCACACAAAGAGCGCCTGCAACAGGTCGATCCCGAGCATCCCAATAATGTCCGCTTTCATCGCGCGTGTAGCTGGATCAGACGAGCGGAACAGGTTACGGAAAAGACTGACCTTGATGTCGCTTTACTAAGTCAATGGACGGCTTTCAATTCTCTGTATGGTCAATGGAATGAAAGTTCCCGAGAACCAGTGCGAGACTCTTCCAGTTTGCGTTCATTTGTTGATCGCATGCTGGCCCGCGATGAAAGCTCTTTCATCGCGGATGTGTTGAACGATAACAAACCATTGGTCATTTCTATTTATGACGACGAGTACCTCAGTAGGTATTTCTGGGAAGAGCCCACCGCAAAACGGGCCAACAAATCGAAGAAATCCAAGTATGAGGCCCGCACATGGTACCTCGAAGGTAACTGGACGATGGTTCTGGACCGACTGATTGAACGAATTTATCTGTTGCGATGCCAGTTGGTGCATGGAGCGGCCACCTACAACAGTTCGCTCAACCGAACCGCGATCCGCCGCTGCTCCCAAATGATGGATCACCTGCTGAGATCATTTCTGCTGGTCTGGATCAATCATGCTGCTGACGAGGACTGGGGAGCCATGTGCTATCCACCAATACAATCATCCTTAAATCTGCAGTGAGTGACTTATCCAATCACATGCCGCGTCTTCCCTTTGAAGACCTCTCGTTGATGCCAGTCGGTAAACTTTTCGTGTGGTCGACACTCCGGTCTTTGAGGCTGCCTGAGATTGGCTCCGTGGAACCGCAACAAGCTCTCTTCAAATTGCTGAGAACCGTTTGCTTTCTCCGATACCAAAATCGTCAATTCCGAGTCGAGAGTAAATGCTCCCAGGTCAAAGACCTTATGGTGTAGTACGCAGAGGGCCATGCCGTTCGTCTCATCATCGGGACCACCTGCCTGATGCCACTTGATATGCGCTGCCTCAAGGGCGATCGATTGTGATCCAAGCCGCACATCAAACCCACAGACCGCACAGCGATACTCGTAGGCCGTCAAAATCCGATCGCGAAACTGGGGATCGCGGGGACGTCTTCTGGAGACTTGTCTAAGGTCGGTATCCAATCCCACGGCGGACAGGATTTCGGAATGCAGCGTCTCGGGGAAGTGAGCATCAAGAATCCGGATCGCGATCTCTCCTGCGACAGCGGGATCATGTTCCAATACATCCAGCACGTCCTCAGTAAACTGACCATTAGCATGGTGGTCGATCAGTTCTCTGCTTGTGAAACTACTCGACCCTTTGCGTGGCTGTGGGTCGCCACTGGTTGTCATTTTCCAAATGCCATCTGTCTGTAGATGGTAGAACGGTAATTCTGGATGATTCGTCTTACGCTTAGGGCCAAATTCCTGCAGTAATTGAATCAATCTCGGAGCAGTAGATTCAAAGTCGAGACGGTTCTTACCCTGTTGCCACCTCGACAGGGCCAGCAGAACAAGCAGAGGCTTGTGCGGAGCACGTTGATCACCACGCTTCCAGACATTCAACGACTCGAACTTTTCCAGAACTTCCTGTTTTGACATATTGTTATATTGAGAAGGTTTCTTGACAGTACATTTGGAGTGTACTCTCAATGTGGTCCTTTTGCTCATCGATTCCCTGAATAACCATGTCCCACTTCCAGACTATCTGCCAGATCGACAACATTCCCTCAGGCGAGGCTCGTATGTTCGTTGTGGATGAAATACCTGTGGGGGTTTTTCACATCGACGGCAAGTTCTTCGCCCTCCATAACGAATGCCCTCATGCAGGAGCCTCTCTCGCTCACGGACTGATCGATGGTGAAGTGGTGAGTTGCCGCATTCATCATTGGCGGTTTTGTATCCGGGACGGAACTTACATCGATCAGGATCGTCCGGATCACAATGCGAAGACGATCCCTCTGCGTGTCGTTGGAAATGAAGTGCAGGTCGATCTTTCCATCGATTGAATCATTTAGCTGTCTGAAAAGTTACGATTTGACACTCTTTGCATCGGAAGGCCGAATCGATCCTATACACAATAATCTCATCAAAGAAGCTTTAGCTTCCGCCTTCAATTAGACCTAGCTATAGATGTGAGATGCTCACAATTTGACATAAGAACTGGATATTTAGAGGATAAGTATGCTTCGTTAATTGAGAAGCGGTGCAAGCGAAGTGTCATCCTCTTCGATCACGGCTACCTAGGGCTTTACCACGATGTTGAATACTCGCGAAATTGCTGGACTGGCTTGGCTAATCCTCCTGCTCTTGGCGGTGCTGATCTCCGGCACGACTCGCAAATCGATGTTCCGTGTTCTAAGGAGTGTCGCTAGTTTGCCGATTCTTGTAGTGTTTGGGGCGTATTTTGTGTGGATCGGAGTAGGAGTTTATCTAGCTCATTTTGCGGGGATTTGGAATTCATGCATGCTGGGGCCGACCATACTTTGGGCACTTCTCACCGGCGTACCGCTAATCTTCGGGATGACCAGTGCTGCATCGGACCCAAAGTGGCTGCCTCAACAACTTCGTACTCTTCTTTCGTGTCCATTCTACTCGAATTTATAATCAACCTTCGAACCTTTCACATTGCAGTCGAGTTCATACTTCAAGGAATTTTTGGTTTCTTGCTGGTTTTAACCAACGTGGCGTCCATCCGCCCCGAACATCAACGTGTCTCAAAACCAATCAATTTACTATTTGCGATCATAGGGCTGATTCTGTTTGGCATCGGTATCAACCATCTGGTTTCAACTTGGGGTGACATCGACTGGCAGCAAACCATTCTCGGCCTTTTAATGCCTATATGGATGGCCGCATGGGCCGCCTTATTCGTGCTTGTTCTGGGACTCTATACCAACCTAGAGCGGATTTTTCGGCTCATGGGACTTAAAAATCCATCGTGGATCTCTCGTTTTTGGAGGATTCTACCTCTAGCGAATCGTGTGGGCCTCCATCCACGCACGATTCGTAAATGTGATGGTTACTGGTACAATATGATTTCAAGTTCCTCTGGCTATTCGGAAGCAAGGCAAGTCGTTAGCGAGTTTCTCCAGTCTCAAGCTGATGCCGATGCGAAGGAAGCAGCGGCGGCTCAAAAGCTCATCGATAATGCTGGCCAACAGGGCGTTGATGAAGCTGGTGCTCAGCTCGATCAACGGGAATTCAAGGAAACGTGGGACGCTCTGGAGAACATCATGTTGTGGTTTCATGGCTGGTATGGCAAGAACGTCGCAGGATACGATCTCGCTAAGATTAAACAAATCATGAGCTTATATGACTTTAAGGGACTCCCCAGTGATCATGGAATCACAACCCATGTATCGCCGGATGGTGAATCCTGCTACGCCATGCGGAAAACTGTCAGCGGGCGGGTTCTTGCAGTAGGAATGCACGGTCACGATTATCAATACTGGCATTGGGACGGTGACCACAAGCCAGGTGGCTACCCCGGACAAGGAGGTGACTGGGGGACCGACTGGGCCACGCAAGAATTCAACCCAAATCGATAAAAGTCAATCGGCCCGCTAGACATCGAACGCATGGAAGAGTTAACAGCCTCTCGTTGGCTTGCACGCGAGAGTACCCGAATCTTGCAAAACGGCTCCCGAAAAGACCCGGCACACCCGGCAACCCTCGGACTTGCCCCCCTGTTAGGTGTCTGAAAGTGGCCGAAGTTGAAAGGTGGCAGAGCATAAAAGCCTTGTACAGTTGCTTTCGCACTGGAGTAAAATGCTTGAAAGAATTTGCATCACAATTATGGCGACTCTTCTCTCTGTACCCCTTTCGTACCCCTGAGAGGTGTCTTCAGATGGTTGAGAGCATCAGAGCACGACGAGAATCAGACTGTTGTCGAACGCCACGAAACCTTTTTTCTGCCGTCTCTTTTCGATCTCCGGCATTCGGTGACATATTGCGGCGGAGAATATCAAAAAGAGGGTTGGACTATCTACGGAACCGAAGGCCACGTCTTCAATTGACATGTCTCCCAGTGTTACAGTCGCAACCTTGTAATCCTTGAAGCGATTGAATAACAAATCAGCATTGTCCTTCAGAATGTCCTTATCTTGTGCGCTTAGTGAGTCATGCGTCGCATAGTATTTATAGAAGACAGCGCCATCTGCAAGTTTGTTCATTCTCACGAAGTGTTGTGGCGGATCATCAAGACTGTCCAAGTGGTCAAACTCTTCTTCTCGCAGATTGTATGCGATGTCCCAAACGCTGTTGGGGTAATTTCCGTTCCAGTGCAATGCGCCACTAATAGCCGAAAGCCGTTGCTGGCCATCTAGCAAGTAGTTGACGGGATAGTCTGGTTTGGGAAGCTTGATTTGAAGATCCGCAATGTAGTTCTCGATTCTCAATTCTTGAGGACTTTGCCAAAGCAAGAGATTGCCGATCGGATAATTGCTCGCCACTGAGTCGAGAAGATCCAAGGTTTGTTGACGCTTCCAAACAAACTCTCGTTGAAACTTTGGCAGGAGGATGTCACCACTCAAGACGCGTCTAGCGAGCTCATCGATTCGATCAACACTTGGTTGAGGATCTTTAGGTGGAGGTGCAGTTGGGCCTGATGACTCCTTGCGAGCGTTCGACATGAAAATTGGCTTCCTTGTGTGAGTCAGTTGGATCTAATTCGACCATCCTGAAGTGAGTTTATCTACCATCAACAAGTGACGCCCCGTTGACCGTGGCGTTCCTGCAAGGCAAGCCGAGGCTGACCTACATTGTCTTCGAGGAATTACATTTTCACGCACCATCAACATCACGTCGAAATTGCCGAACTGAATCTGCCAGTAGAAAAACTCCGCATCACTCAGATCAATGAGTAATCTTGGCGCTGACATCCTTATCTGACTACACAGTAGGCATTTACGAAAAATGAGCTTTGAAATCGAAACTCGGGGGAAGCACGCTACTGAAGAATTTCTTCAGAAAATTCTTGACAATTCAGAACTGCCCGCTCATACTTCCAAGCTGTTGTACCACGTTCCTCACCCATGGTGAGGCGAAATTGTCCCGGGACCTTACATTTGGTCTTCATACTTTTCTCTTCAGGGACTCCCAGCTTCGGCAGTCATGTGCATTTGCCGATGAGCAGACGATCATTTGAAGTCTCGGCTCTTACCCACTACTCCTACTGGACTCGCCACACCGACACTGGCAACTGAACTCTTTGAGGTGTCGAAATTCCGGCTCGGTCCTTGTTGTCGCATCCAATGAAGCGATGCGCTCTACCCCAACCATCTGGGCAAGGAATGTCTATTTTTGAGGCTGACCTCGAATTGAAGTCGGCTCTCTCCTACTCAACGTATGGCCCGCTTCTCCAATCGTCAGGGAACGCAACGTGACCAATAAGTCTGAAAGACTTGGTCACCTTATCGGAGTAGAGCCTGATAATGTTTTATCGTGGCGAGCTGGCTTGCGGCCTCGCCCCTTTTAAGCGCGGCCGCAACACTCGCAACATCCACAACAACTCAATCCACAAATGGACAAACATATGAATTTTCCTGTACTTCAATTAAACGATGTGGAAAGCGCAAAGACGCGCGAGCAAGAAACGCAAGAGCAATCAACCGAACATCGAGATACACAAGACTTTCGAGATGCGACTGAGGATCGACTACGCTACTCGTGGATCGATGACCTGCCCGCCGCCGAGAACTATCGTAAGTTTGGCGCATTGCTGTCCGAGACCGGCGATGTCTTCCGCACCGGCGAAACAGGTGAGGGATTGCTTGTCCTCAAGCCGGACAAGACTGCGAAAGTCATCAAGGTCGCAAAGGAGTTTATGCCGGTCATCGTCGATCGAGTCGACGTGTCGATTTACCTCAATGGCAAACCAAAAAGTGGGATGCTCTCAACAACTCACCTTAACACAATGTTGCGGAGTGAGGAATTCCTGTCGAATTTCGTTCCAGTCGATCGGGTCGACTCGGTCCCGAGTTACCTCAGCGATTTCTCACTCACGCAACCTGGCTTCAACGATGGCGGTCGAGATTTCCGTGTGGTTTACCTCGGGGAACTGCCTCAATTGTCCTTCTCGACAGACGCTATTAAGAC
>JBDQHW010000051.1:0-6960 GCA_040264655.1 Dehalococcoidia bacterium | reverse complement strand
GCTTCACGGTTTGAAAGGCACTATTAGCCTACGAATGTGACGAAGATGCCGCTCTGAACGCGTTTTAATCTAATCGAGTTCGCCGGCGCGGAAGGCTGTTATGTAGTTCATGGCGAAATCGTCGTTCCCTTGCAACAGATCAAGCGCGAGCTGAGCAGGACGTGTGTCCAGATCTACGTTTAGTGATCGTTCAGCCGACGTCGTCATAGGGTCGATAATTCCGGAGTCGACTCCCGATTTAATCGCCAAGTTCAAGAATACGTCGTTGATAAGCCGACGCTTCGGAATTCCGAACGAAACGTTACTCATGCCACCTGCAATGTGTATTTCGTTCCCGAATTCAGCTCGGATGCCTTCGATCGCTTCGAATGCATGTTTTCCGTAGTTCGAATCAACAGCAATTGGGAAGTACAGCGGGTCGACGAAAATATCTTCTTTTTCCATACCACTCGACAGTGCCATTTGAACAATCCTGCCCACGTTCTCAAGACGTTCTTGAGCGTCAGCCGGCATTCCGACTTCGTTCGACGCCATCACCACCGCTCGGGCGTTGTACTTCAAAGCCATATCGATGGCCTCTGGGCGTTCAAGCGCAATCGAGTTCAACATCGGTCGACCCTGAGTGCTACCGTAAGCAGCGAGTCCAACCTCGATGATTTCAGGATTCGAGGAATCGACGCTAGGAGGCACTGATGAGATTGATTCGACGTACTTGACCAACCACTTCATCGTCGCCTTTTGCTCTTCAAGGCGATAAGAGGATTCGTCAACGTTCAGGTCGAGGTAGTGAGAACCAGCTTTAATCTGGCGATTCACCTCGTACTGAATGTACGCTTTGCCTTCTGCGGCCTGCGCTTCATCACCGTTTGCTCCCATCCACATAGCAATCTGGAAGTGCTTGAGGGTGCCTTGCTCGTACGGTTGCGTAGTAGTGAAATGTTCAGGGACGTGAACGAAATTCCGTTCGCCATCGACTTTGTACCGAACAGCCTCGGTTCCATCATCGAATACGTGCCCACGAACTCCACCACGCTTCACAACGCGAGTTGCGTGAATGTTTTCGCCGATTACGGTGAACTGATCGGGACTTTCGATTACTTGGGGCATTGTGATATTTCGTGTATTGCCTAATTCAAACGAATTTGAACTAAACGGCTAGAACGTAAAAGCTGAAATCTCGACTACCGATTATGCCTCACCGTCGGTATCTACGGTGTTTTGTTTTGCGTGATGATCTCGTCCAAGAAAAGTATTCGCCCACGCTGATGTATTACGCAGCGAGGCGTCACGAAACACAACTGGCCGTTGTAGCATCTTCGCTTCATCGCCAAATGGCTTCATGCGATCGTACGCACGTACCCAAATACATTCCTGATCGAGAATTTCGCACTTTCCTGCTTTTGTGCCACCGCAAGGACCATTCCTTTGGCTTTTCACACACTGAGATTCAGGGCATAAATATCCAATGTCAGGTAATGAGCAGTCGCCACAATCCCGGCAATGGTAGGCAGGGACTTTCGAAGCCTGTTCGAGCACATGAGCAACGCCAGACAACTTCTTGCTCTTCTCGATCTGACCATAAACCGCCTTGCCGGCTTTAAATCCGAGAGTGCCATCGGTGAACACTTTGTCGTGAACGAATTTGCCTAATCTGTACTGAAGTGGGACAGTGAATCGAGATTTCACTTGAGACGATTTGGTCTTAGAGGCAAGATATGACTTGTTAACTTCATTCGAACTTAAGCCGGCGTTATCACCCTGTTCGTAGTGATAGAACTCGTCTGGCTGGGCGAAGTTAATCTCTTTCGCAAAATCTTTCCAGTCGTTCTCACCAAACGAATCCGCCATCTCGAGAATGCCTTGAATTCGCTTGAGCTGCGGTCGGCCAGATATGTACGCCCCTCGGTAGCCAATTCCCTTCAGAATCGCTATTTGCTTGGCAGCCAACTCTGAGAAAAACGCACGACCTCTGTCTTTAGATTTGGCCTGTTTGTTTGCGATATCTCGAAGTTCGTCCGACACCCACACACCAGGAACGCCCCAGCGATTGAAGAATCGACCTGCAGGTGCTGTGAGAATGAACACCGACCCAATAAGAGGAATATTTATATTGTTGGATTGAATGTACTGGTACAGCTCCGAAGCTTTACGTGAGTCGTAGCCGATCTGGGTAATCGCAAATTTGGCACCTGTTCGCACTTTGAGGGCCAGCTTGAAGTACTGAGTCATCAACTCACCTTCAAGTTTTTTGAACGGACTCACTGCACAACCGGCAAAGAAATTAGTCTTCTCGAGTCGATCTTCTCGTCCGACAGATCCCCACATCTGATTGGGTAGCCCATCGTTCATTTGAGACATCAGTTCGAGCAATCCAACCGAATCGATATCGAACACAGGTTGAGCCTGTCCCTTGAAACCACCGATCGGATAATCGCCGGACAGAGCTAGAACGTTTGAGAACCCTTGGCTACCTAATGCCCATAGCCGACTCTCGACGCCGTTCCGGTTGTAGTCCTTACACGACATATTGATCACAACATCTCGCCCACGGAACAACAAGTCTTGCCCTAACACCTCGGGACGAATGTGGGGGTTCCCACCGGGGTTGTCGGTAAGAGATACAAAGTCGACCTGGTCGAACTCAGAGAGAGATTTTGCGAGCTCGGCGGTTTTGCGAGAAGCCTCCGCCATCAACAGTCCGCGTGAAGTCTCGATCTCGACCGCAGTCAGAAACCGATCGCTCTGTTCGAGCATTCCACGCAGGTTTTGGGAAGTTGTGCCAGCCGCTTCCACTGAAAATCCTTTAGCCCATATTCGCTCTGTGCGCCCCCAAGCCTAACGGGTCACTGTGTCGAACACACTAGGCGCGCGCAAGGTTTGAACGTGAGTTAATAGGGAAATTTCGCTAATGGCATTCTCACTTTGAGATCGATCAATCAATGTTGCAAACTGCTAATTTGAACTCTTCGAGGGCGTTTTAAGCATGATCGTATAATACTGCCGCAGGTAGAATAAGCGAGCATTCGCAGATGGCCGTTACCGGATATTGGTTCCGTGTAACGCTAGCGTGTATTTGAACTGCAGTTGGAGAGGATCCGATCCTCGGAATCGTATGAAAACAAAGCAGCAGGTCGTAGTAGTTGGTCTAGGTCGATTTGGCGGTAACGTCGCTCGAACCCTGTACCAGCTCGGTCACGACGTAATGGCAATCGACATAGACGAAGAACGCGTCCAAACCCTGATGGGTGAGGTGACTTACCCGGTTGCCGGTGATGCAACTCAGGAAGCCGTTCTACGTGAGCTAGGCGTACACAACTTCGACATCGGCATAGTTGGAATTGGTGCCAACATTGAAGCCAGCATTATGGTGAGCGTTCTATTTCAAACAATGAACCTCCCGTTCATTGTTGCTCGTGCTCACAGCGCTCTGCACGGAAACACCCTCCGCCGGCTCGGTTGCCACCGGGTTATTCACGCTGAGGAAGAAATGGGAAGCAGGCTTGCTCACAGTCTCTTCAATCCCGATGTTGAGGAGTACATGGAGCTTGCTGAAGCGTTCGGAGTTAGCAGGCTGCAAGTGCCCGACCGATTTACCAACATGACTCTCGACGAAGCGGGATTCGCTGGTGCCAGAGACAAATACGGAATCGCAATCGTCGCTCTGAAACGCGGAGATGAAATTACACTTAGCCCCGATTCTGAAGAACGTTTGCGAGCCGGAGACGTTCTAGTAGTCGCGGGTCGAGACGAATACGTCAGCCGAATTACCAACTAGCCGGAAAGCACACGATTTACTCTCGGCGACAACGCCTACTCTCTATCAACATCAGAACAAACTGAAAACATGACTGAGAATTGGCACCAGCTGAGAAAAGGTACATAAAAACCAATGCCTTTCAATCGAGTAATTGCAGTCGTCGCCGACGACCCATCAGATATCAACACTGTTTCCCGTGCTGCGGACATCGTTCGAGACGATCGAGGCAAACTGTTCGTCATCTATGTGATCAAAGTACAGCGATCACTTCCGCTAGACGCCGAAATCGAAGATCAGATAGCTCGTGGCGAGCAGGTTCTTCATCGTTCGGAGCGATTGGCACGGCTCCCTCGAAGCGATATCGATTCACAACTGCTCCAAGCGCGAGATATCGGACCTGCGGTAGTTCACGAAGCGGTCGTCCGAGATGCCGACGCAATCGTAATCGGCACGTCGTATCCGACTGATTACGGCTCTTTTTCACTAGGCAGCGACATTCCGTACATACTTGAACACGCTCCATGTGATGTAATTTTGTGGCGGGAACATAGCAGCGCTGCACGCCCTGTTGCTCGTTCTTCAAGAAACGGTCGCGCCTAGTTAACTGGTATAACCAGTATTGCAACCAATAATTCAGTCGATTCAGGATTCATACCTGCAAATATGAACGCAATCATTATGGGAGCCGGGAGCCTCGGCTCTTCGCTGGCAAGAAAACTTAGTGACCTCGGGCATCGTGTCACGGTAATCGAGAAGAATCCGAAAGCGGTTTCCTTGCTGCCACGCGGCCGAGTCGACTCTGGTGCGATGTCCGTTATTCACCGTGACGGCTCAACTGGCCCGGCGATGATCGAGGCCGGCATTGCAGATGCCGATGTATTCATTGCGGCTTCAGGCAAAGATTCTCTCAACGGACTGGCTGCACAACGAGCGAAGACAATTTTTCGTGTTGAAAAAGTAATGTCGGTTGTGAGCGATGAGGCTGCGAGAACACTCTATGAATCTCTCGGAATCGGCACTATCAACAAAGCCGTACTCGCTAGCAATGAACTCACCGACTTGATCACGAAAGACGAGGCATAGCTGTGTATCTCGTAATCGTCGGTGGCGGAAAAGTCGGATCACCACTCGCATCATCGCTCATCAACGAAGGGCACGAGGTGTTCGTGCTCGATAACAACCCCGACACAGTTGCGAAAATCCAACGAGAACTTGGCATGATCGCAACGATCGGTGATGCAACTTCTCTCAGAGCACTTCAGGATGCAGGAGCCGCACGAGCCGGTGCGTTGATTGCTGCAACAGATTCTGATGAATACAATCTGGCTGCTTGCCAACTCGCAAGAACAAACTTTGATGTGCCACGGACTATTGCAGTTGCACACTCACCTGAAAACGCCGAACTCTTCGATCTCGTCGGTATCGACCTCGTTGTCAGTGCCACGGATCTTGTCTTATCTAATCTCGCGACAGCGCTTCCGGCACATCCATTGATTCGATTGATGCCGCTGGCCGATCGAACTCAGGAGTTAGTTGCGATCAAGCTACCCGCTGCGGGAACGGCTATCGGCCGAAATCTGTCTGAAATTACTCTTCCATACGGTACGAAAATCGTATTGATGATCACAGCAGAGGGTCATCAAAAATCACCCGATGCAGACGTGGTGATCGAGGCTGAAGACGAAATAATCGCTCTTTCACCCGCGAACTCAACTGCCGAACTGTGGGAACTTCTCACGGAACTGAGGTAATCATGCCTAAGACAGTCGCATTTCTCGGACCAGAAGGAACATACACCGATGAGGCTTGTTTCTTTTATGCGCCTGACGAAGAACGGATTCCGTTCGCGTCTCTTGGGCTTGTGACCAGCGCCCTTGAAGAAGGAAAAGTCGATGAGGCTGTCGTGCCAATCGAGAATTCACTCGGTGGGACCGTAATCGAAGTGGTCGACTTTCTCATCGGATCTAAGAATGCCAACATCATTGGCGAAATTCTTTTGCCAATAGACCACTGCCTGATAACTCGCCCCGGAGTGCAGCTCGGCGATATCAGGGTCGTAATGTCAAAACAGGAAGCGCTTACCCAGTGCAGAGAGTTTCTCTCCTCTGAGTTGAGGTTCGCTGAGCAAATTCCGACCACAAGCACAGCGCAAGCCGTTACAGACCTCAATGAGGGAGACGATCGCACTGCCGCTATCGGACCAAGACGATCTGCAGAACTCGCTGGATTGCCGATTTTGGCTCAAGGCATTCAAGACCGACAGAACAACGTGACACGTTTCGCAGTTCTCAGTTCAAATGGCAGTGCAATTGCAGATTCCGACAAAACGTCGATTGCATTTGATTTCGACAGACCCGATGCTCCTGGTCTTGTCTACTCCGCACTGCGACCGTTTGCCGACCGTGGAATCAATCTACTGAAGATTGAGTCTCGCCCAACCGGCAAAGGAATGGGCAACTACATTTTCTTGCTTGATTTTGAAGGTCAGATCGACGAGCCACATGTCCAAGAAGCGATTGCTGAACTAACCAAACACACGACAACGTTCAAGGTGTTTGGAACCTACCCAAGAGCCAAAGGGCTTGCGATCAGGTAGATTGTTCATTCCGAATAGCGATTCGGAAGTAGTTAGAGATCTTCGTCGTCGAGATCAAGATCGTCGAAACCATCGTCTTCTCTCATCTCGGAAGCCGCTCGACGTCCTTCTGTAGCAGCCGTTGCCATACGTTCGCGAGTAGCTGAAGTTAGCTCATCCGCCTTATCGCGCCATTCACGGCTTTGATCAAGAATAAATGCACGAGTTTCCTCGCCTGATTTCGGAGCGAGGACCATCCCCGCAACAAAACCACCGATGCCGCCCATGAGCAGCCCGAGCAGGAATCCTCCGCCTCCGCCACTATCTTTGTCAGCCATTTCTTACCTCTAGATCATCCAAGTGGATTCGCATCCCTGCGAACCTAAAGTGACCACATTGGAACGCTATTACCTGTTGCGGTTCGCTTCAGACTTATCGTCATTCGAGCCACCGCCGCCGAACAGCTTGCCAACACCTTGGAAGGCGCCGACCAGCCCCAGTGCCTTTGCAACCGGCTTCAGCACGGAGGCAGCCTCTTCGACTGCCTGTCTGGCTACGGCTACACGACCAAACGTATCTTCGAACCCTTCAGCAACGTGCTCCATACGATCCATGAAACGGTTTACGC
>JBDQHW010000050.1:0-7103 GCA_040264655.1 Dehalococcoidia bacterium | reverse complement strand
GCCGCCGCCAACACCGTCGCAGCCCCAACGTTCTACCGCGAAGGCCTCCCCCGTACACTGCTCGAAGCGGCGGCGACCGGACTTCCGCTGATCGGAACCGACATGCCCGGGGTAAGAGAAGCTATCGACCACGAGGTGAACGGCACTCTCATCCCAACCCATGACGCAACAGCCCTTGTCAATGCGGTCGAAAACCTTGCTGACAATCCAACCAAGGCTCAGCAATACGGAGATGCATCGCTAGAACGAGCAAACAATGAATTTGATCATCGACGCGTCGTGGGCGCATATCTGAAAATGTACGATGAACTCTGGAATCGAGCATAACGAACAATGACTGAAGTACTCGCAATAATTCCGGCCCGAGGAGGCAGCAAAGGCCTTCCTGGCAAGAACTTGCGCCCTCTCGCAGGACACCCACTACTCGCCTACAGCATTGCAGCTGGGCTGCAATCGAAACTCGTACTCCGCGGTATATGCTCAACTGATTCAGAGGAAATCGCCTCCGTTGCTAGTGACTACGGCGCAGAAGTTCCGTTCCTACGCCCGTCAGAAATATCGCAAGACGACAGTCCCGACATCGAGTTCTTCCTCCACGCGCTCACTGAACTCGGCAAATCTGGCTACACTCCCGACATCATCGTTCAGCTGCGACCATCCGATCCATTTCGAAGACCGGGGCTTGTTGACGACGCAGTACAACTAATGATCGACGACCCGGAAGCACACAGCGTCCGCACGATCACCGAACCCGGATACAGTCCATACAAAATGTGGACGGTCAACGACGATTCCGGCTACATCGATCCTCTACTCACTGTTCCTGGGGTCAAAGAACCATTCAACCTACCCCGACAAGACCTACCTGAAGTCTGGTGGCACATCGGAGTCGTCGATGTCGTCCGCACCAGTCTGGTCATCAAAACGCATTCACTTAGCGGGACGAAAATCATTCCGCTGAAGGTCGATAGAGCATCCTCCGCCGACATCGACACCCTCGACGACTTCGAGCGTGCTGGAAAACTAATCGATCAGATCGATTGCGTCCGTCCCGAATAGCGGTGCAGCAAACAAATGTCAAAACGCCTGATCATAGACAGCGAACTTGCAACTGCCGGAAATGCACGGACATCCGACGATTGGTCGTGGCCGGTCAAGCACTCGCAATACGACACACCGATCACGAACTTCATTGAATGGACCGATCAACTCCACGAGTTGATCAATGTTCCTGAGCAAATGCTTTCGGCGTTCTACATTTCTAAACCCGGGTTGATCAAGGACATCTCATACATCGCCGCTGCTTATCTCGACATCACGCTCGCTCGGCAAAACGGTCTCACACCTGAATTCAACGCCGACAAGTACCTATACGAGATGGTCAGTAACGACTCGTACCCTCACAGTGCCCCAACAGAAATAGTCAGCACCCCGCATCCGGTCGGCGTGCGGGCAAGACTTCGCAATCGTGTGGCTCGATACGTAAGGAACCGCAGATTCCGTCAGGGGATTAAAACTCACACGGCGAACTTTTCGATCGGGTCGAATCAACTAACTAGCGAAATCTCACCGTCAGGAACCCAGAGTCTCAGACGCACTCACGAAGATGTTCTACGCTCTCGCCCCAGCACAAGACTTCCAGCAGATTTGGCTGATCTAGTCGAACTAATTTCAAACAAATTTGTTGGTGAAATCGAATCGATCACAGGAAGTACAAGCCAGAACTTCTCCGAACACATTAAGTGGATCTCTAAGAAATATCTAACTGACGGCTGGAAATACACCAACTCTCAAGATCTCGTTGCAGGACTGCCCAGTAACACAAAACTCTTCACCGGAACTGGGGGTGGTTTAGCGGCCCGTATCACCTCATACCAGTTCCTAAGAGCCGGTCTTGATGTAGTGCGTACAACCCACGGTGGTGACTCACCGATGTTCACCGATGTCATGTGGCCAGCAACAGAATTTCCGTTCGCAACCACCTACGTTGCGTACGGTGAAGTTGGAGCATCATCACTAATATCAACAATTAATCAACGGCCGGACTCGACAATCCCTCACTACACAAAACAAGTAGTGGCCGCAGGGTCAAAATCACACTCCACCATCCACAACTCATTGAGGAACGCCAAGCCTCGCCTCATACGCAACGTGACCGTAATCGCCGGCTCATTCTCAGGCCCCTATCCTGTAATGCCGCATATGAAGCTCCACGATCTCGTCTATCTTGATTGGCACCGCAGGTTACTCACCAGCATTAGCCAATATGGATACTCGGTAACTTCAAAAAGACATCCGAAGGGGCGACTCGTCGACCGCAATTTATTCGATGGAATCGTCGACCACGAGCTAATATCCACACCGATGAGCGCCGTCCAGGAGTCAACCGATGCGTATGTAGTCGACTTCCCCGCCAGTGCTTTCATGGAAGCGCTATGCACACTGAAGCCAGTGGTACTCATCGATATGGGCGTGCGGCGAATGAAGCAATCAGCACGAGTCGAACTCCAGAAATCGGTCCAATTTATCGAAGCGACATTCGACGAATATAACCGAATCAAAATTGACGAAACTCAACTCCGAAACGCTATCGAATCACCTGTTGATGTAGACGCCCGAGAAAAACTCATCAATGACTATCTACTTAGGCCGTCAGACGACTTCCAATCCATATATTCCTGAACAACTCACATTCGTTGCCGGTGTGCAAAACGTCTTAAATGACGTTCCGAACTGAGTTCCATTTCAACGAAAAAATATAGATAACCAGTAGGTAGCTAGCCGACCGTCATCCGCGCCAATCAAGACTGTTCGTGCGATGAATGTGGCAGTTTTCGAGCCGGCTCTACCAAGAAAACAGCAACCACATATGGCTTCCACATTAAAGATTGGGAACACCGAAGTCGGCACCGGTCAACCTGCCTACATCGTCGGTGAAATCGTAATCAATCAAAATCTTCGTATATCAACGCTTGTGAACCGCAATCAGTAACGATTTCTTAGGTGCAGCCAGCGACCTATAGTCTCGTTCTTGCCTAAACGGGTATCACCTGCCGACGCTTCATGCGCGGGGATTCTATAGACTCAGGTTTCGTTTCGAGCCATAGAGCAATCAATGCAATCCAGAGCCAAATCCCGACAATTTTCATCCAACGCCGTGTCCACAGACGAACGTCTGGATCAGACGATTTTCTGGATAACTCTCGGCGCACTATTTCTGATCCCGCTCGTGTTCTCGTTTTACCGCTTCATGGCGGTATTCAACGAACCAAAAATCATCGTCCTTCATCTCTCTGCAGGACTCATTGCGATCCTATGGCTATGGCAATTAGTGTTACGCCGCCTCGATGCAAGAGAAGGTCAAGAAGGTCCGGTTACATGGGACTTATTGGGTTGGGCATGACGTAATCCCGCTCGTTGGGCGCTAATAGGTGGGGCAGTCTGGGTATTCGCACAATTAGCGGCAACACTCCTGTCTCCACTTCCGATCATCAGTTTCTTCGGAGGTGACGAAGCCCGGTCTGGATACAACCTCTACGACAGCCTTTCACTTACCGTAATCTTTCTCTCGGTCGCACTGAGATTCCGGACTAAAAAATCGCTTGAGTACCTGCTGTACACCCTGGTTATCACTGGCACGATAGCCGCCATCTACGGAATTGCCCAGCATTTCGGTTGGGACCCTATCGGTAACAATGCTGGCCGCACTCGTATCCTCGCATCGTTTGGTAACACACTGAACTTTGGTGGCTACATGGTGATGTCAATTCCAGCCACAATCGCACTTACCTATAAGCGCTTCAAACGCGAGTATGTATGGTGGGCGGTAATTGCAGCTGCGTTATCGCTCCAATTGGCCGGAATATGGTTCTCGGCTGGTCGTGGACCAATCGTTTCAGCAACAGCGGCCATCATCACGTTCTTCGCCATATCGTTCGCTATTGGCGGCGTGAAAGAATCCCTCAAAACCATCGGAATGTTAGTCGGTGCTTCGATTATCGCCGCCATCATCATCGCCCTGCCATCTAAACAGGGAGATATTGGTTTAGCTCGAGTCATCAGTATCGGTGACCAGTTTGGCAGCAGCGAAGGCACTTCCACCGACATTGAAGGCGGTCTCACCGGTCGTTTCTCAATCTGGCGATCAGCCCTAAAGTTAGCCGCCAGTTGGGATGTTCCAGTCGATGAACCAGTCACCAACACTGTACTTCGACCGGTCTTCGGACTCGGTCCCGATATGTACGTTTATTCCTACCCTTTCACCGCGCCCCCAGCGTCGAACCTTGCCGTTGTTGACCACACTCACAACTACACACTAATGATCCTGATGGAACACGGTTTCCTGGGTCTTTTCGGGTTCCTCGCGCTGGCTGGTCTGATCACACTGGCCGTATTCGCAATTGTCAGGCGATATCGGACTTCTGGAACAGGACTCGATGCGACAGGTCTGCTTTTGATCGGCCTACTGCCCTCAGTGATTGGCAAACTGGTGGAAATGCAATCCGGTGTCGGAAGAGTCTCCGATCTGGCAATGAACTTTGCGATTCTCGGCGCAGCGATCGCCATTTACGAAATCACAAACAAACAACTCAACCCCGAACAAGATGCTGAAACCGAAACAGTCTCCCGCCGTCCAAGTAGCGCCACGCTCTCAGCATCCAACCAAACGTTGCTTGGCGCATCTCTAGTCGCCGCAATCGCCCTTTCAGCAGTGATCCTCACCACGTTCATTGGCTGGGATGTCCGCCGAACTCAAGCAAGCCTTGCTCTCGCTGCCGGTCATGACCATCCCGACAATAATGTTCGTGCAGCAGCATGGGCGGAAGCGCAGTCGAAAGCGCCTGAGCGTGAATCATTTACCGTCAATCTCGGTGACGAATACTTGCGTGTCGCCAAACAACAACACGAAGCAGGCAACACCGAAGAAGCGATGCGACTCATAAACCTCGGTCGCAACATGCTGCTTGAGTACGAACGAAGAGATCCCTTCGAGCTAGACAACCAGATTATTCTCGCCAAAATGACCTCGACACTCCTCACATGGGGCAACGACGATTTCCTTCTGGAACTTGCCGATAGGTCAGTAAAGATGGCCGAAACCTATCCTTCGTATCCGACCATCGTCGGCACATCGGAAACGGCGATGACTAGCGTGGGGCTCCACGAAGTCGCAATCGAATATGCCGACCGCGCTATCGCGACCGAATCAACCACAGTCCCATGGGCAAAAGCGTGGTACGCCAAAGGACGCGCCCTATATGAACTAGGTCGTGACGAAGAAGCGATCGAAGCACTGATAACAGCAACCGAAAAGCAGCCCGGAGCTGAGGGGGCACTGCTCGCTCACCAGGCGCTTTCCGTTGTATACACAGACCTCGGCGATCTAGATCTTGCCGAGTACCACAGAGAGATCGGCGGCGGCGACATAACCGTTGATGAGTAACCAACCGTGACAACACGAGTTCGCCAGAGTAAAACGTTTGCCTCCCCAGAATTGATAGCTCGTATCGATTCGAGCATCACGTGGATAACGCTCGCCACGCTGTTTCTGGTCCCGCTCGTGTTCGCATTCAACGGTTTCGTATCAGTATTCAGTGAACTAAAACTGGTAACGCTCCATTTGGGAGCAGCCTTGATCGCAATTCTCTGGCTCTGGCAAGCGACTCTCACACGAGTGCCCCAACGAACCGCCCGACAAGACAAACTTTCATTCGATCTCGTCAGTTGGGTTGGCAGAAATCCCGCCCGTTGGTCAATCCTCCTCGCAAGTCTCTGGCTCATCTCGCAAGGAATTACGGTGATACTCTCGCCTCTGACTGTCGTCAGTTTATTTGGTTCCGATGATGCTCGTTCCGGGTACAACCTGTACGACAACATTTCTCTGTTCATCGTCTTCCTGTCGGTAGCGCTCAGGTTTCGATCTCAAAAAAATCTGCAACTTCTGGTATTCACCCTGGTCGCTTCGGGAACAGTGGCTGCCCTGTATGGAGTAGGTCAACATTTCGGTTTCGATCCGCTCGGTGATAGTGCCGGTCGAAATAGGGTTTGGTCGAGTTTTGGTAACCCGCTGAACTTTGGCTCTTACATGGTCATGAGCATTCCGGCGACATTGGCAATGGCATTTCTTGACCGAGAAAGAAGAGCCGTATGGCTCGCCGGACTTTCACTCGCTCTCGGTTTTCAACTGGCAGGACTATGGCTCTCCGGCGGTCGAGGTCCCTACATTTCGTTTGCGGCGTCAATGATCGTTTTGCTGCTCGCTGGCTCCTCAATCGCCACCCTCCGCTCACTTTCACGCTTAGGACTGGTCTTGCTGTTCGGAGCCATGGTTGCCGCAGTTATTGCACTCCTACCATCACCGAGTGAAGACATAGCCCTCAGTCGCGTACTCAGCATCGGTGACCAGATAATTGGGACAGATTCTGAATCCAACGCAGGTGGAATTGAATCTGGACTCGAAGGCCGATTCGAAATCTGGGGTGCAACGCTAGATGAAGCTACATCGTGGAAAACTCCCCAAGACGACTCAGCCCTGAATGCAGCACTCCGCCCCGTTTTTGGTCTTGGTCAAGACATGTACATCTACTCGTACCCGCTCGTAGGTAAAGCCCACGAAGCCAATGACCTTGTGGATCACCCGCACAACTTCGAGCTTCAAATACTGATGGAACAAGGAGTCGTGGGACTTCTGTTGTTCGTTGGAACAGTCATAGCGCTGCTTCTGACCGCTCTCAATGTTGTTCGACGAGCGGGCGTCTCAAATATTGCATCAAACCCGATCAACTTGTTGATTCTGGCGTTGATCCCGGCGACGATCGGCAAGTTGGTCGAGATGCAGACGGGTATCTCTCGTGTGTCCGATCTCGCAATGACGTTCGCCCTGTTCGGTTCAATCGTCGCTCTCTCGAACGTCGTTTCTTCGATGAAAACCGAAGAGGTTGATTCAGACGCTGCTCCGAAACAGTCGCCAGCTAGAATTGATCCCTGGACGGCATCCCCCCTTACCGTCTTTGTTGACCATGGGTTGCTACAATTCGAGTGGACTTGTGTTCGTTTGACATGCTTGTCGGCACGCGCAAGAATGCCGACAAGCATGTGAAACG
>JBDQHW010000049.1:0-7947 GCA_040264655.1 Dehalococcoidia bacterium | reverse complement strand
TGCCCGGTTTCCACCACGAACCGTCAACGACTGGCTCGGTTGCGCTCGTAATGATGGTCACAATATCCGACTCTCGAACGAGCCCTTCAGCGGAATCAGCAACTCGGACCGATAACCCAGTGGTCGACGAAAATTCTTCAGCGAACGCCTGCTTGGCAGCGTCATCACTTCGCGAATAAACGAGGATCGTGTCGAGATCAGCCGATTCAGCCAGCGCCAACACCTGCGACCGCGCCATCACACCAGTACCAAGCACGCCAGCTACTTTTGAGTTCTTACGAGCCAAGTGTCGAGTCGCAACTCCACCACTAGCTCCGGTTCGGACACCGGTCAACAGCCCTCCGTCCATAGCAGCGACAACCACACCAGTCTTGTTGTCCTGAACGAGAATCGTGCCGATAGTTGTCGGCAAGCCGAACTTCGCTGGATTCTCCTTGTAGACGGTTACTGCCTTCACGCCGAGCGCACCACCAGTCTTCAAATATGCAGGCATGTAGGCAATCCAACCACCAACTGCGGCATCGGTCATCACGGTTCGGTCCGGCATTTCGGCTGTTCCTGCCGCAAGCTCACCGAACGCCGCTTCAACTACATCGATAGCTTTCGACATGGGTAGTAGTTTTTGTACGTCAGATCGGTTTAGCAGTAGTGCCACAGGTATTCTCCAAAATCATCGAGCTAGCGAACGAGTCAACATGACAATCCACGCTCGATACGAGTTGCGACCGGAATTATATCCTCGCAGGTATGAGTTCCAAATTTTGATGCAGTCGCAGTTCAGTTAGCAACGCTTAACACTTGGAATACCTACGACACGGATTCCGAATGTATCGTTGATAATAGAAAAGCTGAACAGTAATAGTGGTTTCCAGGACGCACGTGTGACGAATTCGAACGACAACGACCCAAAGATTTCTTCAGAATCCGATGGCACGGAAGATGCCATTGCGACTCCGATCGACGAAGAATCACCAGCGTCGAATGAAAAGCAAGACTCTACTCCTGAATGGCTAATCGCCACGGGTGAGGAAGAGCCAACCGCTGAATCAGCGGACGCCAACGAATCTGATTCAACCGAAGACTCCGATAGTGAATCTGCAACCGAGTCCGAAGGCTGGGTACCTACTGATGTAGGCGAGCTCGATCGATCCCGCGGCGATATGCCGTATTTCGGTGGACGAAATGGTAACGCGTCTGGTTACACCCGCCAATCGGAAGCCACTTTCAAGCCTTCTGAACCAAAGATCTACCGGGCACCTGGCGAATCGGAATTCGATGAAGAAGAGCGGTTCGGGTTCCCTGAAGCGCCTGAAAACACTGAGCGCCTGTTCATCGCAGTAGAGATCCCTCGTAAGTACAAGCGAGAATTTCTCGATCTTGCAAAAAGCTTCCGACCAGGCGAGTACGAACGAGTTCGATGGATCACCGAAGAGGCGATGCACCTAACCTTAAAGTTCCTCGGAGACACTCCACAGGAGCAAATAGTAGATATTAAAAACGCCCTCAACTTAGTTGCCGAAATGACCGGCAAATTCACCGTCAAGATCGGTCGAACAGGTTGCTTCCCTTCGTTCCGAGACCCACGAATCTGCTGGGTAGGATTCGAAGGCGAACTACGCCGAATGGAGCAGTTGCAAGGCAGGGTTGAAGGTCAATTAACTGCTCTGGGTCTCAAAGAAGATGGCCGCGACTTCCGTGCACACATCACTGTCGGACGTACCCGGCCCGGTATTCGAGGCAGGTTCGCTGAAGACATCGGTATCTCTTGGCAACACGCCCCTTTGCGCAGCAGCGGAACACAGATTCCGGTGAACGCAATTGCGCTATACCGCAGCTTCCTCAACGACCAGGGCAACACCGAATATCAGCAGCTAGCCAACTACGAACTGGGCTAGTGCACCACGTTCGGTCGCACGCAATACAAACAGACTACTGCGCCGATTTCCGTCTGCACCTATACTTAACGCCGTTACAGGTAACGACGGAGACACGATCGAATCCGTTCACCCTCTGAGCGAGTCCGGTACGGTGAGAGCGGACAAGGGCAGAGATTCGATCATCACTCCTGAACTGTTCACTGAACGCCATAAATATTCTGGCAACTAGGCTGAACCGTCCCTGCCGGACGTTACACCGGCTCAACTGAGTGTCCTGAAGCAATGCAGAAATGCAACGAATCAGGAAACCAGGGTGGTACCGCGGTATCGTTTAATTTTAAACGCCCGTCCCTGATCCATTAGGGGCGGGCTTAATTTTTTAACCCAAACTTTGATCTGTTTGTCTTGATGAATGTCGAGGCAATCAAGCAGTAAACGTGCCGTGGGCACAAGGACGATAAAACGTGGCGAGCCACTTCGATTCGGTAGATCCAAAAGTTGATTTCGTAGCCAAAGAGGAAGAAATCCTCAAGTGGTGGGACGACAACGACATTCCCGCTCGCTACCGAGCGTTGAACGACGATAAAGACAAAAAGTATTCGTTTATCGATGGACCTATCACCGCGAACAACGCGATGGGTGTCCACCACGCTTGGGGTCGAACGTACAAAGACTTATTTCTGCGATTCCGAAACATGCAGGGCTACAAACAGCGGTTCCAAAATGGATTCGACGGACAGGGTCTCTGGATCGAAGTTGAAGTCGAAAAAGAGATGGGCTTCAAGTCGAAACGAGATATCGAAGCGTTCGGCGTAGGTAAGTTCGTCGAAGAATGCCGCAAGCGCGTCGACCGTTTCGCTGAACGTATTTCCGACCAGTCCAAGCGACTCGGATACTTCATGGATTGGGACAACTCCTACCACACGAAGTCCGACGAGAATAACTACACCATTTGGCACTTCCTGAAGACCTGCGCCGACAAAGGTTGGATCTATAAGGGTCGAGACGTAATGCCTTGGTGCCCTCGTTGTGGAACTGGACTTTCGCAGCACGAGATCGTTACCGAGGGCTATCAGGACATCACCCACGACAGTCCATATCTCAAGTTCCCTCTCATCGACGAAGGACACGAAGGCGAAAACCTTCTCGTATGGACCACGACTCCATGGACGCTTGCAGTCAACGTTGCTGCCGCAGTGAACCCTGAATACACGTATGCCAAAGTCGAAGACCGCGGTTCGGTGATCTACTTCTCGAAGTCGCTCCTCGAATCACTGAAGAAAGACCACGTGCTCACCGACGAAGCCAAAGTGCTTGGCGAAGTAAAAGGCTCTGAGCTAGTCGGTCTTCGCTACAAAGCACCGTTCGATGAACTTCCTGCGCAGGACGGAGTTCGAGACCAGCACCGCGTGCTTTCGTGGGATGAAGTTGGTGAAGACGAAGGAACTGGAATCGTTCACACCGCTCCGGGCGCTGGTGCGGAAGACTTCAAGTTGGGAAACGAGAACGGTCTCACACCTATCGCACCGCTCGACCAGAACGGCATCTACAAAGATGGCTTCGGTGAGTTCACTGGCAAGTCAGCATCTGATGTCAAAGACATGGTCTTCGACTCATTGAAAGAAAAAGGGTTGTTGGTTCGTGTAAATAAATACACTCACCGCTATCCAGTCTGCTGGCGTTGCAGCACCGAGCTCGTATTCCGACTGGTCGACGAATGGTTCATCAACATGGACGAAATTCGACCGAAGATGGAAAAAGCCACTCGCGAAATGAACTGGTATCCAGAGTTCGGTAAAGCTCGCGAGCTTGACTGGCTCAAAAACATGCAAGACTGGATGATTTCGAAGAAACGGTACTACGGTCTTGCTTTGCCGATCTATGCCTGTGATTGTGGTCATTTCGATGTGATCGGTTCACAAGATGAACTCAAAGAGCGTGCAGTCGAAGGCTGGGACGAATTCGAAGCCAGCGGGGCATCGCCCCATCGCCCGTGGATCGACGGTGTAAAAATCGCTTGTTCTGATTGCGGAAAGACCGTCGAACGGGTTCAGGACGTCGGAAACGCATGGCTCGACGCAGGAATTGTTCCATTCTCAACGATCGGCTACCAGTCCGACCCCGAGTACTGGAAAGAATGGTTCCCTGCTGATTGGATCTCAGAAAGCTTCCCTGGCCAGTTCCGAAACTGGTTCTACTCGCTCATAGTCATGGCGGCGGTGCTTGAAGACTCAATGCCGGCTAAAAACGTGTTCGCCTACGCATTAATGCGAGACGAAAACGGCGAAGAAATGCACAAGTCCAAAGGTAACGCCATCTGGTTCGAGGAAGCCGCCGACAAGATGGGTGTCGACGTGATGCGCTGGACGTACAGCCGTCACAACCCGGCTTCAAACCTCAACTTCGGTTACAAGACCGGAGATGAAGTACGACGCCAATTTGTGATTCCACTATGGAACATTTATTCCTTCTTTACGACCTACGCGAACCTCGATGACTGGACTCCAGCAGACTGTGTAATCCCTTCCTCATTCGGGTTCACTCTTGACGGCGAGCAAAACGCGTTCGAGTCGTGGGACATGCCGGCCGACGAAGGGTTCTCAGAGCTTGATCGCTGGATTCTTTCTGAGTTGAACCAACTTGTCGCAAAGATGACAGACAATCTTGAAAGCTGGCAGCTTCCGTACGCAGCCGGCGGAGTCGAACAGTTCGTGGAGGACCTATCAAACTGGTACGTCAGGCGATCTCGTCGACGCTTCTGGAAGACAGAAGGTGACAAAGACAAGAACGCTGCTTACTCGACGTTGTACACGTGCCTAACAACTCTTTCTCGATTGCTGGCTCCATTCACTCCGTTCGTTGCAGACGTCATGTACCGCAACCTTGTTGCAGAACGCATCGAAGACGCACCTGATTCAGTTCACCTAACGTCATGGCCAAAGGCGAATACATCGCTGATCGATGAAGATGTGATGAACCAGACTCGTCTTGCGATTCGCCTAGCCTCACTAGGTCGTTCAGCACGAGCACAATCCCGACTCAAGGTTCGACAACCTCTTGGTGAATTCGTTGCTGAGGTTCGTCACGATTGGGAGCACTTTGCTCTCGCCAAAATCGAGAACGTTCTCAAAGAAGAATTGAACGTAAAATCGGTTATCAACGCCTCGGAAATGGGTGGCCTACTCGGCTTCGAAATCAAGCCAAACTTACGAATTCTGGGACCTAAATACGGCAAGCAAATTGGTGAGATTCGAAACGCACTTCAAGCTGCCGATGCGAACGAAATAGCCAGAGCATCTGACGCTGGAGAGACCATTTCGGTCGGTGAATTCGAGCTTGCCTCAGATGAGGTTTTGGTCGAACGAGTTGCTCTTGAAAACTATGCTGTAGCGACTGATGCCGGATACGCCGGAGCAGTTTTGACGGTCGTTTCCGACGAACTTAAGGCTGAAGGCACGGCACGAGAAGTTGTACGAGTTATTCAGAACCTGCGTAAGTCGTCAGGACTAGAAATTTCAGACCGCATTAACCTCTGGATTTCGTGTTCTGAAGATGTGACAGGTGCTCTTATGACCCACGCCGACTACATCGCTGAAGAAACACTATCCGACAACATCGACATCGGAGCTGTACTAAGCGACGACGCAATGGCAGTTGCCCCAACCGAAACGCTCCAACTCGACGACGACAACAAGGTCATCGTCGCACTAGAAAAGGCGTAGTACGAATTCAAGTCCTCCCTCCCTTGAAGTGAGGGAGTTTGAGGGTAGGTCAAACCGACCAACCTGCGCAACTAGTACCACCAGAAAAGGCCGTCACAATAATGAAAGCACTACTCCTCGACAATCCTGGCCCCGTTACCAGTCTTCATGTTGGTGAACTTCCTATACCTGAGCCTGGTCCGAATGAAATACGTGTAAAAGTTCGTGCGGTGAGCCTGAACCCGGTCGACTACAAAACTGCTGGGCGAGGCAACGCAAATTGGTCATTCCCTCACATACTCGGACTTGATGTTGCCGGAACCGTGGATGCAATCGGCTCGGATGTAGTTCAGTGGCTGGTTGGCGATAGGGTTTTCTATCACGGCGACCTAACGAAGCCCGGTGGATACGCCGAATACGCGATCAATACAGCCCACACGACAGCCAAAATCCCCGACGGCGTCTCGTTCGCAGAAGCAGCGGCGATCCCATGCGCTGGCCTGACTGCATATGAAGCTGTCGTCCGACGACTGGATGTGCAGCCTGAGCACACAGTATGGATGCAGGGCGGTGCTGGCGGCGTAGGTGGCTTTGGGATCCAGATCTGCAAGAACATAGGCGCAACGGTCATTACAACCGCCTCTGCAAAGAATCATGAATTTGTGAAATCGCTTGGTGCAGATCACGCTATCGACTACAACGACGAACACGTTGTGAAGACGATCATGGCAATCACCAATGGGCGTGGTGTTGATCGAGTGCTTGGCGCAGTCGATGTAAACACTGCGAATGAGGGAATCGAAGTTCTGAAATTCAGGGGTGGAATCGCCTGCGTCGCAGGGATGCCTACGATCACAGACACGACTTTTGCTGGTGCAAAGTCGATCCACAACATCGCCTACGGTGGTGCGCACACGTCAACGAACAAGGCTGCTCAGTTTGATCTAGCAAACATGGCTGAAGAACTGATTGCTTTGGTAGCCGCCAAAAAGATCGATCCAATGATCGAGCAAACGATCGCCTTCGAAGAAATACCGTCGGGTCTAACTCAGCTCGAATCCCGTCACGTCAAAGGCAAAATCGTCGCTGAGCTGTAAAACCTACGTGGGGCAGCACTACTAATCGCGGTCAGCGATCTTGCTTTCGTCTGGTACTGATGAACCAGTGTTCCATACTGCGCCAGGGGACTCAGAGTTCTCTGAATCCTGAGCGCCAGCTGGCACTGGATTAGGCATACCCGGTAACGACGCCGTGCCGCGAATTCGCTGCAGGCTTCGCGATAGCGATCGGTTTCGTTTCTTCTGTTCTGTTTCGGATAGATAGAACGCGTATCGAGAGGTAAGCATTGCGCCAACCAACAGAATGATTGCTGAGACATATACGAAAATCATCAGCACGATAATGACGCTGACACCACCGTAAATATTGTTCGCAATACCGCTCATGTTTCGCAGGTAATAAACGAAAATCACCTTCGATATTTCGAACGCAGCAGCACCTGCTAGCGCAGTCGGCCAGACCTCTTTGAATCGGAGTTTCGTGTTCGGCAACCACCAGTAAAGAGTCAGGAACACTGCGAAGTTCAATACAAGCGGCACAAACACTGCAATTCGCTGCCATAGCCTGTCATCACTAATTGGAGCGTCAGGCAACCAGATCGCTGAAAGGTCCTGGATGTAAGTCATCGTTCCTGTGATGAACAGCGAAGCGAACAGCAACGTTGCCGCTCCAAACATCAAACCCAAATCCATCAGGCGTTCGGTCAGGAACGGACGAGTTTTGTTGATGCCCCAAATGACGTTGATGCTCTTACGAATTGCACTAAATACCTGCTGAGATACCCAGAAAAGTCCTATTACAGCCACTACACCACCAGCAACACGACCTTCAGCGATGCTGTCGAAGAAGTCAGATAAGACACTGTCGTCTGTCTCGGCCAATACCGGAATTTGCTGATTAAGTCCGGTGATCAATTGCTCTTGGAATCCTTCGATTCCGAGGAAGAACGAGAACACGGTGATTAGTGCTAGCGTGAGAGGGAACAGCGAAAAGAACGCGTAGTAAGCGATGGCCGCCGACATATACGGGCCATTTTTCGCGAGAAATTCGTTGAAGTTGCTAGCAACGAATTTCACTATGGTGAGGAACACGCTAAACATAAGGTGACCTATTGTGCCTACGTACGCTTGATACGTGCAATCGTTACTTTGAACGGATTTTCATGATCAGCTTCACGGTTTGAAAGGCACTATTAGCCTACGAATGTGACGAAGATGCCGCTCTGAACGCGTTTTAATCTAATCGAGTTCGCCGGCGCGGAAGGCTGTTATGTAGTTCATGGCGAAATCGTCGTTCCCTTGCAACAGATC
>JBDQHW010000048.1:0-9177 GCA_040264655.1 Dehalococcoidia bacterium | reverse complement strand
GGTACGGATGCGATGGGGAGTGTCATGGCAAATATCGAAATGGTTGATTAGTGCTTCTGGCCCGAACGTGTGCCGAGTCGAAGGAATACCAACGTCTTAAGCGAGTGTTATTAGAGATCCCAATAGAATTAACGCTGCACTTGTTTGAGAGAGTCAGTGAATGACCAATGGCAAATGATCGTTCACATAAATCAGAAAAGTGCGGCAGTTCAAATCGAACTGAGATTATACAGCAGTGAGTGGCGCTATTCCTTGAGGAATTAAGCGGCTGTGTCGATGTCCGAGAATTCGTTCATTCGCCGGACGGCAGCATCAACACTTCGACCCAGAGTAGCCAAATGTTCGCGTGTACCACCCCGTTCTTGCGCAACGGCGAGTTCGCCAAGGGCTTCGAGGAGTTCACTTGCCAGATTTGTTCCGGTGTGTGTCACGGAGAGATCCTTCTCAGTTGAGAATCTGAGGATGTCGGCTGCCATAACTAAAATTTACCCTGTTCAGTGTTACCAAAGCGTTGAGGATTTGATGCAAGTTCTAGGAAGTTTGACCTATTTTTGCGTGGGCTGAAGTGAGTTTTTATGTCACACCGGGTTTCAGTCACGCGTTATTCAGGTTGGTGTAATGCATCCACGCCGCAGTGTGTAAAGCCACTACATCGGACATGCCAGCGAAAGGGGAGACTATAGATCAACGTTAAACGTTAACTGATGTGAATTAAGGCGTTGCGCAATTCGTCTAGTTCCAGTGAGTCGTCCATGTGCGAGTAGTTTCGATACTACCCGCTGCACATGTTCGGCAGAAAAGCCCTATGACCGAGGAAGCACTGCAAATTGACTTCCGACCGCAGCCTAAAGGCATCGCGGTTGTTACTTCCGCGCCGATTTCAACTATCGTCGAGAGCGGGAACTACGCGGTTTTTCAAGATTTGATCGATGGTTATGCATCGAGTTTCGCAAAGGTCCATGTCTTTTCGCCAAGCGGTGATCCGGTGGTCAAGCCGATAAAAGGACACCGAGTTTCGTGGCATAGCGGTCCACGATGGCTTTCACCTACGAACGGTCTTTGGTGGTCTGTCCTATCTAGTCGTCGTGAGTTTGATGAGATCGAACTTGTACGTACGTTTGGGCCTCGTGCAGGAGTAGTTGGCAAGGCTCTTTCTAAGCTGTCTCGTTCGCCCCACGTGTCGTCGTCTGATGATCTGAATGGAAACAATTGGCGAGATCAATCAGGATGGCGTTCAACGCCTGGCAGTGTTGTAAATCGACTCGGCTTACTTCGGGCAAACATGCTGGTAGCGACGTTGGATTGGGAAGTCGAATACCTGTCGGAAACGGGTTACAAGCGAGATTTACTTTTAGGCAAGTCAGGATTGCCTACTGACATCTATACGCCGGTCGGGACGACCGATCCCAATCGTCATCCGGTCGTTTTATGGGCTGGACCAGTTGATGGTGATGACTCGATATCGCTAATCACTGAGTCGGCACTTTCGACTCAAAACATGATTGAGAATGTTGAGTTTGTGGTCGTCGCAAACGGACGTGACTCAGAGCGATTACGAACCGAAATCGCAGATCGTGATCTGCCAATCACCGTGGCATCAGTTTCTGAGGTCGAGCCGATTGTCGACCTGATTGAGCGGACTTGGGCATGCGTAACTGTTCCAACCCGAGGATTTCCTCATGGATTCGGAATGTACGCTGCGTCGGCGGGTATTCCCATCGTCTCCGTCGGAGAGCTTGCAGAGACTCACGGGTTCAAGAACCATCTGAACTACATGGGCGTTGAGTCCAACAGTCACGATGCCGTCGCATATGCGTTGCAGCTCCTGCGTCGTTGGTCTTCGTGGTCGCTACGTATCGGATCCGCAGGGCAGCAACTTATCGAGGATCGCTATTCAACTAAGACTGTCGCTGTGCACGAAGGCGAACAGTTAGCCCGTGTCGCTAGAGGTGAGGCGGTCGAGCTAGATACCGTTTCGCCGTTAAAAACTCTAGCCACCTACAAATCTCCGGCTACTGGAAAAATACTTCCGTTCGGACTAGATATCGATATCGAGGCATCTGAGTTCGATGATCTCGAGGAGGTGGATCAGTATTCAAGCACAGGATTCGATCTCGTAGCGGCTGCATTGGCAGACATATCGGGTGACAATTCAACGGCAGAAGCGGCCTCGTCTGACGATTCAGGCTCGTTGACAGATATGGAGCAAGACGCAATATCGGCGTCGTTCGCCAACGATTCAGATGAGGGCGAAACTTCATCGACAGATTCGGGTGTGAGCGCCGAACACGATCTGGATCAGGATGCAATATCGGCGTTGTTTGCATCCGAAGACTCTGAGTCGGAACCAGAGTCGACCGCCGACATGAATCAGGACGCTATTTCAGCGTTGTTCACTTCCAACGACCCTGAACCTGCTGATGATTCAACGAGCGAAATGGATCAAGACGCTAACTCCGCATTATTTGCCACAGGGGACGTCGAAGCTGAATCCGAGCCTGAACCTGAGGCTGCTGGTGACATGGATCAGGACGCAATCTCAGCTCTATTCGCTAGTGAAGAATCGCCCCCAGAACCTGAGAAGGAACTTGAAATCGAGCCCGTTGGTGAAATGGATCAGGATGCCATTTCAGCACTATTTGGTTCCGATGAAAGTGAACCTGAATTCGATTTAGTGGCGGATATCGATACCAATAGCGGCAACGATATGGAACAAGACGTTATTTCTGCTTTGTTCGCTGAGGGTGAGCCAGATCCGATCGCGTCGCCGGAGGCAGCCAATGAAGAAGACGAAGACTTTGTCGCCGCGATCATAGAGGCGAAGAACCAATCATCAGAGAAAATCGTAACTGCTGAAGACCTAGAAGACGACACTGATATGCCTCAGGTCAACATTGTGAAATTTGACGGGGCTATTGAAGTCGATGAAGAAGAAGTAGTGGATGAGTTCGACACGATCGATGTCGATCCCGATCTGATCGAATCAATTCTTGCCGGTAAAGACGTCGATCCGTACGGCTAGAACAAGATAATTCTGAACTCATTGCATCTCTGTTGCATCTAAGAATTTAGACACTCGCAAATCTGCACCGTGCTGCACGATCACGGCAATGGAGGGTGTTAAAGGCGGCAGTACCTATCGACACAAAAGCCGGGTGCTTCTAAGCTTGCCATTAGTGAACCGCTTCGGGCGCATTCCGAATTAGCGGCGTGAGGAAACATGAGCGACATCAAGCAAGTTGACGTACTAATTGTTGGACAGGGTGCAGCCGCGTTCGCAGCCGGGTTGTATTCATCTCGTTACCAAGTGGAAACACTGATTGCCGGAGAGCAATTTGGTGGTGAAACTGCGATTGGTGGCACGATTGAAAACTATCCTGGCCAACCAGATATCGACGGCTTTGATCTGATGATGAAGTTCAAAGAGCAGGTCGATAACCTCGAAACTCCAACCGCATACTCGAACTTGAAGACTGTGGAAAAGAACGGCGATGTATATCGTGCAGTTCTCGAAGACGGCACAGAGATCGATGCTATTTCAATAATCCTCGCAGTTGGACGAGAACGTCGAAAGCTTTCACTTCCTAAAGAAGAGGAATGGACCGGTAACGGCGTTTCCTACTGCTCTACTTGCGATGCTCCTCTTTACCGAAATAAAAAGGCAGCGGCAGTTGTCGGTGGTGGAAACGCTGCCGTTGAAGGCGCGGTGCTTCTCGCCAAGTACGCGGAGACGGTCTATCTGATCTACCGACGTGATGTACTGACTCGTCCTGAGCCAATTCTGCTTAAGGTCCTTGAACAGACTGACAACGTGAAGGTTCTTTACTCGACTGAAGTCACTGAATTAGTTGGTAGCGATGAAGCGGGGCTCACTGGAATTCGAATAAGCAAGCCGTGGGAAGGTCAGGATGAGCTGACTATAGATGGGCTATTCGTAGAGGCCGGTGCCGATCCACGGTTGGAAATTCCGAACCAGCTTGGTCTCGAAATCAACCCGGAAACTGGCGAAGTACATGTCGATAAGGGGTTAAATACCTCTGTCGAAGGTATATACGCCGCGGGCGACCTTACTGATGGAACTGAGCTTAAGCAGACGATCACCGCGGCGGCTCAAGGCGCAATCGCTGCGTTGTCTGCGTATCAGCACATTCTGGAAGTGAAAGCAACGAGGCAGGACGCTAAGGCCTCCGCTCCTGCTGGAGTTTCTGGAGACTAGAGCAATTCTGCTAGGTGGATTCACTCACAAAGAGTGGTATTCACTCACATCAGAAAGTCAGTTCTACACGGGAACGGTAGTTCCTGCGCCAGCTAATGTAGTTACTAAGAACTAGTGCGTATTCGCACGTTAGCAAGGTGATGAAACTGATGAAAGCCCCGAAATTTTCAAAGTGTCCAGGATGTGGCGTTGAGCCTCAACCGGCTCGCGATAGTCGAGATAGCCTCGGACTATGGTGCGAGAAGTGCGGTTTCAACTCATCTTTAGCAGATGAGATGCACGCAGATTACCTAGTGCAGTTCTATCCTAAATTGAACATCCGAACGGTCGCTGATCGAATCAAGAATCGACAGCCACTGATGCATTCACGAGCGAAAATCGCCTAGAGCGTACCCGCGACGATGTCTATTGAAAACGCCCCGATTCATGCCGGGGTGTTTTCGCGTTCGTCCTTATTTGTAGATTTATAGGAACGAGTTGAGACGTTCGCCGAGTGTGTGGCCAAGAAAGGCAATTACCGATGCCTGAGCCATTTTGCCGACGAACGTGCCCGCTAAGAACCTGTGCGCATTCATCTTGCCGGCGCCCGCAATGAACCCGGCGTAATCGAACACCGGATTTGGCGTTGCTGCGATTATGAACGATGCTGTACCAACGTTTTCGGTTGACTACGAGTAGAGATTGGTGATCGGTTTTGGGAATCGTTCTTGTGAGGTCTCTGCAGCTCGTACCGCTCTTGAGTGGCCACGTTTACCCATGAAGTAGCAGACTGCCATCCCGGCTGTGATGCTTGCTGCGGCTGCAATGACAAGAACTACCGGGTTCAAAATCGTTGCGCCTGCGAACACCATCGAGAGAACTGGGACGGGAAGCATCACCGTTACGCTGCCGAGAAATCCCAGAACGATGATCGCGGGGATCCCGATTGCTCCGATAACTTCTGGGCTGATCGAAAGGTAGTGCTGGACTGCGACAGGGGCGACACAAGCGAGCGTCAACAGCGCCATTGTTATGACACCGCTAGCGTTCGGGTAGATCGAATGCTTTCGCCAAGTGGTCTTGAATGAAGACAGATTCTGCATCGCTGTACTCCCGTGCTCGTGGTGCAATGTGTCGTCCAACCATGCACCACGTTTTCGGATTTATGGAGTGCACGAGGATTGCATCTCGGCGGGAGCACGTGAGGGTTTTAGGAGCGGTGCGTGTGCTCGACATGTTTGGCGCGCTGAGGTTATTCAGCACCCAATTTACGAAGAATGTCGCCAGCGATTAGGAAACAACCTGCGTGAAATCCAATGACGCTGAGACCTGTTCCCTGAGCTGAATATCCTGCCGGGTAAAGCCCGGGAATATCGACAGATTCAAATGTCGCTTGGTCTACAACCAACTGGTTGAGTTGGAATCGGAAGTTGTCGCGTTTTTTGTGGAAAGTGAGATTTTCGAAAGACCTAAGTAGCTTGTAGTCAGGGTCTCCACCGATTTCTACAACAACATGATCGACCTGAACTTGGACAAGACCTTCAGGTGTCGAAATCGTCACAAGCCCTACTGGCTGAAACGCTGTCACGGTCGAGCCGTATAGCAACCCCATTCTTTCCTGCTCGCCAGAAAGAATTTCTCCCCACCGCTGGTAGTAAGGCAAGTATTGAGAATTGTTGATCAGCTTCATGTGAGATTCAGGTTCTTGCCTCATCACATACACAACCATGCGACCTGCATCGTGAAGTTCTTGTGCTGCCCAATCGGCGGATCTTCCACCACCAATTACGAGTACTCTCTCGCCGGGATAGTCGTCAGGATGAGAGTAGGCGAGTGAGACGTAGTCTTCGTTTGCTCCAGAAACTTTGAGTTTGCGAAGCGCAGACCGCGGTCCGACGCCGAACACAACATGGTCGCAAGAGTAGGTAGCAGTCTGTCCTGTGGATTGATCAATAGATTCGACAAGGAACCGGGCATCGACACTGTCACCAGCAGGCGAAATGTTCGTAACTTTGACACCTGTTCGGATGTGGTCGTCGAGTCCTAATTCTTCGGAGTAAGCCTGGTAGTACGCGATGAGATCATCTCGGTGCGCTAAGGCATCTATATCTCTATCGCGCCCCGTCTGTTTGTAAAACTTTCCGATCGGATAGTGGGCAAGTTCCATCCAATGAGCTGGACCGAGCGTCATTTGTTCTTTGGGGACGTTGTTCCACAGGCCACCCGGGGTATCTGTAGTTAGCATCAGCCAATCGGCTCGCTTCTTTTTTGTGAACTTCAACGTCCACTCGTCGAGCGGAACGGCATCTTGGATCGGGTGGTGCCTCATCCGATAAAACTCAATTGGTCGGTGACCAAGTTCGAGTAGCTCGTGTGGATCGAACGCCAGTGGGTTGGCTTCGTTCTGCCTGGCTAGTTGTTGGACCTCTTCGGAAGGGAATTCGTAGTCGCCTTCGAAATACGGATGCCATCCTTCGAGCGTTGCAGCAACACCAAGCCCGCCGGGTCCACCGCCGGCGATGATCACACTGTGGTGCTGCAAATTAGTGTCCTTTAAGAATTTGTTGAGAGCTGATGGAATTGAGAATTGTTCAATGTCGGAGTTCGACCAACGATTCTAAATAAATCGGTGGGTGGCTGGGTCGATTGGAACTCAGTTGAGCCGGATTGTCGCACCATTCACTTGCATCATTTGCAACGTTCGTTCATAATAATGACTGACCGGTCAGTTTTAATAGCGTTGTCCTGTAGCGAACGAGAGTCATGTCACCCAAAGTAAGCCCTGAATACATGTTGGAGCGTCGAAGAGAAATCCTCGACGCCGCGACTAAGGTTTTCTCAGAAAAGGGATTTCATGCCGCTACGCTCGATGATGTTGCCAAAGAGGCAGAAGTCTCAAAAGGCTCCATCTACATTCATTTTGATTCCAAAGAGGCGATGATCGATGGGCTCAGCGAGCTCTGGCAGACGATCGACGATGAAGTATTCGCCGCGGCAGAAGCAATGCCTAAGGCGATTGACGGACTGACTCACGTTGTGAAAGCAACATTTCATCGGTCACAGCGCCCTGATTTCGGAGATTCGATCAGGCTCGGCATGTTCGTGTACGCCGAAGTTATGATTAATCCTGCCGTGGCTCAGAGTCAGGCAAGACTAGGTGAATTGTGGAGTAAACGCTTTCGAAGCTTGGCGCATCAGGCGAAAGCGGAAGGCGATATTGGTCGAGGGTTCACCGTCGACTCCGTGGTCTCCTTTCTTGGGTTTCTCAACGGAGGGTCCTTCTTGGCGAGAGGTGTTTGGGGAGTGAAGCCGAACATCAGCGAATTCGACGACCTGATCGACGCGTTCATCAAAACGCTCCGGTAGCAATCAGTAAGTACTAGTAATGTCTTGCAGAACATGTAAAATAAAAACTGACCGGTCAGTTTATTTTGGTTGACAAAGTAAACCTGTGTCGGGAACGAATCGAACGTGCCAGTTGGATTCTGAGGTAACTCTACCCACGAATTCAACTGATAATTTCCATGGCGCCCTTTGCTAATAAAAGCATGGGGCGCATCCATTTAATGATCGCGCTGGTTCCAAAATATTGGACAGACGTTTATGCTGCCTTGGATTGCCGAGCAAGGCTTGCCCAACGAATCCTTTTTACGAGGTCGTCGCTGGTCCATGGCTTGGGCAGGAAATCGAACGCACCCATTTTGTGAGCTTTGATCAAGTCTTCATCGCTGTTTAAGGATGATGAAATGATCACTGGAATGTCCAATGTGGAGTCGTGCAGTTTTAGATCACCGAGGGTTGTCCACCCATCGGCACCAGGCATCATTAGATCAAGCATTATTACGTCGGGTTGTTCTGCAATCGCCCACTTGAGAACGGTTGTGCCGTCCACAGTTTCGATCACCTCGTGCCCTGCCGTTTGGAGGATGGATACGAGTTTGACTCTTACGAATGAAGAGTCGTCTGCTACGAGTATTTTTGCCATGAATGAAGTTCCTGATAACGCTTAACGACCGATAGTCGATCTTCCCGAATGGTTCGGGTTAGAGGCGCTTGCAGTTATCAGTCTCCCAGAGGAAACTCAGGCATACATCAGGGCTGTCGCCTGTGAGAATCGCCTATTCCCGTGGCTGAATTTGAGTGACATGCCAGATCGTTACTGAGCCGCAGACATTTCACACAGTGCCTGTAGAGCGTCCCACTCTTCGTCAACTTTTGCTTGAATCGCAGCGATCGTCGCATCGTCGGCATTTTTAGTGATGTGGTTGAACCGTTTTTGCGAAAGAAGTGCGTCCATAACAGGTCGTCGTTTCTGACGTGCACCCGTCATGCTCCACTTGCCATCCACAACCTCGTACAGCGGCCACAAACCTGCCTCGACCATCAACTTGCTGACTTCCATTGTCTGGTCTGGCTCATATCGCCAACCTCGGTCACATGGAGTCAGGACATTGATGAAAGCTGGTCCGTCAGCCTGCTCGGCTTTGCGAACTTTGGTCATCAAGTCTTTCCAGTTGTGGGACGCCGCCTGAGCGACGTATGGAATGCCGTGAGCGGCGATGATCTTAGTCATGTCTTTGTGCCACTCAGGTTTACCTGGGCGGACATCCCCAGAAGGAGTAGTCGTCGTCCAGGCACCAAGCAACGTGGCGCTGCTTCGCTGGATTCCCGTGTTCATGTACCCCTCGTTGTTGAGGCAGATGTACACGAACTTGTGCCCACGCTCTAGCGCACCACTCAACCACTGGAATCCAATGTCGTAAGTAGCCCCGTCACCTGCAAATACGACAAAGGTCAAAGGGCGGTCTTCCATGCGACCTTTACGAACGAGGGCTTTGTAAGCAGCCTCAACACCTGAAATGGTTGTTGCTGAATTCTCGAACGCACTGTGGATCTGCGGGACTATCCATGTCGTGTCAGGGAACCGGGTCGTCGATACTTCAAGACACCCTGTTGCGAGGGCAACTACCGGCGGGTTTTCG
>JBDQHW010000047.1:0-9345 GCA_040264655.1 Dehalococcoidia bacterium | reverse complement strand
GTTTTCTGTTTGTGACTCAGAATCTTCGCCCTCGCTGCCCTGGTTATTCTCGAGTGCAGTCGGGTCGATCTCGGCTCCAGCTTCACGACGTTCGTCGATCACTCGGATTGCCGAAATCTTATCTCCAGCGTCCGGTACCTGAATCTTCACACCCTGAGCGATTCGACCTGTTGATCGAATTTCACCCAAGTTTGTTCGTATCACCTGAGCCTTCTCACTAACAAGCACAAGCTTGCCGGTTGAGTCGGTCCTTACCTCTTCGCTAACAACCGCAGAGTCGGCAACTTTGCCTGTCTTAGTCGTTACCTTGAGCGTGATGAGTCCTTTGCCGCCGCGACGCTGCTGCGTGTAGTGACGGAGTAGCGAAAGCTTGCCGTAGCCCTTTTGGCTAACGATCAGCAAATAGCCTTCATCATCGACGACGTTCATCGAGACGATTTCGTCTTTCGCCTGAACGGTCATTCCCTTCATTCCACCAGCTGCGCGTTGTCGTGCTCGCACTTCGGAGGATTTGAAGCGAATCGACATACCTTCTTTTGATACAAGAATCACGTCTTGGACATCGTCAGCCAAAACTGCACCGATCAGTCCATCATCGCCCTTCAAATTGAAGCAACGTAGACCACTGCGGTTCATGTTTCGAAGCAACGGCAGGTGCATTCGTTTGACCTGACCCTGCTTCGTTGCCATCACCAGATAGGTGTCTTCGAGGTAACTCGATACCGCTACAACAGCTTGTACCTCTTCACGTGGCTCCATGTTGAACCCGAGGTTCTGCACTGGAGTTCCACGAGAGTTTCGAGATTGATCGGCAGGCAGCTCGAATACTCTCGATGCGAATACACGACCCTGGTCCGTGAAGAACAGCAGGAAGTCGTGAGTATCGGCAATCTGCAGGTGCGGCGTAACGTCATCCTCTTTGGTCATTCTCTGACCGCGGACTCCCCTACCACCTCGATGCTGCTTCTTGTACGTGTCGAGTTTGACCCTTTTTACATAGCCATTGCGGCTGAGAGTAATAACGACGTCCTCGTGAGGCTCTGTGTCCTCACGACGCCAGTCTCCGAGTTCCTGTGGGTGAACGATCGTGCGTCGTTCGTCACCGTACTTGCGCTTTAGCTCCTGAGTTTCAGCACGGACAACTCCGAGAACTTTCACGTTGTCGCCAAGAAGCTCTTCAAGTTCTGCAACTAGAGCGAGTAGTTCGTTGTACTCGTTTTCGATCTTTTCACGTTCAAGAGCTGCCAGTCGGCGAAGCTGCATGTCGAGAATGGCTTGAGCCTGAATCTCGGAAAGGTTGAACGAAGCCATCAAGCTAGACCGAGCTTCTTCAACGTCGGCAGAAGCTCGAATCAGAGCAATCACTTCATCGAGGTTGTCGATCGCAATCCGAAGACCTTCTAGCACGTGTAGACGGGCTTTAGCCTTCTTCAGATCGAACTCTGCACGCCTTCGAACGACTTCGACCCGGAAGTCGATGTAGTGGCGGAGCGACTGCTTGAGCGTCAGCACCTTTGGAGTGCCATCGACCAGAGCAATCATGTTTACGGAGAAAGAGTTTCTAAGGTTGGTCTGCTTGTAGAGGTTGTTTAGAACCACGTCGACGTGAGCGCCGCGCCTGAGCTCTAGGACGATCCTCATTCCTTTACGGTCTGATTCGTCTCGTACTTCGCTAATACCCTCGATCTTTCGAGCCTTGAGTAAATCAGCGATCTTTGCGACAAGGTTCGCCTTGTTCACCTGGAACGGAATCTCGTTGAATACGAGACGTTTGCGTTCCTGACGAGGAATATCTTCAACAACGTGATCGGCCTGAACCATCACACGCCCACGCCCAGTTACATATGCGTTCCGAATACCTTCCTGACCCCAAATGTGAGCGCCAGTTGGGAAGTCGGGCCCTGTCACGAACTGCATTAGGTCGTCGACTGAAGCGTCAGGGTGACCAATTAGGTGAACGATTGCGTTACAGATCTCTGTTGTGTTGTGTGGCGGAATATTTGTCGCCATACCAACAGCAATTCCCGACGCACCGTTCACCAATAGCGCTGGCAATCGAGCAGGAAGAACTGTCGGCTCTTTCAACGATTGGTCGAAGTTCTCACCCCAGTCGACAGTGTCACGGTCAATATCACCGAGCATCATCTCAGTGATTGAGGAGAGACGACACTCCGTGTATCGCATTGCAGCCGCAGGGTCACCGTCGACAGAGCCGTAGTTACCTTGCCCGTCCACGAGTGGGTAGCGAAGCGAGAACGGCTGAGCCATACGCACCTGAGCGTCGTAAACCGACTGGTCACCGTGCGGGTGGTACTTACCAAGTACTTCACCAACAAGACGAGCACTCTTCTTGTATGACGACGTTGGGCGCATTCCCTGGTCGTGCATCGCATAGAGAATCCGACGCTGAACCGGCTTCAGACCGTCCCGCACGTCAGGAAGCGCCCTGGAGACGATGACACTCATCGCATAGTCCAGATACGACGCCTTCATCTCATCTTCGATGCCAATTGGCTTGATACTACCGAGGTCGCTATTGACCATAAAAATCTCCGGCTAAAGTGTTGGTGTCAGCCCAATGCGCTGCAAACTGGCGCGCAATACGAAAGTTAATGCCTCAACACTACGCTTCCCCACATGTGCGCGCAACGCGTGTGCGTGCGCATACGCGAGGTCTTTCCGGAAACGGCTGTTATTGCTCGCTGCGTTCAACGAGGGCGAGCAGCAAGCTATCGAACCCTTTCGGGGTACGGTCGTGGAGGTGAGCAGGCCACTGAACGCCGATCAGCCATTCGCGTCCTGGCTTCTCTATCGCCTCAACTACTTGATCCTCGGCGTACACAGAAGAAAGCAATCCATCCGCTACCTGTGCTGGCATAAGTCCGTGGGTGTGAGCTGACGGAATAGTCACCCAGCCTGACCCAGCGATGGTGTATCCAACCTTGCCACCCGGTGCCATGAACGATGGGTGCTTGCCCGGTTCTTCAGATGGATCGCCATGCCCTTCTACTGGAACAGGAGGATCGCCACCCAGTGCGATGTTCAGGGCGTGCATGCCCCAACCGATGCCTAAGACTGGCAGACCGGCGTCTATCGCCTCGCCAAGCGCCACAGGAACCGACTCCGAGGCATCGAATGCCAATTCACCAGCAACAAGCAGACCGCCGACATTGGAAGGCATCGACGCTGCTGCGTCGATCACGACTGCCTCGCCGTCGCCGTGTTCAATTGCTGCGACGAAAGTCTGCGAATCCTCTCCGGGCTTCACAAGCAGCGCAACACGCGTGGGGTTACTCATTGGGAATCACTCAAATGACTGACTGTAAGGAAAACGAACTAGCTATCAGAAATCGAAAAGGCGCTGTTAGAACGGTATGCCCCAAAGGCCCATCCATTCAGTAAGAGATTTCTCTATGGTCAAACCGTGCTTGCGCAAGTCCTGTCCTAATCGAGCCTCAGTCGGACGGTCTCGGTCACCTTCGCTGTCACCCGTTGGGACGAACGGATAGAACGCTTTGCGGTCGTATCGGTAGATCCAGTAGGTGCGCAGACCCGAGCGGTACGTGTTGTCTTCGACGGTACCGGTGAAGTAGAGCTCGAACACAGCGGCAAGAAGGTTGTCAGCCCCGTCGTTCATGCCGATGGCGTTACCGACGGTGTAGACGCTTGAAACCAGATCGCCAAAATTACCGTCTTCAAGCACGACCCATCGCATCCCGCGATCATCGTCTTGAATATCGAATGCCGTTTTCGTTGCGCCATCACCAACGTAGAGAACCGAGTTCAACTCGTTCTTAAGGTCGCTCTGGAAGGCGTTCCGTTCATCGTTCCGGTAAATCACTCCCGCACGCCTGGATGGAGTTATCTCGCCAAGAGCTTGAAGCTTTGCCTCTGCCTTAACGACTGTCGACATTGTCGACCAATCGTCCTTTGGTTTCTTGCTTCCGCCGAACAATCCCATATTTATTTCAATCCGTAGCGCATGCGTTGTTCAAGTTCACGAAGTCGTTTGACTCGTTCCTGCAGCGGAGGGTGTGTCGAGAACAAGTTCATCGATCCTTCGCCCTTCAGTGCTGCCGGAATAATCAAAAATGCGTTGGCAGTTTGGAGCTTTCGTAGATCCTTGTCAGGAATTCCAGCCACGGTACCGCTGATCTTCTCTAATGCATCAGCAAGAGCGCCGGGATCGCCTGATATTTCGGCTCCGGTGTGATCTGCCCCGTATTCACGGTATCGAGTCAGAGCCAACACCAGCAGTTGTCCAATGAAATACACAATCATGGTGACGAGGTAGACCATCATGATGCCGCCACCGTTGTTGTTGCGGCGACCGCCCATGCCTCCGAAAAGCATGTTCCAGAAGAGCATGGTCATAAGGAAGCTGGTAACTGTGACCAAGAAATTCGCGAGGGCTAGAACTCGCATGTCACGGTTGGCAACGTGGGCGAGTTCGTGACCAATTACGGCCTGCAGTTCACGCTCGTTGAGACGTTGCTGAATTCCAGTGGTTACGGCAACGAGTGCGTTCTTCGGATTACGACCTGTAGCAAATGCGTTTGGAATTGGAGTATCGATTACCGCCACTTTTGGCATTGGCATGTCGTATCGATCGGCAAGCAGTTTGACCATTTTGTGCAGTGCCGGTTGCTGTTCTGCCGTCACAGCTTTCGCACCCGTCGACATCAATATCAACTTGTCAGACATGAAGTATTGAACGAGAACCATGACACCGACGATTCCGCCGATGAAGATCATCTGCATGCCCGCTGCCATCAAGAATAGGGCGAAAACGGCGTACAGAACTCCGAGCATGACCATGGTCAGGTACATGCGCGAAACGAGACCGCGATCTTTATGAAATTTACGAGTGGTGGTTGAAGTCAAAATTGTTACCTCAAAGCACGGCAAACCGTTCCAGTGCTTTTACATCCAAACTTGCACGTAGAATCTTACCGGAGAGTCGGCAATGGCGAGAAAAGAATTTGAAAGATTTCTTGACTCGTTCTCGGAATTCTGGTCAATACTTATTCAGCCCGACAATCCCGAGGATCGCTCAGCGATCCTGTTAATCAGTACGAAGACGGAGTCGCTTCAGATTGACCGAATCAACGCCAAGCAACAATTCTAGTGGCACTGGATATACAGAATCTGAGCTGGAACATATCGAGAACTCAGTAGTTCGCGCTGCCACGGAAGCCGGCGAATTTGTTTCAAGCCGATTCGGTGGAATTCTAGAAATTACCAATAAAGGCGACATACCCGGCAAAGACGTTGTGACTGATGTCGATAAAGCAGCACAACGTCTGATTGCAGATGTCATGGCTGAAACGTGTCCCGATCACATGCTTCTTGGCGAAGAAGACCCACCAGATGACGAGCCCGCCGCAGCCGACTGGTTGTGGGTTGTTGACCCCATCGATGGCACAACCAACTTCGTAAACGCCTCAGCGATACATGCCGTTTCTGTTGCAGCGTTATACCGAGGTATTCCGGTAGCAGCGGCCATATGGATTCCATGGCCCAATGCCGATGGCTACATGCTCATGCACGCACGGAAAGGTCACGGCTCATGGATCGGCGATACGCAGGTTAATGTCCACAAGTCCAGCGAATCAGGTGAACCAATTACTGGCATCCTATCGGCGCGCCCAGGTTGGATTCGACGTATGTTCGATGTGCAAAAACCACTTGACGGACACTTTGGCGAGATTCGTGTGGGTGGTAGTGCCTGTTATGAGCAGTTCTTAGTCGCTAACGGAACGATGCAGTACGCCATCACCGGATTCGCCAAGACTTGGGATTTCGCAGCAGCAATCCTGTTGGTGACCGAAGCTGGTGGAAAAGTCACCGCCCTCAATTCCGATCGAGTGTTTAGTGTTTTTGACGGTTGGAGTAATAACTACGCCAACGATTCAGCCACCTACGGAAGAATCCGAAAATGGGGTGGTCTATTGCTAACAGGTGCCCCTGCAACAGTAGATTTCGTGGCTACGAACTTGCGACCAAAACGCAAAGGGTTGATGGGTAAACTCGCGTCGCTTATAGGTTCGTAACACCGTCAGGCGACACGAAAAACGCGTGGTCCGGGCGGACTCGTGTATCGGCTACAAACCGAACATTTTACGAAGTCCACCCAGCCAGCCGGACTTTCAGCCTTCGATCGTTACCTGTGGATAGAACGCTACGTGGTCTTTGATATTTGCGGCTGCATCGCTGGTCTCTGGGTAGTACCAGGCGACATCCTGAGCCACCTGCCCGTCCACAATGATTGAGTAGTAACTAGCTAAGCCTTTCCACGGACATGTTGTGTGGAGATTGCTATCTTCGAAATACTCTTTTTTCACAGCTTCAGGCGGAAAGTAAACGTTACCTTCCACTACCTCGTAATCTTCCGATTCTGCAACGATCGTGCCGTTGAAGATGGCTCTTACCATCGACTTTTCTCCAAGTTAATGTAAAATGACTGACCGGTCAGTATTTTTTATTTGAATACCTGACCACGCTTTTGTCCGGGCTGTTAATTCTGATGCCAGCCAGTGGCATATGGATGCGAGCTTCGACTTAACCGTCATGCGCACCGTTCTCGACGGCAACGCATCTGATACATCAGGTTGTCGCCAAATTATCGGCAGCATAGGTACCAACAAACAAATCTAGTGCGACATGTGAATCGTAGTCGTGATCATCACGTTGCTAAAATCACTCTCGCTAAAGTGGAACGCATTCGACAAAGGCTGCTCGAAGCCTGTGGACACTGAGGGCTGATGTCCTAAAGACGAGCCAATATTCCAATAGGAAAGTACGGAGAGCTAATCCAATGACCATCGCTGATAGCCCAAACAAAGTTATAAGTTCCGATCCGAAGACGCCTGAAGCTTTGATCGAGTACTACAAGAGCGTTCGGGCGTTTACGGAACGCATGTGCGAGCCGATGGTCAACGAGGACTACGTCATCCAATCGATGCCCGACGTTAGCCCCACCAAGTGGCATCTAGCCCACACAACGTGGTTCTTCGAAACATTCGTACTCGGCAACAATTACCCGAACTACGAACCTCTCAACAAGCAGTACAACTATCTGTTCAACTCGTACTACAACGCTGTTGGTGAGCAGTTTTGTCGACCTCGACGTGGTCAAATTTCACGCCCAACAGTGGCTGAGGTGTACGAGTACAGGCACTACGTTGACGAGAAGATGATCGACCTGATTGGTCGGTTGGGTCGAGACGGAGGACTGGACTCGTTGCGAGACACCATCATCCTCGGAGCGAACCATGAACAGCAGCACCAAGAATTGATGACGACCGACATCAAGCATGTGCTGTCGATGAACCCGCTTCGCCCCACCCTCTACGATCGACCGGCTGATCCAAAGCCAGTCGGTGTCCCTAAGCTCGAGTGGCTTCGATACGAAGAAAGCGTTTACGACATTGGTTGGGACGCGACTCGATTCTCGTTCGACAACGAAGGGCCTGAGCACAAAGAGTATGTAAACGCATTTGAAATCGGATCTCGCCTTGTCACGAATGGTGAATTTCTACAGTTCATGAATGACGGTGGATATCAGCGACCCGACGTCTGGCTCTCTCTCGGTTGGGCTGAAGTTCAAGAGGCTTCACTCAAAGAGCACGAGTGGGAGAAGTTCGATAAACCGCTTTACTGGTTCAAGGAAAAAGATGAGTGGTGGCAGTACACGCTCGCAGGTCCACGCCCGGTCCACCTTGACGAACCAGTACTTCACGTCAGTTTCTTCGAAGCCGACGCCTATGCCCGATGGGCTGGAGCGCGATTAGCGACCGAGGCGGAGTGGGAGATTGCTTCCGCTGATGCAGATATCGAAGGCGGCACATATTCCGACAGCTTCCGTTTCCACCCTCGCCCACTAGCGTTGGATGCACCTAAGGGTCGACTCCATCAAATGTTCGGTGATGTGTGGGAGTGGACAAACAGCGCTTACAGCCCTTACCCAGGTTTCAAGGTCGCCGAGGGTGCAATTGGCGAGTACAACGGCAAGTTCATGGCGAACCAGATCGTACTCCGAGGTGGCTCTGCTGCGACTCCGCAGAATCACATACGCCCTACCTATCGCAACTTCTTTTACGCTCAGAGCAAATGGCAGTTCATGGGGTTCCGGCTCGCACGAGACGCCAAGTAACTTTCACTCTCTGAAATGAATCTGAGGAACATTTAATAGATGACGATCGCAACGAGTACACCCGCAGCTGAAGCAGCACTCCAGACAATGCTGACTGATGTCGTTAATGGACTCTCGCAAGACCGTAAAACGCTGCCGAGCAAGTACTTCTACGATGAGCGTGGATCGAAGTTGTTCGATGACATCTGTGAGCTCGATGAGTACTACGTCACTCGGACAGAAAGCGCTCTGATGCAAGAGCAAGTGGGCGACATCGCTGAGGTGGTTGGGCCTAATGCTCTAGTGGTCGAATACGGCAGTGGTAGTTCGTTGAAGACCCGTTTGCTGCTCAGGAATCTGATCCAGCCTGCCGGGTATGTGCCGATCGATATTTCTGGCGACTATCTGTCTCAGGTTGGACACTCGTTACAGGCAGAGTTTCCTGCGATAGAAGTGATGCCTGTCGTTGCGGACTTCACTAAAGAATTCGATGTACCTTCGTCAACAAACCAAGAAGCTCGACGAGTCATCTACTTTCCGGGATCGACCATAGGTAATTTCCAGCGCGACGACGCCAAAGAGCTACTCGCTGGCATGGCAACAAATGCAGGTGCTGACGGTGGTGTGTTGATCGGTATTGACCTCGATAAAAATCGAGACGTCCTCCGGGCGGCTTACAACGATTCTGAAGGCGTGACGGCTGATTTCAACCTAAACATTCTCAAGCGAATCAACGATGAGCTTGGTGGTGAGTTCGATCTCAGCAAGTTCCGTCATGAAGCAATATTCAACGAAAATCGATCATGCATAGAGATGCACTTGGTTTCGACTCAAGCTCAAACCGTGAATGTCTGCAAATACTCGTTTGAATTTGAAGCAAACGAAACGGTACTTACGGAGTACTCACACAAGTACACGATCGAAGCATTTGGCGAGATGGCGAACGAAGCGGGCCTGAACGTGAAAAACGTGTGGACCGATGCAAACGAGATGTTCGCCGTCATGTATCTCGAACAGGCGTAGTTCTCGTTTAGCGTTTCAGAGCGGTTCGTAGAGCAGGTATCAGGTTGCCTTTGCGACCTGCCACGACCCGTTTCAGCCCCAGCCAATCGACCATCAAGATCAGCTCGTCGGCCAGATTGGCGGCGACGTAGTCGTGGTCTTGCCTGTCTTCTACGAACGCGCTCTTCACTCGAAGCACACCTTTTTGG
>JBDQHW010000046.1:0-11978 GCA_040264655.1 Dehalococcoidia bacterium | reverse complement strand
GTGCCGTCGAGGTCGATCATCACTTGGTCGATCGCACGCTGGTCGGCTGCTTGGAGTCCGATGACAGCTTTGCCCAACTCGCCGTTCACTGCACCGGCAGCTTTCAGAACACCCTTGCCACCGAATCGGTTTTTGTCAGCATCTCGAAGCTCAACAGCTTCTCGCTTACCAGTGCTTGCTCCCGATGGAACAGCAGCTGATGAAGTCGTACCGTCGTCAAGAACGACGGTTGCACCGACAGTGGGGTTTCCTCGTGAGTCGAGAATTTCGTGACCGATTACCGATGTGATTTTCGCCATGTGTTTGTTTACTTCTTAGTTTCTGTCGTTTCGTATTGCCTAGCTAGGCAACGGTGTTCAAATATTTTTCGGATCGGTGGTTTCTATATTCCGAGTGCGGTCTTTTGAGCTGCCAACAGGTTTTCGATTCCTGTTTCTGCGAGACCCAGCATTTCATCGAGTTGTGCCCGTGTGAACGTGGCTTCCTCACCCGTTCCCTGAAGTTCGACGAATTCACCTGAGCCGGTCATCACAACGTTCATGTCGACATCTGCGGCAGAATCTTCGTTGTAATCGAGGTCGAGAACTGCAGCTCCGTCGACCATGCCGACGCTGATTGCAGCAATTGAGTCTTTGAGTGGGATTGATTCAATAGTTCCTGCTTCGAGCAATCCGGTCAGCGCCTGATGTAATGCGACGTACGCTCCGGTGATAGACGCCGTACGAGTTCCGCCGTCGGCTCGAATTACATCACAGTCGAGTAGAATCGAAATTTCGCCGAGAGCTGATAGATCAGTCACCGAGCGAAGAGCGCGTCCGATGAGGCGCTGGATTTCTTGAGTTCGTCCACCGACTTTACTTCGTTCACGTCGAACTCGTTCGCGTGTTGAACGAGGCAGCATCGAGTATTCGGCAGTTACCCATCCGGTGCCTTTGCTGCGCATCCACGGTGGAACTCGGGTTTCTACTGTCGCCGCACACATCACAATTGTGTTTCCGGTTTCGATCAGTGCCGATCCTTCGGCATCAGGGACGTAACCGGGTGTGATCTTGATCGGACGCTGCGTTGATTTCGAGCGATTGTCCGACCGGACGAGAGTAGTTTCTGACAAATCTTTGGTTCCTTTAGTGAATCGACCAACGATTTTACCAGTGGATTCTCAGTTTCTTTTAACAATTGTTTTGTGTTTTTATTTCGAGTTGCCGAGTAGTGCGGTTCATCCACCCGAAATTGCCGACGAATGAAGGGCTTTCGGCTGAACCATCGACCCTCACATTCCGATAATGTTGACCACGAAATTTAAACGAGTGTTATTGAATATGGAACGGAACAGGTACTGGCAATGCGTATAGCGATTATGGGTGCAGGAGCTGTCGGCGGATATTTCGGTGGCTTACTGGCGAATCAGGGCGAAGACGTAGTGCTCATTGCTCGCGGCGCACACGGCGATGCGATTGCCAAGAACGGCCTAGAAGTAGATAGCCATTGGGGCAACTTCAACGTGAAAGTACCGGTTACCGACGATCCTTCAACGGTCGGTGAAGTCGACTTGATTATTCACTGCATCAAGCTGTATTCGAATGCTGATGCGTTCCCCACAATGAAGGGCATGATCGGCGAGAACACGAACATTCTGACAATTCAGAACGGAGCTACCGCCGGTCAAATTCTCGGCGAAGCTTTCGGCGCTAAGCACGTTCTTCAGGGTGCAACTTACATCGAGACTGGGATCGCTGGTCCGGGGCACATTCGCCAGAGTGGATCTACTGCGATGATCGAGTTTGGTGAAGATGATGGCTCTGAAACCGAGCGAACCAACGCGATCAAGAAGCTGTTTTCACGTGAAGGTATGCAAGTTGCTGTAAGCAGCAACATTGTCGATACCCTGTGGACCAAGATGGTAGCTGTCGGTGCTATCGGATCTGTAATGGCTGCGTCACGAGCTAGCTTCGTAGAAATCTTGGCAAGCGCACATGGCGAACAGACGGTTCGTACAGTGATGGAAGAAATTGTCGCCGTTGGGCAGTCGCAAGGCGTTACGTTTGCACCGAACTGCGTTGACGAAAAGATGTCAGATGCAATCGCCGAAGCTGAAGAAACTCAGGCATCACTTCAATACGATCTCGACCACGGTCGTCCTTTGGAACTCGACGACATTCTCGGAGCAGTGGTGAAGATTGGGCGAGAAGCCGGTATTCCGGTTCCTGCCAGTGCTGCTCTGGTCACAGTCCTCGACAAGTTCAAACAGGGCTCGTAACCAAACTATTTATCGCGTAACTATTGAATCTAATTGGAGAATCCGGTGACAACCGAACCCGCAATTTCAGATGAGATGCTCGCCAAGCTAGGTGAACTTCCGACTCAGACATTAATCGATGGACTTTGGGTGGACGGCTGGCCGCAGGCAATGATTCATGGTGCTCGCACGATCTTCCCTGGACAGAAGATGGTCGGCCGAGCCGTGACACTAAGATTTGTGCCGCACCGTCCCGACATCCTTGAGGACAAGCCAAAAGCCGAAGATTCACCCGAGTACGTTGCGTTCGAGCTTTGTGGTCCGAACGAGGTGTTGGTTGCTTCGTCTGTTGGGCCCTGGGAGTCGGTTGGTGGAGACATCAAGTTCTACCGGCTCGCCCAGCTTAAAGTTGGCGGATTGGTCACTGACGGCTCGGTTCGTGACACTGCTGAACTCAAAGACTACGGATTCCCTGTGTTTGCTCATTCGTCCACTGCTAAGCAGGGCCCTGCCGTTATGCAGCCGTGGGGCGTGAACGATGTGATCGAGTGCGGTGGTGTCGTGGTTCGTCCAGGTGACGCGATCATTGGTGACGACGATGGCGTTGTCGTTGTCCCGGCCGCTATGGCAGAACGAGTGCTGGAGATTGCTGCCGAACGTGAAGAAGTTGAAGTGGTGATCAAGAAGGAACTTCGTAAGAATCCTGGATCGCCAGGCAAGTACTACCCGTTCAACGACAACACGTGGAAGCTGTTCGAAGAGTACAAGGAACGCGGAGAAGCGTAGTTTCGAGATTCTCCGAAATCCAATCGGATCTCATGAGAAGAGCCTGATCACTACTGATCAGGCTCTTTTTGTTTGCTTTGTTTATGTATCGGGTTAGCGACTAATCGACTAGCGGCGATCCGTCGGGACGTAGTCCGCGAGCAGCCATGCGTTTGGCTCGCTGCTCGAAGTTGGCGCAGTCTTCGCAGACGCTTTCTGGAATGATGCCCCAGCCGATCAGGAATCCAAAGATTCGGCAACCTAAGCAATAACCGAACACGCTTTCGAGACCGGCAGCGAAGATCAAGCCACCAAGAACAATATAGGCAGCTCCGTTTAGACCGAATCCGAGTGATAGAACGGCAGCTGTAACGCTAAACACTATGCCTATCGTTGCCGCAAACCGCTTTGGTGGTCCTGCAACCGGGCGGTAAGGAAGCTTGAACTTCGGAACGATGAATTTCGTGACGATGTATGCAAGCGGGCTCAGACGGGGTCCGGCTGCTACTCGGGCAATGAAGCCGTACGCAAGTAGAAGCGTGATCCACGGCTGGTCAAAAACGATTGTTGCGACTGCCATGACCACAACACCAGCAGCGACGGCGCGTGCGACGCTGGCGTTGATTGGGTGAGGGAAGCTGAAGAATGAAGGCTTACCTTGAGAAACAGATGTCATTGATTGATGTTTACGTGAACTAATAATCGCCAAATAAAAACCCCCCGCTTTCGATAGGCGAGGGGAGGCGTTCCGGTGCGTGCTCGTGCGCGATCCTAGAGTGCCATCTCCTCAGAGGTAGTACAGCAACAAAGGCAGTCGGTCAGGAGCGCGTGATGAAAAATCATTTCGTGCTTAGCGTAACTCCAAATGGCGCGTTTGCGCAATTTTCGTTCGTCATTTGCGATCAATCAAGATTCGTTAGTTGTTGATTGCTGTGAAAGTAAGATGCGCAAAATCTCACACCGATCCTACAAACGTCTTATTTGAGCCTCACATGAGCATGGTCATATAGATCTCAGACGAAAACGAGGCAGTTCAATTGCTCGGCGTAAATGCCAAGTGGTGGTGGACGGGCTAGCGTCGGGTAGACGATTTTTAGGCCTTCGGGTCGAACGGTCTCCTCAATCGTTAAACGGGGTCGGTCGTGACATGTTGTATCTCACTGTCATAGCCGACCCCGTTGCTTTAACTTTTCGGGACGAGACCGCTTTTGAGGCACCGGTTTAGGTGTGCGGGTGAAATCTCACACAGTTCCTACAAACGTCTTATTCGAGCCTCACAACGGTGTGTTCTTATAGATTTTAGACGGGAACGAGGCAGTTCTATTGCTCGGCGTAAGCGCCAAGTGGTGGTGAATGGGCTAGCGTCGAGTAGACGATATTTAGGCCTTCGGGTCGAACGGTCTCCTCATCCGTCTAACAGGGTCGGTCATGACATGTTTTATCTCACTGTCGTGGCCGACCCTGTTGCTTTAACTGCGTTTTCAAACATTCTGAAGCCCAGGATGAGTGGTCAAAGAAACTGACCTAGCTGACCTGCATGCATCGCTTCACACACTCCTCAGGTCAAACTTTTACGTGCGTTTGAAACTCCTGCTAACATCGCCCTCATAGCGAACTCGACCCTACTAAACCGGGGCAGGAATCGTCCAAGTCGCCTCGGATCATCGGAGAGACGCGGCATGGCTGATTACGGCACGAGTCAAATACGTAACGTTGCGCTTGTAGGGCATAACGGAGCAGGCAAGACCTCACTCGTTGATGCCCTTTTTTTTACTGCTGGTGGCACAAACCGGCAGGGCAAGGTCGATGGCAAGACCAGCTATTCAGATTTTGAACCAGAAGAGCAGCGTCGCGGATCAAGCATTCAGCTTTCTGTGCTGCCCTGCGACTGGAACAGTCACCGAATAAACCTTTTGGATACTCCGGGCTACCCTGATTTCCGCGGCGACATGCTTTCGGCCGTTCGTGTCGCCGATTCAGTAATTCTGGTTGTTTCAGCAGCCTCTGGTATCGAAGTTGGTGCGCAGCACGCTTGGAACTACACGCAGGATTTGGGAATACCCACTGCGATTGTCGTAAACAAACTCGATAGAGAGAATTCTTCGTTCGCCCAAACCTGTGCCGAGCTTGCAGAAGCGTGGGGCAGGCAGTGCGTGCCCGTACAGGGTGTGAACGGCGATGCCGATGCGTTTAGCGCAGTGGCAACCGGCGAGATGTCCGAATCGGCTATCGAAGCGATAGCAGAAGCCGACGATGATCTGATGATGAAGTATCTCGATGGCAAATCGTTGACCTCCGAGGAAATCAACGCCGGTCTCAAGGATGGAATCCTAAGCAGAGAAATCGTTCCTGTATTTGCCGCATCAAGCACAGGAAATATCGGTTCTTCAGAACTTCTCGACGCAATTGTTGACCTGCTCCCATCTCCGGATGATGGAGAGGTTCCAGAAGTACCAGAAGGTGTTCAGGCAAACCTGATATTCAAAACATCTGCTGATCCGTTCGTTGGCAAGCTCTCTTACTTCCGCGTTTATGGCGCGACTTTGAACTCGAACGCTCAGCTCTGGAACGCCAACAAAGGTGAATCCGAGCGGGTAGGGCAGGTTTATCAGGTAGTTGGTAAAGAAACTTCAGGAGTTGACTCGGTAGTTCGAGGTGATATCGGAGTCATCTCACGATTGAATCACACGCAGACGTTCGACACGCTTTGCGACAAGTCGAATGAGATCAAACTTGGTGGAGTGAATCTTCCATCTCCAGTCTTTGCGTTGGCTGTATCGCCTCGAGCGCAATCTGACTTGGACAAGATGGCGGAGTCGTTGACGAGGATGACTGAAGAGGACCCGACTCTCGAATTGGAACGAAACGCTGATACATCTGAGACCGTGTTGCATGGTCTTGGTGATATTCACGTTGATCTAGCGATCGAACGTATCGCTAGGAAGTTCGATGTCCACCTCGATACCAAGCTGCCAAGCATTGCTTATAAGGAAACGATTGGTGGCCAAACGTCTGTTTCGTACAAGCACAGGAAGCAGTCTGGTGGCCGCGGCCAATACGGTCACGTTGTCTTAGAAATATCACCGGGAGAATCGGGCAAGGGCATTACGTTCGGCTCGAAAGTCGTTGGCGGGAACGTGCCCAAGGACTACATTCCGGCCGTTGAAAAAGGCATTCGCAATGCTGCCGTGGGTGGCGTTGTCGCTGGCTATCCAGTAGTCGACGTTGCTGTGATGCTTACGGACGGATCGTCCCATTCGGTCGACTCATCAGGAATGGCGTTTGAGATCGCAGGCAGCATGGGCTTTAGGCAAGCGGTTCGAGATGCTCGACCCACGTTGTTGGAGCCTGTGATGAAGCTCCGAATCTTGGCTCCTGATGCAAGCGCTGGTGATGTGATGGGTGACTTAAACACTCGACGTGCTCGGATTGAGGGTATGGAAACGAGAGGTAACGGAATCACCGAGATCACTGCTGAGGCTCCGGCTTCAATGATGCAGAGATACGCCGCTGATTTACGTTCGTTGACTCATGCTCAAGGTGATTTCACAGCAACGATGGATCACTACGAGCCGGTACCGCCGCAGGACGCTCAAAGGGTTATCGCTTCCCGCCAATCTGGTGAGGAAGAGTAATTTCGAGTCTTCCAACCGAATGTTGTAGGAAGATCAAGTAGAAGTTTGATACAGGCGACTGAGTATTTTCAGTCGCCTGTTCGCGTTAGATTGAGTTTTTACTCTTCAGACGGAATGACCGGAAGCACGATTCTTGACGGATGATCTGCACCAGTGTGAATCGTGTTGTCGGCCTTGATCATGCTAGTGTGGCGACCGACAGGTTCACCGGTATTCGGGTTGACGTCGAATCGAGGGAAGTTCGAACTCGACACGTCTAATCGAATTCGATGCCCCTTCTTGAACACGTTCGAAGTTGGCCAGAGTGTGATCGAAATCTCAACTGGTTCTCCGGGAGTCATCATCTCCGGTTCGGTCCATGAGTCGCGGTATCGAGCGCGCTGAATTGTGTCGACCAAATTGAGGTGATATCCCTCCGGATAGTCCTCACTAAACGGATAAACATCGACTAGCTTGACCGTGAAATCGGTGTCTACCGCGGTTGATGAAACCCAGAGCTTGATCATCACCTCACCGGTGACTTCGATGTCGTCTTGCAGAGGATCGGTCTCGAACACCAATACGTCGGAGCGTTCTTTTAATAGTTGATATGGCTCCTCAGCACCAACCCATTCGGGTCCTTCCTTTTGATGGAACCCACCCGCTGCTATAACTTCGCCTAGATTGTTTCTAGCGAGAGTCCATTGATCGAGGAATTCGGGGACATTGTCTAGCTCAGGGCCACCGTCTTCGGGCGCAATGATCTTGAACATGCCCACAAGCTGTCCGCCAATAGTCGGCACCGGATGTTCTGGATCGTACGTGTACGTCAGCGAACTGGCGTCTTCCATCGCCTCGAACGAATCTAGTGAACCATCGTCGTGTAGGTAAAGCGTTTGGAACTGCGCTCGTTCGAGCGGCCATTCATTTTCGTCTCGCCAGTATCCGCCGTGGTTGAGGTGTCCTTCCGGCGACATTTTGCCGTCGCCAGTTCCCATGACATAGATGCGCACTGGCGAATCGTCCTTAGGGGCAGGGAATCCCTTCAAGTGTTCATCGAAAAACTTCAGACGTTCAACGTTGTAAATCTCGTTGCCCCAGACACTCTCTTTACCGGTGTCTGTATCTCCATGCCACTGACCAGTGGATCGTGTACCGCCGTGTCACCAAGCGCCCAAAACGAGCCGAGTTGCCGATTCGTTCTGCTCGTTCATCTGGGTGAAATAGTTCGCCGTTGCGCCTACGAAATTGTCGTACCAACCGCATGAAACAGTCATCGGCACATCTGCATGTTGATCAAAATATGGCTCTTGGTTCGCCGATTCCTGATCCCACCATTCGTCGTACTCGCCACGGTAGTAGTAGTCGAATACGGTTTTTTCGAGATCAGGAGCGACCCTGAGCGCAGTTTCGCCGGGCTTGAGTGGGAATCGTTGTAGCCAATCGCCCATGTCACGCATCGCATCGAGAATGATTTTGGCTTTTTCTGGATCGTCGCCCACTTCATGACTGTCTAGAGCGTGAAGGTGAGCAGCCCCGAACATCTGCAACGACATAGCTCCGCCTTCCCGGGCTTCATGTCGATAGATGTTCGTTGGGCCAGCTTCCACCCACATTGCAGATAGGTGAGGTGGCTTTCGAAGGGCAAGCTGAGTCTGAGTAATTGCTCGATGAGAGGAGCCGAGTGTGCCGATTTTGCCGGTGCACCAGTCTTGCTCGGCTAGCCACTCGATAGTGTCGTAGCCGTCGTCGCCTTCCCACGGATTCACCGTGTGGTAGTAGTGACCATCGCCTTCAGATCGAAATCGTGATCGAAGATCTTGCACTACGAATGCGTAGCCACGACGCACGTAGTAGGGAATGACATCGTCCCATTCAGGAGCAGTTTTGTCGTACGAGGTGCGAACGAGAAGTGCAGGCACTTGTTCGCTTGAGTCGACGACCCGACCGTCGCCGTGGCACGGTAGAAAAATGTCGGTGGCGAGACGTATGCCGTCACGCATCGGCATCATCACGTCACGAATAGCGTGCACGCCGTACTGGGGTTGGGAGGAAGTTTTGGCTGAAGAAGTCATTGCCGAGCGAGTTTAGTCGCTCAGCGTCGGCGCGTCATCGGGTTAGCTAAACTTTCCAGTCGAGAATTTGGTCAGCAGAAGGCTCGTAATAGGAATTCGTTTTCTTTGCGTTTTGCTTGTCGACGATGTCGATGATGATGAACAGGATGACTAGGAACACGACGAGCCAGATTCCAAACTTTTTCATACGCGAGTTTGGAGCTTCACCGATTCCGTGACCACCCGTTGAGCCTGTTGAAGCTCCTTTGGCGTTTTGAACTTTTTCGCCGCGAGTGGCGTGAGGTGAATTTACCGCAGGGTGTTTTCGTGGAGTAGTCATACCGTCACGCTATCACATTAGTGAGGTATTACCGGCAGGGTTACGTGCGACGGGTTTTCATAGTCGTGGTAAATCGTTTGGTTGGCGATTTTGATTTCAGTGTCGGTAGCTATTGGATTTCCACTGTTCAGATTGCGGTTGTATCGAGGGAAGTTCGAGCTGGATATTTCGATACGGATACTGTGACCCTTCTTGAACATGTTGGAAGTGTTCCACATGTCGATCTCGAATTCGTAGATCTCGCCAGGGTTCATCATCTCGGGCGTGTCGGTTCCATTTCGGAAACGTGCACGAACAATTCCTTCGCACAGCGCAATCGCCTTGCCATCTGGTTCCAGGTCGGTTAGCGCAGCCGTGAAATCGGTGTCGACCGCATCCGACGATGCCCAGATTGTTGCTCGAATCGGACCCGTCACTTCAGTATCTTCGGTCAATGGCTCGGTAGTAAACGTAAGAATGTCAGATCGTTCTTGCAGCGTTGATCGGTCGTGCGGACCACAGAAATCGAACGTTTGGTACTGCGACCCGAGAGAGGGGACTGGGTTCTTGGGATCGTAAGTGAAGCTGTCGGATGCACCCGAGCTTGCTGGTGCTTCTGTCGAGAGCGATCCACCAGCACTTGCTGCATCACCGTTGCTGCTCAAGTAGAACTTCGTCCATTCGGTGCGAGCCAATGGCCATTCGTATTCGTTGTGCCATTCGTTTGCACCCATAACGAACAGTCGAATCGGAGCCTCGTCATCGATTCCGCTGTCGATTCCCTTTAGCTGCTGGTCGTACCAGTGCGTGTGCATATCAATCACATCGGATAACGCCTGCTTGCCGAACGTTCGATCTGCATATTCGCCGTTTTCGCCCATTGGGACGCGACCCCATGGAGCGATTTGATGGCTCCACGGTCCAACGAGTAGCTTCGTCTTTTTTCGAGCGTCTTCGCTTCGAGCGTTCTTGCTCCAGCCGTTGAATAACTTGAAATTTTCGTTCGATAGCGAATCGAACCACCCAGTGATGAAGTAAGAAGGGATGTCGACCTGGTCGTACTTGTCTCTAAGGCTGTAGCTCGACCACCATTCGTCGTACTGTTCGTGGGCAATTACTCCGGCGTAGTACGGATGTGTGGTCGAAACCTCTTCCATCGCTGTGTCGAGCGGCAGTGCAAAGAAGAACGAATCCTGATCGAAGTGCTTGAGAGATTCGTACTGCATCGATCGGCCAAGCATGTTCAGGAACGCAAAACTGACGTTGTGATGAATCACACCGTTCACACGGTGATGCCCGTAGTTGTCTTGCTGTGAAGCGATCGGTGCAACGGCTTTTAGATACTTGGAGCGAAGCGTTGCGGGTAGCGTTTGCGTGAAGCCGGGATAAGAGAGTCCGAAGGTTCCGACGTTGCCGTCACACCAGTCCTGCTGACCTATCCATTCATGGGTGTCGTATCCGTCGTTTAGCTCGCAGACGTATGGCTCCCAGTCACCGTCGGAGTCGCCACGACCACGACAATCCTGCATCACAACCGCATACCCACGGGCGGTGAATTCACGAGTCCACTCGATGTAGCGCGCTTCCTGATTATCGTAGATCGTGCGAAGCAGTAGCACTGGCCACGGACCGTCACCTTGAGAAGTCGGTGGCAGCCAAATGTCGCCAGAAAGGTTAACCCCGTCACGCATTGGAACCGGAATGTTGAGTTTGAGTCGGCCGGGTTCGATGAGAGGAAGCGAGTCGGAGGTCACGTTATGGAATCCTGTGTTGCTGCAATAGAGCTAGATCGGAGCATTGTGTGCCTGCTTTCGTGGTTGTTCAATACCGCTTCAGGTTGCGAATCGGGTAAGCTGCTGCCTCATCAATCGGTACTGAATTTCAAGATTATTTGGAGAAGTAGAATGGCATTCAAGGTCGTTATCACCATGTACAACCGTGAGCCGAGCAAACTCACGACGAACGTGATTCGCGAGGCTGGCATCGAAGTTGAGTACGTGCCTGCTCGAACTGAAAACGAGGTGATCACAGCCGCCCAGAATGCCGATGTGCTGCTGGTCGGAACCGTACCGCACACCACGAGGAAAGTCCTCGAAGCGCTACCGAAGCTGAAGATGGTCGGTCGTTCTGGAGTAGGTGTCGATTCAATCGATCTAGATGCAGCGACCGAACTTGGAATCTGTGCAACAAACACTCCGGGCATCAACACCTCGGAAGTTGCCGACCACGCCATGGCGATGCTCCTCTCGATTACTCGTCAGATAGTTGAGCAAGATGCTGCTCTGAAAGCCGGTGCGTGGTCGGATCGACCTGCTGAGCTTGAAGCTATGCGAGGCAATCTGCGACGAATAGCTGGTAACACTGTCGGCATTTTCGGACTCGGAAGTATCGGCAAAGGATTTGCGAATCGGGTGCGTGGATTCGGGCCCGGCAAGATCATTGCGTACGATCCATACGTGCCGCAGACCGCTGCTGATCTGGTTGGAGTCGAGATGGTTGACCTCGACACGCTGCTGACTGAATCGGACTATCTAACGGTTCATTCGCCAGCTACCGCCGAGACCAATCACATTTTCAATATCGATGCGTTTAGGAAGATGAAGCCAAGTGCAGTGTTCATCAACTGCGCACGTGGCCCGATCGTCGATGAAGGTGGATTGCAAGAAGCGCTTCTCACTGGCGAAATTGCGGCTGCTGGAATCGACGTGACAGAGGTCGAGCCGCTCGACGCAGAAAGCCCGCTTCTCAAGATTCCGAACCTGACGATTAGTCCGCACATCGCTGGCACTTCAGATACCAGCGGAATCGCTGGCGCAACACGCTGGGGCGAGAACGCTGTGAACATTCTCACCGGTAAGCCGCTTCACGGACTCGGCAATCCCGAAGTGGTGAAGCGAATCGCAGTTATGCGGGCGCAAGGAGCGAGCCGGTGGGACGGCATTCCTGATCCCGTGACTGAGGCTTGGAGCTAGTTACCGCTCGCTCGTGAC
>JBDQHW010000045.1:0-13100 GCA_040264655.1 Dehalococcoidia bacterium | reverse complement strand
CTATTGGTTCAATGCTGTCGTACTGTTAATAGCCGAGTTTGAAGGGCCTTTAGCTCAGCGGTAGAGCAACGGACTTTTAATCCGCAGGTCGTGGGTTCGATCCCCACAGGGCCCACCAAACTCGATATTGCATGAATGAAAAGCCACCGGTGTAACGGTGGTTTTTTTTGTTTTAGGGATTGTGTCCACGTAATGCTCGCGGTCAACGTAGACAGCCGGTGGCTTTCCTATCAAACTAACTCGCAGATCTGAGAGTGTGCAGATCTTGACAATCTTCATCAACTAAGTCGATCGGTCGATTAGGAACATCCATGCGAATCGCTGCTCTGGGTCTATTTCACGAGACGAATACGTTTCAGTCTGTAAAAACGGACTACGAAGCATTCGAAGAATTTGAGTTTTTGCGCGGTAACGAAATTGCCGAACGGCACGCAAATTCAAAATTCACACTTGGTGGTTATTTTCAGGCCGCCCAGAAGTTCGAATTCGATCTTGTACCTCTGCTGTTCGCCTTCGCGGGACCGACTGGCACGGTCACTAAAGATGCGTTCGATCGAATCTCCGAGGAAATGATCGATCTTCTGAAACAGAACGGTCCTTGGGACGGGGTGTTACTTGCCCAACACGGCGGTGGAGTGACCGAGGAATATCCTGATTTGGATGGTGAGATTTCTCGTAGAGTCAGGGAGGTAGTGGGGCCAGATACGCCGGTAGTGATGACGATGGATCTGCATTGCAACATCACTCAACATCAGGTCGCAAACACCGAAGCCATAGTTGCATTTCGAACGAATCCGCACCTTGATGCGGTCGAACGAGCAGTCGAAGCATCCGAAATATTAGTCAAAACTATTCAGGGTGAAATTCGGCCCGTTCAGCATCTCGTGCAGGTGCCCATGCTCATCAATATCGTCAAACAACCAACCTCTTTCGGCCCAATGAAAGAAATCATGGACGATGTTGAGGAAGTACTGAAAAAGCCGAACGTTCTTTCTGTGACATGTGGCCAAGGATTCCCGTATGCGGATGTCGATCAGATGGGCGTTTCGTTCCTCGTGGTCACGAATGGTGATGCGAAACTCGCTGAGGAGCAGGCAAACTGGCTGGCGAAGAGGGCATGGGATCGACGAGCTGAACTACAGAACGACTCACCCTCTGTCGAGGAGGCAGTCAGCAGAGCGATAAGCGCCCCGTTGGATGGTAAACCGACTGTAATAATGGACGTCGGCGACAACGTTGGCGGTGGGGGACCGGCTGACTCTACTCACATCCTGGCGGAGTTGATGCTCCAAGGATTGAGCGGCGAAAAGAGTTTACTTCTCTCGCTGTTCGATCCCTCTAACGTTCAAGCCTGTATCAGCGCCGGAGTTGGCTCGACGATAACTCTCAAAGTGGGTGCAGGGACAGATGATTTGCACGGTGAACCCATAGAGGTAACAGGCAATGTTCGTGCCATCACGGACGGCAAATTTGAGGAGCCTAAACCCACTCACGGTGGACTTCGATTCTTCGACTATGGGCCTTCAGTCGCTCTAGATACCGAGAATGGCTACACGATGCTGCTGCATACGATCAGGGGTATCGGAAATATGAGCCGAGAGCAGTATTACTCGATAGGCATAACGCCGGAAGACTACAAGGTCGTAATCTGCAAAGGCACAGTATCGCCGCGCGCCGCATACGAACCGATCGCCCGTGAGATTATCGTGGCCGATTCACCCGGCGTGACAAGTGCCAACATGTCGAGCTTTTCATACATGCACCGGCGTAAACCGCTCTATCCATTCGAACCGGAAATGAAGTTCGATTGAGAAGGCGTTAGTCTGCCGGTCACCGTCTCACGATTGTGACAGTGGGCGCGCCAGTGGTTCCGGGTGGGTAAGTAGGTGGATGGGCAAATCAACTATCCGTTCGACTCAGTGACGCAATAACCAAGTTATTGCTAGAGTCGATAACTCGCACGACGTGTTGATGACAACAACGTGCTCAGCTCGGAATGGTGAATTATTCCGATCTGACGGGCATATCGTGATTAAAACAGGTAGTAATAGTTGCAAAAGATCGTAAATAGTCCGAGTCGCATTCACGAAACCGATGTGTTGGTCATCGGTGGTGGTGCTGCCGCTGCTCGGTCGGCTGTTGCCGCCGGTGCTTCTGGAGTTTCGGTTACCGTCGTGCTCAAGAAGCAGTTCGGCAAATCTGGTGCTACTAACTACCCGGGAATGAACAAGATTCGCGTCGGTTCCGCTTGGCAAGCTGCTGATGGATGCGGTGGGGCTGAAGATAGTCCTGAAGTCCACTATGCCGACATCATGAACGCCGCCGCCGGAATGGCGGACGCCCGAATGGCGAAGATTCTTTCTGAAGAATCACCAGATCGATTACTCGAACTTGAAGGTTGGGGATTCGAACTGATCGATGATCCTGAAGGAAAACGCCCTCACTACTCGGGCTACTCGTGTTTCGCTTCCCAACCTCGTGCCCACGGCATGGTCTCGAACTCCGTAGGTGGCCATACGGGAACGATGGTTGAATCGTTGGCTGCACAGGCAACTCGATATGGGACAGAAGTTCACGAAGGTGTAACCGTTATCGATTTGATCGTCGATGGTGGCGAGTGTGTTGGTGCCGTCGCTATCAACGATGATGGCGAAACTATCGTTTATCGCGCTGCAGCCGTAATTATGGCGACAGGTGGGGCTGCACAAATGTTCCCGTTGAGCCATGCACCCGGGGACATAACTGGTGACGGTTACGCAATCGCATACCGTGCCGGTGCCGAGCTAGTAAACCTTGAATTCATGCAGTACATGATTCGGGAAGTAAAAGGGACGCCTCCAATGGGCGGAGGCCCGTGGTGGACGCTGAACCCCGTGCTACGCAATGGCAAGGGTGAAGAGTTTCTCGACAAATATCTGCCGCACGGAGTTTCAGCGGAAGAAGCGTACGAACAGAGGACTCACCACTATCCGTACAGCACTCAGGATGTCTCGAAGTGGGTAGACATCGCCATACAGTGTGAACTTCGCTCAGGGAACGGGAACGAGCGAAACGCCATCACGGTTGATTTCGGTGGAGTTGACGTTTCAAGTGCTAAGCCGGCGCGTCCTCAGCATCACCCGTCTGTGGATGGCATAAAACTGGATGATGAAATCATCGAAATCGCACACTCGGCACACGCAATCAATGGCGGCATCCGTGTCGATGAGCACTGCGAGTCCACTGTCCCTGGATTGTTTGCTGTAGGGGAAACGATCGCTGGTCCACATGGAGCAGATCGACTCGGTGGTGGGATGCTCGCTGCGTGCAATGTGTTTGGGAAGCGAGCCGGTGAACGTGCAGCTGAACGGGCTAGGTCGGCAGGTAAAAAAGAACTTAATGAAAGTTCTCTGGAACCGATCGTGGCCAGAATAAACTCGTTCGGAAATGGAACTGGGGTTGGTTCATGGTTCGATGTAAGGAAATCCTTGAAGACTACCACCGGTAAGTCCCTAATCGCAGTGCGAAGCGAGTCGCTACTGTCTCAGATGAGACAGGACTGTTCGACGCTACGCTATGAGCGGTTACGTGATGTGCGTGTCGACGGGTCACAAGATCTTCTCCGAGTGCTAGAGACAGATAACTTGGTGTTCACGGCTGACCTAATGGCATTAGCAGCACTTCATCGGACTGAGAGTCGTGGAAGTCACTACCGAGAAGACTTTCCTGAACGATCCGATGTTGAGTGGGACGCCTCGGTTTTCTGGAAGATGGGGGATGATGGAGAGCCTATGCCTACTTCTAGGAAATACCGGCAAGACCCGAGTAGCCCCGTGCAAGTCGAATCCACGTAACGAGGTTTCTGCGAGCTGAGCTCCCGTATTTCCTCGATATTCCAGACGACATCCTCAACTTGACTTGAGATCAAGCGCAACTAGACGTGTCCACCGCTTACACCTTAGGCACACCTGATTCTCAGCGAGTTAACAGGAAACGCCCAGAGATCATTGAGGAACCGCGCTTAGCTTAGTTGCAGATCGCTAAAGGACCAGGTTGGTCGGGGATGTTCAGCGACTTGCAAGGTGCTCACAAAGTAGGCACCGCTAACGGGTGGAATTCATATGACTGCAGTGCGAAATCGCAATGTCTCATTCAAGCTCACGGCAACGGTCGGAATGGTGCTTCTCATGGCATTCTTCTCCGCTTGCGATGTTCTTGCGACCGAAGGTGCTCGAGATGCCATTGCAGGCAGCCGAGAAATTCGAGAGTTTGAAGACCAAACTCTTCGACCTATCGAAAATGAAATGAACGACCTGTGGGTCAACGAGATTGAGCCACGAGAGCGTGAAGTTGAAGATCTTCGACACGAGCTACAACGACTTCAAGAAGAACTTCTAACTCCACTCTGGGATTCCCAGAACGATCCTTGGGCTCCCGGTGGCGAAGCTGCACTCGCACAAGAAGTGTTCGACGAACTCAATCGTGAGCACGAGCTTATGCAACGAGCGATCGATCTTGAACAGCGAGAACTCGACGCCAACTGGCAGATTCTTTGGTCGGGGAACACCGTTGACCCTGCCTATCAGGAATTAGAAGACCTCCGCTTCGAAAAGCAGCGAGAACTTGACCGACTGTACCGATTTGGAAATCGTCCTATCGATGACATCTGGGATCAGATCAACGAGCTGAACTCGTCACAGGGCTTTGCAAATACTGATTCTCAGATCGAATCTGAGTTGATCAACGCTGAATTGCGACGTCTTTGGGATCTTCAGTCTGAACTCCAAAACGGTGCTAACTCCGCTACAGACGATTTGTACAAGCGGGCAGAAGCCGCCCAGAACGATCTGAATGACCTTCACAGCTTCGGTTGGAGAGAGATTGAGGATATCTACGCCGAGATCGAGAATCTTGAATTCGATGGCGTTGTTACGACAACCGCCGGAGTAACAGAAGAAGTCGCAACAAAGATCATCGACTTACAAAGTCTGGTGGCTTCTTACGAAGCGCAACGTGACACTGAGACCGCTCCGCTGAAAGCTCAGCTCGATGCGTTGGACTCAGGCCAGACTTTCGATGCTGCTGGAAACCTAATTGGCGGCACTGTGCTGCCTGTAGAAGAAATTCTCGAACTGAAAGCGAAAATAGAGTCGCTTGAGCTCGAGGCTGCAGCGCTGGTTGACGCGAAAGAAATAGAAATTGGTGAGTTCGAAGACGAAATCGATGCAAAACACGCTTCGTTCAACGAGCTTATCGATTCCTTAGAGGCCGATTTCCTAACGCAGTCAGAGAACTTACTTCTCGAGGCTGTAGAGGTTCAGAATCAGATCGACGATCTACAGGAACTTGGCGGCGACGACGCCATTGCCGAGATCGCAGTGTTACAGCCTCGGTACGATGCGCTGATTGCGTCAGAGCAGGCAGCAGAGGATGAGCTTCATGAGACAGTTGACGCACTCCTAGTAGATCACAATGCTGAAATCGCAGACCTCGAAGAGAAGCGACAAGCTCTCATCGACCTCATTGCCGATGGACTGACGAACGATATCGAAGCTCAAATAGCTGAATATCAGGCTGAACTTGAAGCCCTTGAATTGGGCGACGATTCGACCACTTCAGATGAATCTGATACCACCGACACTAGGTCTGATCTGCTCGCCGCTATCGACGAAATCGACAGCAAATGGGGTGTATTGATTGCTGAAGTGAACAATCAAATACTGATCCTCCAGAGTCAGACCACAACTGAGACCTCGGTGGGTGGTGGTTCGAATGATGCTCGCATCGCAAACCTCAAACTTCAGGCTGCAGAACTAGAGGCCGAACTTCTGAAGAAGATCGCCAATCTTGAAGCAGTTGTGAACGAGCTCTACAACCAAGCCAACAGTGGCAATGGGCAATCAGCCGAACTCGAAGCCGTCAATCGCCAGATTGAAGAAATGAATTCTAAGCTTGAGGAAATCTGGCAACAGAACTCGGCAGATGGTCTTGAGATTCTCATTCAGGTTCAGGCTCTCGAAAAGCAAGTTCGAGTGCTCGAAAATGAGCGAGAAGACGAGCAATATCGTCTAGAAGAAGAACTCTGGGACTTAGATGACCAGTTGAGCCGCTTCTACAAAGATCAAAATTCTGACCAGCAGTTGAAAGAAGTTGAATACCAGATGATTGCAGATGGTCTACAACAGCGACGGTTCGAGCTTGATGAGCTGCGGTGGCAGACAGGTATCGATCAGCAGGACATGTGGGATGAACTGAACACTGTTCAGGCTGAGACTACCGACAAGATTCGCCAGATTGAAGACGAGCAGCTTGGTGCGCTCAAACTTCAAATCCGTGAACTCGAAGACGCACTGCAGGTGTACTACGACCAGCAACGTGATCTTGAAAACGATCTTCGCACTGCTCAGGGTCTAGTTGAAGAGAAGAAACGTGAGCTAGAAGACAAGGTATTCGACGCACTCGAAAGTGCTGCAGGTACCGTCGATGAGGCCGGTGAAACTCTTCTGACCGCTACCGAAGAAGTTGGAGACATTCCAGAAATTACGGAAACTCCAATTTCAGAGGAAATTCGAAACGCCGCTGGTGAACTAATCAACTAACAGTAATCAGTTGCTCCTCCGATAACGAAAGATGCTGCGGATAAAACCGTGGCATCTTTCGTGTCTGGCGAGATTCCTAGTTTGGAAAACTGGACAGTCTTAGAAAATGATCGATGTAATGGTCGAACCAGTAACTATCGTACAAGTTGGCGTCGATCCCTCATTGCATACCAGTACTCCAGTGTTATTCTCCGATTATTCCTTCGGATCAAGGCGACATTTATGAAAGTCGCAAACACCTCCAATGGTGGCAACGACCGTGGAAGATACGAGGGCAGGTGGACCAATATGGTGGGTCAGGGCAACGGAGACTCCACAACTAAAAAGATTCTTGTCGTCGACGACGAAGAATCTCTGGCCGATATGTTGGCGACCGCATTGCGCTTCGCTGGTTACGAAGTCGGCAGTGAGCCCACGGGACTTGATGCCCTACGGGCGATAAAAGACACCTCGCCTGATCTCGTGATTCTGGACGTAAACCTCCCGGACATTGACGGTTTCGAGGTTTGTCGCAGAATCCGTAACGACGGGTTTCGCTCCCCCGTGATTTTCCTGACTGCTCGAGACAGCACAGACGATTTGCGCACCGGATTCGGTGGCGGTGGCGATGACTACCTAACCAAGCCATTTAGTCTTGAGGAGTTGACCCTTAGGATTGAGGCAATTCTTCGTCGAACCCAGAGTGATGAGGCTGATAACCAACTGACTTGTGCCAATCTTCGACTCGATGAAGATATGCATCAGGTTTTCGTTGATGACAGCGAAGTCGAGCTGTCTCCAACAGAGTTCAAGCTATTGCGATACCTGATGCTCAATCAGGGGCATGTTCTCTCTAAAACTCAGATACTCGACTACGTCTGGGAATATGACTTTGAAGGCAACGACGCGGTTGTAGAAACTTATGTCAGCTACCTGCGTAAGAAGCTTGGATCTGAAGCTTCAGAACTAATTAGAACTGTACGAGGTACTGGGTACGTATTGCGTAGTACGGACTCCTAACTGTGACACTTCAAACCCGCCTTGTAGCCACGTTCAGCTTGTTGCTTTTAGCAGTAGTGGCAATAGTTGGTGTCGCGGTCGTCGGCTCGACACGCGGAGTCCTGGTTGGAGCGATAGATGAAGATCTAGCGGTCATTCAGGCCGGTATCAGAGACAAGTTCCTGAATTCCAATGACCTTCTAGATCAGGTCACTTTGACCGTTGACCCCGACCGGCCTGCTGTGAAATCGCCACAGGCGCTTGTGATTGTTGATGTACAAGCTCGAACCGTTACAGGGCAACCATCAGGCTTTACAGATGCCCCCGATCCGTTACCCAACATTGAGGCGTTCGCAGCGCTGGTAGCGAAATCCGACATTTCAAATATTTCATCCGTAGATGGCGAGCTCAATTATCGTGCCTTTGCTTGGGTAACGGATACCGGCGAGATCGGTGTCTGGGCTGTACCACTCGACGAAATCGATAAAGCTGTCAACGACCTGATCCGAACGTTTGTGATCACCGCCATTGCCGTTGCGGTACTCGGTGCTCTCGCTACATGGTGGGCCGTAAGGCGGGAGCTTAAACCGGTGGATCAGATGATCGACACCGCCACGGCGATCGCCGGGGGCGACCTGACACTGCGTGTCGAAGTCGCCGATTCGTCTGTTGAACTTGCACGACTAGGATCGGCGCTCAACGAGATGCTCGTGCAGATCGAAGACGCTATTACAGAAGAGCAGAACGCTAAAGCCCGGCTAACGGATTTCGTTGCCGATGCTTCACACGAACTTCGTACTCCGATCGCCGCGGTGCTCGGCTACAGCGAGTTGTACCGTCAAGGTGCACTTGTTGAAGGCAGCGACATTGATAACGCCATGCGGCGAATTGGTTCTGAGACTTCGCGTATGGAACGGCTTGTAGCTGATCTCCTGCTGCTGGCGCGGCTTGATCGAGTCGATGCGTTGGAGCCCTCTCCGGTCAATTTGTCCGACGTGGTGCGAGACGCAGCGACTAATAGTGAGGCAATCGATCCTGAACATCCTGTAGCCATAATTAGTGATGACGTAGTGCGAGTCATGGGGGATGAGCAACGATTGACTCAGGTCGTCGCAAATCTGCTCGCCAATGCCAGGGCGCACACGCCCGACGGTACTGCCGTGACGATCTCACTCCGAAACCAAGACGACAACGTGATCATGGATGTTGTCGATGATGGTCCGGGACTGCCAAGCGAGGACGCAGAGAAGCTGTTTGAACGGTTCTACCGGATAGACAGCTCACGTTCACGTGAAACAGGTGGGGCAGGTCTTGGACTGGCGATTGTCGCCGCTATTGTTTCTGCACATAACGGCAGTATCGAAGCTGCGAACCAAGAGGACCATGGAGCCAGAGTAACGGTCACCTTGCCAGCTGGCACGTAATCGCCTTGTTTGAGATGGAAATTGTGTGATCTGGCACACGGTGATCGGATATTATCCGGCGCATGGCAAATTTCAATTTTATTCAAATGGCAGATCCGCAAGTCGGAATGTTCTCCCGGTTTTCAGGTATGGATCCTGAAGCCGCTGACTTCCTTCGAAAGCATGGTCTCAATGTAAAAGACACTCCAAAGTCGGAGGGCGTCGAGCAAGAACGTCAAAACATTGAATCGGCGATCAGCGAGTTCGAGGCAATCGATCCTGCATTCGTCGTGGTCTGTGGCGACATGGTTGATACCGCAGGAGACGAAGATCAGATCGCTTTGATTCGTGACACCCTCGGAAAGTATGGGCAAGACACTCCGGTCCATTGGGTTCCAGGTAATCACGATATTGGTGTCAATAATCTGATTCCAGACCGTGACTCGACAGCGATGTACCGATCAGAGTTCGGTGACGATTTTTATCAGTTCGATCATGGTGAATCTAAGTTCATCATCCTGAACTCTGTGTTACTTGATCGGCCTCAAAACTTGATGGACGAGCATCGAATCCAGATGGAATTTCTCGGGGACACCCTGCGGTCTCGCGAGTCTCGAGATGCCGAGCATGTGGTCGCATTCATGCATCACCCATTGTTTCTCGATCACGCTGAGGAGGCTGACATTGATTTTGATTGGGCACCAAGTCCGCCGAACCAGCCGTCTGGGTATTGGACGATTCCGCTAGAGCGTAGGGCACCCGTTGTGAGGCTGTTGCGCGAAGCCAACGTACAAACGGTATTTGCAGGTCACTGGCATCGAAATCACGAAGCGAGTGATAACGGTTTAGACGTTGTTGTAACGAGCGCACTCGGATATCCCTTAGGAGACGATCCTTCAGGATTCAGAGTTGTGAATGTTTCCGACGGTCAAATGACGCACGAATACAAAGCCCTGTAGTTCAAATTCCAGTCGATAGGAGAATGTTTTGCGGTTTGCGGTGATGGGAGCTGGTGATATCGGCAGTCGTTACGGTGCACGGTTAATCAAAGCCGGCCACGACGTGACGTTTATCGCCAGAGGTACACGGCTACGCGAGCTTCAATCCTCTGGATTGTTTGTGCCAGGTGGATCCTTCGGTCCCGAATTCACGATCAACGACATTCAGGCGACTGATGATCCGGGCGGGTTAGTGCCGGTCGACAGCGTCGTATTCGCCGTGAAGAACTACCACCTCATGGACGCCGCGAACTTAATCCGGCCAATTATCGGACCAAAGACCACGGTGGTTCCGCTCCAAAATGGAATCGAGGCACCGCACCGGATTGGCGATATCGTTGGTAGGGAACATGTACTTGGATTCGCCACCTATAGTCCAAACGCGATCGGGGAGCTTGATGGTCCAGTATCTGAACGGGTAGCGACGCTTGCAGAGGTATTCAATGCAGCTGAGTTGACGGTTCAAGCTGTCGACAATATTTGGGAACCACTTTGGCGAAAACTGTGTGCATACGCTTCGTTCAGTCCGTTCATTGTGAGTCGGTTGAGTCCGGGAGAAGCACTCGCAAATCCTGAGTTGGCAGAGCTCCACGAAGCAGGCTGTCATGAAGTTGCTGCGGTCGGCAGGGCAGAGGGCTTTGATATACGGGGCGAACAGCTTGTGGCGTTCGCCGGATTGTTCCCAAACTCAAAACAATCGATGACGCGTGATCTCGAAGCTGGTCGAAGGCTCGAACTCGAAGACCTAATCGGTATCGTTGTCCGTAAAGCAGCTGATCACGGAATACCTACACCTGTGATCAAAACCTGTTATCAACTTTTGAAACCGCACGAACACGGCGCCTGAAAATCTCGCCTGCCTCACACAACGTCATGTTTTGAGTAGTAGAATCTCGCCTCATGTCGGCAGGTCGTTTAGATGCTGCTTAGTGGGATTTTCAAGGAATTTTGATACAGATGCTGAAGCATTTCCTCGTACCAGAAAAAGATCAGGTATTAGTTTCGGAGCAGAAGGCACGGGCCGGAACTCAAGCAGTGTTCGAAAAGATGGGACTCCCTGCTAACGAAGCAGCATCGTGTGCAGATGTGTTGCTCACTAGCGACCTTAGAGGATGTGAAAGCCACGGTATTTCAAACATGCTCAGGGCGTACATTGCCAGCTATGGCGATGGCACTTATAACCCTCGACCCGACGTAAAAGTTGTTCGAGAATCGTCTGTCACCGCAACGTGGGATGGTGACGAGGGACTGGGTATTCATCTAGGCCCACGTGCGATGGAAGTTGCCATTGAAAAGGCACGAGAGCACGGCATGGGAGCGGTGGCGGTAAAGAACACGAAGCACTTTGGAATGCTCGCCTACTACGTGATGCAGGCAATTGAGCAGGACATGGTTGGGATGGCGATGGTCTCAGCCGGCGGAGGTGCTCAGGTGCCAACAAATGGTGCTGAACCAGCTTTCGGTACTCAGCCAATCGCATGGGGTGCTCCTGCCGATAAGATGCCACCGTTTGTGTTCGATGTCGCAACCACACAGGTAGCAGCGAACAAGCTGGCGTTGACCCGGCGAATTGGATCGAAAATCGAACCTGGTTGGATCGCAAACCTAGACGGCTCTCCGATCATGGAGGCAGTCGATGTCCCGGAGTTCGGTAGCTTCAGAATGTTGCCGTTCGGTGGTACTCGTGAGAACGGCGGCCACAAAGGCTACGGGTTCGCCGCTATCGCAGACATCATGGCTGGAATTCTTTCAGGCAACGGTCCTGGTTTTATCGCTGAAAAGAGCTATTCGTTCTTCGTGATGGCGTTCAATGTTGATGCATTCGTTGATGTTGATGATTTCAAATCCGATATGGATAGTCTTCTCGAAAAGCTTGCCAATACGACTCCAGCGCCCGGACACGATCGTGTTTACTACGCAGGGCTACCTGAGCACGAGGAAACGGCTGTACGGCAAGAAAACGGCATTCCGTATCACAAGGAAGTTGTTGAGTGGTTCAACTCCATGAGTGATGAACTCGACCTCGGAGTGTCGATGCCCTAATCAGGTGGACTGATGGACAAAGAAAAAGAGCTGCCTCATTGGGAGGCAGCTCTTTTGTTTAAGCCAATTGGAGTTAGGTACGACCGCTAGTCGTCGAGCGACTGCACGTAGGCGAGCAAGTCTGTTAGGTCCTGATCGCTCCAACCACGAGTCGACACTGGCGGCATGCCACTTGCACCCGGCTGACCGTATAGAGCCTTGTGCAAGAACTCCCACGGATTGTCGGCTGCAATATCGCCTAAGTACTGAGGTGATTCTGCAGTCTTGAAGTTGATGCTCTTTCCATCGTCACCGTGGCAAGCAGCACAAGTTCGAGAGTATCGAGTTTCACCGTTGGAAATAACAGGTATTTGTCGAGGCAACTTTGTTTCGTAGTCGATAAGTTCTGAGTAGTTCTCGAGCCCTAGTTCTAGGAACGTTGCTAGAGCATCAAGATTCTTTCGAGAGATATCGAATCGGAAGTCGTGGTTTGAATTGAACCCACCACGCAGGACCTGGACAAGCTCGTCACTGTTGAGCATCTTGCCTGCCCGCATAATGCCAGTGAACCCTGTGTAGTGCGAGCCTGACCCGTAAGCACCCGCAGCACCCTTGTAGTCCCAGCCATGACATTCCTTACATCGGAAGGTCGTTGCTTCTGTACGAGTGTTGGTTGACTGAGTCGACCACAGCGGGTGATCGCCCGGCAACGCTTCGATTCCGCTCGTTGTCATCCAGTCGTCGTATAGACGACCACCAAGAGCGATCTTGTCGGCATCTGAATCGCCACTAACGAGATTCGCAGCGGCAACATCGATCATCGCTTGAAGCTCGGAAGTCTCAATTCCAGGTCCTTGAGGACCAGCTGGGCCTTGTGCTCCGACTGCTCCTGGTTCACCTGCTGCACCGGGTAAACCCGCGTCTCCGGTTGCACCGATTGAGCCAGTATTACCTTCAAGACCCGTCACACCTGGAGGGCCGTGACCTGCCCCCCTCAAACGTGTCCATCTGAAAGATCAGATAATGGACAAATTAAAGGGAGGCAGAAATGCCAAGAAAAGGTCATAGCCCGGAACAAGTACTCAATAAGCTCCGGCAAGTCGAAGTTGCCGTTGCAGGTG
>JBDQHW010000044.1:0-14458 GCA_040264655.1 Dehalococcoidia bacterium | reverse complement strand
GCCTATGGCCGACAATTTCGAAGAAGGCGGTTACGAAGTCGTCACGACTCCGATGGCTGCTGGTGCTGCCGAAGAGACAATCGATGTTTGCACCGACGCCGTGAAAGCACTCTGGCGTTAGTATCTGCCTACACGAACTAATATGACAGCCACGACGAACAAACTAGCTGACTCGACTGCCCGGGTTCTGGCGGTTTGTTCAATCGCGCTACTCGTCGCAATACTGGCTGCATGTGGTTCGTCGGTGGGTGCCGAGCCAACCGTAAAAAACACGGTGCAACCCACAGCAACATTTCAGACAATACAGGTGACTGTCCCGACAAACGAAACACCCACGCCGGTACCTGCCGCTCAAAGCACCACCTCAACACGAGGAGCTCCTCGTCCGTTCCCTGAACTGCTCAAGACAGCTGAAAACGTGACCACAGGGCCGTTAATTAGTGGATGGCAGGGGTACCTCGATACCGGAGTGATGGTATTTGAAAACAATACTTGGGATTTCTGTGACAGTGGACGTGGAGTTGCGTTCGGCGACGCTCTCAATGGTCCTACGCGTTGGACACTCGCTCCACCCGCCGAAACTCTAGGCCTTGAAGCCAACGAGATAACTATTGGCGTGTGGAGCCCAACCGAGGAAAAAGGCTACGGCGGTGTGCTCAGCTACGAAAACGATCAGCCTGTTCTAAAACCCATCCAAAGCTTCAATCAACGAAGCACTGAAAAGGTCGAATACGTCAACGATCCCATCCCATTCGAAATGCACGAACTCACGACCTGCCTCAACCCGTAACCATCTCGATCTAATCAACCTCTGTGACCGATCCGACTATCTTCAAGCGATAACCGCCACGCAAACGAACACCGCCTCTTCACAACCAAAACTCCTGCGGAACGGAAAGTTCCTGCGGCTCTGGTCGGTCGGCTGGATGACGGGCACGATGATGTGGCTCGAGATGCTAGTCGTGGCGCTCCTCGCACTTGAACTTACCGACTCCCCGTTCCTCGTATCGGTCACGTTTTTCTTACGATTCCTTCCGATGCTATTTGGGTTCGGATTTGGTGTGGTCGCCGAACGACTCAACCGTAAATACCTCATGATCGGCGGACTGGCAGTTCAGGCCGCTGTCTCAGGAGTGCTCGCACTCCTTGTCATTGCTGATCAACTCGAATATTGGCATCTAGCCGCAGGTAGCTTCTTTATCGGGACGGTGATGGCGAGCGAATTCCCGGTCCGCCGCACGATGATCGGTGAAGTCGTTGCTCGCGCATCGGTCGGTCGCGCCGTATCTCTTGAGCAAACGACCAACTCCCTATTCCGAATTGTAGGTCCATTTCTCGGCGGAGTGTTCTTGGCAACAATCGGAGCTCAGGGCGGATTCCTGATGGGGCTCGTTCTGTACTCGATTGGTGTGGTGATAGCCGTAAGCCTTAGCTACCAACGACCCGAGTCAACCGAAACTCAAACAGGACCCAAAACCCAAATCATCGAAGGTATTCGGTACATCCGAAAAAGCCAGGTGATGATCGGCACGCTTGGGGTAACCCTTGTCCTCAACGTATTCGGATTCTCGTACCTGAGCCAGCAGCCGGTAGTCGCCAAGCAAGTCCTCGAAGTAAGCGATGTGTTAATAGGAATTCTGCAATCTGTCGAGGGAGCCGGTGCATTCGTGGGTGCTGCCCTATTCGCCATCTTCGCCAAACCCCGCCACTACACTCGCATCTACATGTGGGGATCGCTCCTCTATCTCATAGCCATCGTATTGTTCTCCCAATCCAGCACTTACTGGGTCACATTGATCATCCTCTTTTTCGGCGGAATGGGAATGTCAGGTTTTGCAACTATGCAAAGCGCCATAATGATCTACGTGTCGTCGCCACAGATGAGAGGACGAGTTCTTGGTTCGATCGCTGTATTCATAGGAATTGGCCCCTTCGGTCAACTAGGAATCGGACTTCTCGCCAGCATTCTCGACCCCGCGACGGCTGTTCTAATCACAGCATCAATCGGCATTGTCCTAATGTTCATAGCGTTCGTTCTTTACCCTGCAATGAGTAAGTCAGCATCGCTAGAATTAGAAGCCGACACAGGCTAAGTTCTTGAAATCAAAATGCAGCTAGGAATATTCGGAAAATTTCTGACCCTCTGGGTTGCGCTCTGCATCGTCGTCGGAGTCGGCATAGGCGAGCTATGGCCTGAATTCCCCGACACGCTTAGCCGATTCACTGTAAGCCAAGTATCGATTCCGGTCGGCATCCTCATCTGGTTCATGATCTACCCGATGATGGTTCGCATCGATTTCACCAGCATCATCGACGTGCGCAAACGACCTCGTGGACTCGCCCTCACACTGGTCATCAACTGGTTAGTCAAACCGTTCACTATGTTCGTGGTGGCGTGGTTCTTCCTGAAAATTCTATTCGCTCCGTGGATAGACGGAGATCTAGGCTCTGAATATGTTGCCGGTGCAATTCTTCTTGGAGCCGCTCCATGTACTGCGATGGTATTCGTGTGGAGCTACCTCACCAAAGGAAATGCCGCTTACACGCTCGTCCAAGTAACTGTGAACGATCTGGTACTTCTTTTCGCCTACGCACCAATCGTGATTCTGCTTCTCGGCATCGGCGATATATCGGTCCCATATGACACCGTGCTGCTCTCAGTGGTTCTATATGTCGTTATACCGCTCGCCGCTGGATACCTCTCTCGAGTCTGGTTACTTAAAGCCAAAGGTTCCGACTGGTTCGAAGACACTTTTCTTCCTAAATTAGGTCCGATTACAATCATCGGATTACTGCTCACGCTGGTTCTGCTGTTCTCGTTCCAGGGCGAAATAATTCTCGATAATCCTGGTCACATCGGGCTAATTGCAATTCCGCTAATACTCCAAACGTTCCTTGTATTTGGAGTCGCCTACGCAATCGCAAAATTCTGGGGTCTCTCCCACGATATTGCGGCTCCAGCGGCACTCATCGGTGCGTCGAATTTCTTCGAACTCGCAGTCGCCGCAGCAGTCTCACTATTTGGGCTCGAATCAGGTGCTGCGCTAGCGACTGTAGTAGGCGTGTTGGTCGAGGTACCAGTGATGCTGCTTCTCGTGCGATTCGTCAACGCAACATCAAAATCGTTCACTCATTCCCACGATGGGACGTGCTGCCCAGCTGGCGCAGCTCTCGCTAAAGGCCTCGACGATAGCTGACGGCCCGGACTGGTCTGACGTGGCACTTCTCCGATAATCCAGAGAAGATTCTGGCAGAATAGGGGCATATGTCACATCTAGGTATTTTCGAATCGATTGACGACGCTATGTTCGTGGCAAACGAGCAGGGACACATCATCGAGACCAACCACGCGTTTTCGACAAGTTTTGGTCCCAACACGCACCTCAAACCGGTCGCTGAGATATGGCCTGAAATCTCCAAATCTTGGGATGCTTCGATAAACGCAGCCAGAGCCGGTAAGCAGCTCCGAATCGATGTGCAAGCAACCTCGGTCGATGGACGTTCATTAGTCTTCGATGTGCGAACTTTCGCTTTCGATCAAACAGGAGCAGTTGAGCAATTAATTGCAGTTGTGACTCGCGATGTGACTGCCGAACGAAACAATAGAAACCTCCTTGAAATTCAGTCGACTACCGATTCCCTCACTGGTGCATACAACCGCAGCCAGCTAGATGTACTACTCGATCTAGAAATCCGAGCTGCACGGCGACGCAAAACAACCGGATGCTTCATGTTTATCGACATCGACGGTTTCAAATCAATCAACGATGATTTCGGTCACGATGCGGGCGATCGAGTACTCAAAGAAATCTCAGCCGTTCTTCACACAAACCTGCGGGATTCCGATGTAGTCGGTCGAATAGGTGGAGATGAGTTTGGTGTAATTCTTATCGATGCTGACCAAGACTCTGGAGTCTCGAAAGCGAAGCAACTGGTCACTGCCTTGAAAACATCGGTGCGAACTTCGGGCGACAACGGGATCAAAGTTTCTATCGGCATATCGGTATTTCCTGCGCAAGGCGAAAATCCTGAAGACGTAATGAAACATGCCGATACAGCTATGTATAAGGCTAAAGAGCACCAAGACGAGCACGTCGAAACTTGGCAAGGCTGATCTGATTCTTACTGCCTTCGTTAATCTAGAAAATCCATCGTCGAACAACTTATTTCGAGACCACAAATGCCAAACGACCAAATGCTCGAAGTTCGCTCGCGACTACTCGCAGCAGTACGCGACTTCGTAAAGCGTGAAGCCATTCCAGCAGCCGCTGAGCACGACGAGAACGACACGTATCCAACTGCCTTAATTGACCAAATGGCTGAGATGGGCCTGTTCGGTATGACCGTGCCAGAAGAGTATGGAGGACTAGGTCTCGATGTACTCACGTTCTCAATGGTCTTCGAAGAGTTGGCAAAAGGCTGGATGTCGTTGACGGGACCGGTCGGCTCACACTCAATGCTCACTTGGGGCATCACGAATTACGGCACGGAAGATCAAAAGAAGAAATGGCTTCCAGATCTGGCAACGGGCACAAAACGAGGCGGACTCGCACTCACCGAGCCCGGTGGCGGAACCGACGTTGCGGGCATGCAAACTAAAGCCGTGAAGGACGGCGAACAGTACGTAATAAACGGCACAAAGCAGTTCATTACCAACGGTCGAAACGGCGACGTATTTCTTCTGCTCGCCAAGACTGACATAAACACGAATCCGCCGCACAGGGGCATCACTGGGTTCATCGCCGAAAAAGGGCCGGGATTCACGGCTGGAAAAGATTTCAATAAGCTCGGTTACCGCGGTGTCGACACCTCAGAATTGATTTTCGACGACTACCGAATCGACGCCGAAAACGTTCTCGGCAAAGAAGAAGGCAAAGGCTTCTACCAAGTCATGGACGCTCTCGAAACAGGGCGCATAAACGTCGCCTCCCGAGCAGTCGGAGTCGCGGATGCTGCGTTCGAAGCTGCTATCAAGTACGCCCAACAACGGGAAACCTTTGGCAGACCAATTTCATCCCGGCAATCGATCCAAAATATCCTTGCCGACATGGCTACCAAAATTCATGCGGCACGCCTAATGACACGAGATGCAGCTGAGCGAAAAGATCGCGGTGAAAGAGTTGATGAAGAAGCAGGAATGGCGAAACTCTATGCCAGCGAAATCTGCTCAGAAGTAACACTCGACGCCATGAGAATTCACGGTGGAGCCGGATACGTAAAAGATAGTCCGATTGAACGCTACTATCGCGACGCACCGCTCATGATCATCGGCGAGGGCACGAACGAGATCCAGCGCCTGATCATCGCCAAGAATCTCCTCAAGCGCTACGAGATTTAACCGTCGCCGTTCACGCTTCACGCTTCCCTTAAATAACGCGCCCATTCGTATAATCCGTCCGCACTCACTGCCAACACCGGTAGAGGGACAATAAATCACGGAGACTACGTTTGCGACCAAATATTGTTTTTGCCTTTGCCGACGACTGGGGACGATACGCCAGTGCGTACCGAGATCAGCCCGGTGAAAGTTCGATTCACGAACTGATCGAAACCCCTAACTTCGATCGCATCGCAAACGAAGGTACGCTCTTTCTCAACGCAAACGTCCCTGCCCCAAGCTGCACGCCCTGCCGCAGTTCGATCCTCACGGGTCGATACTTCTGGCAAACCGGTCTTGGCGCAATTCTCCAAGGTGCACGCTGGGACGAAACGATTCCAACCTACCCGCTTATGCTCGAAGAAGCCGGGTATCACATCGGCTACACCTACAAAGTCTGGTCGCCCGGGCTAACAACCAACGCCCCGTACGGCGGAGCGCGAACCGCATATGAATCGGCTGGTACTCGTTACAACAGCTTCTCCGAAGAAGTCACCGCTCGTCCCTTCGGCCAATCCGTTGAAGACGCTAAGCAAGAAATCCTCGATGAAACTGCCGACAACTTCCAAAGTTTCCTTGATGACCGCGAAGATGACGAACCGTTTTGCTATTGGTGGGGTCCGACCAACACACACCGCGTTTGGCAGCAGGGTTCAGGTAAGAAACTTTGGGACATCGAGCCAGATGATCTAAAAGGACGCATGCCTGAATTTCTTCCCGACGTCCACGAGATTCGAGAAGACTTTGCCGACTATCTGGGTGAATGCCAAGCAGTCGATGCAGGACTCGGCGTTCTACTTGCCAAGCTAGAAGAAATCGGCGAGCTCGACAACACCATCATCGCTGTCAGCGGCGACCACGGAATCCCTGGATTCCCGCGAGCCAAATGCAATCTCTACAAGCTCGGCACCGAAGTCTCGATGGCGGTTCGCTGGCCGGAGGCAATTTCGGGAGGTCGAACCGTCGACGACTTTGTGAACCTGATGGATATTGCACCGACGTTCCTCGAAGCCGCAGGAGTCGATCTACCTGAAGGAATGACAAGTAAAAGCCTTCTCCCGCTGCTCAAATCAGAAGGAAGCGGCCAAATAGAACAGGAGCGTTCATTCGTTGTCACGGGGCGTGAACGACATAACCTCGTCGACAATCCAGGTCCTGAAGATGGTCTGCCCTATCCGACCCGTGCGATACGCACCAAAGATTTCTTGTACATTCACAATTTCGAGCCAGACCGATGGCCTGCTGGTGACCCGATGGGACTTGATGACCCCACCGCCGAACCGCCGCCGGCTGACGAGCTTCTGCATAGCTACACAGTTGTATATCCAGACCTCGACAAAGGCCCGACCAGATCATGGATGGTCTACAACCGCGCCGACCCGGAAGTTGCTCCGCTGTTCGAACTTGGATTCGGCAAACGCCCTCAAGAAGAGCTCTACGATCTACGATCTGATCCGCACTACATGACGAACCTTGCAAGCGATCCGGCTCATGAAGAAACACGAAAACAACTTTTCGATCAACTCATGCAGGTTCTTGTCGAGCAGAACGATCCGCGAGTCGTAGAATCACCGCCACGATTCGAACACCCACCGTACGCAGGTCCAGTCCCCGAAGATTGGAAACTAGAAAACGCCAAGGGAGTCGAATCTCTTGGTACGAGCAGATAGCCAACCTGAGAAGAGCGAACATGCAACGCGTTTACATAACACTTCAAGGCGACCACAAAATCGCTATCTACAACCTAGATTCAACCTCCGGTGAACTGACGCATCAGGAAGACGTCGCAATCGAAGGAGGCCCTGCCCCATTTGCGGTTTCGCCCGACAACACCCGTGCCTACGTAGGACTGCGTGACGGTCTGAAGATGGCAAGCTTCGATATCGATTCTGAAGCCGGATCGCTCAGTCTGTCAGGCACCGTCGGTCTCGAATCTGACCCCTGCTACGTATCGGTCGACAACACCGGGCGCCACCTGCTCTCTGCCTACTATGCCGCGGGGCATATCGCTGTTCACCCAATTGATGAACGAGGTTCGCTAGGTGGACCAGCAACCGAGTGGATTGCCACGCGCCATCGCGCTCACTGCGCTCAAACCGACTCCACAAACTCGTACACGTTTCTTCCTCACGTCGATGATTCGAACGCTATTTACCAGTACAAGTTCGATGCTTCAACCGGCAAGCTAACCCCCAGCAGTCCGGCAGTAATCGAGCCTCCCTCTGGCGACGGCCCTCGCCACTACGTCTACCACCCCAACGGAAAGTTCCTCTATTTCGACAACGAGCAGGGCTGCTCTGTAACGGCATATAAGTTCGATGAATCGACAGGAACTCTCGAAGCATTTCAAACGCTTTCAACGTTACCTGCCAACTTTTCAGGAGAGAACTCCTGTGCTCAAATTCACATGAGCCCCGACGGAAAATATCTCTACGCAGCCAACCGTGGTCACAACAGCATCGCCATGTATTCCGTCGACGCTGATTCAGGTGAACTCACTTCGCTCGGCCAACAACTGTCGTTGGGAACGCCTCGAGCATTCGGGATCGATCCGACCGGAAAATACATGCTCGTTGGTGGACTCGATAATGGCGATCTGGCAACGTACGAAATCGAATCAAACGGAATTCTCACCCACATGAAAACTCAAGATGTGGGCAACCTACCGATGTGGATCCACATCACCGATCCGGTGTAAATCCGGCAATCAATCACAATCCGACTGCGTCCGACGACGCACCTACCCAGCAGCTCACACCCTAAGAAAACAAGGCAAGTCTTTGAAAATCACATCAATCAAACCCTGGCTCGTAAAAGTAGAAGGCTCATTTTGGGGCGAATACTTCTTCGTTGAAGTTCAAACCGACGAAGGCGTTACAGGCTGGGGAGAAATCACCACCACAACGCTCACTGCCAATCGCGCGGTCGCCGGGATTATTGAAAAACTCAACGACCTTCTAATCGGGGAAGACCCGTCTCAGATCGAAAGAATCTGGCACAAAATCTTCCGATCGTTCACCTATATGGGCTCTCGTGGAGCGACTACACACGTCGTAAGCGGAATCGACATCGCGCTGTGGGACATCAGAGGAAAGGTTCTCAACCTTCCCATCTACGAGCTTCTGGGCGGCAAAGTTCGAGATGAAATCCTTCTCTACACTCACCCCGACCAGCGAAACTTCGACACGCCCGAAGGAGTCGAGCAAGAAATTAGGAAGATCGTCGACTCGGGCCACACAGCCCTCAAATTCGATCCGTTCCCTTTCACAGGTGAGCAATCGGTCTCGAATGCAGGCTACCTAAGTGGCACGCTCGATCGTCCTAGCGAAAGAGTAGCTGCTGAACTCACGGCGCAGATAAGAGAAGTTGCTGGACCTGACATCGAAGTGCTTATCGATGCTCACGGACGATTCAACGTCCCAACGGCAATTCGTCTCTGCAACACCTTAGAAGACGCAGGAAATATCGACTGGTTCGAAGAGCCAGTACCTGTCGAAAGCTACCACGCGCTGAGCCAAGTACGCGACAAAGTGAATGTTCCAATCACAGTGGGTGAACGACTTCACACACGCTGGGAATTTGTCCAAATTTTCGAACAAAAACTCGCCGATTACGTGATGCCTGACGTGACGTGGACCGGCGGAATCACCGAACTAAAGAAGATTTCTGCGCAGGCCGAGGCGTACTACATTCCAGTGTCACCACACGACGCCAGCGGACCTATCAACGTTCTCGCTGGTGCGCACGTAATGATGACTGTTCCAAACTTCTACAAACTTGAGACCGCAAACGCCGATCTCACGAAGTACAACGACTTCATCCAGTCGCCACTCGACAACACGAAAGGTGCGCTTCATCTCGATCCATCGGCCCCAGGGCTCGGCATCGAAATGAATCTCGACTACCTCAACTCAAACAAGCTGAACGACTAGTGAATAGGGGTTTGTGAGATCGACCGATTTCACAAGCCCCTCACTCTTTTTCTGACCATTTCACAACACCTTCGTTACTTCCGGCCGACAATAGTCGGCATAGGTTGTATCGGAGGATTGTCATTTGGTGCGCGTAACGCTCATCCGAACAATATCGTTGCTAATCGCGATGCTGATCACCGCATCTGCGTGCGCGGGCAATGACACCAGCTCACCCGACAACAATGTAGTCCAACCGACGAACAGCACATCACAAACTGCATCCGCCTTGCCGACGGAACCTTCAGGTCCCGCGGTTGTTGCTGAGCCAGCTCACACTGCTATCCCTGTGGTCCCCGAACCGACTTTGTCGGTTCCAACTGCGACCAACGTACCGCCGAACGCTTCCACCTTTATGGAAGCACGCCCGACTGCTGATGACTCGTAGAGAGAACTTCGACTTTAGGTTCAGTGTGTGACGGTCAGGCTGCACGGGCAACGAACCTTCACGCGCCTTTCATAACCCGAACTGCGAACATCTACGTAAAATAGACCGATGACCAATTCGCCAGCAAGCGCTTCAAATGAAACTGCCGCCGTAAAAGTTCTCGATGAGAATTCTGCGGCATTCACTGTCGCCGCCCTCTATCACTTCGCCAAAATCGAAGATCCTGCCGACAAAAAAGAGCCTCTGCTCGAGCTATGTCGTAACGAAAAAATTCTTGGGACGCTGATTCTTGCTGAAGAGGGATTTAACGGAACGATCTGTGGCCCTAATGACGGGATCAAAGCCGTATTGGCTCACCTTCACAACCTCCCGGGTATCGACAATGTCGAAGTGAAGTACTCGTACAGCGATAGTCAGACTTTCAACCGTATGAAGGTCAAAATCAAAGACGAAATCGTGACGATGGGTAAGCCGTACATCGACTCCAACGCCAACGCTGGGACATACGTCGATCCTGCCGAATGGAACGAGATAATCAAGCGTGACGACGTGCTGGTAATCGACACCCGCAATAGTTTTGAGTTCGGTGTCGGTCGATTCAAAGATGCTGTCGACCCTGTGACTCAAACGTTCCGTGAGTTCCCCGATTGGGCTGACTTACTCGCGTCAGGTCCTGAAAAGCCGAAGGCACTTGCCATGTACTGCACTGGCGGAATTCGGTGCGAAAAAGCCACTGTCTATATGAAAGGCATCGGCTTCGATGAGGTTTATCACCTCAAGGGTGGAATTTTAAAATACCTCGAAGAAATCCCTGAAGAGGAAAGCCTCTGGGAAGATGAGTGCTTTGTGTTCGACCACCGAGTCTCGCTGAAACATGGGCTTGTCGAGGGCGATTACATGCTCTGCTACGGCTGCCAGAACCCGATCTCGCCAGCCGATCGCGAATCTCCAATGTTCGAACTAGGCGTCAGTTGCCCACACTGTGACGACTCCCTATCCAACGAGGATCGAGCACGGTTCCGCGAGCGCCAGTTACAGATACGGCTCTCACGAGAACGCGGCGAAGAGCACATTAAAGACAACGCTTCGGCACGGCCTTACAACAAACGCCGCAAGAAGAAAAAGTAGCTCTCCCTTTTTGAAAAATAGGGATCTGCCTCGGTTGGTGAAGCAAGTAAGTTGAGTTCTCACCAAACTGCTAGGGCTGTATACCCGCCAAGATGTGACCCTCTAAAGCTGGTTCTGTCAAAACTCAGTGCTCCGGTCGTAACTAGATCGACCTAAATAGACCTTCGAACCCTCTATTTAAGCCGACAATTCGGTCATTAGAATCGACCATCTTTCGGTGAATATCTTCCTTCGAACGTCCGCTGGAACATGCTTGCTACCCGCGGACTGGACTCTCAAATAATTTCGTAGCTCGTCGAATGCGGTGCAGAAACGGCTCGCTGACTGGAACTTGGCGAAGCCGAGCATCGGGTAATAGCGTTGCTTGATAGGTCGATGATTCTGCTCCATTCGATTATTCAGATACTGATTATGACGATGCAAGACCTTACGTCCGACGATCCAACGAATTGCCTTCGTGTAAGCCGGGTGCTTGTCAGTTGTCATACGCAGCGGCTTCCGCCCTGCACTATCGATTAGACGGCGCAAGAAACGTCGAGCAGCATGTTTGTCTCGATGTTCGCTCAACATAGAATCAAGAAGGTTTCCTTCTCGATCTATGGCTCTATAGAGATATCGCCAGCGACCACTAACCTTGATGTAGGTCTCGTCCAGATACCAGGAATGACCAGCAATTCCACGACGTTTAGCACGAAGATTCTCACTAACCACCGGCGCAAACCTGAACTCCCAAATCCGTATCGTTTCGTAGCTAACTTCTAATCCTCGTTGCAAAAGAAGCTCTGCGACATCACGGAATCCAAGCTTGTATCTCAGACGCCAGAGCACTGCCATCAACACGATGTCGTTCGGGAATTGGAGATCGTTGAACGGTGTGCCTGAACGCTCATTGAAACGTCGATCGCAGTCTCGGCAACAGAAAGTTCGATAGCCTAGCGAGGTTCGACGTTTTCTCTTGGATACGGACGTAGATTGGCAATGTGGACAGGCCATGAACAGATCTCCTCAGCAAATGAGGAATGATGCTATTCTGCCCCGACACTGAGTTCTGACAGAACCGGTGCTGCCAGTAGGTACGACAGACGACCGAAACAGCGAATTAAATCGTGCTATCGCTGTAACTAACAGAAAAGCCCCCGCATTTCTGCGAGGGCTTCTCCAGTTTAATTTACGTTTGGTGGGCGATGGGGGGCTTGAACCCCTACTTGTAAGTTATGTATTCCCTGTTTCTCACTGTCTCAGGTTGACTCAGACTATTTATCTGCGTCCGTAGGAACGATCCCTCAGCACCTTGACCGCATGCATCTATATAAATCTGTTGTAAACACATTTTGAGAGTGCAAGCTAGCGCCTGGCTCTCAAGTTCTGGTAGTCCTGAGGAAATGCCTCAATTAGCGCTTCTGCAATTGCATCTCCGTACAGCTTGTACCCGAAATCATTAGGATGCCACCCACCAGATGACCAAAACCTAAATTGATCGTACCCTTGACGGTCGCCAGCTTCCGAATTGAACATGATGTTCCGGCGATCACGGGTGCAGAATCCGTTGTTGCGGAAGTCTGAGAACTGAGAATCAATCAGATGAACTCGTCCAAATACATGCAACCCATTCTCTCTCCACTCTCTCCCCCTAAGCGGGGGATACATGTCAACTATTTGCTCTGCTAGGGCATTTTGCGCGCCCCGTCCCAGGTGACTAAACGGCCAGTACTCATTCCACATGGATCCATTTTGGTTGACTTCCGAAACAGATATATCCAATGAATCATTGATCCTTTCCATAAATCCTTTAACGAAGCTCGAATCCACAGCGCGTATGTCCCAGAATTCATCATCATCGTACGGAACATTCGTTAACCATGGGTCATCGTCGTAAGAGCACACACCATCACTGTCTTCGTCATAATTACTGGCAGGGTCAACACTTATGCCATCAGTGTAGGAAGTGAAGAAGATTTCAGCATTAGGAAATACAGTACCGGCTACATGAGATATGTGGCTGACTGCACGTGGAATTTTCGAGTTGATTGAAGATCTGTACCCCAAAGTATCAGTCTCGTCGTAGCAGTCGCCCGCCTCAATAAAGCAATCGTAGATCACATCAGAAAAGTGCACGTCATTTCCGCCTACTGAAACGACAATCGCATCAACCTCAGCAGGAGATGTGTTAATTTCAGAAAGCCAATCTAGCGCCTGAAGTATCTGAGGATCCATCGTCGGCGATCCATCGTAAAAGTCTGGAGTATAGGAGTTGAGCCACAGATCTCCGGCGACAGCTCCGCTGCACGCGAAGTGACCGTATGTCAGTTGCCCTTGGAAATCCCGTGCTAGTTTCTGAACAGCTTTTCCTAAGCCAGATTCTGATGATCTATGACATGAATCTGCGTGAGACGTGTATGTGATGATTTCTTCAGGCCAAGAATCAGCATCCCACCAGAAGGTGCCATCTTCAATATATTCCCACTCCGCTTCGGTCAGGGTTTTGGCGGAGTTACCTTCACCAGAACCATATGAATCTCCGAGCCCGATCACGACAAAGCGATCTTCTCGGTCTTCGTAAGGACGCAACTTTATACGCTCCGAAGCTCTTATAGATTCGGCAGCAGGTGAACCATCCAGGTGTACGCCGAAGGTCTCACTCACAACGTCGATGCAGAGTAATCTGTGGTCTTCGCTATATTCTGACTCGAGAATGTCCGCACGATAAGAAAATCCGTAAACGGTAGATTGCCTATTGCTCCAAGAATCTGCGTCACAATTTTTCCAAGAGTACTCCACCCTGTCGAAAAGCCATGGAACACCTATTGCTGGTTCGACAGAATCATCGATGTCGTAGGCATAAATCTCCGATAAATGCAGAGTTGGATATCGAAGGGTTATTTCTTCGTTCCATACGAAGGTGTCTCTCTCTCTTACAGGATAAACACCTGCCGCAATTATTTTTGCAGTAGGTAGCTTTATATGTAACTTTTTGATCAGCCAGTCCTGAATATCGTCCCAGAGTTGTGCTGGATCAGAACAATCGATTTGCCCTTCTTGGGACTCGGTATATGATGCGACCAAATCCATGATTTGGCGGACACCAAGTTCGGAACCTTTCTGTTCACCAATTTCAAGGTATTCAACTAGCAAGTCTACGCAGTCGCCTTGATTGACTCCACCGAATGACCCTCCAGAGCCCAGACCGCCAGGAGCTCCCCATGAATCGGGATCAATCATCGAAACAAGATCTCCTTCCACCGGCTCAGGTGTAGATTCATCTTCTACCGGCTCAGGTGTAGATTCATCGTCTACCGGCTCAGGTGTAGATTCATCCGCAGTTGTGGTGTCAGCCATTTCTGGTGACTGAATCGGCGTAAGATTCACCTCAGCAACAGCAGTCTGAATTGGGACTGATATTTCCGATTGCACTGTGGCTACAGCGTCGTTTACGAGCGACTCCTCAATTTCGCACGCAATCGACGGAATCGAGGTAAGCGCAACTAGGATCAGAACGACAAAAGTATGTTTCATAGTTTTAGGCTAACTCTAAATGCCAATCAAAATCGGCTTATTTACGCTAATACGAGGCAACGCCGCACTCAGGCATTAATT
>JBDQHW010000043.1:0-15304 GCA_040264655.1 Dehalococcoidia bacterium | reverse complement strand
GTGGAACTACACCATGGGCAGTTTCGACAAGACTATCGAGAATGTCGAATCAATCGACGATGCACGCTACGGTTCTTCATCGCACACCAGTGGAGCCAGAGGCGGACACAATATTTACTTGCGCCAAATGGCCAAAAATGGCGTCACCCTCGTCGGCCCGGTAAACGGTGGCGATGGCAACACTCTCTCGCTGAGGACCGATCTGGCAACGATTCTTGAAGCGGTTGATGATCATCCGGTGAAATGGAAGCAGAATGTCGATGCCTACATTGAGAAGAATGGCATTCAAGTCCCGCTCGATGATGTAGTCGATCCTCCGAATATCAAAGACTGGCCAAAGGGTGAGGCTCCAGCTTCACTGGATCTAAAAGCTGCCGGAATCACTACGATTATTTGGTCGACGGGGTTCAAGTACAACTTTGATTGGATCAACTTGCCAATCACTGGCGAACACAATTACCCAAATCAGCAGCGAGGAGTTACTGAGTACTCCGGTCTGTACTTCATGGGCCTACATTGGATGTACGGCTCAAAGTCGGCTCAGTTCATCGGAGTCGGTGAAGACGCTGAATACGTATCTGGGCACGTCGCCGATAATTTCGGCTGATCGCCGCTGGCCTCATTGAGTTCTCAAAAAAAAACACCCGTGGTCAAAAATGTGACCACGGGTGTTTTACATTACACAGTTAATTTTGTGTCGCCGAACTATTCAGGAACTTCAGGTGAATGTCCCTCAATCGAGATGTTCGGAATCCATTCCATCCAGCTAGGCAAGTACCAGGCATGTCGCCCGAGAATTCGCATAACACTCGGAACCAGCAGCGATCGAACGATCGTTGCATCAAGCAACACTGCTGCTCCTAGACCGAATCCCATCGACTGGAAGAAGGCGATATCGCCAAGTGCGAATCCGCCGAACACAGCGACCATGATCAGCGCTGCGCCTGTGATGATGCTGGCTGTCTTTCGTAGACCAAACGCCACAGATTCGGACGCCAGTCCCGTTACGTCATAGCGTTCTTTGATCCTACTGAGCATGAACACGTGATAGTCCATCGAAAGCCCAAACAAGATGCTGAACATGAACAACGGTAGCCAGAACTCAATCTGATCGACCTGTTCGAACCCGAACACATCAATCAAGAATCCCTTCTGGAATACGAGAACAACCAATCCGTAGGCAGCTCCAACTGAAAGCAGGTTCATCAAGATCGACGCGATCGAAATCGTTATCGACCTAAATGCCAGCAGCAATAGGATGAAGCTAAGACTTAGGACCGCTCCAAATACAACTGGCAAGTACTCGTCTGTGATTTTCACAGAGTCAACAATTTCAGCAGTACCTCCACCCACGAGTGCGGTGTAGGAATCGTCTGGAACCCCGGCAAAAGCATCCGTAATCAACGTCGAACGCAGATCACGAATGGTCGTCAGTGCAGCTTGCCCCTGTGCATCACCAGGAATTGGTGATCTAAGCACGGCAAGATTTACAGATGGTTCAATTCGAACATCAGGCGGCTGGAACCCACCTTCGGATGACATTGCCTCTTCCAAAGTGACTAGCGCGCTAGCAATTGGTTCAGAACCAACGTCACCGTCAATAACTACGACGGCCTGAGCATCAGACCCGAAACCGAACTTTTCATCAAGAGTTAGGAAGCCTTGTTTCGCTGGAATTTCATCAGGAAGTACTGATATTCCACTTGTTCCTTTTTCGAGATCCAAATAGAAATATGCAAGTACCAGCAAGATGGCTGAGGAAACAACCAGACTCATCCATGGTCGTCGCATTACGCTGACTGTCAAAGTGTTCCAGAAACCTGTTTCAGCTTCCGGGTCGGCAGCTTTCTCATCTCCATAGATGGCGGAGAACTTGATGTTGCTGAATCGACGAATCAACGTCAGCAAAATCAATATTGCCATCACACCACCGGAAACCATGATCACATCAGGTCCGAACCCAGCCGTCAACGACAGAATCACGACACCAACGACGAACAGGCCAGCCGTGAACGGCAGCGGAGCTCGGACGGCTCGAACCTTGTCACCGAGAATTCCGATGATCGCAGGTAGCAATGTGATTCCGACGATCACAGCCACGAACACTACTAGAATTGATCCAATGCCGAACGCAACGAATGTTCGTTCAGGAATAATCAACATTCCCAGCATTGCGAGTACCACTGTTAGCCCGCTGAAAACGACGGCTCGTCCAGCTGTGGCGCCAGCGGCTTCGATAGCAGTCTGTTTGTCCAAGCCTCGTTCTCGTTCTTCTTTGTATCGAGAGAGAATGAACAGCGCATAGTCGATACCGACTGCAAGACCCATCATCGAAAGGATGTTCGGGACGAAGTCGTTGAGTTCTACGACCTGACCAACAATCGCAGTCAGTCCGATCGCCGTGAATATCGAAACGATCGCCAGAATGATCGGGATGAATGCGGAAACTACCGCACCAAATACCAGTGCCAGAATGATGAGTGCGATTGCAACACCGATGGTCTCGCCGGTAACAAGATCACTCTCGGCAAGCTCACCAAATGTGTGGTTAATGCTGGCGTTACCCACCATATAAACCTCGAATTGGTCGTCGGTAAAATCTTCAGTCACATGAAGAAGCGTTGCGATATCGGCGTCGTGTTCTTCAAAGACTCTGATCGTAGTCAGGAGAGTCGTTCCATCTTCGGAAACGATACCCTCGTAGTCGCTGAACGCACCCTGCATGACTTCGACTTCATCAGCAACCTGGGCGGCAGCAAGAGCATCACCAAATTCGATTACACGCTGATCGAAAGCAGCATCACCAGGGTTTAGACCCTGAGCCAAGATGATTACGAACTCACCTGACGTGGCAGGTCCGGTCTCTTCTTCAGGCTGCTCGTTAGTACCGTCAAGTTCTCCGAAACGGTCTTCAATGAGCATTTGAGCACGTTCGTACTCAAGAACCTGCGTTGGTCCCTGTTCACCTTCGAGGGCGCTCTCCAGCATTGTGCTGGCGAGCATCCCGGCCGCAACCAAAACTAAAATCCAAGCACCGACGACTACCCATGGACGTCGTCCGCTAAAGCTTGCGATACCCTCTACCGAAAATCTCATTTTCGCCCCCGCTAGATAAATAAGATGCAGTGATAGAAATTAGGGTTTTAGTGAAACCCAGCAAACCACTCTGAACCGTTCGCACTAAAATGTCGAGTATTTCGAGTACCAAATGGTGTTTAGTCTGGTATTCCCCCGTTAGCGATTGGTTTGATTGGTGATCGAACTATTCCAATGATTAGCTGAGCGTTGTGATGCACAGCATCCTTTGATCGAGATTTGTGGCGTTAATTCGTTCAGAAAATTCTCGGTGAACGTGGTTCTGGCAATCGGGTCTTACTGAATGTAGGCACAGGTACACTTTGTCGCTGTGCCATCGCCTAGCCCAAAAATTTCAAACTCACTCCCTCGCGTAGCCCAGACACCGTTCTATTACGGATGGGTAGTTCTCGTAGTTGCAGCGCTAGGTAGCTTTGCTTCAGGACCGGGTCAGACGTTCACGTTTTCAGTTTTTCAAGATTCCTTTATTGAGGACCTGAACCTCTCATCAACGTCTGTCTCGACTCTCTATTTGTTTGGATCGCTAACTGCCGCAGGTTTAATCATCTTCATCGGCAGAAGCCTGGACCGGTATGGCCCTCGACGAATGATGGTCTTTGCCGTCATATGTCTTGGTCTCGGCGCTATGTGGCTTTCACGAGTGAACGCACCTTGGCAGTTGTTCATTGGATTCGCAATCATGCGAACCATGGGACAAGGAGCCTTGAGCCTCATCCCGGCAACCGTCGTTTCGGTTTGGTTCGTACGAAAACGCCCGATGGCGTTGGCGTTGATGGCTCTCGGCGGGGCGATTGCGAGCGGTATATACCCGTTCTACGGTGCGACCCTGATCGAAAACTTCGGATGGCGAACCGCGTGGATCGCAATTGCGGTTACAGGCTGGGTGATTCTGATCGTCCCAGCGATCGTTTTCCTTCGCACAAGCCCGGAGTCCATTGGCCTAAAACCTGATGGCGATACAGACGACGAGACCTCAGATTCCAATGAGAACTCCAAGAAGAAATCACCTATTGAGTTTTCTTGGACAGCGAAACAGGCGACTCGATCGCGGGTTATGTGGCTTCTGATATTCGCTGGATCGGCACAATCCTTGGTAGGGACAGGTGTGGCATTTCAGCAAGTGTCGATCATGACGTCAAAGGACCTGAGTATCGGCGCGGCGGCTGGTGTGTTTGGCATCATGGCCCCGGCGGCAATTGCGGGACAATTTATCGCCGGATATCTGGCAAACCGAATCGCTGTTAGGTACTTGATAGCTGCCGGCCAAGCCGGGCTTGTGATCGCAATGATCATGCTTCTCGGCACCAGCGAGTTGTGGCATGCATATGCATACGGAGTAGTTCTAGGAACGATTCAAGGTTTCTTGATGAACCTCAACCAGATCGTTTGGCCTGCTTATTTCGGACGCAAACATCTCGGAAGTATCAAAGGTGTCGCCAACTTCGGAATGATGGCATCTGCAGCCCTCGGTCCGCTGCCGCTTGCACTTTCAATCGACCAAACAGGGTCTTACACAATAGGTTTGTTTGCCTACATGACCTTGCCGCCACTGTGTGGATTGGCTGCAGTGCTCGCAGGCAGACCAAGACGACCAGCGTCCCAGCTCGACCCTCAGCCTGCTTGAAAAGATCGCCGCTAGGCGCCTAACTTTCACATTTTCGTCAGTCCATCTAACCGTTGGCTGATGTACAGTGCGCCAAAGTTTTGAGAAACACATTCAACTGAAGGCTGATTGATCAAATGACCGAAATGACTGGTGGCGAATTTCTTGCCGATACGATGCACGGCTACGGCGTAACCCACTTCTTCTTTATGCCTGTAATCGTCGATGATTCGATGGTTCGAATGGAAGAACTAGGCATCACACGGGTGATGGCCCACAGCGAAAAACCAGCAGCGTACATGGCCGACGGATACGCCAGAGTTAAAAACTCAGTCGCCTTCTGTGGAGCACAGTCGGTTGGTGCAACCAATCTCGCCGCCGGTCTTCAGGACGCCTATCTCGCAAGCTCGCCAGTGATCGCCTTAACAGGTCGATTGGCGCAGGAGCAGCAGGATCGACACGCCTATCAGGAAGTCGATCACGGCAGTCCGTTCGCCGCAAACACCAAATACAGTGCGCGAGTCGACCGCACCGATCAATTACCGATGTACCTGCGGCAAGCGATTCGTGAAGCAACGACGGGAACTCCTGGTCCAGCTCATCTAGATCTAGCCGGAATCGCCGGTGGTGACATAACTAAAAAAAGCGCAGATATGGAGGTCGTGATTGAAGATCAGTTCTCAAACCTTCCACCGTTCCGTCCTGAACCAGACGCCGGTTCTGTAAACGCTGCACTAAGCGCTTTGGCAAGTGCATCTCGACCAGTCATCATCGCTGGTGGTGGTGTGAAAACATCGGGCGCAGGAAAGCAGTTGATTGAGCTCGCTGAGCGACTAAACATTCCGGTGGCGACTTCGCTAAACGCCAAAGAGTGCTTCCCTGCCGACCATCCTCTGGCAGTCGGTACTCCCGGTTCATATTCAAGGGCTTGTGCCAATCAGACAGTAGCCGAAGCCGACATGGTGTTCTTCATCGGAAGCCACACTGGCGGTCAGGTCACTAACGATTGGAAACTTCCAAGACAGGGCACTCGAATCGTCCAAATGGACATCGATGCTTCTGAGCTTGGACGTTCATTCCCGATCGAAGTTGGGCTGATGTCCGATATTCAAGCAGGCCTCCAAAAGATGCTCAATGCCAGCGGTGAAGTTGGTACAGCGAACGATGAAAATGGACGGGCTGATTGGGTTTCTAGAACTCAGCAATTGGTAAGCGATTGGAAGTCTGGAGTCGATGATCTCTGGAATTCAGACGACATGCCAATGCGAACGGAACGGCTCACGAAAGAGCTGACAGATCACCTGCCGAGCGATTCCATCTTAGTAGCTGACACTGGTCACTCTGGAATCTGGACCGGCACGATGATCGATTTCACCAGTCCCGACCAATCGTTTATCCGCTGCGCGGGTTCACTCGGTTGGGCTTTCCCTGCCGCAATCGGAGCCAAAGCCGCTGCACCAGATCGTCAGGTGATCACTTTCGCGGGTGACGGGGCACTCTGGTACCACTTCATGGAACTGGATACTGCACTGCGATACGGTCTGAATACCGTGACCGTTGTGAACAACAACCATTCGCTCAATCAGGAACGTGGACTCAACGTCAAAAACTACGGCGGAGACCTGCCCGGTTCGGATGAACTCTGGCACTTGACCGACACTGACTTCGCCGCACTCGCGGAGCAGATGGGCGGATTTGGAATCACCGTAAAGAACCCTGGTGACTTTGAAGGTGCGATGGATCAGGCACTTAGTTCAGGTAAGCCAGCAGTGATCGATGTGAAAACCAACATCGAAAGCATCGCTCCACCGGCATGGGACTAGTACACTCCCGCCACCATAGCTGACTCACTAACGGCCCCAAGGCAGCGTGCTGCGTTACAAAATGCACACACATGGCTTGGGGCTTTTCATTTCGAAACTACTCACTAACACTTCACGGAGAAATAAATGCTCGCAGCAGGTACCTCAAGAGTCGACATAACACCACCGATCGGCATCGCTCACGCCGGTTGGGGAGCCCAATCGCACGAAGGAGCGGAAGGCATCGACATGCCGTTGACGATCACAGCGTTGGTTCTTGAATCCGATGGCAACACAAACCCTGCCGAACGCGTTGCGATCCTTGATATCGACACATGCATTCTTGTTGGAAAGTACGACCGGCAAATCCGTGCGGCGGTAACCGAAGCGACTGAAATTCCAGCCGAAAACCAACGGGTGTCATATACCCACACTCATTCAGGTCCAATTGAAGGACTGTCTTGGATCGTCAAAGGTTCAGAAATGGTAGAACCGTGGCTCCAGTCATTGGGGCCGGCGTCCGCCAAAGCTGTCAAAGAGGCAATCTCTAACGTTGTTCCTGTTCGCTCGGACTCCGGTACTGGTCACTGCGAAATAAACATAAACCGTCGGCCTGTAAGTCACGACGGAAATGTATTCACGGGTCGAAATCCTAGCGGTTTCGTGGATCACGAAGTTCTGGTCACAGCGATCGATGACCTCGAAGGCAATCCGGTCGCAACATTAGTTAATTACGCCTGCCACCCGACGATCATGGGCCCTGAGAATAAGCTGATCACTCCCGACTATCCAGGGCCGGTACGTGAGACTGTCGAAAGCGTTGTGGGAGGAACTTGCCTCTTCCTACAAGGTGCAGCAGGTAATCAGGGACCAATTGATGGTTTCACAGGTGACACAAGCGTTTATCGCAAACTAGGAAAGCAGCTTGGTATCGAGGCAGCTCGGGTTCGACTAACTATTGACCCAGTACCCCGCGAAGAAAAACTTGAGGAGATACTGCCATCGGGTGCTGATCTCGGCATGTACACGTTCAAACAGGCGGGTGAGTCGGATGACACTCTCGGCTTGATCGAATCTTCGGCGATGCTTCCGATAAAAGAAATGCCACCCGAATCTGAAGTGCAGGCTAATTTCGATCGCATCAGCGCGAACCTCGAAAATGTAAGAAAACAAGGCGGAACCGTGGAAGAGATCAAGCAAGCAGCGTTCCCTGCAAAACGCGAAACACTGCTTCTACGACACACTCAAACGTTCGGTCAAGGCGGAGAGAAACAGGAAATCCCTATTCAGGTGATTCGCATCGGAAATACTGCTCTAGTCGCTATCCCTGTCGAGCCATTTGCTGAGATCGGAACTGCCGTTAAAGAACGATCACCGGCCGACTGGACCTTGTTCTCCGGCTACTCAAACGGCTACTACGGCTACCTTCCTATGGCGTATGCCTACCCAGAAGGGGGCTACGAAGTCGGGCCGACTGCCCCGTTCGAGGCAGGAGCTGCTGAACAGATGATAGAAGACTGCCTCGAAGCAATTCAAAAGCTCTGGAATTAAACGTTCAACCAGCACAGACAAACAACGAACATCTCCCGCGGAGGCATTAGATGACCGACACACCAAATGGTCCGAAGATTGGCATATCAGTCAGTAATTTCGATGACTCAACACTGCGACGCGTTCGTCAGCTCGGCATAACTAACGTCCATTCGAGTGGCGGAGCAGGCAGCTCCAATTCGAACTTTGGACGCGAAAACCAGCTTCCTTGGACCGATGAAACTCTCGGTGCCGATGTAAAAGCTCTTGCTGCTCACGGCATCAAGTTGGGTATCAAGATGATCACCGGCTTCCCTAATGCCATCTACGGAAGACCAGGTCGTGACGAAGACATCGAGAAAGTGATCGAGTCTGTTCGTTGCGCAGGTCGGTTAGGCATTCCGGTAGTCGAGTACAACTGGTACGCCCATCGGATCATCGAGGGCTACTCGTACGTCGAAGGTCGGGGCGGATCTGAGTACCATGCCTTCGATTACGAGTCGATCAAAGATCTTCCCCCGCTTCCTGAAGAAGGTGCTCACACGGCAGATGCGATGTGGGACAACATCACTTACTTCTTGAAAGCTGTAATTCCAACCGCTGAAGAAGCTGGAGTGCGGATGGCTCTGCACCCCAATGATCCTCCTGCCCCAATCAGCCGGGGTTCAGAGCAGATCATGGGTAGCATCGATGGGTGGAAGAAGTTGGCGAGTATCGTCGACAGCCCCGCAAACGGTATTACGTTCGACTGCGGAGTTACACGTGAGATGGGCGGCGACCCTGTGGAAGTAGCTCGCTACTTTGGTGATCTCGATCGAATTAACCACGTTCATTGGCGTAATGTGATCACTGAGATTCCGAGTGAAAAATACACAGAAGTGTTCTTGGATGAGGGTGAAGTCGACATGCTCGCAGTTATGAAAGAACTGGTGCGCCAAAAGTATCCACGGATCGTCTACCCAGAACACCCGCCTGTGATGGATCACGACAAAGAGTTTGCTCACGAGGGATTCGGAGCTGGATACACAGGCTTCGCTTATACAGTCGGATACGCTCGGGCGACTCTACAGGCAGCATTGGCTAGCGCTTAGTGAGATTTGTCGGGTGCAGAATCAGGCGTTAGTATCCGGGAAAATAGTCCACGAAACTTCGCAATCACACAAGAAGAATCTAATATATGTACAACCTAAACCACATTCACATGAAGTCGAACGATCCCGTGAAAGCGGCGCAATGGTGGGTCGATAATTTCGGTTTCACTATCGTTGATGATTCAACCCGGGACACCGGAGATCGTTTCATCAAGTGCCGATCTGCAAATGATGTCCCGGTCAACATTTCAGGACCGCTCGACGGCCAAACACTCGTCGAAAGCGATTCGGGTCCGAACTTGGGACTAGAGCACTTCGGCTTCGATGTTGAAGATATCGATGCTGAGCTAGAACGACTTGCAGTTGTCGGCGCTCCACTCGTTGACGGACCCAATGAGCTACCTGACGGAACACGATTCTGCTGGGTCGCCGCTCCAGACAACGTGCGAGTCGAACTTATCCAGTGGCCTAGCTAGCTGTTATCAGTGTCGGCTGCGAGGTTTTCACCACGCAGTCGGCTAGCTCGAATGTCGTGCTTGCCCGGGTAGCGAACGGGAAGGTGCCCGTCTTCGATCATCAGGTCTAGAGGATTCGCCATCGTCTTCATCGGCATCTGAACTTGCGTGTGCAGCCGTGCAGATTCGTATACAGCGTGCACCATTTCGAGTGCCTTGTAACCGTTCTCGCCATTGCCTCGGTGGTAGTCAGATCGGCCAGATGCCCAGTCGGCGAGTTCTCGTGCCTGCCCCGCCCCGCCTTCGACCCATTCGAATTTATCGGCCCCGTATTTGAAAAACTCTCCATCGGGTTTGTGATGAGCCCATCCACCCGACTTGCCGTTCATCAGGTACAGATCATCGGTGGTCATTTCGATCATGCCCTCGGAACCGTAAATCCTCGCCCCCTGCCAACGGACTGGAGTGAGGTCTGAGACGATCATCGCTTGAGCGTCGTTTTCAAATCCGAATACAGCTAACGCCTTATCTTCGATCTGTGTCGACCGCTCCCAGTGATCGGTTTCACGCTCGACGTTACCCATCACCCAAGTGCACTCAACGTCGCCGAGAAGGTATCGGAACATGTCAGTTTGGTGCGAGGCATAGTTTGGGAGTCCATCGCCTGCAACGCTCGTGATGAGACGCACGTCACCAATCTCACCGTCTTCGATCATCTGTTTTGCCAATGTGTAGGCAGGCAAAAATCGTCGTTGGTGCCCAATTACTAGCTTCACACTATTGCGGTTACAAACCATCAGCATGTCGGCGGCGGCACCAAGGCTGTCGGCCATGGGTTTCTCGCACAGAATCGCCTTCACACCGCCCGCAGCAGCCGCGGCGACAGTCATAGGGGCGTGACCGCTGTGCCACACTCCAATCGACACTACATCTGGCTTCGCAACCTGGAGCATCTCTCGAAAATCGGTGAAGTGCTGGGCTTTGTAATCATCGTTCTCGCTAAATACTTCGTCGTACTCGTTCATCACTTCAGGACTTAGATCAGCGAGTGCCACAATCTCATATTGGCCACTATTCAAATAGCCACGCGAATGGTTCTGGGTCATACCACCGCTACCGATTACACCAACGCGAAGTTTGTCTGCCAATTTGCTAGCTCCGTACATAGTTGCCTATCTAAGATCGGGAGAGTCTACAGGCGTCGGTATAGCGGTGCGGTCGCGAGACGCTTCGTTTAAGGATTGTGTCGGCAAGCTAGCCTAGATTTCGAACTTGTCGAACTCAACGGACCTCAGAATCATCGGATTGTTTCGAGTCACATGCGGTGTGGGAAGCAAGGACTAGAAATGAAGATCATCCGAGATCTGCAGACTTGATTCTTGAGATTAGCTCGGTTGTAGAAATGCCCTCTGTATAGCCAACCGATTGATATATGCCTAGCTCTATCGGGACGCCGTACCAACAATCCCTCACTGCGGGATCGACGTCGTCACCGTGCATTATCAAGTCAATTTTGTGAGTATCGATCCACTCTTGGGTTATCTCAAGCGGTGCATTCGGAACAACCTGATCAACATATTTGCAGCCTTCAACGGAGGCTATTCGCTCTTCCATGGTTAGGATCGGGCGACGCTTATAACTCTCCACAGTTTCATCGGCGTGAATACCGACCAAGAGATAGTCGCCGTGTTGTTTCGCTTGTCTCAGAAAATTCACATGACCGTAGTGAAATAGGTCGGCCACCATATCGACATATACGCGTTTGATTGGAGTCGTTCCTGTAAGTTGCGGATTTCGAGATTAAGAATTATTGGGCGATCAGAGCGTTTGCTCTGCCGATCGGATTCTCGGGATCAGGCCTGTAGTGATAATCGATTCCCGGTTCGAGTTCTTCGAGATAGAGAATTTCTTTTTTCCCATCAAACTCAACGGCTACGACGTAACAAGCTTCCTCAGGCAAGGTGAAGAACACGTAGCCATCAGAATTCGTTGTAGTTTTGTCGAGCCCTGTCAGCACCGAAGTTGGAGCCAAAGTTACTTCGGCGTCTCCGACTACTTCCCCGTCCACACCTACGACCTTGATACTTCCGGTATGCAACGCTGGGTCTCTTTTGTTCGCAAGTTGGAGTACGTTTTCAGATCCGCTGGACTCGCTGTCGTCGTCCATCAAATCGAGCACTTCTTGTTCAAACTCACCAGCCTGTTTTGGAGTCATCCAGTCAGGACCATACTTTAATCGGAAGTACTCCTCCGGTGGGTTTGGAACCATGAACGTAGTTCCCAGAAAATCGATCTCTTTTAGGTTCTCGTGGAGGCTTGCCGGAATCTTCACCACTGGCCACTGATAGATATTTCCATCGATGATTCGGTAGCAGGTCCAGTCCATCTGAACTCCTGATTTTTTCAAATCGACACTCATATGGAGCTCACTATCGATCACTTCCGCTGAGTAGCCGTAATTACGGAATTCAGCTGCAGCTTTGTGAACGATTTCCTCGGTCAACCCGTGGAGACCGATTACGGAGCCTATATCCAAGTCGTCGTCCCACGGAATGAACGCCTGATCTCGTACTGCACCCAAACATGTACCATGTCGCAAGAAGAAGGCTAATCCGAGTTGATCGAGGATCTGCTTCGCTTCCTTGAGAAGCGTTTCGGCAAGAGTCATGTCCATCGGTTCAAATACTGTTGAATTCATGACTGAGATCAGCTCCTGAGCGGGTACATACCCGCTGTTAGGTCGGCGTTGGAAGACGACAGGCCCAATCATACAGAGAACATTGAACGAGCCGGTGAACAAAGCGGCTCTCCGACACCATTCCCTAGATGTCGCACTCAGTGAGATTCTCGATTAAGGCTTCTTTAGACGCTTCACGAAACCAATCGTGCTGGACGACCCCGTCAAAGGCGGAAATTTGTCGAACTGCCAATCGTCTTCAACTGGAGACAAGGAACTAAATGCTAACTGATCTCAGTCCAATTCAAGTCACCGCAACAGAACGAGAAATTTTAGGACGTATTCAGCTCCTCAGTGATCAGTCAGGTTCTCATTCACCGAGTCTCAACACGATGCAACAGGCCATTCCTGAAATCAGCATCGAAATCGACGCCTGTTATTTATCGAACCCATTGGCAACCGATCTATTCTGGTCGCACTTCAACGCTGACGTTCTCGCAGATTCCCAGCTATTCAAACGAATGCTTGAGGCGTATCCATCACAGAATCGAGCGATTGCAGAACGACTATCAAGTGCAATAAACGTTGATCCGAGAAGCCTATTCATCACTAATGGTGCGACAGAAGCCATCCAGGCAGTCGTTCATAATTTCTCTTCTCACCTTCACATCAACATCCCAACTTTCTCTCCTTATTACGAGTTTGCTGGTCGCGGATGCCAAGTAACTAAATTTCGTCTCAACGCTGAAGACAATTTTGCTGTCGATCCTGAAAAGTACGTGCACTCGGTGCTCGATTCAAATGCCGACACAGCCGTGCTTATATCGCCCAACAATCCTGATGGGTATTTGATCCCAGATAGCGATCTAGAGTGGATTCTCTCAAAGCTCGAAGGCTTAAAAACTGTTGTGGTTGACGAAAGTTTCGTCCATTTTGCGAATCGCCCAACTACCGATGATTCGCTCCCAACTCTCACCGGGCTAACATCGCAATTCAGCAACGTCACGGTCATCAAGAGCATGTCGAAAGATTTTGGTGTGGCAGGAATAAGAGCTGGGTACGCCGTGATGCAACCGGTTCGAGTTGATCAGCTACTCGAGAGTGGTTACCTGTGGAACACGAGCGGGATGGCAGAGTATTTCTTTTCACTGTTTGATCGACCAGCGTTCCTGAGTCAATATCGTGAAGAGCTTGCACAATACAAGGGTTTTATCAACAAGTTCACTACAGCCACTTCGAAGTTTGATTTCGTAGATGTATACGACACGAGTGCTAACTTCCAACTGATGAAAATGCCTGAACATGTTTCCGCAGATGTCGTGGCAGCTTTGCTTCTACTGAGACACGGAATTTACGTGCGAAGTTGTGGCGATAAGATCGGACTAGACGGCGAGTTTATTCGGGTTGCGATTCGCACCGAACAAGAAAATGTTCGTGTGCTGAAAGCTCTGGGAGACATTCTCGGATAGCCAACTTCAGCCGCGAACGCAGGCTGAACATTTAGCTAAATTTCGCAAGACCGATTTGGAGTTTTCCAGATCGGTCTTCTTTTTGTTGCTCATCACACTAGTGATCGACCAATCGGACGCTTCTCCGATCCCGAAACCTTCTGACTATTCACATTTCGGCTGCGAAGTTCCCAATTGAAATAACGATGCCCAACACATTTCAATCAAATACTGGCAAACGGTTACGATTTCGACATTCACAGTCTGGACGCTGATCTTTATACGATCCTCACCGTTTGGTGTCGTGGTGATGAGAAGGCAACAGACAAAATAATTCCAACCGCTAAATGGTTAACCCCAAAAAAAGTGATTTGATAGGACGTGTTATGGAACAAGTTACCCGCCGAAACTTCATCAAGTTTTCATCGGCGGCCGTTATAGCAACGGCAAGCACAGGGCTGCTATCGAATGTCACACGAGGCGATTTGGCTGAAGAGGGCGTCGAAGAGATCGAAGGTCTCGAATGGAATAAAGCTCCGCGTCGATTCTGCGGCACGGGTTGTAGCGCAATGATCGGAACTAAAGACGGAAAAATCGAATCCGTCAAAGGTGATCCAGAATCTCCGGTAAACAGAGGTTTGTTGTGTGTGAAGGGCTATGGATTGCTCAAAATCCAAAATGGCTCAGACCGCCTCACTGACCCTCTAATTCTCGCTACGCCAAAATCTGATCCAGACCCTAAATATCGCAAGGCATCTTGGGGCGAAGCTCTAGATTTGATTGCCGACAAAATGGCATCCGTTCGTGCAGAGCACGGTCCTGAATCCGTAGCGATGTTTGGATCCGGTCAGTGGACCATTTGGGAAGGTTACGCCGCAGCCAAGCTGTGGAAGGGAGGCATTCAGTCCAACAGCATCGAGCCAAACGCAAGACACTGCATGGCTAGTGCGGTTGCTGGGTTCGCAACGACCTTCGGCATGGACGAGCCAATGGGTTGCTATGACGACTTCGAGCATGCCAATGCGTTCGTACTTTGGGGTTCGAACATGGCAGAAATGCACCCAATGCTTTGGGCACGCATTACTCAACGCCGAATCGTCGAGCCATCGACGAAAATCGTCAACATGACGGTCGCCAACAACCGAACTTCGGATATGGCTGACCAAGAAATCATCTTTAACCCGCAATCTGACTTAGCGATCGCCAACGGCATTGCAAACCTGATCATTCAGCGTGGAGCCGTAAACAGTGATTTCGTAAGCAAGCACACCGTGTTCAAAACGGGTAAAACCGATATCGGATACGGACTCGAAGATAAGTTCAAATACGCTGAAGAGGCAAAAGCTTCAACTCTCGCTGAGTTCTCTGCGGCTGTCGCAGAATACACACCGGAAATTGTTGAGGAAATCAGTGGTGTAACACCGGCTGAACTCAATGATCTTGCTGATCTTTATGCCGACCCTGACCTGCCCCCGATAGCGTTACCACTTATTATCTCGGATTCACGACCAGTTGAAGCTTGGGCATGATTGCCTCAGGTGTCGGCGGCCGGTATCCAAGTGAGCTGTGTGGTCGGATCGTGTTGTGCTCCCTCCTCCACCG
>JBDQHW010000042.1:0-15568 GCA_040264655.1 Dehalococcoidia bacterium | reverse complement strand
GACCCTGCCGATTACGACAGTGAGCGAGCTGAAACAGCTTTGAATGCTGCTGTCGAAACCATCGTCGATGGCATCGAAGCAGGTGTGTATCCGGCACGCCCAGGGGATTTGGCGGGCTACGGGGACAGCAACGAGTCGTTTGAGAACTGCATGTTCTGCGAGTACGCAAGAGTCTGCCCAAAGAGCAAAGCACGGCTATGGGATTCGAAAAAGAACTCCGACCCTGCATTGTCGGACTACTTGAACCTTGCGGAAGGTGAAGAATGACCAATTCACCGTATGCAAGCGAGAGCGTCAGAGATCAAATAGTTGGTCTTGCCGATGGCTCGCTCGCTCAGACGATTTACGCGGGAGCAGGGGCAGGCACCGGTAAGACGCAGGCGCTTGTCGAACGTATCGCCAACCTCATTGGTTTGGCGAAAGTCACTCCCGACAAAATTGCAGCAGTGACTTTCACTAAAGCTGCGGCTTCTGAGTTGCGACAGCGAGTTCGTGAAGAGCTTGAGCGACGACAGCACAAGTCGGAGAACGGTGACGAAGGAGAGGCGTTGAGAAGTGCGCTCGAATCTCTCGATTCCGCCTTTATCGGAACCATCCACAGCTTCGCTCAGAGCCTTCTCCGAGAGCGACCGCTGTCAGTCGGATTGCCGCCGGTGTTCGAGGTCTATGACGGTGTGCAGGGTGACACCCGTTTCGACGACGAATGGTCGGCTTGGCTTGATGACGCGTTGATGGAAGACGAGTTTTCAGATGCTGTCGTAAATGCCCAACGCTTAGGACTTAGTCAACCACTGGCTAATCTGAGAAATCTGGCTTTAGAACTTCATGCCAACTACGATTTGGTTGAGCGAATTGGTGATCTACCCAAACCGGGTCAGACAGACAAGCCCAACTTGGTCTTAGAGTCGGTTCAGTCTGATCTTCAAGGCGCCTACGACCTTCGAACATACTGCACAAATCCTGACGACAAGCTTCTGGGCCATCTGGATTCGGTCATCGCTCAGACACTCGGGTGGATCGACGAGGCGCTCGAAAGTGGAACTGAAGAGGACTGCGTACTTGCACTGACTCAGATCGCCAAGTTGTCGGCCGGTGGCGGACGAAAAGGCGATTGGGACTCTCTCCCCGATGGGGAATCGAGTTTGGAAGAAACCCGGGCGTTGCTCAAAACCGCCCAGGCGACGTTGGAATCAGGTCGGCAATCACTCGGTGAAGCGACTGTGGTGCCGCTTGTAAATGCCGTGTCGAAGATGGTGCTTTCTTACGCCCGAAAGCGCCGGCTTGAAGGGCTTCTCGAATTTCAAGACTTGTTGGTGTTGTCGTGCGAACTTCTGGAATCGGATTCTGAAGTTAGGAAATATTTTCAAACTCGCTACACACATGTCCTTATAGACGAGTTTCAGGACACTGATCCGCTGCAACTCAAGCTGGCGATGCGACTAGCCGATCAGCACAACGGTTCTGACGGCAACGGGGCACCAACCCCAGGCGCGTTGTTCGTGGTTGGTGATGGCAAACAGTCGATTTATAGATTCCGTCGCGCTGACCTTACCCAGCTTCAAGGGTTGGTTAAATCTCTTGGAGCGGAGAATCTTTCGCTTACAAAAAACTTCAGATCGAACCCGGAAATACTCGGGTGGGTGAACAACATATTCGATCCGTGGATGAACGCTCCTGAAGGAACTGCTCAAGATCCCAACCAAGCTGCTTACGAAGCATTGCTTCCAGGTCGGGACGATTATTTAGATGCTGAAATTCCGCGAGTGATGGTTACGGGAGGTCCCGCAGATGGAACCGTAGTTGTGGCAAGAGAATCTGAATCACAGGACATTGCTCGGTTGGCACAAAGTGTCGGTGCTGGTGAGTGGACTCTCCCTGATGGGGAGGGCGGAACGAGAGAATCAGACTACCGGGATTTGTGTGTGCTGATGCCACGTCGAACCGCACTGTCACATCTTGAAAACGCGTTCTTTGCCAGCAACGTGCCATACGTCTTGGAGGGACAGGCTCCGATTTTCGAATCGCAAACGATTCATGAGCTTCACAACAATCTCGTGGCAATCGATGATCCGACTGATCAGGTTGCGATCGTCGCAGCCCTGAAATCTGCTGCATGGGCGTGTTCTGATCAAGATTTATACGAGTGGGCTTCGGTACACAACAAATTTGAGTACGCTCGCAGCGATCACGAAGCTGACGACTTTGAGTCAGGTTCTGGCGCTCAGAAAATAGCTTTGGCGTTGATCAAGCTTCGAAACTACCACGAGAAAAGACAACGAATATCGACCCCGTTGTTGATCGAACAGTTCATTCGCGATCGACGGTTGCGAGAAGTCGCCGCAATATCGAACCCCGATGGTGACCGTGAACGCCTGATGGATCTGTTCATAGAGATGGCACGGTCGTTGCAGAGGAACGGAAATGGCTCGCTCAGAGAATTTGTCCGATGGCTGTCGCGACAAACTGAAGCCAGCGTGCGAGTGGCTGAAAGTGCACTCGCCAACAGCGAGGTGAACGCCGTTAGAGTCATGACAGTCCACGCCTCCAAGGGACTGGAATTTCCGATAGTTGCTCTAATGGGACTGCAGGTGAATCCCTCTGCTCCCAAAAGCAGTTCGATCATCAAGGAAGATTTTGGTGATCCGGTGGTGGCGGTGAGATTGGGTAAGGCTGGACTGGGAATTGCCACCGCAGATTACGAGACCAGGGCGACCGAAAGTAAATTAGCTGACGCCGCCGAGCAAGTGCGACTGGCTTACGTAGGTGCTACCCGAGCCCGTGAGCACCTGGTGGTCAGCGTGCATCGGTCTGCAACTGATAAATCATCGCTCGCTGCGAAAATTGCTGAACTCGACGAGTTGCACAACGCTACGACTGGCTTTGAGCTGCCGAAAGCCAAATCTCAGAAACCTGGCTCTGACAAAGCTAGTGCTAAGCAAGCCGAAAAGTATTCGCTAAATGACCGGTCTAACTGGCACGATGATCTTGTCGTTCTGAAACACAATGCCGAGTATCGGGGATATGTCACACCGTCAGAACTTGCCGATCACAGCATGTTCGAGGCTCCGAAACCAGAGGACAACACCGAATCAACTGAGTGGAACTCAGCGAGACGGGGGCGAGGTGGAACGGATGTTGGATCGGCCGTTCACGGCATTCTTCAAGACATCGATTTCGACGACCATTCGAACCTAGGCGAGCTGGCACATCAGGCTGCGAATGAGTACGCCATTCCCGACCTTGAAACCGACATTGCTCAGTTAGTCAGGAACGTTTTGGAGAGCCCGACCGTTGCTTTGGCCACCAACGACAATAGCTGGAGTGAAGCGTGGGTCGCCGCTGAGATCGAGGACGGTCTCGAGGTCGAGGGATCCGTTGATTTGATGATTCAGCACGAAGACGATTCGATCACTATTGTCGACTACAAGACTGATCGGGTTCAGGGCGAACTTCTTGAAGAGCGAGCTAGGGGATATGAGAATCAGCTGGCTGGATACGTATTGGTTCTTGAAAAGATGGGGATGAAAGTGCGGGATGCGGTATTGGTGTTTGCTGATGGCGGCAAAGACGGATTGGCAACCGAATATTTCGTCAAGGATTTATCGACTGCTAAAGCAGCTGCGGTTGAGAAGATCACAACTCAAATTCGAGCGTGAAGCGGCGTCACATGCCAAGTTTCGTGCTCCGTTTACGCTCAACCCAAGCTAAGATCGGCATCTGAATCTTTCTAAATCGATTTTCGGAGGTTAACGATGGGACTGCTCGACGGTAAAAAAGCGCTGATCACTGGTGCTCGCAAAGGTATCGGTCGCGGTATTGCACTGACGCTTGCTAACGAAGGTGCCGACGTCGGGATCAACGACATCGTCGACGATGAAGTCTCAGAACGCGCTGCTGATCTAGTTTCTCAGCGTGGCGTCAAAGGCACGTTCCATGTGGGAGATGTAAGTACCGTTGCCGGAATCAATTCTGTAATCGATTCGTTTCTTGCCGAACATGGTCAGATCGACATCCTCGTAAACAACGCAATATTCCCTGACCAGGCACGCCCTTTGTTCGACACCGACGAAGTCTTCTGGGATCGGATGATGGACCTGTCGCTAAAGGGATACTTCTTCGGCGCACAGCGTGCTGCCAAAGAGATGATCGCTCAAGGCTCTGGCGGCAGTATCGTTTGCTTGGCGAGTGTTCACGCATATACGGCCATCCAAGACTGGACGGCCTACGGTACCGCTAAGGCTGGTCTGCGTCGTATGGTCAAGGGATTTGCCATTGATCTCAAGGGGCACAACATTAATGCCAACTGCATCGCACCTGGTGCGATTTCAAATCGTCTGCCAGAAGGCGACAATGACGACGTGATCGACGGCGCTCCGCACGACCCTTCACGATTTACCGAACACCTTCCTGCCGCCAAAGGCGGACTTCCAAGCGACATTGCAAACGCAGTTCTGTACCTAACATCGGAGCTGGGGCAGTACGTCAATGGCGAGACGATCCTCGTCGACGGTGGAATGATCGCTTCCAAAACGATGCAGGACTAAGGGCAGGAGTCGTGGTTATGACTACCAATCTGTTGGCAGGCAAGAAAGCACTCATTACTGGCTCTCGGCGCGGTATTGGTGCTGGAATTGCACAACTATTTGCTGAGCATGGGGCAGATGTGGGGATCAACGATGTAGTTCGTGACGAAGAAGCCGACAATACAATTGCCGCTGTCGAAGCGCTGGGACGAAAAGCGACGTGGCATCAGGCTGACGTTGGTAATTCTGCGGACCGGACTCGGATGCTTGATGAGTTTGTTGCTGAGCACGGCAGGATCGACATTCTGGTCAACAACGCCGTTGCGTCACGCGATATGCATTTCACCAAGATCACCGAGGAATTCTGGGATCATCTCGTTGGGCATGCTCTAAAGGGTTATCTATTTCTTGCGCAAAACGCAGTGAATCGAATGATCGAGCACGGTCATGGCGGCAGCGTGATCAACATCAGCAGTGTCCACAGCTATCGAGCATGGCCGCACGATGGCGTGTATGGAATTGTGAAGGCTGGACTCAATCGGATGGTTCAGTCGATGGCGCATGATCTCGCAGGAACTGGAATCACCGCCAATTGTGTTGCTCCTGGCTACATAGATAGTCGGGTGCTTGAGGAATCCGAAGAATCTTCGCGTGCTGGTGATGAGTATCTCGGTTCTGCCAAAGGATTCATTCCGAGTCAGCGAGGTGGTGTTCCGAGAGACATCGCAGGGGCATGTGTGTTTCTAGCCTCAGAACTTGGCAACTACGTGAATGGTCAGACCATCACGGTAGACGGTGGATTCATTGCCGGTGGCGTTCCGCAAGATTCGCAACCGCTTGAGCCGGGGATGCCTGGCGCTGCTGAGCAGCGTTTTATGTCGGGATAACTCAATGTCGTTCTGCTTTTCCACATCCATTGAATTAACAAGAATATGACCGAACACATAGAGCTTCAGCCGAACGGTGAGAACAAGGTCTACGAAACTCCTTGGATAGATTTTTACTACGACGACATTGTTCATCCGAACGGTTCTTCGGGGAAATATGCTTGGATCAAGCGGCATTTCGAGCATGGCGCGATGATGACGATTCCGGTTACACCGTCGGAAAAATATCTCGTCATTCGAATCTACCGTCACCCCATGAAGCGTCATTTTTGGGAGTTTCCCGCGGGATTAGGAGAACAAGATGAATCTCCGACAGACACTGCGAGACGGGAGCTGATCGAGGAAACAGGAATCGTGCCGACGCATCTGGAACTATTGGGGTTCGACTCATCTATATCTGGGTTAATGGGTGAAGCGTCAGCGGTGGTTCTAGCTGAGATTCCCGAAATCGACCCCAAGGACATTTCTATCCAACGATCCGAAGGGATTTCGGAAGCGAAACTAGTCACAAGAAGCGAATTGATCAATCTGCTCGCATCGCAGGAAGTGGGGGATAGCGTGACGCTTGGCTGCCTCGCGCGATATTGGATGTGGCAAGAACAGAAAGCGCAGAAGAGGCCAGGTGAAACATGAACGATCTCTATTCTCATATTGAATCTCATGTTGATGAATCGATTCAGCAGCTTTTCGAACTTGTTCGTCAGCCATCGATATCCGCTCAGAAGGTCGGCTTCGACAAAGCCCCAGCGTTGATGAAAGATCTGCTCGAACGAAACGGGTTTGAGGCTGAAATCGTTCCAGTTCCAAACGACGGTCTCCCAACCGTTTATGGATTTATGCCAGCTTCGGAAAATCCCAAAACAGCCCCGACATTATTGTTCTACTGCCATTACGACGTTCAACCTGTAGACCCGATCGAACTGTGGGACACCGATCCATTCGAACCGACTCAAATCGGTGATCGCCTCTACGGTCGAGGAATGTCCGACGACAAAGGCAACATTGGGGCGCGTCTTGCAGCTATTCGTGCGTTCCGTGAAGAACGTGGCGGAGTGCCGTGCAACATCAAGATGTTTTGTGAGGGTGAAGAGGAATCCGGATCGGTTAATCTCCCCGATCTGATTGCAGAGCGTGGTGACGATTTCAAAGCGGATGCATGCATCTGGGAGGGCGGTGGTCGAAATCTGAACGATGATCCGTTCATGTACCTAGGACTCAAGGGCGTACTAGCTATCGGACTTAAAGTCAGTAAGCTTTCTGGCGACGCACACTCGTCCTACGCGGCGATCCTCCCCTCGGCACCATGGCGTTTGCTCCAGGCGCTGCAAACGATCAAGGACGCAGACGAGCGAATATTGATCGACGGTTTTTACGACGGGATTACGGAGCCCAGCTCCGAAGCTGTCGCAGCAGTAGAAGCTTTGCCGGACGATGCACCAGAATGGCTCGAAACTTTTGGAGTTGATCGATTCGTAAACGGGTTAGACGGAGAGGACTTGCGAAAGCAGCTTACTTTCCAGCCGACAGCGAACATCGCTGGATTGGATTCTGGTTACCAAGATGCCGGAATGAAAACTGTGCTTCCCGCCGCCGCCAGCGCCAAAATGGATTTCCGGTTGGTCCCCGAGCAACGTCCCTATGACATAGTCGACAAGCTGAGGAAGCATCTCGACAAACATGGTTTTGACGATGTTGAAATCGAAGTACTCGGTGCAGTTAATCCATACCGGACAGATTTGAGTTCACCATGGGTTCAGCTAGTAGCTGAGACTGCTGAAGAGATTTACGGACGGAAACCTGTGATGACGCCAAACATGGCAGGCACGGGGCCTATGTTCGACATCGGAGACACTCTGGGTATGCCAATTGCCACTTCCGGCATCGACCACCCGTCTCACAAAATCCATGCCCCGAACGAAAACATTACTGTCGAAGATTTTCTGTATGGCGCAAAGCATGCCGCGCTGATCATCGAACGGTTTGCTGTGGACTGGGGATAGTTACCGAGATTTCGAACTGATTCAGTCCAGCCCGTAAGCAGACTAAGCCGATCGCAGTGGCCAGTTACCTCGCACTCGGCTGCATGTAGAATTGGCGAGTTTTGTTGACACCTTCAGCCGGAGAAAGCTTCCGCATATGGCCGTAATTCAGCCCACGCCTGACCACGTATTGGACAAGGCAACAATCGAGCAACTCAAACGAGTGAACACGACGGCAGTTGTCGATGTGCTCGCCAGAAACGGCTACGAGCCGCACTACGTATACATGCCAAATGTGCGGACCATGAATCCTGGTCAGCGCTTGGTGGCTCGAGCGATTACAGTTCGATTCGTTCCTGCCCGTCCAGATGGCATGGCTGAAAAGCCGGGTGGAGAAGAATCTCCTGAGTTCGCAGCATTCGAGCTGGCAGGTCCCGGTGATGTGATCGTCATGGAATCGATGCGCAACAAGCGAATGTCTATCGGTGGTGATATCAAGTTCCTCCGACTGAAACAACGTGGCGTCGACGGCTTGGTTTGTGACGGTGGAATCCGTGACATGCACACCGTTCAAGACTACGGCGTAGGCATGTGGGGACTCGACAAGACTTCCAACTTGGGTACTCGTGTCGGGACGCCATATTCGACAAATGACACTGTTGCTGTGGACGGGATTCTCGTTCGACCCGGTGACTACATCGTTGCTGACGACGATGGTGTTGTGGTGATCCCTCGAATAGTCGCATCTGAAATCGCTCTGAAGGCGATCGAGTACGACGATCTTGAAGAATGGATCCGACGTCGCCTCGACAAAGAGCTGCTAACGCCTGGTCTTTACTACCCACCAGACGATGAAGTCATCGCCATGTACCGCAAGGAAAAGGCTGAGCAGGACGGATAGTTTCCGGATCTGCTTAATCTAGTTTGAAACCTAGAGATCAACCTCGATAGCCATGCCGTCATAGGCGTACTGGATATCGAGGTTTTCTTTTGCCCTTAGTTTTGCAAGCTCAGCGTTGACGGGCACATGATCTATATCGTGTGTTGCATCAACTAAAAGGTTTCGTTTGATCCCAAATCTACGAGCCTGATCGACGGCTTGCTCAACGGTAAAGTGAGTCCCGTGCGTACGTGCCGGTCTCAAAGCATCGAGGACTAGCAGTTCAGAACCTTCGATGAGTTTTGCTGTTGATTCAGAAATTGCCGAAGCATCTGAGATGTAGCTGATAGGTCCAAATCGAAATCCAAAGCACTCCTGACCTTTTCCGTGTTCTACGGGCAACGGTGTGAGTGTCAGACCGTCAGCTTCGAACGGTGCTGATTCAATTGTTTCGAAGTTCAGCTTGGCTACGCCACCACCGCCAGTCTGCTTCGATCGATCTACAAGGTAGTAGAACAACGATTCAACTGAGGTTAGGTCGGATTCACGAAGATAGATCGGTAACGATTCCTGGGCATTGTTTGTCCAATCTCGCAGGTCGTCGAATCCGCCCACTGCATCGGCGTGTGCGTGGGTTATGACTAGGGCGTCTATCGTTTGGACACCGTATTTTGGGAACCAGTTCATGGCTGATTCGTAGAAAAACTTTCCAGCGTCGATGACGATGTTGCTGACTCGTCTGTCAGGAAGTTCGCGCTGAATCAGAAGCGACGTGTTTCGACGTCGATTCGGAGATCCCGGATTCATGGCGTCGGGACAGACCGGGCAATCGCTATCAGGGTTCGTCAGACACGAAACCCTTGGGACGCCCTCGGAAGTTCCAGTTCCCAAAAATACGATTCGAGATTTCGATCCAGAATTTGACATCAGCAAAGGATACCGGCTGAATGGTGATTACTAGGTCGTGAACCGTCGGTAATTAGCACATACAATTTGGTCATGACTTCACAAGTTCAGGAACTTCTCGACGGTGTAGAAGCAGGGCGGTGGCTTCTACCGTCAGCAGTGAAACCTAATCCTGTTTCGCTGGCGCGGGCGATTTCGGGAATCTGTGGCGGTCGTTACGACTGGGGTGATCCGATTGCTGACGATCTTCGAGCGATGATCGGTGAACCGAAACATCTCGTGTTCGTTATTGCCGATGGCTTCGGCATGAACTTCGTAAACGCGTTGCCAGAGGACTCGTTCGTTCGTAGCAATTTAGGAACGGTGAATAGGGCGGCTTACCCACCAATAACCGGGGCGAATTTGTTCGCTATGAGCCGAGGTGAATGGCCAGGACAACACGGTGTAATCGGTTGGTATGTGCATCTCAAAGAACTTGGTGAGCGTTCGACATTGTTTCTATGGAAACGAACGCGAGACGGCAAAGACCTAACTGAGCTAGGGCTGACCCCAGAGATTGTGTATCCAGGGGAGGCGTTGGTTGCTGGCTACGATAGGCATTCCATCAGTCTGATCCCAAACGAACTGGTCGCGTCGAATCCGACACGTGCGCTTCATGGTCCGACTGCGACTGGGTACCTCGATTTGGCGGATGCAATCACTCAAACCGTCGAACACGTCGAAGATCACGATTCGACTTACACCCATATATATTGGAAAAATATCGACAAGGCGGCTCACGAAACCCGTACTGGGAGCAATGAGACTGCTTCTCAGGTTTCAGCGTTAGAAGCTGGTCTAACAAGACTCCGGTCGGAACTACCCGATGATGCCCGGATAGTTGTTACTGGTGATCATGGTCACTCCGATATTCCTGATGAACTTAAATTTGCCATAGCGGTTGACGACGAACTGCAGGGCTATTTTGAATCCACTCCCTCGGGCGACAATAGAACTCAGATTTTTAGAGTTGCACCTAAAAACCATCGGAAATTCGTTGAGCTATTCCAAAGTCGATTTGGTGAACATTTCTTCCTCTTCTCGTCAAAGGAAGTCGCTGAGCTAGAGTTGCTCAGTCCTGATGGAATTAGCGATCTGACTTTAGGTCGTCTCGGAGACTTCATGGCTATCGCGAAGGGCCGCGCCGTGATGAAATTCCAGACTCCTGAGGACCAACGACCTATCGCTGAACAATCGGAACACGGTGGGTTCTCTCCGGTAGAAATGCTCGTGCCGGTGGTTATCTCTTAGCCCGACTTTGCTTTTTCGATAGCGGTGAGTTGGTCGGGTAGCAGAGCGACGCCGAATTTTTGGTGTAACCGAGTCAAATCGTGGATGTCCGATGGCTTCAGCTTGTAACCAGTGTGGCTCTGGATCATGAATTCAGGAGTCGGACACTGAAAAACTCTCTCGTCGATAGATCCATGCCCGTCTAATGATTTGGCGGTGAATACTTCCGGATTTTCAAATGGTCCATAGTTAAAATCACCGTCTTGCCGGAGCTTTAGGACATGAAAATCGAAGTTCTTTCCGTCCAAGGTGCCCATTACAAAGTTCCACTCAGTGTGGTCGTTTGTGTGAACGTCGTGGAATCCGAGCTGGCGGATCGCAACGACCAGTTTTCCTGAGTCAACTTCTTCGATCAGGAAATCGAGGTCTTGATGCGGGCGAGTCTGCATTCCAAGAAGACCGTCCACTCCCCAACCTCCGTCGATCCAAACTTGGAGGTTCAACTCTGCGAATAGATCAAGATACTTCTCTAGATCACTTTGCGTAAATTCTTGATGCACATGTCTACAATTGTTTTTTGTGACGGTAAACTTTGACCGTTCAAAACCGACGTATCAGATATACGTGACAGATTATCTATTCTTACAATCCCGAGCGAAGTACCAATAATGACCAAAACCATTCGAGGCGAACTAAAGAAAAAACTCCAGGCTGGCGAAGTTGTAGTCGGTCCGTTCACGATCGTTCCTTCGGCAACGATGATCGACGCTCTTGGGTACGCCGGAATGGACTTCTGCATTCTCGATACTGAGCATGGTCCACTTTCGATGGAGAAAGTTACTGATCTCGTAATCGCTGCCCAGGGAACCGGTGTTGCACCGATCATTCGCGTTGGTGGCAACGAAGAATGGCCAATCCTCCGTGCGCTCGACATCGGAGCTGATGGCGTTCAAGTTCCGCAGATCAACCAGAAGTCCGATGCAGAGAAGGTCGTTCATGCTGCCAAGTACGCTCCTATGGGCGAGCGCGGCGTTTCCGTATTTACCCGAGCTGGTAACTACTACAAAGACGATGCGGTAGACCATCCAGCCCGACAGAACGAAGAGACCATGACTGTGGTCCATATCGAAGGTCAAAAGGGCCTAAACAACCTAGAAGAGATCATGACCGTTGATGGGATCGACGTCTTGTTCCTCGGGCCGTACGACATCTCGCAGTCACTTGGAGTACCGGGTGATGTTCGTTCGAAGATTGTCGAAGATGCTCTAAAAGAAGCGGCTTCGAAAGCTCGGGCGCAGGGCAGGGTGATCGGTTCATACGCCAAGGATGTTGAGATGGGCAAATGGCTCATCGACCTTGGTGTTCAGTACTTGTCGATCAACGTCGACGCAACGATCTACATGCAGGCATGTGAGCGCATCGCTCGGGCTCTTAAGTAAGCGCTACAGAGAGTTTTCAAGAAGCGCCGATCACTGCGATCGGCGTTTTTTCGTTAACTCAGAGAATCACGAACCTATAGAAGATCCTCGTTCGGTTCGACTCCGAATCCGGGTACATCGCCAATACTGATGTACCCGTTGACCGCCTTTGGTGCGCCTTTCCAGAGATCGTCGGTTCCTCCACCTCGTACACCCGGCAGTAACTCAGCGAAGTCTGCGCAGTCGGCGGCTGCTATTAGGTGTAGCCCCCACGGCTCACCGCCACGATGAGGAACGACATCTGCTTTCGCATCTTTCGCAATCTCGACGATCCGAAGACCAGCAGTTATCCCTCCGCACCAAGTTATATCGGGCTGCCAAATATCGTATGCCTGCGCTCGGGCGATTTCGGCAAATCCGTGATGGGTGAATTCATGTTCACCGCCAGCCATGTTCACGGGACGAATCTTTCGCCTGAGATTGCCGATCTCTCGCAGATCATCCGGAGTAAGGACGTCTTCATACCAGTGGATGCCGACATGCTTCAGCGCTTCGTGCATTTTCAGGGTCGCCTCTGAGTCCCACGACATGTAGACATCAAACATGACTTCAGCTTCAGGCCCAAAAGCTTCCCGCATTCTCTCGGCGTCCGCGACAGCCTGATCTACGGATTCGTCACCTGCCCAACGGTGAGGCATCTTCTGAGCGGTGAATCCAAGCTCAGCGTAGTAGTCAGTGTCGGGACCAGTGGCGTAGCAACGCAATTCTCGCTTCGTCGAATCCGAAAGTAGGTGGGCAACTGGCTTGCCTTCGGCTTTACCGAGCGCATCGAAAAGCGCTAGGTCGACTCCACTGAGCGCCATGATGGCGACTCCTTTTCTGCCATACGGAATCGACTCTGTGTATAGAGAATCCCAAATGTCAGAAATGTCAGAGACTGAGTTGACCGACCTGCCGACGAGTATCTCGGCGAAGTGGCCGTTTACGATTTCGACAGCTGCCTTGCCGCCACCTCCGTAGCCCCAGCCAGTTTGGCCTGTGTCGGTTTCCACCTGAACAACGATCTGCCAGAGATGTGTACGCCACGAGGGGACTGTGTGTTCGTACTTTGGGTAGACGGCGCGGACGGATGTGATTTTCAAACGGGTCTGCCTTTAACTCGTATTCGAGTAAATTCGCTGAAGGCAGAAATAGTATCGTTAGCGCACAACTCGCGACGGGTGTAACCGGGCTGAGATTGCCACAAGTTGGCGAAGCGATTACGCGATGTCGGCAGCTCTGCTGAGCTCGATTCGAGATGGCACATCGGTTGTCGCTCCGCACTGTAAACAGTCGAGGTACTCGCCGAAATTGTCAGATTTGACGTGAACGTCGCCTTGGCAACGAACACAAGATTTGAACACGATCATTTTGTTTCTCCTCACGAAATGAGGGTGGGACTGATGCCATATAAGCACCGAGTCGGAAATTGATCGCCCGTAAATTACGAGCAATAGGCGCCGGACACGGGCGATGACCCGGCACCAATTGCTCGATACGCATTAGTTTTGTGCCACCGTGATTACGGTTACGTTACTAATTGCTGGGAGTTTGCTGAGAGTCTGAGACCGAGAGGATTCGGGAGGCGATCTGAACAATCGTGAACCCGATGGCTCCCACTCCAGCAATGATTGCAACAGCTGTAGGTGCACCAAGTGATTCAGCAGCCCAACCCATCGACAGTGCGCCGAATGGCATGAGCCCGATCACCAGGAATCGCACGCTGACCACTCGACCACGAATGTAGTCGGGACATGTAATTTGCACCACCGTCATGTTCACAACCATGAAGCTGGTCGTTGCGAACGCAGTGATGCTCACTAAGAGAATCGACAGGGCAAACCACGGTGAAAGAGCAAACGCTGTAAGCGCGGCTGCGGCCATAAGTCCAAACGACAGCTCGAGTTTTTGGTGACTGATGCTCTCACCAATGGCAACAACCGTGATGGAGCCGATCAGTGCTCCGATACCGGCTGCCAGCATGAGAACCCCGAGTCCACCAGCACCAACGTTCAATACATCGTCAGCAAATACTGGCATCAGCGATTGGAACGGTCCGACGGTGAGAATCATCACCATTGCACCTAGCATCAGGAATCGAAGTGTCGATGTCTTGTATGCGTACGCCAACCCCGCTTTTACATTTTCGATAACCGAACCTTTGGCGTCGTTCATGCTGGTGTGAGCAACTGGCTTCAGTGACGAGTATAGGAAGATTGCAGGGACTACAACGATTGCACTTACTCCAAGTGCCCACGTTGCGCCGACCAGAGGGAGCATGACTCCACCGATGGCAGGTCCTAGTATTTGAGCGGAGTTGTAAGTCGTCGCTGAAAGACCTACCGCCGTGCGCATCTGTTCTCGGTGGACCAGACCCGAAATCATTGCCTGCCGAGCCGAAACTGCCATCGAAAAGGCGATTCCGTTTACGACAGAGATCGCGATTATGTGCCACGGTGCCATTATTCCGGCAGCAGATATAGCAAACAACGCTGCGAAGCTGCCCAGCAACGTGGCGTCGGACAGAATCGTGATCTTCTTGCGATCAACACGGTCGGCTAGCGCACCACCTACTAAGGACAGGAACAGCATCGGCATCATCATCGCTGCTGTCACCATTGTGACCATCAGCGGTGATTGGGTAAGTTCGTACATCATCCAACCACGAATCAGCATTTGCATGTTGAATCCGGTGAACGTCGCAAATCCGGCTGCCCAGTAACGTCGGTATTGGCTGTTTCGTAGTACGCCTAGCGGGTGGCCGCGTCGAAGATGACGAACCGGACGTGCGTTTGGGTTTGATCCATCGACTACTTGAGTAGTTCGCTGGCGGTGAAGCATTCGTAAAGTTGCCGTGACTAGAACTCCGTCGCAGTCCCTGTTCGAGATCCGCGCTTTTTCCAGAAATCACATAAATAAATTGAGAGAAAAGTCTGTGTTGCCGTTCTTCTTTTTAAACGCTCGCGCCTAGCAACTTGAATCTCAATACATTTGGCACCAATATTTTGGGTGAATCGCGCAATATGTCCAAAGTTTAACTTTGGGTCAGTATTCGCTTACTTACGCAGGAGTCGGTATTGGACGAGCAAATTTCAAAGTTCGTCGATAATTGGTCGAATTAGTTATGTGAATCCGCGTTTACGGTTTTACAATAAAAAGGTTGTTTTGTTCCGGTTGCGGAAATTCAACAGAGTCGGGGTGTGGCGCAGCGGTAGCGCACTCGCTTTGGGAGACCGAAGTAGTCAATACCGCACAAAAGATTTTTCGGAATTTTTAGGATTTTTTGGATAGACTTATTTTTCGTCGGGGTGTGGCGCAGCGGTAGCGCACTCGCTTTGGGAGCGAGGGGTCGCAGGTTCGATCCCTGCCACCCCGACCACAATCGGATCCAAACAAAGACCCAGCATAACGCTGGGTCTTTGTGTTTAACCCAGATCCTTACGGTCAAATTGGCACCCTGATTCGTCAGGTCGTAGCTTGTTCAGAGACTCAGATCATTTGGATAAAAGGGCGACCGCCACTCCACTACTTGAACGTCTGAGTTTTTTGGAGCTCACCTGTCTCGTCGTAAATTTTCCAGGTGCCTTTCTTCTTGCCGTGTTCAAAGCGTCCTTCGTCCCAGAGTTGGCCACTATCACGGTATCGCTTCCATTCACCGTGCTTATTC
>JBDQHW010000041.1:0-16258 GCA_040264655.1 Dehalococcoidia bacterium | reverse complement strand
GCTTGATCGAGAGGCGGCACGACGCTGATCTGGATCGCATCATGGTTGCCGTGGTACGCACCTTCACACTTCACTAGTTTTTGTTTGCCGGTGAATGCTCGGGCCGCCCGGATTGCGTTGAGAGTTGCTTCGGTACCTGTGTTTACGAATCGAATTTTGTCAAGTGACGGCACTCGTTCACACATCAGTTCTGCCCATCGGACTACCGAAGGGCTCGGGGCAGGAAACGATAGACCATGATTGATTTGGTCGGCTACTGCGGCTGTAACTTCGGCAGGACGATGACCTAAAATCAACGTCGTCATGTTGTTGACGAAATCCGTTCGTTTGTTGCCATCGGCATCGGTCAAAATTGTGCCCGTTCCATCTGTGATGTAGAGCGGGAACGGATCCCAATAGATGGAGTTTCGAGTATCTCCACCTGGCATGACTTCTACGGCGCGGTTGTGCAAATCCGACGACTTTGGATTTGCGGCGGTGTAGGTGGCTATTTCGTGTTCGAGCGGTGTGGTCATTTAGTAGGTTTTACCGATTGGTACAGAGATAACAGGCTAATTTGAAAGCGTTTGCAACAGCAGCGGAAGAGCCTTCCCCGCTGTCGAGCGCAAAGATACCGCAGAAATCGGCGTTAGTTTCGTTTCAGTTGGGTTAATCTCGATAATTGTTGCGCCCAGTGATTCAGCAATCCAAAGCAGGCCGCTTGCCGGTCGAACAGTGGCAGACGTGCCGATCGCCAGTACACAGTCCGCTTTGTCTATCTCCGTTCTTGCCGCTGTCATCACATCATCGGGAATCGGTTCACCAAACATCACCGTGTCGAACTTCACGACTCCGTTGCAGCTTCCGCAGGGCGCAGGTTCGTACAACGGAACGAAATCGCCTAGAGCAATCCGATCTCCACATTCGATGCATCGTAATTTAGTCCGATTGCCATGAATTTCTATCAGATTTTGAAGCCCAGCTTTTTCATCTAGCGCGTCGATGTTCTGAGTGACGAGGGATTGCATGTTCCCGCGCCTTTCTAACTCGGCGAGTGCGAAGTGCCCCGCGTGGGGTTCCGCGTTGGTCAGTGCCTCACGAAGTTCGAAGATATGGGCATCTATCTTCTCATTGGTACGGCGATTCCACCAGCCTGTAGGGTCTTTCTTAAAATCGGAATAGCCATCCATCTTCGGCGTGCCGTACTTCGTCCAAAGACCATCGGTACCTCGAAACGGAGGAATACCGCTTTCAACAGACATCCCGGCGCCGGTCATCCCTACGACGTATGTGGATTTACTGACAATCGATGCGATTTCGTCGATTGCCAATTGCAACCCATCGCTTTGGAGGGCTGGTCTCGATGAATTAGTCATCGGCTTCGACTGTAGAAGTGGCGATTGCGTCTTGAGTCACGCGGCCGTTCATCACTGTGTAGATGTCGGCGGTATCCAAGAATTCCTGTGGCACGATTCCTGGCTCGGTGGATGTTAGGAGGACTTGTTCGTGTTTCGTAGCCGCTTCAAGCACCAGCCTTCTTCGTTCAGGATCGAGTTCGGAAAGAATATCGTCTAGTGCTAGTACCGGTGTTCGGCCTGTCGAATTTGTTACGAAGACGGCTTCAGCAAGTTTTAAGGACAAGGCAATCGTTCGCGACTGACCCCTAGATGCGAAGTTTCCTGCTGGATTGTCGTTTAGACGAATTTCTAGATCGTCTCTGTGCGGGCCGATTACAGTCATTCCTTGTGCTATTTCCCGGCGGCGGAGTGCAAGTAACGTGTTCTTCATTTCCTGCTCGATCATCTCGGATGTCATCTGCGAAACGTCAGGGCGGTCGTTCGACGAGGCAGTGATGCGTGGGCGATATTCAAGCTCAAGCTTGTCACCATCGGTTAGTTCGCTGTGCGCGGGCACGGCATGCTCATTCAGACCATCGACAGAACGCCGGCGTGCATCGGTAACCCGCGAACCTTCGTACGATAGGCGCTCATCCCAAAACGCCAGCTCAAGCTCTTCAGATACGCCATCTCTGATTCGGCGCAAAAGTTGGTTTCGCTGGGTCATTACCTGCCCGTACCGCTGGAGCGATTTTAGGTACGCCGGGTCCGACTGCGAGATGAGAATGTCGAGATATCGGCGTCGACGACCCGGAGATCCATGGATGATTTCGAGATCATCGGCCTCGAAGAACACGATGTTCAGGTTCCCGACGAAATCGATCGCTGAACGTTTGATTCCGTTCACCCGTAAGCCTTTGCGAAAACCTGGATTACCGTTCGGAGTAGTGGCAGCAGTCACGTCGACGTCGATCTGGGCCTGGATGGTCGTGTCACCTTGCCGACCTACACCTAGCACCTGCATGTGTCCGCCAGTTTCAGCAAGTGACCAGTTCACGAGTTCGCGCTCGTGCGAGGATCGTGCCGATTTTGCGATCGCCAGCATGTAAGCAGCTTCGAGCAAGTTGCTCTTACCGTGGCCGTTTTGACCTTGGAACAAAGTTAGGCCGGGGCGCAGTTCGAGTTCGGTATTCGTGTGGTTCCTGAAACCAGTTAGTGAAAGCCGAGAAAGATGGATCGGAGTGCCCTTTGTGTCGTTGTTCGGAGGTTGTTGAATTAGGTGAACTGAACGGCGATAGAAATTCAAGTTCACTGACCGCGAATTTTAGCATCGAGCCAGCGTCGAAAGCCGAACATGTCGCATCTAACGTACTACCGAAGACGGTATTCAAGATGTGGGGTGTGTATGCACAAGGTTGTTGGGGTAGGACTGATCGTTCTACTTGTTGGGTACGTGGTGTGGATCGCCACTGCTGGGACGTCAATTGCGCCAGAAGAAACTGTTGTTATCAATTCCAATACAGCTCGCAACGCCTCAGAAGAAAAATCGTTGGAAATAGTGACGTTGTTAGGTTTCGACGCTATTCGATCCATTGAGAATCCTAGATTCGTCGACCAGCGTCAGGCTAACGAGAACTATGACCCAGAAGAACTTGTACTTGGGGTCGAGATAAACGGTGATGCCAGAGCTTATTCGGTACCGCTGCTCAGTCGGCACGAGATAGCCAACGATGTGGTTGGCGGAAAACCAATAGCTGTTACTTGGTGACCGCTTTGCTTCACTGGAATCGGGTATTCCAGAGAGATCAACGGCGTAACTCATGAATTCGGCGTTTCCGGCAAATTGATCATGAACGCTTTAGTGATGTACGACCGCGAAACCGAGTCACTATGGAGTCAATTCCTTTCGCAGTCGGTACGAGGAGACTTGATTGGAACGAAGCTCGAAACCGTTCCTCTGACGCTTACTACCTGGAGTAAATGGAAAGAAACTCATCCGTCGACTGTCGCTCTGCGAAAAGGCGGTCGTGGAGGTGATCCTTATGAGGGTTACTACGCCGGTAGGTCAGCGGGAGTTATTGGTGACTCGAATCAGGATGATCGGTTGCCGGTCAAAGACCTGGTTCTCGGGCTGGGCTTCGACGCTGATCCTGTCGCATTCCCTCATTCGCATCTGCGATCAGAGCAGCTTGTGCATATCTCACACGCCGGTGATCCGACCGTTGTTTACTTTGACCCGGCGACCGACACAGCGTTGGCGTATAGCGCGATGGTTGATGATCGACAGCTTGAGTTCAAACTAGTCGAACAGGACGGGTGTGAGTGGCTTAGAGATTCTCAAACTGGAACTTTGTGGATTCCATTTACCGGTCAGGCCGTTGACGGAGAACTGGCAGGGAGTTCACTCAAACGAACTCATGCAGTCAATGTGTTTTGGTTTGCCTGGAATGACTTTTATCCAGATACAGAAATCTGGGAAGCTAGTTGAGTCGTTCACACCAAATTCCATTGAGGGCACGGCTAGAATGTTTCGAGCAATCGGCTAACTAGAAATTCTGGCGGTGTGAATTGGATCTGAAATCACTCATTCGTGACGTTCCTGACTACCCTTCTGAGGGCATTTTATTTCGCGACTTGACCCCGGTAATGGCCGATCCTACAGCGATGAGTCACATCACTGGAACGCTGGCAGAGTATCTCGATTCAAAGCGAACTCAGGCGATTGCGGCAATTGATGCCCGTGGATTTATATTTGGTGCACCTGTCGCCGCCCAGCTCAACGTACCGTTTGTACCGTTAAGGAAAGCCGGCAAGCTACCGCCACCTGTAGTTGGCACCGACTATGCCCTTGAGTACGGAACTGCCCGCTTGGAGGCGAGTACGTCCGGTATTACTCAGGGGCAAAACGTAGCAGTTGTTGATGATCTTCTAGCCACCGGCGGGACCGCTGCAGCCGGGGCCAAATTGCTTGAATCACTTGGTGCGAACGTGGTTTCTATTGCGTTTCTTGTTGAGCTGACGTTCTTGAGTGGTCGAGAACTGCTTCCTGGCGGTATCGACGTGTTCAGCATGGTTCAGTACTAGATTGAACAATTCAACAACCTCATCCGGCCAATACGCGGTTACGTTCGATCTATGGCAAACATTGATCTTCGAGGCTGATGGTTCGGCAAAATCGAACGCCCGTCGGGTGTTCCGAGCAAAGCACTCTGTGAACGAATTGGCTCAACTGGGTGAGCACGTGGATCGAGCAGCGGTCGATCAACTGTTCATGGATTTTTCAGACGAGATCACCGCCGGTCATGATCATGGAACGGATGCTCAATATGACGACTGGATCCTAAAGATATTCGAACGCATGTCTCCGGGAGTGGAATCTCGAGTCGGTACCGCAGAAATAATCAGAATTGGACGTGTGATCGACAGGACGTTCATTGAGATGCCGCCCCTACTGCTCGAAGGATCCGCAGGCATTCTCGACGTACTTGCTAGTAAAGGCGTCAAAGTCGGTTTAATTTCAAATACTGGATTGACTAGTCCAGAGCTATATCGAGAGTGGTTTGACGCCAAAGGGATACTCGACAAGTTTGATTTTTTGTCGTTCTCAAATGAGCAGGAAGTTGCGAAGCCTAGTCCGGCCATATTCGAGACAACGTTGACCGGTCTCGGTGTTGAAGCTGGTAACACCCTGCACGTAGGCGACAACATTCACACCGACGTGGGTGGAGCCGCTGCGGTCGGCATGTCGACTGTTTGGGTCCGAGGCGGAGTCAAATCTCCAGTGGAAACGGATGTTGAACCAGACTTCACTGTCGATTCGGTTCTGGAACTCCCAGAAATCGTCGATTCTTGGATTAACACATTCAGCCGTTAACTGAGGCGTTTACGTGCGAGCCTTGCTGCAGCAGTAATCAGACCGAAGTCGATGATGGTCAATAGGCCAATAAACAGCGTCGCTTCGAAGAAGAACTGCTGCGGGAACATGATGATCAGGTAGTCGTTGCGCGGGTCTAGCAGCCACAGGTCATTTGCAAAACTCAGGAAATGGAACTGAGTGAACAGCCAGCCGAAATCTATAGCTGCAGTCCCGCCAAACACGACCAAGAATGCTCCAGTGCCAATCGCTGACCATTTCAGCGATCTGATCAATAGCGGGAACACTTCTTGCTTTAGTGCGATTAGTCCCAACGCCAAAAGCAGTAGCAATGCAACTCCCGACCAACGAGTTACCGCAAACACGGCCTGCATCAATGCTTTTACATCGACCATGTGCAGAATTTCGCGCTCTTTGTAGAGCGAAACATCATTTCCGTTGTAATCGACAAGTAGATCGAGGAATTCGGCGTCGTTGCCAAAGTATTCCTTGATCTGGTCGGCACCACGATTCAGCTGATCGACAGGCAGTCCCGTACGATTCGCTATGTCGTTCCGCCACCATCCATAGTCGTACAGCCATTCGCTGTTTGTGATGTAACTCGTGTTGAACAGGATTAGGAACAATGGCAAAACGATGGCGAAAATCGCGGCACCAACCAGCGAGAGTTTGTGCTGAGCATTGCCATGCACACTTGAACTGCTTCGATTCGATTTTTGCTGCGACTTTGTGCCCATCACCGTTAGGATACTTTGGAATAGTAAAAATGGTGTGCGCACGAGACGGAGGAAGACTTGAGTTCTCAGAGTTCACTTAGTGATCAAGCCAAGGCGGCCGGAGAGGCGTTCGCAGAGCTAACTGCGACTGTTGAGCTGCTGAGGAACCCCGGAGGCTGCCCGTGGGATGCTGAACAGACCCACGTTTCGCTGCGTCCCAATCTTCTTGAAGAGACATATGAAACGCTTGAGGCGATCGATTCAGGCGATCCGAAAAGCTTGGAAGAAGAGCTTGGGGACATCATCACTCAGATCGTGTTTCACGCAGACATGGCGAGACGAGAAGACAATTTCGACGCTGCTTCGATCTGCAACGCCGTCAGGCAAAAACTCATCAGCAGGCACCCGCATGTGTTTGGTGATGAAGAGTCCACAACTGACACCGAGAAGGTCGTGGATAACTGGGAGGCACTCAAGCGTGCAGAGGCAGGCGGGAAGCGGTCGATAGTTGCTTCACTGCCGGCTGCAATGCCCGCGCTCGCATACTCATCGTCAGTTCAACGTCGGGTCATGCGTGCCGGACTACCGTGGCCTGAGAAGCATTCAATGCCCCTCGCGTTTGGGTCTGTCGATGGAGAGTCACTGAAAGACGGTGAGGATCGAGCAGGTGAGTATCTTATGGCAGTCGCTCGGCAAGTTCATGCAGCGGGTATTGATGCTGAAACTGCTTTGCGAAAAGCGACGGTTAGCTTGCGTGACCATGTGATGCGGGCAGAAGAAGTGGCAGGCGACGAGCCGTTGGCTGAGATGGGCGACGTGCAGCGTGCGCGTATTTGGGACCAGACCGAAGCGTAACGATTAGGCTTCGATGGTTATGTTGCCAACCGTTTCTTCGCTGTTCGAAACCCTGCCGATTAAAGTGCTATAAAGCGTACGGTTAGTAACTAAACTCTTTATAAGTGCTTCGGATCGTTCTTCTGGAACTGAAATCAGTAGGCCGCCAGATGTCTGTGCATCTGAAAGAACCATGAACTCGAAGTCGCTGATTCCCTCGCCGTAGCTGATTCTGCCTTCGAGGGCTTCCATGTTACGGCGTGTGCCGCCTGAGGTTGAGCCAGCGTGCGCCAGATCCAAAGCGCCCGGCAGCATTGGAATTGATGACCAGTTGACCGTTGCGGAAGTTCCGCTTGCCTTCATCATCTGCGCAAGATGTCCAAGAAGCCCAAACCCCGTCACGTCGGTAGCGGCATTTACGCCGACTTCGATCATGGCGTTGGCCGCACCCTTGTTTAGGGTTGCCATCGACTCGACTGCCGCTGAGATCGATTCTTGCGAAGCCGTTCCCGCCTTACCTGCAGTAGTAATAAATCCTGAACCGATGGCTTTTGTCAGTATCAAAACATCGCCGGGCTGGGCGTTTGAGTTTGTGATCTGATCTCCAGGAGTCAGAACACCGATTGCGGCCAATCCATATTTTGGTTCTTTGTCATCGACGGTGTGACCGCCAATAATCAAGATTCCAGCCTCTTCAGCCTTCGCCTGACCACCTTCGAGGATTTTTGCGATTACGTCTGGACCGAGGTCACGTGGGAACGCTGCAATGTTCAGTGCAGTGATGGGTCTGCCGCCTACCGCGTAGATATCGCTGAGAGCGTTGGCAGCTGCTATTTGGCCGTAGTCATACGGGTCGTCAACTATCGGAGCGAAAAAGTCATTTGTGAGTACGAGAGCGACGCGTTCGTCTATCTGGTAGATAGCGGCGTCATCTCCAGTTTCAGTTCCAACCAGCACATTCGGATCAGTGATGGATGGTGTTGGCAGCTTGCCCAAAACCTGGGCAAGTTCACTCGCGCTGAGCTTGCCAGCTCAACCGGCGCAGGTTGCCAATTCAGTTAGTCGTACAGGCTTTTCACTCATAGTTATTGAATCGTGCCATACCAGAGCAGATAAATACATTCCCGCTCAATGAATATTGGTTATATGAACGTCGCTATTCACTTGAAATAATGGTGGTAGCAATTATTCGAAACATTGCGAAGAATGACAATTCAAATTGACGTTCCTTACAGTGCGAACGACAATTGCAATCTCGACTCCATCAAGTTGCACAGGCTTCCTCTTCGTAAGCAACTCATTTAGCATCCGTTTTATTCCAGAAATACCCTCGGCCCAGAAAACCCTAATGTCCAATATTCCTGAATCTGAAATTCTCCCAATAACTGCTGATATAAGCGACGAAGGTCGACTTTCTATTGGCGGTTGCGACGTTAGAGATCTCGTAGAGGAGTACGGAAGCCCGTTGTACATCTACGACGAGGCGACTCTTCGTGACGTGTGCCGAGATTTTGTTGATAGCTTCACCGCTGAGTACCCAAAAACTCATATTGAGTACTCATCCAAGGCTTTTGCCAATCCGGCGGTTTCGAAAATCGTCGAGGAGGAAGGTCTTGATATGGACGTAGTCACCGGCGGCGAACTCGCTGTGGCCATCGCTTCGGACTTCCCAGCAGAGCGCCTGAACTTCCACGGAAACAACAAAGGTCGAGAAGAGCTTGCTGAGGCGATTCGATATGGAATCGAGTTGATCACGCTCGACTCGTTTGCAGAAATCGACCTGCTGAACGAAGTTGCGTCTGAGATGGGCGTAAAGCAGCAGGTGATGCTGCGATTGTCGCCTAGCATTGATCCGCACACACATATGCTGACATCGACAGGAATTCTGGATTCCAAGTTCGGATTCTCGATTGAAACTGGCGATGCTGAGGTTGCCGTTGAACAGGCAATTGCCAAAGAGTCACTCGAAGTAGTCGGACTGCACTTCCACTTGGGCTCCCCGATATTTGAACTGGAGCCTTATTCAGAGGCGATTGACTACGTTCTGCAGTTCGCTGCGAACATGCGCGATAAATACGGTCTCGAACTAAAGCGGTTTAGCCCTGGTGGTGGATTCGCCATTGGCTATGTATCCGACACGCTGCCGCCTGCGATGAGCGACTACGCCAAAGAGATCGCCACAGCGATCCGCAAAGGTTGCGACACATACGGACTCGATGAACCAGTAGTTTCTGTGGAGCCAGGACGTGCGATAGTCGGCCGTGCCGGCGTTGCTGTCTACACTGTGGGTGGAATCAAAACCATTCCAGACGTTCGAACATACGTCAGCGTCGATGGTGGAATGGGCGACAACATTCGCCCTGCTTTGTACGAATCTGAATACGCCGTGGTGCCGGTGGACCGCCCGAACGAGACTAGAGACCAAACTGTCACTGTTGCAGGAAAATTTTGTGAGTCAGGCGACGTGTTGGCGCGAGATGTAGATCTTCCTCCGGTAGAGACAGGTGAGCTGCTCGCCCTTCCTGCTTCAGGTGCCTATTGCCTAATGATGGCAAGCAACTACAACATGCAGACTCGTCCAGCTGTTGTGATGGTGAACGAGGGTTCTGCTCGGTTGATACGCCGCCGAGAAACCTACAGCGATCTTCTGGCTTCGAGTCTAGATCTTGACTGATTACGCTTCACCCGTTACCAGCCGTCCGCCTGTAATAGGTTGGACGACCTTTGGGCATCCGGGTGCAACGCGACTTCTTTCTAAATCATCCGAACTGGGCAGACTTGCTCACGCATATCTGATTACCGGACCTGAGAAGGTAGGTAAGCGGACGCTGGCCCTCGATATCGCTTGCATGGTCAACAGCGAACCTGTTGTAGATATGTTCGGTACTTCGGACAATATCGATCTTTCGACATCGCATCAGGCAGATCGAATTCGCCGTGGCATTCACGCTGATGTCAGGGTGATAAACGTCGATACCGAACTGGACAAGGATTCCAAATCTGGGTCGGATGAAGATGAACCTGCTCGGGGTCGACAAACTATCTCTATTGAGCACATTCGTGAGCTGATTAAAGACACGGCTACGATGCCGTTCGAGGGCTTGAAGAAGGTATTCATCATCGATGGGGCACATCGAATGGTCGAAGCCGCGTTTAACGCAATGCTCAAAACCCTCGAAGAGCCTACTGATGAAGTAATCATTATTCTCACAGCACCTACAGACGAGGCTTTGCCAGAGACCGTGGTATCTCGATGCCAGCGAATTGACCTGCGACCTGTCGATCAGAAGGTCATAGAAGCTGAGTTGATAGAGCGGTTCGAAGCTGATGAAGCTACCGCGTTGTCGCTTTCACGGCTTGCCCGTGGTTGCCCCGGTTGGGCGATAGACGCCATGAAAGACGCCACGATCGTCGATGCCCATAATCAGGCAGTTTTGCGGTTCGCTGAGATCGTTACTGGCAACGTTGAAGAGCGATTTAGGTATGCCCGGCAAACCGGTGGGCAGTTCTGGCGTGATCGGGATGCGGTTCTGGCCGAGATGCAACGCTGGCTTGAATGGTGGCGGGACGTTGCGATGATGCGGCATAAGCTGAACGATCAAGTCACGAACTTCGAATGGTCAGATCTTCTTTCAGAGATTGCTGTTCAACTGAAAGAAGCGCAAATATCAGCCGCTGTGACTTCGATTCAGGATGCGTTGATTGCTCTCGAGGCTAACGCCGTTCCGCAGTTGACCTTGGAAGTGATGATGCTCGATTTGCCGTGGGCTGATCCTGCGAAGGTTCCATCGCTTACTTTTGACGACGATGGCGAAGATTAGCTAGTCGCCTGCGACAACAGCAGCTTCGAAACTTCCTGATGACGGATTCGATTCGGGAACCAGCCACGGTACGAACGGCAGCCAAGTCTTTTTGAGCGACTCGATTTTTAGGAACGAGTAAGGGTTTGGTCGTGGCTCAAAAGGTTTGTTGCGCAGCCTCATTCCGGCTTCCTGAGGAGTGCGACCTGCCTTGCGGTGGTTGCAAGCCTTGCAAGCACTCACAACGTTCGTCCACGTGAACTCGCCGCCTTTGCAACGTGGGTTCACATGGTCGATAGTCATGTCGCGTGGCTTTGCTCCGCAGTACTGGCAAGAGTTGTTGTCTCGGGAAAATACTTCGTTCCGCGACATCTTCCGACGCTGGAGCGGACGCTTGACCATATAGACGAGCCGAATAACGTCTGGTTTGTCGAAAATATCATCGACGGTGTGGACGTAATTACCAATTTCCTGAACTGATTCAGCCTTGCCTTTACCCACAAGTTTCACCGCCCTGCGAATATCGCAGATGTTGAGCGGCTGATAGTTCTGATTGAGCACCAATACAGGTGCCCTAGTACTTTCGCTTTTTATGGCGCTCATGCGGGTTTCCGATTGCGGTTGGTGCGGTGCAACCGCTACTTCGTGGATTTCTAGCTACTTATGAAACGTCTACTTCGTGCAATTGGGTTCAAGGGTTGTCGGCCGAGAATTATTCCTGCTCGTCAACAGCCTGTTCAAGGATTTCAAGCGCCTCGGCGAACTCGGCGGGTGCGAACGCAGTTACGACTGACCGAACGTTTATCAGAGACGGAACGATTGTCGATTCAAGGAGCAGATCTCGTCCCTTGTCCTGACCAAGGTTCTTGGCAAATGCAATTGTGTTGCCGGTGATCTTGTCGGTGATTCCCTCTGTACCGTCGGTCATGATGTCGCCAACGCCAATTTCAGTGGCCTCGACATCTTCAACAAATGAGTATCGTGCTACGACCGTCATCACTCCACCAGCGATTAAGACACCGGCGACTAGTCCAATCACGATTCCGCCGAGACTATCGACCCAGCCCATGAACGTAACTTTGAGAGCCTTCTTGATAATTGAAGCTACGATTCGGCTCGCGATAAACACTCCAACGAAGATGATCACGTAGCCGATTGCCGTTGAGACCGCTTGGCTTTCGACACCGTCCCAAATAAGCGACAGGACTTGGCCTGCGAATAGTCCGCTTAGGAACATGCCCACATAGATGGCGACTGCGTTAAGGACTGCGGAAACGAGTCCGGTTTTGAATCCCCAAAGTGCGGTCCCAGCGAAGGCAATAATCAGCACCCAATCTAGAACGTTCATTTTCGAAAATCTCCACTATCAGCAATTGAGAACTATGACTCAATTTCACGATGGTATCGGCAAAGCGTTACAGAAATATTGACAACGCGTATATGTTGAATGATCGGGAGTTTAGCAGCAGGTGTTTATCCTACTTCTAGAGGATCACCCACGGATGTGGTCAAAAATGGGCCCCGAAAGCCTGCGAAACGAACGGATGTCGATTGCCAGAGAATGTAAATAGCCGTCCTCCGATAGCCATCGATGGCCCGGCGGTTTCAGGCAAATCGTCAGTGGGCAAAGCATTCGCCCGGCACATCGGATATCAGTTCCTCGATACTGGCCTGATGTATCGTGCTGCAACTTGGGATGCTGTACAGAACGGCATCGACGCTCGCGACAGTTTGGCAGTTGCTGAAGCAGTCGAGAGCATGGAGTTCTCGGTTGGTATGACCGGCGATGGCGACAACCTGATCGTAATCAACGGCAGGGACATTACCAAACACCTTCACTCTATCGAGGTCGATGATGCGGTTTCCGCCGTGTCCGCCGTTGGGAGAGTTCGGGAAATCATGGTCGCCGAGCAGCGACGATTAGCGAGTGAGGGCGGCATCGTGATGGTAGGGCGCGACATCGGATCAGTCGTGCTACCAGATGCTCCGCTGAAGATTTATCTCACCGCTTCGGTGCGAACTCGCGCAATTAGGCGACATCGTGATTTTATTGACGAAGGCACCGATGTCGATCTAGAGGTTATTCTGCGTTCGATGGAGCAGCGTGATTTGGTGGACTCATCAAGAGAAAACTCGCCACTAAAGCCTGCTGAGGATGCGTTGATAGTCGATACCGACAAACTTTCCTTTGTCCAAGTTGTCGATCGTTTGATCGAACTCGCCAAGGATGTTCTTTAATGGCCCAGTGGCTGTTCCCTTTTTGCAATGCCGGGTTCAAAACCACGCTAAGATTGTTCTCAGATTTCAAAATCGAGGGGCAAGAGAACATACCTGAGTCTGGGCCGCTTCTAGTGGCTTCGAACCATCTTTCCAACCTTGACCCCGCGATCGTCGCGGCAGCTTTGCCTCGGCCTCCGGTATTTCTGGCTAAGAAAGAACTATTCAAATACCCGGTTGGCGCGCAGTTGATGCGTGGATATGGCGCATTTCCCGTCGATAGACACCGTGCCGATGTTCGAGCGCTTAACTGGATAACTCACCAGCTGTTAAGTGAACACCGAACAGCGATAGTCTTCCCAGAAGGCACTCGAAGCAAAATTGGTGGATTGCTCAAAGCGCAACAGGGGCTTGCGATGATAGCAATGTCGACCGGTGTGCCAATTATTCCGTTCGCCTTAACCGGATCGGAAAAACTTCAGAATCCGCTGAAGGTCTTTAAACCGACTGCAACGCTGCGGCTGAAAATTGGCAAGCCGTTCGTTGCGTTAGGCTCAGAAGGTCGGCCATCGAGAAAAAAGATGGCAGCAGTGACTACAGAAATAATGGTTCGTCTCGCCCGTATGCTCCCGGAAGACAAGCGGGGTGAGTACTCTGACAAGTGCGATATTAATTTGATCGAAACCACTGAATACCAGTGGTCGGCAATTGAACCCGGCAAGGTGAGTGGCTGAGTGTGTGGAATATTTGCATACGTAGGAACTGAAAACGCCGTTCCCCTATTGATCGATGGGCTTCGATCGGTTGAGTATCGCGGCTACGATTCAGCCGGTATTTCGATCTTTGATTCATCGGGATCGATCCAGACGGTCAAACGTGGCGATCACAAAGCCTCGCTCGAGAATTTGGCAGATGCTGTCAGTAGCGCGCAGCTTTCTGGAAATGTCGGGATCGGTCACACTCGATGGGCAACTCATGGAGAAGTGAACCAACAGAATTCCCATCCGCACGCCTCTGGCAGCGGTTCTGTGTCGATCGCTCACAACGGGATTATCGAAAATTTCATTGATCTGAAGGACGAACTCGTAGATTCAGGAATTGAGTTCAAATCTGAAACCGATTCCGAAGTGCTTGCCCATTTGATTGGCAACGATGTCGAGTCGGGCAGCAGCCTGCGCCAGGCGGTGATCAACGCCGCGACTAGGATCAAAGGCAACACCGCAATCGTTGCGGTTTCGATTGCAGAGCCAGACGTTATTGTCGGACTACGAGTTGGAAACGCTGGCGGAATCGTAGTCGGCAAGAACGGTGATGCAGCAGTCATGGCGTCGGACACGATTGCACTGCTTCCGTACACATCGGAAGTTATATACATCGAGCCTGGCGAAGTCGTTGAAATAGCGCAGGGTTCGATTCGGATATTCGATCTAGAAGGTGCGGTGATAACTCGAACAGCAATTGTCACAGCTCAGAACTTTGAGGCCGCTCAAAAAGGCAACCATCCTCACTTTATGTCGAAGGAAATTGCCGAGCAACCAGACGCCATTCAAGGCGCAATGCGAGGTCGAGCTGATTTCTCAAACGGAACACTTTCGCTTCCTGAAATCTCGTTGACCCGCGATCAGATTCGATCCATTGATCGAGTAATACTCACCGGAATGGGAACTTCTCTCCACGCCGGAATGTTTGGTGCATCGGTTATCGAGACGGTTGCGCGTATTCCAGCTTCAGCAGAAAACTCGTCTGAGCTCAGGTACCGGAACCCAGTCTTGAGTCCGAACACGCTTGTTGTGGCAGTGACTCAGTCAGGTGAAACTGCCGACACGTTGGCTGCGATGGAACATGCCAAGAGCGCTGGTGCTCATCTTGCAGTCGTACTTGAGCTTGAGGGATCGCAAGCGACAAGAGTTGCCGATTTCACACTGCCAGTTCGAGCCGGTCAAGAGATTGGCGTCGCATCGACCAAGACGTTGATCGCCAGTATGACCACTTTGTTGCAACTTGCGGTGGTGCTGGCAGAAGTACGTGGAGTTATTGATGGCAGTCAAGTCAAGGGGATCGTCGATGCCATGGCTGAATTGCCATCATTGTCGGCAACCGCGTTGGGATTGAATGGTCAGGTAACCGAGTTGTCTGATCGACTCGCCAAATTCGAAGATTTGCTTTACCTCGGAAGAGGTGCACAGTTGCCGATCGCGCTCGAAGGTGCTCTAAAAATGAAAGAGCTCGCCTATATTCATGCTGAGGGATACCCCGCTGGCGAAATGAAGCACGGAGTCAACGCACTGCTTGGCAGCAAGATGGCAACGGTTGTGGCTGCGCCTCAGAACGATCTGTACGAAAAAATGCTCTCGAACATCAGCGAGGTTAAGGCTCGTGGTGGCGAGGTTGTAGCGGTAGCGACAGAGGGTGACGAGACGATCCAGCGGATAGCTGATCATGTCATTTACGTCCCAGACTGCCCGGAACTACTGCAGCCGTTCATGACGCTGATTCCGATGCAGCTACTTTCGTATCGCACTGCCCTTGCTCTGGGACGTGACCCAGACAAGCCACGGAACCTCGCCAAAACCGTGACAGTTGAGTAACAACTTGTGCCATTCACGCACTACTTGCTGAGAATGGGGCGTAACATCGTCGCTCTCATCGATGTCACTATGTGGATTGGTCACTAGTTAGTTTGGCGACGACTACAGAAGAACAAATTGCTGTTGGATTCCGTGCGAATATTGCCGTCAAACTTGGCGCCCTAAGCAACCCGAAATACCGTCGATATTGGTTGGGGTCCCTCGCGTCAGTGGGTGCCATTCAGATCGTAACGATGGCCCAAGGATGGCTCATTGTCGACAAGCTCGGCGGCAGCACGACAGACATTGGGCTACTCGGTGGTGCCACGGCAATCCCGACGATATTAGTAAGCCTATTCGGTGGAGTACTCGCCGATAGGGTCGACCGTCGGATGCTAATCATGGCCGTATCGATCGCCTCGACAGCCCTGCTGATGCTCCTAGCAATTCTTGATGCGACAGGTGTAGTCGAGATTTGGCACGTTGTAGTAATTGCCGGTGTACAGGGATTGGTGATGGGATTCGACGGGCCTGTTCGCAGCTCCTACTTCCCGCTATTGATCGAACGTAAGCACATGTCGAGCGCCGTAGTGCTCGGGACGGTCATGTGGCAGTTCAGCCGACTCGTTACACCGATTATTGGCGGAATCCTGATCGCTGTAGGCGGAACTGAAACAGTGTTCTTCGTAGGTGTCCTCGGTTGGGCGAGCATGCTGATCGTAATGATCTCGCTGAAGATCAGTTCACCGCCAGTGGTAAAGAGTCGCAACGTGATCGGCGACATCGTCGAAGGTGTGAGGTTCATTCTTTCGCGTCGAGACTTTGTCCTGCTTATCGGACTGACGTACTCAAGCCATTTCTTCGGGATGCAGTACCTACAACTGATGCCGTTTTTCGTGAAAAGGTTTGGTAGAGAATCTGAAGACTATGGTCT
>JBDQHW010000040.1:0-16845 GCA_040264655.1 Dehalococcoidia bacterium | reverse complement strand
GCCAATCACCCTGCTTCGTATGTCATCGAAAAATGCGGACTAGAGATCAAAAAGTCGCGGGACGTTTTTAGCGATGTAGGAAGCTCGATCGACCTAATGCGTCGTATCAAGAACCAGTACGACCCATCAAATACTCTCAATCCCGGGCGATTCGCCGGAAAGATATAAAGCTCTCGATGTCGAACGAACAGTCAAGAGAATCGGTCGGACCCGCGGGGACTTTTCCAGGGTTCTCGGGTCCGCACGCACCGCAGGATTCAGATTTGTACAAGTGTGTTCATTGCGGTTTCTGTTTGCAGGCGTGCCCGACATATCTGGAAACAGGACTTGAATCGGAATCACCCCGAGGTCGAATAGCGTTGATGAAGGCAGTCAACGAAGGACGCCTCGACATGAGTCCCTCGGTCGTTGGTCATTGGGATTTATGTTTACAGTGCCGAGCCTGCGAACTCGCCTGCCCATCCGGTGTCGAATACGGCAAGCTCATGGAAGCGACCCGCTCGCAAGTTGAGCAGCACACGAAACGCTCGTTCACCGAACGTACCGCTCGGTCAGTCGGCTACAACACGATCTTGCCCTCCCCGACGAAACTGAGGATGGCTGGAACCGCTCTCAAGTTCTACAAAAAGTCGGGAATGCGAACTATTGCCCGAGGCAGTGGCCTTCTCAAATTGATGCCAGGCGATGCCGAACTCGCAGATGCGTACCTACCCGATCTCTCAAAGAATTTCTTCGTAGCAAAAGGGCAAGTCCACGCGGCACAGGGAACTCGGAAAGCCAAAGTTGCAATGCTCGCTGGTTGCGTAATGGCGTTGACTCACGCCGAAACGCTCGAAGCGACAGTCCGTGTACTAACTCGAAACGGGATAGAGGTCCACGTAACAGGCGGTCAGGGCTGCTGTGGAGCGCTCAATACACACTCGGGTGAGCCGGATTCAGCAATTGAGATGGCTAAGAAGAATATCGATTCATTCCTGTCGGTAAACCCTGATGCGATTGTGTCGGCATCGGCAGGTTGCGGTGCTGCCATGAAGGACTACGATGAGCTACTGGCAAACGAATCTGGATATTCCGACAAAGCAAATCAGGTTGCCGAACTAACGAAAGACGTTCATGAGCTTCTAGTTGAGTATGGATTTGAAGCTCCGAAGAAGTCACTAGACGTTAAGGTCACCTACCAAGACCCGTGTCATCTAATCAATGTTCAACGAATTACAGACGCGCCACGAGCCATTCTCAATTCGATCCCGGGTCTGAAGTTAATTGCCCTTGAAGAGCCTGGATTATGTTGTGGATCTGCCGGTACTTATTCGATCACTCAGCGTGAGATGTCAGCTAGCCTCGGCAAGCGTAAAGCACGAAACGTGATTGCAACTGGCGCAGATATCGTCGCCACCGGTAATCCAGGCTGCGCAATGCAGCTTGATTTCTCCCTGACTCAGGTAGCAGACGAGAATTCAACGCAGAGAACTACGAAGGTTCGCTACGTTGTTGATCTGCTCGACGAAGCGTACGCCCTAGAATAGGCGTATCAGGCTCCTAGGCGATGTACGGCGGTGAAGGGTTTTCTGCCAACTGCGCGCTTGCTGCTGCAGTTGCTGCCCCTTTGGCGACTTCAAATCCGTGATCAGGAAGCACCTTTTCGAGTGCGTTGAGCAGGGCAAAAACGTTCGCAGGTACGCACGATTCGCCCATGAGTCCAATGCGAATTACTTCACCAGCGAACTTACCGAGCCCCCGTCCGACTTCAATCGAGTATTCCTCAAGCAACTGAGTCCGTAGCTTGATGTCATCAACGCCCTTGGGAAGTTTTACAACCGTCAGCTGATCGAGTCGATCTTCCTCAGAAACAGGCATTTCCAATTTCAAAGCTGCGAGACCGGCACGCAAGGCATCGGCGTTGGCTTCATGACGCTTCCACCGAATTTCGAGAGTCTCGTTGAGAGCCATTCCGACGGCCTCTCGAAGACCATAAATCATGCTTACTGGTGCAGTGTGATGCGCTATGTGATCAGATCCCCAGTAATCGGCGATCAAAGAAAGATCCAAATACCACGATGTTGGAGGAGTTGGGCGGTTTCGAATGTAGTCTAGTGCCCTATCCGAAAGAGCCACCGGCGAAATACCGGGAGGAGCCGCCAGGCACTTTTGCGAACCAGAATATGCGAAATCCAAGTCCCATTTGTCGAACTCGAGTTCACAACCCGCCAGCGACGTCACAACATCTGTCATGAACAGAGCGCCAGCTTCGTGAGCCAAACGTGCGAATTCTTCTATCGGCTGAATCGTTCCTGCAGAGGTCTCAGCATGAATTCCGACCACCAGTTGAGTTTCGGGGTGCTCTGTTAGCGCATCGGCGAGCACCTGCGGATCCATTGACTTGCCCCACTCAGTTCGGAGCGGCACGACGTTGAACCCCAATCGTTCAGCCATGATGATCTGTCGTTCACAGAAGTAACCGTAAGAACAAATAATCACGGTGTCGCCCGGAGCAGCGAGACTCACCAGACCAGCTTCCATGCCAGCCGAACCCGCACCAGCAACCGCAAAAGCGTGCTGTTCGGTTTTGAATACTTCTCCGAGCATTCCGCTCAGTTCGTCAAGCAGTGAGAAAAACGCAGGATCTAGATAACCAATGATTGGTAGCGACATGGCGCGCAGCACTCTTGGATTCGCTGAACTAGGTCCAGGTCCCAAAATCACTCGGCGCGGCACTGTAAGCGGCTCGAATCGCTGCCCGTTCTTCACTTCGGTTACCAATCTTGAAAATTGCAAGTACTAAAATTTGAATTGCGAGAGTGGGATCATCGCTGATCTCAATTTCAATTTTTATCGACTGAAATTTCACGCAAGTATTAACAGTACAACCCAAACGACTAAAAACGCATTACGAAATGTTTTCGTCAATTACGTGTTTATAATCCGTCACCATGACGCAGGTCTCAGGGATTCAAACTCTTAGATCAAGCGAGATTTCAAACAAACAGGGCTGAAGAACGGAACTCACAATATGGATCTCGGATTGAACGGCAAAGTTGCGATCATCACTGGTGGTAGTGACGGCATCGGCAAGGCTGCGGCTACTTCTCTTGCCAGCGAGGGTGCCAAAGTGGCGATTGTGGGTCGAACGCAATCAAAGCTCGATAGCGCTGTCGCCGACATCAAATCGGAGTCTGGTGGAAACGTAATAGGTGTTGCCGCCGACGTTTCGGTTGAATCGGATGTCCAGGCGATGGTCGATACAGTTGTTGCTGAGTTTGGTGGCGTCGACATTCTTGTGAACAACGCAGGAACTTCTTCAGCGACCACTCTAGAGAAAATGACCGATGAAGATCTTCAGATCGACTTCGGAATAAAAATTTATGGCGCAATCTACTGCGCACGAGCAGCGCTACCCCACCTCAAAGCCTCTGGCTCAGGGGCAATCGTGAACACCACGACTCCAGGTGGAAAAGCTGCACGTCCTGGAACCCAGCCGACATCACTGTCACGATCAGCGGGTATTTCGCTCACAAAGTCATGGGCGGGTGAGCTCGCAGAGCACAATATCCGTGTGAATACGATCTGTGTAGGCGTATTGAAGTCAGGTCAGCACCGAACCCGTTGGGAAGGGCTCAATGCCAAAGACCCTAGCTATTCTCTAGACGATCACTGGGCAACGTTCGGTGGTGGTGTGCCACTTGGGCGCATCGGTGAGGCACAGGAAGCTGGTGATGTGATCTGCTTCCTTGCTTCGGGACGCGCAAGCTACGTCACCGGAACAGCAATCAACGTTGACGGTGGTTCTGCACCGGTCGTTTAGATCATTGGTAGCGAGCTCTCGGTGGTTCTAGGACGAGAAGCCTGAATTTGCTCGGCGTGTTTTACGCGCGCCGAGCACTCCACCAGTGATTGCTCCCGCGACGCTTCCGACGAACACGCCGAGGATGATGACCAATGCGACGATTACGCCTTCCCAACCGGTCGTACCGTTCTTTACGGTCAACATTGCAATTCCGGCGAAGATCAACCCACCGATCAACGCCCCGGGCCACACACCGAGCGCCGCCCATAACAGCCATCGTTTTTTGCTGAACATCGCGAGACTAGCTATCCCTATACCGGCAAAAGACAAGACGACGAAGATGATGGCAAGAGATGTTTCAGCTTCGGTGAAGATTGGCCACAGTATCGCCACCATGCCGAACATCCCGACAAGAGCGAGTAATTTCAGGATGAGTGATTTCATATTGATCTCAGCGAATATTCAAGGACTATCGGTAGCACGTGCTAACTAGCCCTTGTGAATATGACGTTTCGGATCCAGGGTTTGTTCCTTCTCCCGAGGAATTCGGCCATATCCACATTGATCAAGACTATGACAAGTAGTCGACTGCTGAACGAACGAAGACCTCTACACCGAGAGGCAAACAGTCCTCGTTCCAATCGAATTTGGCGTTGTGGTGTCCTTCGATTCCCCGTTCGGTAACTCGTGCTTCATCGTGAGCCGCACCGAGCAAAAAATACACGGCTGGGATTCGATCATTGAACTCTGCCATGTCATCCCCAACGCTCACCGGCTCCCATTCTTTGGCATTTCCTTCACCAACAACCAAACTTGCCTGCTTGGTAACCCAAGCTGCAACCTCAGGATCATTGATCACAGGCGGAGCACCGTGAATTCGCTCGAACGACGTCGACGCCCGCATTGCTGCTGCAACGTTTGTAGCAATGCGTTCGAGAGCTTGCATGATCTGGATTCTTGTCTCAGCAGTGTAAGCTCGGACAGTTCCTTCGACCGTCACGTTGTCGGCAATCACATTCGGTGCAGAGCCACCGTGAATTTGGCCAAATGTAAGGACTCCCATGTCGTTGGGTGGAACTTCCCTGCTCACCACAGTCTGAGCAGTTGAAATGATCTCAGCAATTGCGGCGACCGGATCGATGGTCGTGTGCGGCATCGCGCCGTGTCCACCTTTCCCGTGCACGGTCAGTCGGAACTGATCCGCACTGGCAAACACGGTTGCTCGATTGACGCCAATTGTTCCTGTAGGGATTTGATTCCACAGGTGAGTCCCGATGACACGGTCAGCCGGGTACTTCTCGAATAGTCCGTCATCGATCATCGCTAGGGCGCCCATGACGACTTCTTCGGCAGGTTGGAACACGAATATCAATGTTCCTGCAAGTTGATCTTTCAGATCGGCGAGAATTTCAGCGGCGGTTACCGCCATCGTGATGTGACCATCGTGCCCACAGGCATGCATTCGGCCATTTGTGGAGGCAAAATCAAGGCCAGTTAACTCATCGACTGGCAAACCATCGATGTCAGCTCGAATCATGAGGGTCGGGCCAGGTTTGGCGCCCTTAAGAACACCGACTAGTCCGGTTTTACCGATTCCAGTTTCGACTTCGAGTCCGGCGGCGACGAGACGGTCTGCAATTGCTTTTGCGGTCTCTTTCTCTTCAAATCCCAATTCAGGGATCACGTGAAATTGACGTCGAGTCGCAATAATCTCAGCACCACGTGCTGCTACCAGTTCAGAAATAGCGTCTGGGGTCATCGTTGAAATCACACTCCGGTTCGGTTGCCGCCCATCCCAATTTCAGGATAGGCGCAGCAACTTTACCGGTAGTAAACGATGTTTGCTCTTTTTAGAGAGCGGAATTCGAGCCTGCGAACGCTGAACTACGAGGCGTAGACACCTTCACGCGCTGCGCTGGAATCGAGCCCACGTTTCTGGAACGCAGCTTGGCCAGCAGAAACGTTCTCGGCTTTGCCAACCCACGCTGCAAGCGGAGCCGCCTGAAGACCACGACCGTACGAGTAGGTGATCTCCCAAGGAAGATCTTCCGTGTTGGCGATCTTGTTGATCTCGTTGAGGTTCACAACAGATTCTTCGTCGCCCTGCCCACCCGACAGGAATGCAATTCCAGGCACATTTGCTGGAACTGTCTCTAGGAAGCAATCGATAGTCTGTCGGGCAACTTCAGTCGCAGATGCTCGGTTAGGAGCGTCTGAACCAGAGATGACCATGTTTGGCTTAAGAACGATGCCTTCAAGATCGACGTTCTGGGCATCGAGTTCTTCGAACACAGCGATCAATGAACGAGTAGTTGCCGAACGACAGTCGTCGATGCTGTGCGTACCGTCCATGAGAATTTCAGGCTCAACGATCGGAACCAGGCCCTGTTCCTGACAAAGAGCTGAGTAACGACCGAGAGCGTGCATGTTGGTGCGAATTGCGTAGTCGGAAGGTCGTCCTTCACCGATGGTGATCAATGCACGCCATTTGGTGAATCGAGCGCCCATACCGTAGTACTCAGCGAGTCGTCCACGGAGGCCGTCTAGTCCCTCGGTGATGAACTCGCCAGGCGCTCCTGCCAGATCGTGGGTCGAGTTATCGACCTTAATTCCAGACAAAACGTCTTTGCTTGCGAGAAGTTCTACAAAACTCTGACCTGAGTCATCAGACTGGCGAATGGTCTCGTCGTACATGATCACACCAGAAATGTAATCGCTGATGTCTGGAGTCTGAAACAGAAGCTGCCGCCACTGTCGTCGTGATTCTGATGTCGACTCAACATTGATGCTGTCGAGCCGTCTGGTCATGGTCCCGTTGCTTTCGTCAGCAGCGAGAATGCCCTTCTTGCGGGCAACCATCTTCATTGCGATCGAGTTCAGTTCAGCAGATGCCATGAACAGCGTTCCTTATATTCCAGTTCGAAAAAGAGTATTAATTGAATTTACTTCCGAACCGACGAATCAGCAATGGAATTGAGTTAAATGTCTGTAATCCGATCGACAGGTACAGCATTTAAAGAAAAAGACCGACTCGTTAAAGTCGGCCCATTCAATACATCGAACTTCCGAACTACATTGCTCCGTGCTGCTTGAACAGCTGAGCGAGCAAAGCGATTCCTTCTGTATTCTTTTCAACTGATTCGAAGGCGAAGCAAAGTCGAGCACTGTTGTGACCGATCCTGCCTGATGCGTCAGCTTCAAAGTTAGTCCCGGCAACGTAGCCGACACCTTGTTCAAATACTTTGTCACGGATGCTTGCGATGTCAGAGCCCTCTGGCATCGTCAGCCAAACGTAGCAGCCGCCCTCCGGTGCCGACCAAGTTGCACCGGCAGGTCCGAAGTGTTCCTCAAGTGCCGATGTCATGGCGTTGCATTTTGCTTCGAGCATAGGGTTGAAATTGTCACGGTGAGCGTCGAGGTTATTTCGCAGGTATCCCTCAATTGCGACGGCGGCAAATTGGTTGGGACCGCTGCCTAATTTGAAGCTGAGAGCCCTGCGCATTAGTTCTGGTGATGCAGTGAAGTACCCAAGGCGGAGACCCGGCGCCAGCAACTTCGAGAACGAAGCCACATAGACCACAATTCCCGAGTCATCGAGTGCTCGGAAAGCCGGCTGTACCTCGCCTTTGTATCGAAGGTCGACGTAGCAGTCATCTTCCAGAATCGGCATACCGTGCTTGTGCGCGATCGCCAGAATAGCTTTGCGTCGCTCTGCCGAAATCGTTGACCCCATTGGATTCTGGTGTTCAGGGATGGTGTACAGATACTTAGGCTTTTCACCGGCTGCAGTCAGAGCTGTGACTTGCTCATCGAGAGCCTCAGAGATGATTCCGCCTTCATCCATCGCTACTCCACGGATGTCGGCTCCGAAGCGTCGCAGCTGAGCGGTTGTCCCCATGTAAACGAACTCTTCTGCGAGAACAACGTCTCCTGGGTTTGTTAGTGCCTGAATCACAAGACCAAGCGCTTCACCTGAACCGTTCGTCAAAGCTATCTCGTCGGGTGAAACGGAGAATCCACGATCGGTACGCAGTTTCTCAGCGGTATATTCACGAAGCTCAAGAGCACCAAGCTGATGTGGGTAGTACGCCAGTTCAGCAAGAACCTTCTCACTGTCTGAATCTACGGCGGTCTGCAACGATTGAATCAACCCGTCGAGAGGAAGTGTCTCTGGAGCAGGGTAAGCAACAGCAAAGTCGTATTTTGCGTGCAGCCCAGGATTCAAAGGAGTATCGACAGATTTCTCTGAATAAAGAGTGTCGTAACTAAACGTATCCACCATGTTTGAAGATCCCAATCGCGGCTATGCCGCATTCGTGTCATATAACTCAGCCGGGTGAAGCTTACTGCCGGTTTCGCTCAACCGCAAAGCCTTAATGCCCTGATTAGCTGATATACCTTGCGCCAACTTTCGATAATGGTCGCGTCAACCAAACTCAGATTGATCAGGAGAAATAACATGCGCGGAGTCGCATTTCACGGAAACAGTGTTGCAGAAGTGGTCGACTTTCCAGACATTGACCCCGGACCCGAGCAAGTACTGATCAAACTGCGATCGTCAGGCCTGTGTGGCTCTGATTTTGCTCGATACCGCGACGACGTGCCGAACGAACACAACGGGCAGCTGATGCGCCCCGGACACGAACCGTGCGGCGAGGTGGTGGCATTAGGGCCAAATGTTAAAGGGCTCAAAGTTGGTGACCGAATCATCCAGCATCACTACGAAGGATGCCGAGAGTGTGACTACTGCCTGACTGGATGGCAGCAGCTTTGCGAAGTTACCGAAAAGAAGCTCTACTACGGCGGATCGATGCACGGTGGACACGGCGATTACATGGTCGCCCACCAATCAACATGCGTACCGCTTCCTGATGAGGTTGAATTCGAAGTTGGCGCTTATCTCGCATGCGGGGCGAGCACCGCATTCCAAGCGCTGAAAAAACTAGAAGTTTCTGGTCGAGATGTACTTGCGGTGTTCGGACAAGGGCCAGTCGGCCTTGCTGCAACTATGTTCGGTGCCGAAATGGGTGCAAGGATCATTGCAGTCGATGTTTCACCTGAGCGACTTAAGATGGCGTCAGACTCAGGTGCATGGGCGACAGTAAATGCGTCGAACAATGATGCGCCCGACCAAATTCGTGAACTAACTCATGGCGATGGAGCCGATGCCAGCCTTGAAGCCGCAGGACTAGCAACGACCAGAGTCGCCGCGGTTGAATCGACACGAATTTTCGGTCGAACTTGTCTAGTAGGTGAAGGAGGCGAAGTTACATACCAACCAACTCCGCACATCATCCACAGACACCTAACGTTGCTTGGATCTTGGACATTCTCCACATTCGGACTCGCCGAAGCTGCTCGATTCACCGCCGACAGAAACGTTCCACTCGGATCAGTGATCACGTCAAGATCTTCCATCGAAGACGCACCAGATGCCTATAAAGAGTTTTCATCCGGAGCCCCTGGCAAATTCGTTATCAACTGGGACTAAAACGTAATTCGTAGCTAATATAGACGATACTGGGGCTCGGTCACAACGCTTTCCCGATAGATCAAATAGCTGATTGGCGACGGAATTCGTAACTGAATTTGCCCTACCCCCTTTTAGAACGCGTAGCAAAAGGCGTAGAATAGAAGGTCGGTTGAATTGGTAGAGATGTGCGACCAAGTTCGGGGGCTTCCTGAATACGGTCGTGCGGCATCGCAAATGGTTCTAGATTCATCTAAAACTTGAGTGCAAACCACCATTCTCAATCGAAGGTGTGCCCCGCAGATTAACGGGACATGCCCTGTGAGAGGCACTAGTACGAACGACCTGAGATTGAATATCTGTCCGGATATTCAATAAGTCCAGGAACGGGCAAGTAATGCCCGAAAGGAACAACCGTTGGTCCAAAAGCGACGAACAACCCGCGTCAACGACGTTTCAGCAGCTCTTGAGGGCGAAGACGAGTACAAACCCGCCTTTACCCGAATGGAAGGCACTGAAGACGAAGCCAACCAGGTGACGGAAAACGGTGCGACTGCCGTAACCCGATCTGAACTGGACATGTGGGAAGCAGCCCGAGCATCCGATTCTTCTACCAGCATCACGAACGCTCTACAGCAAGAAGTTCAAGAGTCTGAGCTCACCGAAGACACCGTAAGGATGTACCTTCGAGAGATCGGCCGAGTAGCTCTTCTAACTGCGGCAGACGAAGTTGTGCTTGCCCGAGCAGTTGAGCTTGCTCAGCGACTCGAAGCAATTGAAAAAGAAATTCAGGGTGACATTGAAGTCGGCACACCTGACCCGTTCACTATCATCACCGACGTACTGTCGAAACTCGGCCCAGTTGGCGACACTGCTTCAGCAGTAGCCAAATACCTTGGCCTAGAAACTCCAGTAACTCTCGGACGGGCATTGTCAGACCCTACCCTCGGTGCTCTCATCGACGGCAAACGCGAAGACGAGCTGATCAACTATCTTTCAGATGCTCTAGGTGTCGAGCCTGACGAGGCTCACAAGCTCGTAGTAGAACTTTCGGTTCTAGCTCGGCTTCTATCGTCAGACATGGTCGACATTCTGGGACTGGACCCGGTACTGAATAAGCTGCCGGATCTAGTCGTTGAACCAAAATTCTTAGAAGCTCTTCAGCCGCTCACTCCCGTACTCAACGCACATTTGATGCGAGTACGAGAAGAGGGTGAGAAGGCACGACGTCACTTGGGCGAGGCAAACCTCCGACTTGTGGTCAGCGTTGCAAAGAAACACCTAAACCGTGGACTTTCGATGCTAGACCTCATTCAAGAAGGCAACATCGGTCTGATGCGCGCAATCGAGAAGTTCGACTTCCGCAAGGGATTCAAATTCTCGACATATGCAACTTGGTGGATTCGACAAGGAATCACCCGGGCTATTGCCGACCAGGCACGAACGATTCGTATACCTGTTCACGTAGTTGAGACGTTGAACAAGATCATGCGAGCACGTCGCGAGCTAGGTCAGCAATTGAACCGAGAGCCTACCGTTGAGGAACTCGCTGAACGAGTTGAGCTTTCTATCGAACGTGTATCTGAAATTCTTCAGATGTCACAGGAGCCTGTATCTCTGGAAACACCAATTGGTGAAGACGCAGAGAACGAGCTTGGTGACCTGATTCAGGACAGCACTGCACCGGCACCAGCCGACGTAGCAGCACAGTCATCAATGCGTGAGCAGGTTGACCGTGTACTTAGTCACCTTCAAGACCGTGAGCGACGAGTTCTAGAACTTCGATTCGGACTGTTCGATGGCCGACCTCGAACTCTTGAAGAGATTGGTGGCGAACTGAACCTGACACGAGAACGAATTCGACAGATTGAGCGCAAGGCTCTGGGTCGACTCCGAGGCGATGCACATGTCGCTGAGCTTCGAGAGCTCCTCGCCTAATCTCTGGTAATTCAGAATTAATAAAAGCCCCGTGACGACTTTCATCACGGGGCTTTTTCTTTAACTTTCCTTGAAGCAGTCAGAATTGGATTACAGATCGCCTAGGTGATCAAATCCGGAAGAGCCAACGATCTTATTCAACCTAGCTTTGCCTAAAAACAATTGTTGAAATCGCAGCGGCAATCGTTCGAGAATTCGCAGCGGAAGCGGACCTTCCGCAATTTCACGCCCGTACCAGACTGATGCTCTTCGCCGTATCTGAAGGCTTGCAGAAACATCTAGTGAGCGACTGTATCCAGCCGAGCCTCGCATCGCGTCCAAAAAGTCGAAATTGCCATCGTGTCCCATTCGCCGGAGGTCACGCTTACCTAACTTCATGAGAAATGTGTTTAGGCGAACTACCCATCTCGGCCATTCCAATTCATACAGGCAAATATTGGATTCTGATGAAAGTGACATTTCCTGCACTGCTCGCCTAGCGGCCCGGCTCACGGCTGCGTGATCGGCGTGGCCATAATCTCCGTATGGCGAATGCGTGATCACAATGTCAGCATCAAACTCAGCAATTCGCCCGCTTATCCGCCCTGAGAGGTCGGCAACAGGCGCACTGGACAGTCGAGCTTGTATAGCATCAGGAGGTTCGGGACCTACTGTAGCCCCGTGTGCGTCGTCAACAGGCCACATAGCACCCTCGGAGTATCTCAGCGTCTCGACAGCACCGACACCAAGGACACTGCATGCTTTGCGTAAACGACGGGTACGATCCTCGCTGCCCGGCGCCATGCAAAGTACTTTCACGAAGTAGTCTTCTGAAACTAACCGAGCAATGAGTGCTCCGGCGAGCAAAGTTTCATCATCGGCGTGAGCGAACACCAATAAAACTCTGCGAGCAGCGTTGCCTTGATCACTCAATGTTTCGGCTCTGCGGCCTTCTTAACTCCGATAGCCACGCTTCAGTCATTTTGCGAATCAACCCTTTCGGATAGGCAATCCCGATCGGAATAATCGAACTCGAAAATTGTTTGGAATCTACAACTCTAGTTGTATTCCCGTTTTGTTCAATCGAGATAGTCCGAACGGCTGTAATAGAAAATTTGGTAGAGCACCACTCGATGAATTCTCCCCTACTCACACCGGTAACCGACACATTGAACGGAACCTCACGACCGGCCACCCGCAGCTTGAACCCTAATTTGGTTCCTTCCACCAGCACGTCATCTTCGTTAACTCCCCACACTTCGGTGCAGACGGAGGACCAGTCTGCCCATCTAGCTGCATCTTCTAACAATCTCCAAACGAGTTCAGCATCCTCATCGATATCGATGGATGAAGACATTCGGAATTTGAAGAACTTTGAAAACATAGAACCGGTATTAAGCCTGTATTCTTGGCGCTCTTGAACGCTGTATCCGAAAGTGACAATGCCGTACCCCAACTGTTGTCACAAACCAATAAATCACAACGATATCAATGCCAGAGTCGAACGAATCTCCAAACGATGTGCTCCGAGGCTCAGGCCTTCGAGCAACACCCGCCAGACGCGCTGTAATCGATGTGCTCCGGGCCAACCACAATCACATGACCGTTGTCGAAGTAATCGATGCCCTTGGCCAAACGGGTTCAAAGTTTGATCAATCGACGGTATACCGCGTTCTAAACGATCTCGGTGGTGTTGGGCTGGTCGCCGAATCCAGATTGAGTCCAGGTGACACAGTATTCGAATGGATCAGCCAATCGAATCATCACCATCTGCAATGCACTAGTTGCGGGCGAACGCTTCCGCTTGATGATGAACTAGTTCAGGAATTCATCTCGCAGGTTCACGAACGTCACGGCTTCCACGTCAACGCGACGCACCTTGTGCTGTCAGGTATTGAGCACGACTGTCCAGCGACTGATTAGTCAGACTAAATCAGGCTGAACTTTGTAACTCGCTGGCCACGGCCCGGCTCACCGATCTCCGCAACGTAGATGTTGCCTTTCGAATCGAACCACCCGCCATGCGCTGCCTGACAAGCGTCTGGATTACCGCGCCAGCGAGTGATCAACTCACCATCCAACGTCCAGATTGACACTCCGTTGCCTCCGCCCTGCTCCACAACGTACACAACGTCATCGTTGAAAAATATGTCGCCGGGTCCAACTACGTCAGTCCACTTCGTCAGATAGTTACCGTCTTCATCGAAGATCTGGATCCGGTTGTTTTCACGATCACAGATATAGACCTTATTGTTCTTATCAACTCCAACTTTGTGAAGAATTGAGAACTGTCCGGGGCCTTTTCCGGCCTCACCCCACGAATGCTCCAATTGACCATCCGCACTGAATCGGTGGACACGACGGTTCGCATAGCCGTCGGCGACGAACAATCGTCCGTCAGGTGCCGTCGCAAGACCAGTTGGCATGTTGAACGGCGCGCCCTGCTCATTGGTGCTCGTTACCGTAATGTTTCCATATCCATGTGTACCGAGCTCCATGAGCACATCGCCGTTTTCGTTGTGCTTCGTCACTTGGTGTGTCTGATGATCGGCAAGCCAAATGTGATCATCTTTATCGATAAACACTCCGTGTGGAACTCTGAACTCACCCTTGTCTTGCCCCAGATCGCCCCAGGAGCCAACAAACTGACCTTCTGATGTCCAGCATGTAACCGGGTGCTTCGAGCGGCTAAACAGCCATACACGATCTTGGGAATCAACCCCAACGTCGGCACACTGCCCTAACTCCCAGAACGCTGGTTTGTGGCGCAACCAATCTCGGTCAACCTCGTAAGTAAATTTACCTTCGCCAACTGTAGTCATATCTTCGCCACCAGCAGATTTTCATGTTCTTGTTGCGTCAATCAACGCCGGTCGCCACGCTAGCCCCCCTAACGTAAGCTGTCAACGTTTGAACATCGCAGACAATGTCGTCATCACAAATGGAGCCAGCCAACTTTGAAAGATCGGAAAAATGCCGTCATAGCCGCTATCGACGACAACTGTCGCCAGTTCCGTGAATCGTTGGATCGCCTGATAAGCGAAAACATGTCCAAACCAGGTGTTCTAGGTGATCAATCGACTATCGACATCGTCGGGCACATTACTAGCTGGGAGTGGGAGCTGGTAACCGCGCTCGATCGAGGCACAATCGAACCTGTTGGCAATATCGATCAGTTCAATGATCGCGAGATGAAGCGTAAAAAGGGCAATGAAGCAAGGAAGACCGTTGAGGAAATGGAGCAGGTACACCGATCACTGCGAGATCAGTTGGTGAAAGCTCCGAGCGCATATTTCGAGCCTCTTGATCCGTTCAGAGAGTTAATCGACTCTTACACCGTTCTTCACTATCAAGAACACGGAACTCAGATCAGAATATGGGCTACCCGGAACGCTCAAGCTCCGTCAGATTCTTAGGACTGTGCCCTACCTCTGTCATCATCGCCGGTAACGATGTAACGGGGATGCCACTCTCCGCGCCATGAAGTAATTTTCGTAGGTGTGACTTTCACGAGATATCGCAATCTATCAGCGGTTTTGGCAGCATACGTCGGCCCGTCTGGCCCCATGTACCGAATCGCCATTTCATCTGCGATTTCTTTCGTTCGCCCAACCAGTGCAATCGGACCTTCAACTACCTCAGCAATGCCTTCGACGGTGACACGAGTGTGCTCGGGGTTCACGTCATCGGCGCACAGTATGCAGACTCTCGGCTCTTGTTTGAGGTTTTCATACCAACTCGATTTGCTACGTGGAATGACCCACATAGCCTCGCCATCCCACTGCTGCCACATAGCGGCAACGTGCGGTGAACCGTCGGGTTTAACGGTTCCTATTCGGGCAATAATCGGCTGGGCGAGGAATTCGTTGATTTCCTCGGATGACAGTTTGCCTGCTTTGGGACTCATCGATTGAATACGAATCCTACTTTTAGCCGCTAACACGTTTCCATTTGCGCAAGCTTGCGACCTCACGAACCGGGGTCTGGTGAGATCCGAACGCCGTATAAGAGACCTCGGCGATGTAGACGGACCCTTCAGAGTCGACAGCCATTGCGTGCGGTGCAATGAACTGGTCGTGCCCTTCTCCACCATGTTGATTCCCGAAACGGGTCACTTCGTTGCCTTCTCTGTCCATGACAACGACTCTAAGCCCAAGCCTTCGCACACCTTCTTGAACCGGTGGCGGTCCAGCCTCAGCAACGTAGAGGTTAGTATCGGCACCTTTTCCGTTTGTGATTGCGATTGGACGATGCGAGTGAATCTGCTTCACAAACTCGCCGTCGGTCGTAAATGTTTGGAGGCGGAAGTTTTCACGATCGGCGACTGTTACTTTGTCGGTGCCGTTCATCGCAATATTATGAGGAAGTGAAAACTGGCCCTCTCGGGATCCAGGCTCACCCCACGAAGTAATGTGCTTACCAGCAGAATCGAACTTGTGAACCCGCGAATTTCCGTAACCGTCAGAAATGAATAGATCGCCTGATTCAGGATGAACAGCAACATGGGTCGGTCGATTGAATGGGTCGCCCTCCTGCCACGCTGCGGCTTTGCCTTTTTCTCCGATTCGGAAAATTAGCTTTCCCTCTTTCGTACGCTTCTCAATCATGTGAGCATCGTCGTCTGCGAGGTACAAATTATCTTCTGCGTCGATCGTGATGCCGTGTGGTCGAACGAACTCACTTGCGCCCCACGTACCCAAGAAATTACCGTCTTTATCGAAGATTATGACTGGGTGATTTCCTCGATTGAACACATACACATTGTCGTTTGAGTCGACAGCTACTGAAGTAGCTTCCTTGAACAGCATCGGGTGGGGAAGCTTGGCCCAGTACGGTACTGGTTCGTAGACGGTGGCGGATGTTGCTGCATTGACCATGATTAGTTCCTGAGTAGTCCGTTGATTGAAGTTTCGAGAATTGGGATAGGTGCGATTTGATGCATCGTTTTACGCATCTACACTCGCCTCCACTTACGAAGGCTGACCACTTCGCCGAGTGGAATTTCCTCTGTGCCTGAGTTTTCAGGATTTGAGAAATAGTTAGTCCAGGCAACTTCCGCCGCATAGACGGAGCCTTGTGAATCGGTTGAGACTCCATGCGGAGCAGTGAATTGATCGACACCTTGCCCCGGTAGCGGACCACCGAGATGCTGCAAGAACTCACCTTCAGGAGACAACACTGCGATCATCGCTCCGAGGTTGGGCACTCCTTGCTGAACAGGAGGCGGAATCATTTCACCCACGTACAGAGCCGCGTCATCACCCTTGCCTTGTGTGACTGACATCGGGTGATGGATATGGATTTGCTCAACGAATTCGCCTTCAGTAGTAAATATCTGCAGTCGGAAATTCTCTCGATCAGCAACGATAACTTTGTCGTTGCCGAGCATGCTGATGTTGTGCGGCAAGCTGAACTGTCCAGGATCAGTACCCGGCTCACCCCACGACAATATGTGATTGCCTTCAGAATCGAACTTGTGGATTCGTGAGTTTCCGTACCCATCCGAAACAAACAGATTTCCGGTGTTGGAGTCGATCGCAATATCAGTAGGACGGTTGAACATTCCTCCGCCCTGCCATTCTGCCGGCCCACCCCTCGTCCCAAGAGTGAAAATCACTTCGCCATCGTTCGTCCGCTTCTGAACGAAATGGCCATCATCATCAACCAGATACAG
>JBDQHW010000039.1:0-16947 GCA_040264655.1 Dehalococcoidia bacterium | reverse complement strand
GAGGGCCGTGTCCTGGGCCACTAGACGATGGGGCCCTGTTGGCTGCCGATCCAGGGATCGAACCTGGGTTACCAGATTCAGAGTCTGGTGTCTTACCGCTAGACGAATCGGCATCTGCGAACAGCTATTAATACTAGCAAGGCGAATCGTATTCGCCTAATAAATGGACAACCAAATTTCTGCAATTACAGCGATCTTTCGAAAGATTCGGCGGAAATCTCGAATTCGTAGAACAGATGACGACTCAACATTCTTGCCCGAATAAGAGCTAGACTGTCGCCTTCACGTAGTACAGGCATGACCTCTGGAGGTTGAATGAATGGCGAAAATCGCAACTGCTGTCGATAGGGCAAAAGCATCTGGCAAAGGGTTGGAGTGGAGCGGTGTATTCCCCGCAAATCCAACTCCGGTTCACGCTGACGGAAGAATCAATGAAGAGGCACTCCGAGCGATTTTCGAAGACAACCTTTCACATGGTGTTGGCGGGTTTTGGGTAGCCGGATCAACGGGCGAAGGTCCGGTTATGAGCGAGCAGCAGCGTGAGACCACCGCCAGAGTAGCCGGTGAAACGATTTCAGGCAGAGGTCTTTCGATCATGCATGTTGGTGCAGTGAGCACCGAGAGTGCAGCCAAGGGCGCTAAGGCGGCGGCTGAATCTGGAAACGACGCCATTTGCTGTGTTCCTCCGTTCTTCTTCCGCGGTGGCGATCAAATGACGATCGACCACTACAAACGAGTGGCTGATGCCGCTGACGGACTACCTTTCTTCGTCTACAACCTGCCGCAGCTAACCCAAGTCGAGTTCACACCCGAGCTCATGGCGAAGGTAGTCGATGCGGTGCCGACGGTCATTGGACTGAAGCATTCGGCTCCGACTTTCGGAAATATTCGTGAGTTCGCTGACATGGGACTGAAGTGTTTTTCGGGCAACGGAGCTATTCCGCTGCCTGCGCTTACGATGGGCGCAGTCGGGACTGTCGACGCACCGCTTTCATTGGCACCGTGGCACTACGCTGAGCTTCACGATGCTTGGGAGCGGGGCGACCTTGCTACGGCTCAACGATTGCAGGATGGTGCGAAGCAGATCGTAGATGTTGTGCGAATGTTCGGTGCACCGGCCGCGGTCACAAAAATGATTCTGTCGGAACGATTGGGCATCGATTGCGGAATCCCAATCCCGCCAGTTGCCAACCTTACCGACGAGCAACGCCCGATGGTGATGGCGGCTGCCAAAGAAGCTGGACTTCTGTCGAATCCATAATCCAACCGACTAGCATTCTGACCCACAAGAAATCGCCCTGAGTTCTCAAACGTTGTTGAACTCGGGGCGTTTCTTTGTACCGGTTCCTACTAAACAGACCCGCGCGAAATTGATTCGCTTCCAAAACGCTCACGAATCGAATCCAGCGCTTCGCTCGTGTCTGAATCTGCCGTTGGGTTCTGGTCCAGCAAAGAAAGCTGAGCCGCCTGCTCACCCAATCCGGTTACCGATACGCCAATCAGCCGTATGGCATCACCCCGAGCCCTCATAGCCGTTACGAGAAGCGCATGTGCGGTGTCGTAGATCAGCTGATCGCCATCGCCTGGTGCCGGGAATGTTCGTTGTCGAACAATCGTGGTGAAGTCGCCATAGCGTAGCTTGATGCTTGCGCCCCGAGCGCGCATCCCTGATTTGCGAAGGCGAGTCCCAACCCGCTCGCTCAGTTTCTTCAGAGAGTTTTCAAGTTTTGACCGAGCCGAAACGTCGGTCTCGAATGTGGTCTCTGCACTGATCGATTTAGCCTTCGCTCGTTCCTTCAGTGGAGCATTGTCGATTCCACGTGCGCGACGTTGAACGTAGTCGGCATGGTTTGGTCCCAACGCACGGCGAAGTGGCCCAATCGGAGTATTAACTAGCTGACCTAACGTCGAAATCTTCAACTTGGCGAGAGCTTCGCCAGCCTTTGGACCAATGCCGGGGAGATTTCGTACCGGCTGAGGAGCAAAGAATGATTCGGCTTCCTGTTGCCTAACCTGAAAAACTCCGTCGGGTTTTGCATGTTCAGACGAAACTTTTGCGACGAGTTTATTTGGCCCTATGCCAATAGATGCCGGTAATCCAAGCTGGCTAAATACTGCAGCACGAATTTTGTCGGCAGCGTCGATCGGCTCACCATACAAACGCTCTGTGCCTGTCATGTCTAGGTACGCTTCATCGACGCTAACTGGAGCCACATTTGGGGAATACTCACGAAGTATGTTCATGAACTTTTTCGACACGTCTCGATAAAGTTCGTGATTCCCACGCATAAAAATCGCTTGAGGACAGAGTCTTCGTGCCACGGCAGTTGCCATCGCTGAGTGAACACCAAATTTGCGCGCTTCGTAAGAGGCGGTTGCAACGACACCGCGAGGTCCGATCCCACCGATAACGACTGGCTTGCCTCTTAGTTCAGGGTCCGCCTGTCGTTCAACTTCGACATAGAACGCGTCGAGATCAACGTGAAAAATGGTTCGTTCTTTTTCGAGATATACGGGGTCACCTGACATAGCAGCAGGTTAGCACTCGTCACCGAATATCTCGAAACCTACTTTGGCTCTAAGTAAGTTCGTGGATTTGACGAAGCGTGTTCGCCATTTCGACGGCGGCATCGGCATACCCACTGGCATGTCCGATTCGAACAACTGCATCTTCAGTGTTGTTGGTTGTCAGCACACCGAAAATCACAGGTTTTCCTGAATCGTCACCCGCTCTGGCGATTCCCTCGGTGGCAGCTCTGGCAACGAACTCGTAGTGATCTGTGTCCCCACGAATGACGGCTCCGATACAAATCACTGCATCGATATCTCCACGTTCTGTTAACCGGCGCGCCGTCAGCGCAAGTTCGAATGCACCTGGAACCTGCATCGTAACGATGTCGCTCGAAGCTACTCCTAGCTCGCCCAATCGCTTAATAGCGTTGTCGACCATTTGATCAGTGATGTAGCTGTTGAATCGAGCGCTAACGACTGCGACACCCAACCCTTTGCCATCGAGATTCTGAACAATGTTCTTAGGTGACATTATCGAGTTGCCTCACCGTCGGACGCATCGCCGATAGATTCAGCAGGCGAAGTTTCAAGATCGTGTCCCATCTTGTCTACCTTCGTCTGCATGTAGAAGCGGTTCTCGTCATTGATAGGCGCTTCGAGAGGCAGTTGCTCAACCATATCTAGTCCAAAGCCTTCGAGTCCAATAACCTTTTTGGGGTTGTTGGTTAGGAGCTTGAATCTGCGCACCCCAAGATCATTCAATATCTGTGCACCCACGCCGTAGCGCCTCAGATCCATTGGGAAGCCGAGTCGCAAGTTGGCTTCTACGGTGTCCAAGCCTTGATCCTGAAGTTCATATGCCTTGAGCTTGTTTAGCAACCCGATCCCACGACCTTCTTGGCGCATATAGACCAATACACCCCGACCTACGTCGGCGATTTGCTTGAGAGCCATGTTTACCTGATCACCACAGTCGCATCGAGTGCTGCCGAATACGTGTCCGGTCAAACATTCAGATTCGACCCGGACTAAGACGGGTTCAGAATCATCGATTTCGCCCATGTATACAGCGATGTGCTCCGACGGGTCTACGAAACTCTTGTATGCCACAGCGGTGAACACACCGTGCTCAGTCGGAAGTCGGGCTTCCGCACCACGCTCCACGAGCTTTTCATGACTCATGCGGTAAGCGATTACATCAGCGATCGCTACGATTGGGAGGTTGTGCTTTTCAGCAGTTTCCTCAAGCTGAGGACGCCTTGCCATCGTGCCGTCTTCGTTCAAAATCTCGCAGATTACTGCTGAAGGATGCTTTCCAGCCAACTTCACAAGATCGACTGAACCTTCAGTGTGACCTGCTCGGACGAGTACTCCACCTTCCTCATATCGAAGCGGAAATACGTGCCCAGGTTGAACGAAATTTGCGGCTGTGGATTCTTCGCTCGATAAGAGCTGAATCGTGTGCGCTCTGTCGGCCGACGATATACCTGTGGTTATTCCAAATTTGGCATCGACCGTCACGGTGAACGCCGTTCCGTGTTCGGCAGTATTTTTCCGAACCTGCATCGGAAGATCCAGCCGGTCAAGGTCAGACCCGACCATTGGAGTGCAGATCAAACCGCGTGCCTCATTGGCCATGAGGGTGACGGACTGCGGCGTAATGTCCTGCGCCGCCATCACCATATCGCCTTCGTTCTCGCGGTCTTCGTCATCGACAAGAATCACGATTCCACCGTTTTTTATTTGAGCAATCGCTCGTTCAACGGATTCGATTGCTCGGGCGTCGACGGTGTCGGGTATGTGCGGGTTGATCGTCATATTTTCCACGGGTTACTTGGGAAGATTTTCCATGTACGGTGCTACTAGATTCGCAACGTATTTGGCAGTCACATCAGCTTCAAGATTAACGTTCGAACCTTCAGGGCGTTCGTTCAATGTTGTGTGGTCGAACGTGTACGGAATGATCGCAATGCTGAAACTATCAGGATTGCGATCAACGACGGTGAGACTCGTGCCATCGACTGTGATGAAGCCTTTCTCAACGACGTTCTCGATTATATTCTCTGGTGCCTCGATTACGATGACTCTAGAGTTGCCATCTTCGATTACTGAACGAACTCGCCCTAAACCGTCGACGTGCCCCTGCACCATGTGGCCACCGACCCTATCCCCATATCTGAGAGATCGCTCAAGGTTGACTCTGTTTCCGGATTCAAGGTCACCAAAGTTGGTTCGCGTACGAGTTTCAGGAACAGTTTCAACTGTGAATGTCGAGTCGGCTTCCGACAAAGCAGTGACCGTCAAGCACGCTCCAGCAACCATGATCGACTCTGAAATCTTGAGATCGTCGAGCACTTGATTTGCACGTATGACAAGCGTCTCACCATCGTATGAATCGACGGTACCCACTTCTTCTATGATTCCTGAAAACATTTACAAATCTGCCTGTGTGAAACCGATCACTTGGCTCACGTTATGCGCAAGCTAACTGGTCTTCGAAACGTAGCCCTCAACCAGAATATCTCCGTCGATGACTGTATGGGTGATGTTTTCCAGAATTAGGGCGTCGTCTAGATCGCTTATTCCAAGTCCCGAAAGGGGACCTGGCGCATCTGTACCACCAATTATTTTCGGAGCTATGAAGGCGGCTACTTTGTCGACAAGGCCATGTTGGACGAACGCTCCGGCTAATCCAGATCCAGCTTCAATCATGGCGTTGTGTAAGCCTCTGGAACCTAAAACGTCTACTACTTCAGCTAGGTCGATCTTGCCGTCAACCAGACTCGCTTTGTGAGCAGTGACTGAATCTGAAATTTCCGGTGGCTGAAAATCCTCGCCGACTACCCAAAGAACTTCACCGAGTTCGTCGAGCAAAGGCGCATCGACGGGCATTCGTCCATGAGTGTCGATAACTACCCGAAGTAGAGGGCGACCAGTTGAATCACCGTTCGAATCTCTAGCCGTAAGCCTCGGTTTGTCCGCAAGAACTGTTCCGATACCTGTGATCAGCGCATCCGTTTGACGACGCATCTCATGGACCCTCGCCCTTGATCTGCTGTTGGTGATCCACTGGGAGTCACCGGTCCTCGTAGCGATCTTGCCATCCAGACTCGTCGCTAGTTTCAAAGTGACAAGCGGGCGCCTAGTTTTCAGGTGATGTTCGAAGCCTTCGATTAGTAGTTTGGCACGGCTTACTTGCTCGGCAGATGCTTCATGAACGACTTCAACGCCAGCCGCTTTAAGCTGCCGGAAACCGTTCCCAGAGACACTCGGATTAGGGTCCTCGATCGGCGATATTACTCTCGAAATACCAGCCTCGATGATGGCGTCAGTGCAGGGCGGGGCAACACCGTGGAACGCGTGCGGCTCCAACGAACAATAAAGATCAGCACCTCTTGCCGGTTCTCCGGCTTCAGCGAGTGCGATTGGCTCGGCATGCTTGCCGGGACGAAGTTCAGTCGCTCCCACGCCAATAATCTGACCGTCTCGCACAACAACAGCACCTACGGCAGGACGTGGAGCAACGCCACCCATCGCATGTTCAGCGAGGTCGAGGGCACGGTCTAGAGGACTGGCGATTCGATTACTGATAACTGAACCTCAGCGACTGATTACGAGCGCTTGATGTGACTATCGAAATCAAGATGTGCACGACTTGCTGTCGGCGATTCTTGGCCTTGGTATCGACTACTAAGTTCTTTCGATCCGTAAGGACGGTCAACTTCAGTCGTCATTTGCTGGAACGAAATTTGTCCGATTCGCATTCCAAAGTACAGAGTAATTGGAAGCCTTGAGACGTTTGCAAGTTCGAGAGTTAGATTTCCAGACCAGCCTGGATCGATAAACCCTGCGGTCGAGTGAATCATTAATCCCAACCTGCCCAACGAGCTTTTACCTTCTATTCGTGCAACGAGATCGTTCGAAAGGCTTACTTTTTCAAGGGTACTTCCGAGAACAAATTCACCTGGGTGCAACATGAACGGTTCATCGTCTTTGATGATGACTTCGTCGGTGAGGTTAGGCACTTCTTTTCGAAGGTCGATATAGGGAAGAGTCGAATTGCGGAAGACAAGAATCGTATTTGCTAAGTGAAAATCTACGCTCGCTGGCTGCACGTCACGGTCGGAATATGGCTCAATACCGATTTTGCCAGATCGGATCGCTTCTCTGATTGATCGGTCGCTAAGGACCATTCGAACTTCCTTGCACACTAGTTGGGGGTGAACCGTTAGTTGCTACCCGTCATCGCGTCGAAACGGCTATCCGACTACGAGATTGTAAGGGTTAGGTAAACCCCGCGGGCGCATAGGAATTCCTCGAGAACACAAAAAGGGCGGATCCTAGTGAAAGAATCCGCCCTTTTATTAATTTTTTTTTTGAACTTATCCGCCGATTGCGAACACAGCTTGAACCGTAACTGAAAGGTTCACATCACCCGATGAGATCGGAGTTGATTTGAAAGTACCGTCCATCGCAGCCATCTCTGCCTGTGGGTAGGAAGTTGCCATCGGAACCGAGCTACCGATTTCAGTTAGGTAAACGAGTTGACCGAGCGTCACACCCATGGCTCGAGCGTAGACATCTGCTTTAGCAAGAGCATCTGCAGCTGCGATCTGACGAATCTGTTCGCCGTACGCAGTAGTGTCGTCAGCGGTGAACTGGATCGAGTTGATCCTGATCAAATCTCCGCCTGCCGTCGCCGCAGTGTCAACCACTGGGCTGAGGTTGTCGATGTCTCGAACGGTTACCTGAACCGTGTTGCTTACTGTGTAACCAGTTATTCGTGGCTCGCTGTGGCGACCCAATGAATCGGAAACTTCAACCCAAATCGTCTGTGGGTAAATATTGAAGTTCGTAGTCACAATGTCGTCTTCGTCGACACCGTTCGCCATGATTGCGTTTAGAACGCTGTCCATAGCCTCTGCTGCATTCTGACGAGCGTCAGCAACTGTGGTATCACGTGATTCCACTCCGATTGATACTTGAGCGATATCTGCAGGAATCTCAATTGTTCCTTGACCAGTTACCCAAATACCTGAATTAGCGACGCCAACCTGGGAGTTGAATGCTGATGGCGCACCGTAGCTTGACCTGGAGGAGTCGAAACTGGTTGAAACAAGTTCTGATGAACCGGAAGAAACCGCTTGGGTTGCACCAGAACCCACACTTCCGACGACACCTGAAGGCGCACCGATTGCTGGTGAACCAGCGTTGCTTGCATCTTTTTCATCAGTCGATGTTTCTGCGCAAGCAACTGCGGCGAGTGAGAACACTGCTAACGCAGCGACGAGCAGCCATGTTGCGGGTTTTCGTAATTTGATATTGCTCATAGCGAGTACCTTCGATCTTCTTACTTGTTGTGGTGGGATCGACCGTCGAACCCACAACTATCTGAACTATTGCTCGCAACTATTTATTCAAATCGTTGCTGTTATAAGTAGAGACGTAAGAGACCTTGATTTTGTTCCATCGTATTTTTATTCGACTAGCTCCGGTTCGGGTTTTAGTATCGGATCGATAATTTCGCGACCGAATGACTCGTGATCAAGCACTGGGTTCACCGTGATCGTGTTCCACGTGTGGACCCGGCGCTCACCGAAGATTTTGGCGGCTATGTGTGCGTTCTCCGCCCTGACGACGTACCAAAGCCGATGACCGATTGGGAAAGCCCATCCGTCAATAATTGTTGCTCCAAGTTGAGCGGCCGACTCATGCAAACCTTTTAAGAGGGCTGCATTGGATTTCGATTCGATAGAACCGTTCGCTATGCAATTCTCCGGTTTGTGAGCAATCTCGACCATGAACAAAGAGTGCGAAGTGCTATTCGTGTTCTCATTGGAACTGGGCGATTCGACGGTCATCAAATAATCTCCGATTCTGAGCTGGTTTTGTTTGTGGGAGTCCAACCGGACTCACTGAAAACTTCGTTTGAGTGATCGATTTCAGAACCTGTGTCATCCTGTGGACGCATCAGCGATGCCACCACGGTTCCGACTAGGATTCCCAAGACGATTCCGAGAGAAAGAACTGCAGGCATGTGATAGACGTCGCTTGCCAACATCTTCACTCCTACAAATACGAGGATCAATGCAAGTCCGAACTTCAAGTAAATGAACTTGTGAATGATTCCGGCGAGTGCGAAATACAGCGATCTGAGTCCAAGAACTGCCAGAGCGTTCGCCGTAAATACGATGAACGGTTCGTCGGTAATCGCAAAAATCGCCGGTATCGAATCAATCGCAAACGCCAGGTCGGTTGCCTCAATGGCGATTAGTACCGTTAGCAGTGGCGTTGCTAGGCGCTTGCCATTCTTGCGAGTGAAAAAATTCTGCCCGTCATATTCCTCGGATGTGGCTACGAACTTCTTGAAAACCCTGACCATTGGATTCCGGTTTGGGTTTGCGTTTTCATCATCGTGGAAGGCAATGCGTAACCCGCTGAAGATTAGGAATCCACCGAAGATGAATATGATCCAGTGGAAGTTCGCTAGTAGGGCAGCACCTGCACCAATCAACACTCCCCGCATTATCAGAGCGCTAACCACTCCCCAGAAAAGAACTCGGTATTGGTACTGAGCTGGAACTTTGAAGAAGCTGAAGATGAGCACGAAGACGAAAACGTTATCGATCGAAAGTGACCATTCGATCATGTATCCCGTCAGGATTTCTGTACCTGCTTGTGACCCGTGCCACACAAACACGATTGCTGCGAAAACCATCGAAATACTGAACCAGATGCCACTCCAAATCAGGGCTTCTTTGGGTTCTATGACTTTTGCTTTGCGGTGAAATATTCCGAGATCAAGAGCCAGTATTCCCACTAGGAAAATACTGAATCCGATCCAGAACCATATTGGTATATCCATGACACGAACCTTTTGGGCCGGCAGCTAGCTGCCGCTGCAACGGCGTTGCAATTTAGTAAGAGAAAGTGATGCTGCTCAACCTGAATGGGTTTAATTCGGTTGAGCCATAACTATTCCGATTTACTTGCGGGATTCGAGGTGGTCATTCGTGGCGATTGGCGAACGACGATGAAGTCGGCAACCGTCGTCAGGTTTTGAAATTCAGGGGATATTTGCGACATCAATGCCTGACGACCAGGCGAGATGAGGCTTGTTCCGTGGGGGTATCTCTCGTAGTTACGCAAGGGCGTTGCCTCCCCGCGTCGAGAGCATTTCCAATAGGTCAGTGACCGACCTGTGCTGCTCAAGGGGGTGTCGCAGGTTCACATCTGCAGTGACTGCATAGTGATTTTCGCGACCGTTTTTAGTGACGACGATGAACCCAGATTCAGTCAATTCTTTGATGATCCGAAGTACGGCTCGCTCCGTGACCCCAACTAATTCACTGATCTCTCTGACTCGGATATCCGGCGATTGCCATATCGAGAACAACACATGCGAGTGATTTGTCAGGAACGTCCAAGAAGTTGAGTTGTCAGCCAATTGAGCTACCGTTACAGGAACTGCGAGTCATGAATTTCGTTACATGAATAATAATACATGTAAATTGTGTCATGTGTTAACAGGCTTAACAATTGACCGGTCGCGCCGTTTTACTCGCCTCGTGCTCGACGGAGTCCAGCCCATGCGCCTATCGCCGCTAGTGCTAGAGCGGCTAAAGCAAACTGCAGCTGGCGTAACGGCAATGAGATGCCATCGTTTGGCGTCAATGGTGCTGGGACAATCTCCTGTGCAGCGGGCATCTCAGGAGATAGTTCAAGGGCATTGCTGGAATCCGCAGCGAGTTGATTGTCTTCAGATATGGAGTCGTCGAAATCGGAAGGTGGGGGTGCGCGCTCAATAGAATCGGCGCCAATGTTTTCAGGTTCGGGAGCGAGCATAGAATCACCAGCTGCGGCCAATTCTGGAGCAGCAGCAGCGTCTATAGAGAGTGCAGCTGTACCTGCGTCGCCCGACTCCGCGGCATCCCCTGCGCTTTTGGCGGCTAGGGCGGCGGCCATTTCAGTAGTTGCTGCAGGAGCCATCGAAGCATCTGCAGAATCTTCCATAATTGACGATGAGGCGATCGATGCACCAACTGCTGCAGAATCGTTATCTGCGTTTGTTGAGAAAGACCCAGCTTGGTCTGAACCTGATTGGTCCACAACGCCCGTGATGTCACCAAGAGTTAGTAGTGCGACGCTTAACGCAGCGATACCCGCGATAACCGCCGGGGCGAGTGCGAGTTTTCTCTGGGGAGCAAATAGATCGATGAAACGTGAGATTCCCGATTCAGAACGCTCGGCAGCGGCAACCATTTCAGGCGAGATAGCGAATGAACGTGGAGCTTCGACTGAATCGATTCTTCCGAGAACTGAACGCAGTGCCTGTTGAGTGGACAAGTCTTTTTCGAGCGCAGCGTTAGTACGCATCATCTTCTTCACGAGTTCAATCTCGTCAGACGACGCGTTCCCCTCAAGGTACGCATTTACTGCGCCGATACTCGAATCTGTACGGCCGATAAGCCGATTTAGTAACTTGCGAACCACTCTTTTTAAGTTCTCCTTGTCTTATAGACGCATAGAGGCGGGTAAAAGTTCCGCATCTTGTTGAACACAGTCACGCATTCTTGCTCTGGCGCGGTTTAAACGTGACTTTACGGTGCCGATTGAGACCCCGATAGACTCAGCTGCTTCTTCGTATTGATAGCCCTCAACATCGATCATCACCATCGCGAACCGATGATCGTCGGATAACCCGCCGAGGCAGTGTTCGATTAATCGGGCGAGTTCGGAGTTGAGCGCATCCGCTAGGGGATCTTGGGTGTCGTCTTGGACGGTTTCTGAGAAATAAACGATGTCTTCATCGATGGAGGTTTCACCCCTGCGATTGATTTTCCGCAAATGATCCAGCGCAGCGTTTTTAGCTATTCGAAACAGCCATGCCCGGAATATTCCACCGCGATAGCTTGAAATCTTTCTGAACGCCGAAATGAACGCATCTTGGGTGATGTCTTCAGCCGCCGCACGGTTTCGAACCATTCGAAGAACCACTGCAAACACCGCAGATTGATGTTCGACCACAAGACGGTTGAATGCGTCGTAATCGCCATCACGGGTTTGTTGTATTAGTCGCTGTTCGTCGAAGGTGGTCAAATTTATTCGGTGTCGAATGCGTTGAGTAGTCCATCCTACTCGCCGCCCAGAATATCGGCATACGAAGGTCTAAACGTTACTCGCCGATTACGTGGAACTGAAGCTCTGCTTGCTATATTCGTTAAAGAGCGAATTTCCGTTCGGTAGTTCCTGAGTTTCCATACAACACACCAAGGATAGTTCATGCGCGCAGCGCTTCGAGATACGGGTGAAACGATCATCACGGCTGTGGTGATTTTTCTTGTGCTGCAAGGAACTACCCAAAGCTTCTTGATCGAAGGGTCATCGATGGAACCCACGCTGCTTCAGGATGAGCGCCTGTTAGTAAACCGCTTCGTGTACACGCAGGCCCCGTTCAGTTTGTTTGGTGCAGAAGATTATCTGTTTGGTGGACCAAAACGAGGCGACATTGTCGTGTTTCATCCGCCGACTGGTTCAGACACCGACTTCGTTAAGCGAATTATCGGAGTACCTGGTGACTGGATCGATCTAGACGGAAATTCTGTCTATGTGAACGGTGAAAAGACTGATTGGATCGACGCTACCACCGCGAGAAGACACGAGAATTATCCGGTTCAAGTGCCAGCAGGTGAGTACTTTGTTTTGGGTGACAACCGTCGAGTATCTGTCGACTCACGGAACTGGGGATTCGTGGCTGCCGATGAACTGGTTGGACGTGCGTGGTCCGTCTACTGGCCGATCACTGACTTCAAGCTGTTTAGCTAAATTCTGGAATCTGCCGTTCTTTCGGGTCGCAATTCAAACCGGCCTACAAACGGCTAGCGAGTCATAAACTCCGCAACACGTTCACCGATTGTCATTGCTGGCGAATTCGTGTTGGCACGTGGACAGTCTGGCATGATCGAAAGATCAACGATCCTTAGACTGTCTATACCGTGTACTTGACCGTACTGATTCACCACTGCCATTGGATCATCTGCGGCTCCCATTCGAGCGGTGCAAGATATGTGGTGCATCGTGCTAGCTCTGCTCAACAGCCACTGATCGAGAGCCTCATCTGACTCCAAGTCGTGGGGCAGTGGGTCGATTATTTCTTTCAGAATTCCGTCGTACGCCGGATGCTTACCGAACTCAATGTGCATACGAACTGCATCTCGCATTCGAGATAGATCGTATGGATGATCCAACAAGTGATAATCCATCTGAGGTTGCTGATGCGAATCGGCTGAGACGAGTCGAAGCTCGCCGGCAGCCTTCGCCAGATAAATTCCGGCGCTCATTAGGAATTCGCGGTTTGGCGAACTCCACCTCATCACTGTGACCATGTCGTTTCGAAGCTCTGATCCTCTTGCCGTGTATCGCAAAGCAACCTTTTGTGGCCCGACTTCAACGTCCGGCATTGGGAAGTCGTCTTCTGCGCGCCATCGCACGTGGACAGATGGGTGATCTCGTAAATTCTGCCCGACGCCCTGCATGTCGGCGATTACATCGATGCCGACCGCTTCGAGCTGTTCTCTTGGTCCAATGCCCGAGAGCATCAGAAGGTGCGGAGAACCAATTGGTCCTGCGCTAAGAACCACTTCTTCAGCAAATGCTTGATGCAATTTGCTGCCTTTTTCATATTCAATTCCGACAGCTCGTTTGTCTTCGATCAACACTCGTGTCGTGTGGCTATCTGCGCTGATCTTAAAGTTCGAGCGGTCACGTGCCATGGACAAATAGCCGAGCGCCGTGCTCCACCTGATCCCATCAGGATTGTTGAGGGGAAGCGGTCCGACACCACTCGAAGCCGGATGATTGTGATCCTCTGTTCGCGAGAACCCCGCCGCAGTCACCGCTTCAATGAACGCAGCTTGATCATCGACCAGTTCATCAGGTTGGTAGCGCCTAACCACGATCGGGCCGTCGTTGCCGTGATATTGATCCGCAATGTCGAGATCATTCTCAAGCTTCTTCATAAACGGAAGAACCTTGTCGTACGACCATTCATCGTGACCTTCAGCAACCCACGAGTCGAAGTCCTCAGGAATCGCTCTGAGATAAACCTGACCGTTGATGGCGCTGGTGCCACCGGTAATCTTGCCGCGTGGAACATCCATATCGGTGTTTAGCGGAGTCGCTTGCGCCGTAAACGCCCAGTTGTGTTCACCTTCAGGATCGATGGTCATGTCAGTGCCAGTGGCGTGACCTTGCCTGATCTCATCCGGAAGTTCATCGATGTTCGCGTAGTCGTGACCGGCTTCGATTAGCAATATGCTGCGAGACGGATCCTCAGACAACCGAGTAGCCAGAGCTGCGCCAGCCGAACCCGCCCCAACGACTATCACGTCATATCGATTATTCGCCATCTGAGATCATTAACCTGCCTGATTAAAGAATTGGATTTGTTGGAGGAGTTGACGACCAGTCGTCGCGTGATAGACCGTTCTTGTCCCAAACTACCTGTCCGCTCTTGACGGTCAGTTCACATACGATTCGTTTGTCGGTTTTGTAGACACGATTGCCTGTGCCGTTGTCGACCAGTCCAAATTCGCCCTCGGATATATCCAACACTGCGATATCAGCTGGAGCCGTCTGCCCCAGATTTCCTAGCTCAGGATGGCCAATTGCTAGAGCAGGTCCCCAAGTCGAACGCTTCACAATGTCTGGAAGCTCCATACCGAGTGCCAACAGCTTGGTCATCGTCTCTGGCATTGTTGCTTGGTTCACAAGAATGCTTGCTCGGTGCATATCAGTTGAAACCGTGTCGGGAGTGAAGCCTTGTTCAATAGCGGCTTTTGCAATGCGGAACGAGAAGCTCCCAGCGCCGTGCCCAACGTCGAACTGCACACCGCGTTCTCTCGCTTCGAAGAAGTGCGCCTTCACTTTGTCGTCAACATCCGTCATTGGCTTACTAAGGGCGTAGCAATGGGTCACCATGTCGCCCGGGCGCAGGTGCTCCAGCATCATTTCGTTCATTGGGCGTGAAGGAATCGGCGACTGATCAACCATCAAATACACACCAGTGTCTTCAGCGGTCTGAACTCCTCTGTCGAGCGGTTCCCAACCTGGTCCCATGTAGTGAGCGACCTTTACACCAACAATGACATCCGGACGTTGTGCGATCTTCGCTGCCGTTAGTTCGGCGTCCATACCGTCAAGGTCCTGTTCAGGTTCGCCAACCATTCCTTCGCCTGCAATGTTCAGCAGTGCGAATACGTTGGTTGTCGCCGGAACGATTACTTGTTCGTTGAAATCGTCGAACGTTAGGTGTCCTGATCCACCAGCGTCGACAGCAGTAGTTGTCCCTTCTGGCAAGCAGTGGGCATCGGGAAATATCGATCCAAAGTAGCCATAGAAGTGGGCGTGAAGATCGACCAATCCCGGGGTAACTACTTTTCCGGAAACATCGGCGACCGTTCGGGCGAGAGCAGGGGATATGTCTTTCCTGACAAGTGCAATATGCCCACCAGAAGTTGCTACATCAAATATTCCATCGACATTGTTTGCGGGGTCAATTACCCGACCTCCCTTAAGAAGAAGGTCGTACTTGCGAGTTACTACGTCTGAAGTGGTCACCGGTGCCTCCGTGAACATGCTGATTGTTTCGCAGCATGTTCATTATTTCTCGTGATAGGCGACATCTTAGCGCGAGGGAACTGGTTTGGTGCATGAAAGATGCCGAGGTACGGGAGAATTTAGTGAGGACGTGGTTGATGACTGCGACAACGGATCAATATTTGATCTAAATGCCGAACTGACGCTTTTTTGTATTCCCTATTGGTTCAATGCTGTCGTACTGTTAATAGCCGAGTTTGAAGGGCCTTTAGCTCAGCGGTAGAGCAACGGACTTTTAATCCGCAGGTCGTGGGTTCGATCCCCACAGGGCCCACCAAACTCGCGCCTAGCTCATCTCGAGACGATTCGTTGCACCATAACGTACCCAGAACAACTGTTAGTGCGATGTTCGGACACTCGAACACGGCGACTACGCACCGAATATACAGTCACGCTCTACCTGATTCACTCCGAGAGGCTTCAGACAAGCTTTCCGACGTACTTGGCGGTGCGAGCGGGTGATTGTTACTTCCGGCTTCGGAGGCCGGTGCTCTATCCAACTGAGCTACGGGGGCTGATGACTATATGGTAGTCCCCCACGCTCATCCATGTCCGCAGGCACGCCTGAGTTGTTCCATGTGACCTCGGTCATGGGTCGATGCCCAAGTCCCCAGAGCAAGCAGCGATTGACTGCCGACCTGCTTCGCCCAATCCGCTTCTGATAGCGAACGTAATGTCTCCAGACTGCGCCGCCTGTTTACCAGGTAGCTATCTAGCACCACCCCGCTCTCCATCTCGTTGTAGCCCTTCCCTTCATGGAGCTTCCATGGGGCCATAGGGCTTGGCCACTCTTTAGAACCGTCGCCATTGAGTATGAATTCAATTCGAGTCATAAATAGTCCGTCAGTCTCGAGCATGTGAGCGAGTGTTTCTTTCGCACTCCACTCTGTCGGTTCGGGCTTGTGACTTAGCATTTTTTCGTCAACACCCGAGACAATTTTTACGGTTTCATCCGCCGCTTCTTCGAGAATACGGATAATGTCTTTCGGTTTGAGATTTCCACTAACTGTCCCGCTGAAGAACGGGCCGAACCCCTTGAACTCAGGTGCAAGAGCACCGCAGAGATCACAGACGTCGGGCTTCTCACCCTCCAGCACATTCCCACAATTAGCGCAGCCCCACAACGACTGTGCAACGTCTGATTCAGACACGTCCTCGTTGGTTTCGAGACTCTTCAATGATCGTTCAACGATTTCTTTCATACGGGATGTAACTTCAACTGGCACTCGGTCCGAAGTGTCAATCCTGTAGTCCGTGGCAAAGAAATTCTTCATCGATTCGGATAGTGCATCACTCGATGTCTTGGATCGTGCGTGATCGAATGCGATCACTTGCTGCACATGAGCCACCGCCCTGAGAACTTTGGCAATGTTGAAGTGACCACTTGCAACGGCACGCTCAATTGCTGCGAGGGTATTGAAGTACTGGGATGCGGACGACATCTTTTGTTCCATGCGAATCAGCTATAAATTGGGTCTCACCATATTGTTGACGGCTGCGAAAGCTTCATCGACGTCAATTGCCTGAGCATACCGCAATGTCGTCAGTTGGTCTGAGTGTCCGGCGTATGACTGACGCCAATACTGACCCCAACCAACCAGAAACATCGTCACACCGTCGGACATTTGGTGATGCTGCTTCCAGATTGAGGTTGGTCGTACTGGCATCTGTAGAGGCTGCGTGAAACAATTGTTCGCACACTTTTAATCCGCAGGTCGTGGGTTCGATCCCCACAGGGCCCACCAAACTCGATATTGCATGAATGAAAAGCCACCGGTG
>JBDQHW010000038.1:0-18334 GCA_040264655.1 Dehalococcoidia bacterium | reverse complement strand
GCACCAACGTTGATGACGGCAACTCCACCTGCGAGCTTGGCAAGACGCTCTTGGAGCTTCTCACGGTCGTAGTCGGATGAAGTGTCACCGATCTGAGCTTCGATCTCAGCCTTGCGGCCAGCGAGAGCGTCAGCAGAACCGGCGCCATCAACGAACGTAGTTTCGTCCTTGTTGACAACAACCTGTTTGCACTTGCCGAGGTCGTCAAGAGTAACCGTGTCGAGCTTGCGACCGATTTCTTCTGAAATGACTGTTCCGCCAGTGAGAACTGCGATGTCTTCGAGCATTGCCTTTCGGCGGTCACCGAAGCCAGGAGCCTTGACGGCTGCGACGTTCAATGTGCCACGAAGCTTGTTTACAACGAGAGTAGCGAGAGCCTCGCCCTCAACGTCTTCTGCGATAACAAGAATGTTCTTGTTGGTCTGCAGTACCTTCTCAAGCACAGGAAGAAGGTCTGAAATTGCAGAAATCTTCTGTGATGTGATGAGTACGTAAGGATCGTTCAAAACGGCTTCTTGTCGTTCTGAAGCGTTTACGAAGTAAGGTGAGAGGTAACCACGGTCGATCTGCATTCCCTCAACGAACTCGGTCTCGTATGAAAGAGACTTCGACTCGTCAACGGTAATAACACCGTCTTTACCAACCTTGTCCATAACGTCAGAAATGAGCGTGCCCATTTCGTCGTCGTGGGAAGAAAGGATTGCAACGCTTTCGATCTGTTCCTTAGAGTCAACTGGAGTTGACTGAGAAGCGATCGACTCACGGACGGAAGCCATTGCGAGTTCCATACCGCGCTTGATTGCCATTGGGTCGGCACCAGCTGTCACGTTCTTGAAGCCTTCGGCAATGATTGCCTGGGCGAGAACAGTAGAAGTGGTCGTGCCATCACCAGCATCGTCGTTAGTCTTCTTTGAGACTTCCTTCAGAAGCTGAGCACCCATGTTTGAGAACGGATCTGCCAAGTCGATCTCTTTGGCGATTGTTACACCGTCAGAGTTGACTTGAGGAGGGCCGAACTTCTTGTCGACGATAACGTTTCGACCACGTGGGCCGAGAGTCGACTTTAGAACATCAGCAAGAACGTCGATACCTTCTTTAAGGCGTGCTCGAGCGTCATCGCTGAACTTTAGGTCTTTTGCTGCCATTACTTATATATCTCCAAAATGAGACGGGTAGTTCGAGATTGAACTATCCAACTATTGCGAGGATGTCGCTCTCTCGAACGATCAGGTAGTCGGTTCCGCCTTCTGCGTACTCAGTACCTGCGTACTTCGAGTAGATGACGGTCTGGCCGACAGAAACAGGCATGTCGATGACAGTGCCATCGTCAGTAGTTCGGCCCGCGCCGGCTGCTACTACAGTTCCCTGTTGAGGTTTTTCTTTCGCAGTGTCAGGAATGATGATTCCGCCTGGAGAGGTTGATGCCTCTGCTTCGGCAGGCTCGATGATTACTCTGTCACCAAGCGGTGTGAGGTTCAGTGCCACTGAATATTTTCTCCTTAGTAGTCACGCGAGAAAACGGCTTCGTCGAACGTGAATGAACGGTGCGGACACACCAAATCAAGTTCAAAAAATGACCGATTTCATGATTAGCACTCGACCTTGCCGACTGTTAGCAGTCGCGGGCTTAGAGTGCTAGCCAACGAATTCTATGAACGAGAGTTGCTCTCGTCAACTGATCTTGTCAGTCAGATTGAGAGATGTAGAAGAACGAACGGCTAGCGCTTGTGCGCTAAGTGGGTCGTCGGAAGCCTACGGCTGGCTTGATTCGAACAGCACTTCGCCATCGATTTCGATCTTCACATTGCGCTGAAATTCTTTGATGGCGTCGAGATTTACTTCGACTCCTAGGCCTGGCCCGTCACTTGCACGAACGAATCCCTCAGAATCTCGGAATATTCCGCTGGGAGCGGTGAGTCCAAGTATCAGCGCCGAGTCTCCAGCCGGATATTCGGTGAGATCAAACTCTTCGTATCCAGCGAAAACGTGAATAGATGCCGCTACCGACAGATGGCTCTTGAACGTGTGGTTCACATATTGAATACCTAGCTCGTGTGCCTTGTCAGCAACGCGCTTCGCTTCAGTAATGCCACCAATTCGCCCAACATCGATCTGGACGAAGTCGAGCCCAGCGTTCGTCATCATGTCGTCGGCTGCTCTGAAGAAATCGGCACCTTCACCACCAGCTACACCGATCTTCACGTTGTTAGCTCGAACTCGGTCGCTCAGTTCTTTGTATGCGCCCACCTCTTCGGTGCGAAGCGGCTCTTCGAGCCAAGTCACTCCAAGATCAGCGAATGCCACTGCTCTTTCGTAAGCGGCGTCGACGCTGTCGCCCCAGATAACTCCGGCATCAACCATCAGCTTTGCGTCCGGTCCTAGACCATCACGTGCAGCCTGAACAAGTGCAATGTCATCAGCCAGTGAACCTCGACCCATAGGGCCCCAGCCGAACTTAGCGGCTCTGAAGTCACGCTCGATGATGGAATCTGCAACGGCTCTAGTTTCAGCCGGGTCATCTCCGAACAAAACACTCGCATAAGGGAGTTTCTTGTACGACGCCCTATGGCCGATCAACTTCCAAACAGGTTCGCCGAGATGCTTTCCAAGTACATCCCACATAGCGATATCGGCACCGGCAACGGCGTGGTCGAGCTGTTGAACATCAAGACCATATTCGCCTGCCTTGTTACGAAGTCGAACTACATCTTCAGGCGAATCGAGTGTCTCGCCTATAAGGGCTTCTTTGATATTGATGACGTTCGAGTGTGACATTGGCATTACGTATGCCGCCATAGACACCAAAGGCGATGCGTCACATTCGCCCCAGCCCTCGAGTCCATTGTCGGTTCTGACTCGAACTACGAGCGAGTCCTGAGTACCGTCGGCGGTTCGAGTGATTTTCGGGAGTGCGACGTAAAAGAGATCGATAGCTTCGATTTTCAAGGTATTAGGAGGCTTTCCAGATTAGGAGATCGTCGATTGAGGCGAGCAGGGCGTCGTACTCCGCAAGATCGAATCGGTCGAGCTCCTGCTTGCCTGGTGTTCTACTCGTAGGTGAAGAAATAACGCCTCGCCTGTACAAAACCTCTTTGAAGGCACGCATTCCGTAAAGGCTTTCAAAGTTGTTCAGCGGCGCCATTCGAGTATGAATTTCTCGTGCGGCAGCTTCGTCGCCGGATTCAAGCAGGTCCCAAATCTTCGAATGGATATCGCCGAAGTGAGATGCTGGCATGTTGCCGCACATCCCTCGTTTGTACTCAGAAATCAAGAACTTGCAGCCCATGCCACCCATCACGCCTTTGACGGAATCTACGGCTTGTTCAAGTAGGGCGGTTGTCAGTTGAGCCGCAAATACGGTTTCTTCTTTTACATAGCTCACGTTTTCAACGTTCTCGCATAGCTCTGCCAACTGCGCAGCGCTTAGTGGCGCACCGAGCGAGTGGTTCTGTATCCAAATTGGAATATTCACAGCATCACTAAGCTGTTCAAAGAAGGTCAGTACTTCAGCTGTGGAAGGACGAGAGATGTTGAACGGTGGCATTGCGATTATCGAATCAAAGCCAGCGCCTTCGGCGTACTTAGCTAGCTCGATCGAATGAATGCTTGAGATTCCTGACACACCAGCAACAGTTGGAATCCGATTAGCCACCACTTTAGTGGTGATATCGAACACTTGTCGGCGTTCGGTGTCGGTGAGTGCCTGATATTCGCTCGCTATGACAGGCATCACGATGCCGTGGCAACCGTTGTCTACTGAAAATTCAAGAACACTTTCGAGTGACCGAACATCGAGAGTTTCATCGTCATTGAACGGGGTGGCTGGAATCCCGTAGATACCGCGGTACTGATCAGAAGAGTTATTAGTCATTTGAAATGGTTAACTGCTGCTACTTTTTCCTGAGCCGCATGATGTAGTGTCGACCGCCTCGTGTGTACGGAGCGATGCTTTTGTTCATAATCTCGATCAGTTCCCGAGCAGCTATGAGATCTGATTCGTGAAGCAAGCGTGCTTCGGTTTCTTTCGCTCGGTTGAACGCGAAGGCAAGGTCGGTCACATCGAGTGAAGTTTCAAGTTCGAGGCCCCAACCCTCCGACAGTTGGACTGGCGTGACTTTGGGATCCTCAAACAACGATATTGCGATGAAGCTGCCACCTGGCTTGAGCACTCGTTTTACTTCGGCCGCATCGAACACGTCGGTTGTTACGACAATGTCGAACGTTCCGTCATCGAACGGCAACGCCTCAACAGGTGCTTTGACGAATGTGCACAGATCGGCGATATTCTCGATTTCCGCTAGATCACGGGCTACATCGAGAGCGTCTTCGTCGATATCGTTTCCGTAAACCTGACACCCGAACAAAGATGCCATCCAACGGGCATTACCACCAACGGCACAGGCTGTGTCGAGCACCTTTGTTTGCGCATTGATTTCCTGCTCTTCGAGAGCGATTCGAAAGATGGTTTGGTTTGCACCAATGTGCATGAACTCGCCGTAAGAGGCGTGATCCCATCGTGGTCGTTCATCGAACCACCGTTGTAGCCGTTGGGTTTTGTTGTCCGAGCGTTGATCCATTTGCGAGATTCCCGAGCCGATAACAAGGTTTGGTTTCAATTCGAATATTTCATCGAATGTGAACTAGTCATTAAGCTTTTCGTTCCTGTGAACAGTTTGCCAGAAAGATACTAGGCTTTGGGCTTAGCCATGTCGGTAGATATACGCATTGGTTCGCAGTTCGGTGCTACCAACGCGAAAAACGCCCCTCGAGTAATCAAGGGGCGTCTGTTCGTAGGAGGTCTAGCTGGAACGTGTTTAGACGTTTATCTCGTCACCGTTCGGGAGAGTGAACGAAGTGCCGGTGCCATACTCTGGAGCTTGCTGGTTGAATCCGGGACCGCCGCGGTGATGCCGGCCGTGTCCATGCCGACCACGTCGACCGTCACGTTCGCCATCACGATCTGGGCGCATCTCTTCTCGAAGTTCATCAAAATAGTCAGGTTTGGCGTCATTCCAAGCGGTGATTTCATCTGCCTCAGCCTGGGTAATGACTTCCTGCTCTACCAGAGCCGCAAGTCGAGCCTCAATGCTGTTGTCATCACCGGTGTTGTGACCACGCCCGAGCCTCTTTAGTTCATCCATTACTTCTGGCCGTGCGTCTTCCCAATCGTCGATCTCATCTGCCTGAGCCTGGGTTATCGTTCCAGCCTCAACAAGAGCAGCGAGTCGCTCATCCTGTTTGGCTTCACGATGCTCGTCCCGTGCAGTGCTCATGGCTGAGTCGAGAGTTTCGCGGTCGATACCGAGGATTTCGGCTACACGATCTTTTACCGAATCGTGCTTTCCGCCATCGGCGGGCCCTTCATCCGCAAATGCGGCACCTGCTAGAGCGAATGCGCCAAGAAGTCCTGCTGTTACGCCGAGAGTGATTTTTCGTTTGATCATTTTCTAAAACCTTTGCCGGCTAACCGGCGGAGTTGATTGCCTACAACCAAATCTAGAAAACGAATGTGTGGAACCTGTTCAGACAATGTGGAGAAATTGTTGAGAGGTGTTTTTCAAGCCGCATGTGCAGCATGATCGAGTTGCCACCGCAACAAACAGACACGAGCCTAGATCGACGGTTCCCACTTGCCGTCGACTCTGATCGCCTCCTGATCACCCGGCCACGGCGGCGTAGTTCGGATGACAATTTCTAGCGCTTCACTACCGATTGATCGGAACTGGAATATCGTTCCAAGCGGAATGTCGCAAGTTACGCCAGATGAAAGCTTCAGAAACGATTCACCCTGTGAACTCTTTCGCCAAAGCTCGCCTTCACCGCTCAGGCAATACCAGTCTTCGACGACTGTTAGGTGGTGAACCGCATGGGTTGAAGTTCCTGGGTGAAGTAGAGCGTGAACCATGCTTGATTCATCAGATGCTGATTCAAGAAGGCGAATCTCGGAGCCGTCAGGAGCGATCACGTCAGGAGTTTCAGGAAGGGTCGAAATTAGTTGGGGATCAAACATACTCTGATGATATCGAGTTAAAAGCAGAACGCCTCGATTCAAGTCGAGGCGTTCTGAGAAGACCAATTCTGAATAATGTTACGACGAAACTTGAGCTGTTTCCTGTAGGTACAGCAATGTTGCCTGAACTCGTTGGTCTACGGAATCACTTTCATCAATGTGAAGATCGTTGTAGATAGTCTGCAAAAGAGGCTCGACGAGATTTTCGTCGATTTTCAACTCTTCAGAGATTGCTGAGTCGGCGTATCCAGATGAGATGAACATGAGAGCTTCCATCTGGTCGTGGGTCAATCGCTCTAGGACTGATCGTTGTCGTGGGAACAGGTCGTTCATAACTGATGGGTCCATTGTTACCTGGCCTGCGGCAGCTGATTCGATTGCCCGGGCCAACGAATGAATGTCAGCGATTGTCTGCTTGAGCAAGAACGACCAACCTGAAGTTCCATGCTCGAGAAAGCTAGATAGGAACTCTTTATCTCGGTGTGAAGACAGAACGACGATTCCCGTATCAGGAAAAGCCTCTTTGATATCGCTTGCAACCGTGATCCCATTTGGGCCGTCGCCTAGTTCGATATCCATCAGGACTACGTCAGGTTTCGATTCCTTCGACAGTTCAATTGCTTCTAGACCAGAAGCTGCAGCTCCAACGATATTGATCATCGGGTCTTTATCGATCGCGGTTACGAGAATCTCTCTGAAGAGCGATTCGTTATCGCATACTAGAACGTTGATCGGTGCTTGAGTTGACTCATCGATGAAGAAGTCGAACTGGTCTTGATCCATATGGTTTGATTCCTTGCCGTAGAAACCTTGTTTTCTGTCGATTACTCAACGTTAGGCTTGCTGTTGGCGCGGCGCGAATGCTCCGGGGTCACGCCGCTGAGCCGTGCGGCTCAAAGGTATTTCGGGATCATCTAACGCGTTCCACTGGGTAAAAACCGCAATGCGCAAAAAGTCCGCACCCAGAGCAGGTACGGACTTCGTTTTACTAGCCGTTTCGTATTTCGGAAGTTATCGGTTAGATAAGACCGCGACGCTGAGCTTCGGAAACCGCATGTGCACGGTTGCTTACGCCCATAACGTCGAATACATGCCTTAGCTCACGTTTTACTGTGGCTGGGCTCAGGAACAGGTTGTCAGCAATTGCCTTGGTAGTCTCGCCAGCTGCGACCATCTGTAAAACCTTCGACTGTCGTTCGGTCAGGTTCTGGTTGTCGGTTGTCTGGTTCTGAATCTGTCGATATCGGTCGACTAGCAATGCGTTTAGGGCTGGCGACAACGGAGAGCCTCCACGAGCAGCGTCTTTCACCGCACGTACAAGTTCTTCCTGTGAAGCCCTCTTCAGTAGATATCCTGCGGCACCTGCTTCGAGAGCTGGGCCGAGGTGAGTGTCACCAAACGAACTGAGCATAACCACACGTACGTGCGGATACTTCTCCATTACGCCTTTGGTGGTTTCGATGCCGTCCATTCCGGGAAGCATCACATCACACATAACAACGTCAGCTAACCCAAGAGCTGGGTCGTTGATAGCGTCTTCACCGCTGCTAGCTTCGCCGATGATTGTTGCCTGGCCATCAAGTTCGAGCAAACGCCGAGTGCCTTCACGCACAACCATGTGATCTTCGATTAAGAAAACCTTGATCGGCTGTGCTGTGTTCTGTTCAGTCTCTTCGACTGTGTAGTCGTGTTGGTACATGGCTTCTGTCTGCTCTGGTTCTGTGGTGGGTGGTAACGATCAGAGTTCCACTGACGGTAGTGTCAGTTATTAGCTAGCTTTTCTTGCCGAATTCATCTGTGTCAGTCCAGCCGAAAGATCCGGTCTACCTGACAAATCTGTTTCTGTAGGACGCTGTTCCTTTAGAACAGCAAATTTGTTCATACTGTGCCTTAGTTCTTCTAGGCTGAACGGTTTGTGCAAAACATCAACGCGTGTCTGCTCCAAGAACGTACGCGTGTCAGGCGATACTGTGTCCCCGGTGATAAACAACACTCTGTCCGCCAAATCAGGTCGTAATACCTCGATACTGCGGAACACTTCCGACCCTCCCAAACCTGGCATACGAACGTCGAGAAGAATCGCGTCGTACTCGTTCAGGAAAATGGTTCGGAGTGCTTCAGCACCATCGTGAGCAACGTCAACATCGTGACCTTGTGCAACCAATGCTCGGTTTAGGAGCATGGTTACGGATCGCTCGTCATCGACAGCTAAAACCTTCAGCTTGGTGTAGCTGTTCGGCTGTGCTGGCGTGCTTGGTGAAGGAGCATCGACTTCTTCAGGAACTTCGATAATCGGAATCTCTACGACGAACGTAGTTCCGCGACCGATAGCGCTCTGAACTCGGATTGCTCCACCGTGATCTTCGACGATGCCTTTACATATAGATAGACCGAGGCCTGTGCCTTTGCCGATTGGCTTCGTTGTGAAGAAAGGTTCAAATACCTTTTTCTGGTTCACCTGTGAAATACCAGGGCCATCATCGGTAATGCTTACTCGAATTCGGCCTTCATCGTGCACAACACCAACTGTGATAGTGCCGTGACCAACACTTTCGCCAATAGCGTGGATGCTGTTGCCGATCAGGTTCATGAAAACCTGCTCTATGCGGTGCGCATCAGCAAGCGTGCTTGGGGTCTCATCGCTAAAGTAGTTAACAACTTCGACGTTATTGACCCGGCACTCGTATTCTCGGAGATCAAGGATCTTTTGAAGCGAGTCAGTGATATTTAGTGTCTGCGAATCTGGGAACGTATCGGAAGATCGAGCGAAGGTGAGCAGATTGTCGACAATACGACCTGCACGTTCTGCTTCATCAGCAATCGACTCTAGATCACGCTTGAGCGTGTCGTCTGAAGCCTGACGCATCGCAAGTTGTGAGAAACCGAGTACCGCCGTTAGCGGGTTGTTCAGTTCATGAGCAACTCCGGCGGCCATTTCACCAACCGACACAAGTCGACTGTTGGCGATCATCCGATCTTCTCGATCTGATCCTTCTGTTGTGTCATCCACAAGCAGCAAGAATTTCGACTTGAGATCAGCGTCGGAATGTGGGGTTACAGTCACGCTGTAGCTGACTTCGGGGTCTGTTTCGTTCTCAGGCGTGTCGATCAGTTCACGTTTTTCGATAGCTCTCGAAGTGAGAGAGCACTGTTTGAAAATATCTTTCAAGCCGGCTGGGTAGAAATAGTCTGAAAGTCGGTCACCAGTCTTGCTCGCACCGAACATACGATCGAACGTCTCGTTCGTGAACATGATGCGACGACGGCCATCTAGAGCGGCCATTGCCTGCGGAATCGAGGCAATTAGCGCCTGCATAAGATTCTTAGAAGACCTCGTCTTGGCACGCGACTTCACAACGGAGGACGTGTTCTCCCGCTGCTTTTTGCTCTTATTGGTTGATGTGCTCGTAACTTGAGCCATTAACCGCCCTGCCTAATCTTGAGTTCTTCCAATACGGCCTCGGTTTCGGCGGCAACTTCGATCATCGTTAGTTGCTCAAGGTCCGCAAACGCGGCGAGTCTCTCCGCATCCTCGCTGTCTTCATCAGCAAAAATATCGTCTAAGAGATCGTCTCCGCCATCGGTATCCGGTGGGACCATAGCGAACTTACCTTTCTCGCCGGACCGTTCGGTTCTGTGAGCCGTTTGGTCAGCTTGCCGGGGCCGAAATTGTTGTGAAGATCATCCTCGAAAGTGGAGGAATGATCGTCATACAAATGCCTGATACAACCATCATCACACCTATCTGGTATCCGGCACGCATGCGGTGTCCCCCACTTGCTGCCCATGGTGCCACTGCATTCGCGATGGTAAAAACCACCACTACCATAGTGATGATTATGTTCAAGAACTCGAAATTTACGTTTGCGAAGGTGTTGAACCCGCTTGATCCAGCGATATCTGGAATCGGTGCGCCTGAGCCACTTGGGTCAGCTGAGGACGTATCGGACAACATGCTTTCAGCGAAAAGTTGCATGACGTTCACAATGAAGATGAGCAATCCGACCATCGCAGCGTGAAGCGGCACGGTTAGATAACCAAACGTTTGCGCAACTAGCGAGCGTTTTTCTCGAAGCAGTGCTATTTCGGCAGAGAAAAAAGCAGCTGTTTTTCCTGTGACCAGTGGGTTACCACCGATCGTAAGAGCGTCCCAGAAAATGTTGATAGTTCGTTCCATCAACTCAGATCCTGATTCCTGAATCAGGTGGTCCCAGCATCGATCAGGCGTAATACCAGAACGAACACGCACTTCGAGACGTCGGAAGTACGGCTCAAGCGATCCAAGCGAACGCCGATCAACTTTGCTTAGTGCGTCACTCACCGTTGTACCGATAGCGTCAGTCACACCACCGAGCATACGAGTTGCAGTAGCAACGTCAGCATCGAGAGAAAGTAGCCGTTTAGAATCTCGATTCATGATGAATCCGGCTGGAAGCAAACTGACGCCAAATATGAGCATCCCAATGCCCAACTGTCCACCTGTAGCGGCAACAGCACCTATCCCAACAATGAACCCTGCCGGCACCAAGTACTTGAATAAATTCGCTGCGATTAATTGGTTCGGTGCACTAAGGCCCGACGTTCTCGTGAAACTCTCTTTTGGAGCTGCGAGATAAATAGTCCAACTACCGATAATTGCAACGGTCATCGTTACGGTACCGGTCATGAGAATCATTCCAGGACCAAGACTCCATATCATCATGGAGATGATGGATACGACAACGATCAAGCCTGCTGACACGATCATGGCAGAATACGCATCAGTCCACTTTCGGAGCGATTCAATGTTCGTCTCGTAAGTCGCTCGGTAAAGCTCAGCCATAACAGCTGCTTCACGAGTTAGGAATTCTTCTTCGTCCTCACCAGATGAGAGCGAACCCGACATACGTAGCAGTAGCGACGAAACGTCATGATCGTCAGTACGATCGGCGATCGCTCTACAAGCTTCTGAATAGTCGTATTTCAGTCGATTAACAAGCGTGTTGATATCGAGAAAGTACGCTGTGGAAGAAAGATTCAGCGTTGCAGCGTATTGGAACATGACGTCACGAGACGCTTTGGCAGTAGCCATAGAAGCCATGTACGCGATGTGCGTGAAAAGATCGAACGCAAGCGACTTCTTATCTACATTCGGACGCTTTGATCCCGCGAGTGCGTCGTCTTCAGCAGCCTTTTTCGATTTATCACTAAAACCGAGTCGGGAGAGAATGCCTTGTGCCATGGCTTAAAAGACTCCGTCTTTAATGGCTTTAGCAATCGTCTGGTAAACCTCTTGGTATTCCTCAAGGCCTGAAGCAGCGAGCTTCTCGAGAATTCGAGCACGACGTTTTACAAGCGAGTAAATCTGGCGCCTTCGAGCAGGCGGGTAACCACGAGCAGGTGCAATTACCTGTTCGAGTAGGTAGCTGTTGTTGAAACCTGTGAATTCAAATGTGTCGGTTACGGGGTCCCACTGAAACACTTCAACGAATGAGAATGCATCAGCAGCCGAGTCGTAGTTAACAATCTCGTTGATAGCAACGGCACGACGACCGAGCTTGCCGGAAGGCAATCGAACCGCAATCTGAATAACTGCGATGTTCAAGTTGTCGACGTAGTTCTTAGGAACAAGAATCGGATCACCAACGAGACGCTGGATAAGCTTCTGTACGGAAGCCGCGTGGAAGGTTGCCATAACTGGGTGACCAGTCTGCATAGCCTGGAACGCAATTAATCCCTCTTCACCACGAATCTCACCAATGATGATCATTTCAGGACGTTGACGCAGTGCAGCTCGGAGAAGGTCGAACATACCCACACCCGAATCGGTTTCACCAGGTTTAGGTTTCCTGGTTACTTCTTTAATCCAGTTTTTGTGCGGCACGTTTACTTCAGCCGTGTCTTCAATGGACACGATCTTGGCGTTTGGCTCAATAAACGTGCAAAGCGCGTTCATCAAAGTCGTCTTGCCTGACGCTGTTTCACCTGACACGAACATGTTCATGCCGTCTTCAATGGTGATCGAGAGATATGCGGCCATCTCCCAGCTCAGTGAATGCCATTTGCAGAGCTGGATAATGCTGATTGCTTCTTCAGAGAACTTACGAATCGTGTAGTTAGTTCCACGAAGCGAAACGTCCTGTCCGTAAACGATGTTGATACGAGATCCATCAGGAAGCGATGCGTCAACAACGGGCTGACGGAACGTAACAGGCTTCTTGATTCGCTCTGACATTCGTAGAACGTGCTCGTCGAGCTCTTTGTGTGTCTGGTAGCCAAATGAACACTTCATAGAGCTGAACACTTTGTGTTCAACGAATATCTGACCAACTCCACTGCAGGAAATATCCTCAATGTGGTGACAGTCGATCAACGGCTGAAGAACACCCATTCCGACTTTTTCACGAACCATTGAGTATTTGATTCCCTCAATGGCGTCGTCGTCCAAACCGTATTTCTTAGCGATGTCGAGGTTCATCTTCGATCCGCCACCAAGAAGTTTGGTGATCGGTGCAAACACGCTTGACTTACCGCTAGATTTTGCTGGCTTGGTCTCTGTCTTCTCGGCTACAGCTACTGCAGTATCAGATGAATTCTGCTCAGCTTCGCCGTCCGCACCTTCAGATCCGTCAGTCAGAGCTAGATCTTCTTCCTCTTCTTCGATTACTTCACCAAGGAAGCCTTTTGGAAGAGCAAGGATCTCACTGAGTTCCATCTCAACTGGCTGTTTGAATATGTGGCAAAGCGCCCACCGCAGCATCGCTCCGAGCTGCTGGTCACCTTCTGCCGATTCCAACTCGTCCGTGTACTCAATCAGGCCCTCTTCGATGTCGGCCATAATCGCAGGAAACTGCGGGTGTTCTACGGAAGGCTCGATTGAGATCAGCCAATCACGAATTCCTTCTGGATCAGGGAATACGTGGAAAAAAATTACACCCGAATTCGCCTTGTAGATGAAATTCGGATTCTCGGCATCTCCGTCGTCGCCCTCGAGCTCCTCGTGGTAGACGGGAATTCCGATTTCGGCGATAGGAAGCGTGTGTAGGTAACGCATCAAAAACGATGTTTCGAGCGCTATTTCTTTGAGAGCTGTCGGAAGCTGTTGAACGAGTTCGCAGCTTTCGGGATCACAAACGTGATCACTTACATCAATTACGTTGAATGGGAGTTCAAATACTGCCAATTAGTTACCTACGCCGATGCCTTGGAGATCGGGATGATTTTCATGCCCAGATCAGGCTCGATGTCGAATGTGACGATGTTTCCTGTGTTCTTAGAAGCACCACGAATCTTTGCCACTTCAAGAATTTTCACCAACTGTTCTCCAACTTCTTCAGTACGGAGAGTCAAGTGGGCGTCGCACATCGATCGGAGCCGTGCCAAAGTGGTGTCATCAAACGCATAGGTGGATGCCACGTTGATGATCGTCCGAGCTTCACCAACCAACACCTGGCATTCTTCGAAGAATGATGCGGTGTCTTCCCACGAACCGCGTGTCACGAACGTTGTGAGTGAATCAACAACGATCAGGTCGACACGAGGACCATTCGTGATGTTCCGGAGCATGGTGTCGAACACCTGCTTGGCTGTGAGCTTTCGCTTACCAGCCGAGATAGGGAAGATCTTCAGGCGTCCGAGAAGCAGGAACTCCATCACTTCGAGGTTCAAACTGCTCATCTGGCGTAAGAAGCTCTTAGTTGTGTTCTCCGTGGTGAACAGAGTTACCGTAAGTCCAGATTGAAGCGAGCCCCAAATGAGCTGCTGAGAAACCACCGATTTTCCGGAGTCGGACTGACCTTCGAGCAGCGTGAGAGAACCGAGTGGAATTCCTCCACCCATTTTCTTATCCAGATCGGGCTGACCCGTGGATACGCTTGCGATGCCTTCTTCGTTTGCCATGGTTTTGGCTGGTCTTACTTATTGGTGAGTGTTTCAGGCCTCACCACTAGTTGGTAAATACTTCAGTGATAGCTATGCCTTGTTCGACAGCTAGGGTCACCGTATTGGTCGAACTTGGTGCCACAGCAGGTCCAAGTTCAGCCCTTATTACGAATTCTTCACTGGGATTGACTATTCCGGGTTGGTAAACCTCGGGGTTTGATGTACCGGCGTCCTCATATATCCCTGTGAGTGTCCACTCCCCTGCCGATGGAGTAGCAGACGATGTGTACGTGAGCCTTTCGATTTCCAAACCGCTCCCTGTAGCGCCGTGATACCAGACCACAACGTCCCATTCGCTCACTTTTCTGAATGTTGATTGACCGTTGTTTTGAACCGTGAAATCGAGCCTTGAATTCGTTGTAACTGTGGCCCCGAGCGAAGCGACTCCCGTACGTGAGATATCGCCAGTTTTGTCTCTGGTTACCTTCACGCTGTAGTTGATCTGATCCTGCGACTGAACGGAACTCGTTGCGTACCCAGCCATTGCGGCAAGGATGATCATCACTGCGAATAGTGCGACTATCAGGCTCGACATGAGTCACCTGAGTTTTCATGGTTCACGACGCATATGTGGTCTGTTGTTGTGAACACGGTTTATCGCCTTGAAAGAATTGCGCTGGCGTAGTCGGTAGGAGAGTAGGTCGCTCCGGGTGAGTAAACAGGTTGTATCTGAGCACCGTTCCCAAGTGAACTTGGAATAGACGTGATTATGGAAACCATGATGATGGCAACCATAATTAGCGTGACTATCGAAACTGCTGCTTTGGCCATGACTGTTCACTCAGGTGTTGGAGCTTCCAACTACATAGAGAAGTAACTCTCTGCTGCTACACCGTTCGGTGTGATCACTCGAATGAAGTAAGTGCCGGTCGATTGGATACATGAACCTGGGCAGCCATCGTCAAACTTGATGTCGAACTTCACTGTGGATGCGATTCCCCATTCAGTTGCACCACCTTCGAGCGTGTAAGACCACTGTGGGTACGTTCCACCGGCATCGTCCTCATGCGGTACACGTACAACTCCGCCAGGTTGTCCGAAGAAGATGTCTACTTCGTCTACAGCAGGAATTCGGATATCCCCGACGTTCTTGCTCCACACGTAGAAATCGAACAAAGAGTTTGAGTTCGTATCGACCCAACTGCTTGAAGAGTCGAGCTCTCCTACGGACTGGACGACAGAAATGTTCGTTCTGATTCGCTGATCGACGGTGCTTGATGCAGATGCGACTGCGCTCGAGCTACGCGTTACAGCCGGGTAAACGGCGTTCATCACTGCGACTGCCGCTATGACACCTGCAATGGTGAGAAGCATAGTCGTGATTGCTTTATCGATGACGAACTCTCCTGAGCTGTAATTGGGTGGGCGTTAGCCCTCGTAACAAAAGCTGAATTGGTTGGGATGAACCCTTCGTAACTCAACGTGCAATCAATGATGTGTTGCTACTCGAATATCTACGCACGATTAAGTTGTGCGTTAGGTGGGGGTGGACTGTCGAAGAAGGTGAAAAGACCGATTGAATCTGGCGTCTGACAGGCATTAATCAAAAAAGGGAGCTGCCTGCTTTGGTAGCTCCCTTTTTTGATTTAGATATTGATCTAACTACGCCACGAACCTGTCCATAGGATCGTCGTCGACATCCATGAGCATGCTCAGCAACCGGCTTGTGTCGGAGCCTGAATCGGCATCCAACACACCTTCCATTCGAACCATGGCTGAGACGATCTCACGCACTGGTACGTTTTCACTAGGATCTTCTTCTGAGAGAGCCATCAAGTGATGTAGTACAGATCGTGTAGACGGTGCAATTCGCCCGGCTGCCTCGAAGGCGTCCAGCAGAATCTCAGTTCGGTTCGGGCCGAGACGTTCGGTTGTAACGGCTACCCATCGAACTAGGCCTGCCATTGTCAGAACATCAAAGTCGGCTGTAGGAGGTAGTGGAACCCCATCAGGGCCGATTTCGACAGGTTCCGCTCCGTCTTCTACAGAAGCAACTGCCTCATCGTCTTCTAGCTCTGCGTCGAGTTCGAAACCTTCGTCCTCATCAGGAACGATTTCTTCTTCTTCAAATACTTCTTCGGCGTCGTCCATGCCTGAAGACATACCTCCGCTTCCACCGCCATCATCGATGATTTCATCACCCATGTAGCCGTCATCTGGAAGTTCTTCTACGAATTCATCTTCAGGCTCTTCGCCTTCGTCATCCATGAACTCGTCGTCTTCGCCATCTTCGCCCTCGACTGAGCCGTCGATGCTGTCTGAGTCATCGTCGTCTTCTCCGCCTTCGCCATCACCGTCGGCGCCGTCGGCACCTGCAGCTCCAGCTCCGCCGCCACCCATGAGGTCGTCGCCGAATTCGATCTCGTCCTCATCTGTGAGAGCGTCGTCGATTGCGCTAAACGGGTTCGTAGCATCCAGAATGTGCTCTCGAATATCGAGCAGCGTTTGCTGGACCTGATTCTTGATGAGGTTTAGCTCGTCCTCAGCGGTCTTCAAACCGGCTTTCATTCGAGCGTCTTCAGCAGCCAAAGCTAAAACTCATCCCCTGGCGAGAGAACCCTTGCACGGATGTCCGCGATCAACGGGAATACCGACTCTTTTAGAAGTCGGATCTCTTCTTCCAATTCCTTAAGACGCTGATCCAAGTCGATTGCTTCTGCCATGGTATTTTACGTCCCTTGGGTAACTCGTAACTAAAATCGAAAAAGGTGCTCTGAGTGAACCCAGAGGCTTGATCTCGTCAACTTCTTCGCTCCTGACCACATAGGCGATCAGGAGCGAAGATTATTGATGAGGATGATCTTTTACTTGAGGTCCATCACCGTGTCGAGCCTAGATGGAGCTGTGCGCTGAACAGTCAGAACTGCGCCACTCTCAGGTTTGACTTCTAGAGTGAACTGATCGTTCGTGCCGATCAAAGTTCCACCTTCAAGAATTCCTGCAGATCCATTGACGTCGACAGCGGCGTACTCACCAACACCATCGTCGGCAGTGATAGCGGTACCGGTGTTGCGTTCGAGCAACCAAACTGTAATTTCGGCCTTTTCACCCGCTTCCAGCAAGCTGTCACCGTTGTCGTCACCAACCCAGTCGAGAGACCAGGGGACGTCAGCGGCATACTGGTTGCTGTCTGTGTAAGAAATAACCGTCTTGTACTCAGCGTTTGAAACAATGTCTGGGTCGGTACCCGAACCGCCAGCCGTGTATGGTGCGGTAAGGTCAACGGGTTCACCAGCAACTGCATTAGACACTACGAATACCACTTTGTAGATGGTATCGGTCGATCCAACCTTACCCTTATAGGCAATAACTGAACCACGTGGCTCGATCGAGCTCTTGGCTTCTTCGAGTCCAGCGAAAACTGTCTCTTTGGATCGCTCTGAGGCAAAGATACCTGTAGAGAGAACCGTAAAGGCAAATACTGAAGCTACGACAACGAATGCAATTAGGATGATCGCGGTCTCAAGACCGGTAATACCCTTTTCAGTTTTTGAAGTGTCGTAATTGTGCGTAAACATTTTGTAACTGTCTCCTAGTCACCGCCGGATAGGCGAGGTCAGCAGGTCATCCTCATTTGCTGTCCTGGTGTCGAGTTGCCAACCGTGTTACTCGTCCAGTTAATTCAGCAGTACATCTAAATTATTGGGAAACAGCGGTTTGCAACATTGGGGGCACTCCAACGCTTGGGGTGTGGTAGCCCACATATGGCCTACACGAAAACAGCCACCGGGTTAGCGGTGGCTGTTTCGTAAGTTCTATTTAGTTTGGAACTACTTGAGGTCCATCACCGTGTCGAGCCGTGAAGGAGCTGTGCGCTGAACGGTCAGCACTGCGCCACTTTCAGGTTTTAGTTCGATGGTGAACTGATCGTTCGTACCGATCAACGTGCCAGCTTCCATGATTCCTGCTGCGCCATTGGCATCAACTGCGCCGTACTGGTCTACACCATCGTCCGCAGTAATTGCAGTACCTGTGATTCGTTCAAGCAACCAGACGGTAATTTCGGCCTTTTCACCCGCTTCCAGCAAGCTGTCACCGTTGTCGTCACCAACCCAGTCGAGAGACCAGGGGACGTCAGCGGCATACTGGTTGCTGTCTGTGTATGAAACAACAGTCTTGTACTCTGCGTTGCTTGAAATGTCAGGGTCTGTACCTGAAGCATTTGCCGTGTATGGCGGAGTAAGGTCAACCGGCTCACCGGCTACTGCATTAGACACTACAAACACAACTTTGTAGATCGTCTCTGTAGATCCAACCTTGCCCTTGTAGGCAATTACAGAGCCACGTGGTTCGATCGAGCTCTTCGCTTCTTCAAGACCAGCAAAAACTGTCTCTTTAGATCGCTCTGAGGCAAAGATACCTGTCGAGAGAACTGTGAAAGCGAAAACCGATGCAACGACCACG
>JBDQHW010000037.1:0-18841 GCA_040264655.1 Dehalococcoidia bacterium | reverse complement strand
TCACTTCACCCTGGATCGCGACTTCACGAATCGAGCTTCACCATCTTCCGCACAGTGGATCAGGCGACATCAACGACCGAATGGCAGAAATTCTCGGTATAGACACCGATGCCCTTGCTGATGCATTGGCGAGTGGTCAGTCAGAGCTGGCAGAACTGGATCGTCTTACGAAGCTCCATTTGGTAATTGATCAAATGCTAGAAGATGGAGACATCACCACAGACGAGGCAAACGAACTTCGGACATGGATCGACGCTGCACCCGAATGGCTCCTAGATCTTGATGTCTCTTCAAGAGCCCTCCCCGCTTTAGGTATGTTCGATCGTGACCATGGTGGACTAGATTTCCTCAAACGCCTCCCCTTCGGAAATCGTCATCACGATGACAAAAGCAGTCGAGAGTTCCGGTTTGAGTTCGGTGGTCCAAGAGGAAGCTTCAAGTTCGATTCTGAAGATCACGATTTCCCGTTCTCCGAAGATGGATTTGATGGTCTATTCGACCGATTCGATTTCGAACGGTTTGAGGGATTTGAGGAGCTTGAAAACATCGAAGGGCTCGAGGAACTGTTCGAACGATTCGAAGGACACCGATTCTTCGAGCCACCATGGGATCTACCGGAAGAAACAACTCCAGTGCCCGAAACCGCGACTTCGGCGTAAATGATTGCCCACTAGCGAATATCATTCTCAATCATGACTTCAACCGATCAACAAACAGAGCTGACCGCCCTTGTCGTAGAAGACGATAAGGCGGTTTCGCAACTTATAAGGCTGTATCTCGCGCAAGCAGGATTCAGAGTTCTAGCAGCGGAAGACGGATTGGTTGGGCTTGATATGGCTCTCGCTGAATCGCCCGACATCATCCTTCTCGATCTGAACCTACCGGGCATGGATGGAATCGATGTATGTCGCAACGTTCGAAAAGAGTCTCTTGTTCCCATCATCATGGTCACTGCCAGAGTGGAAGAAGACGACCGCCTCACGGGTCTAGATCTTGGTGCTGATGACTACGTCTCGAAACCGTTCAGTCCGCGAGAGTTGGTTGCAAGGGTCAACGCAGTTCTTAGGCGCACATCCAGAGCAATCGAAAAACGTGAAGAGACTGGAAATCGGGTCGATGCTGGAGATGTAGTGATCGATCTCGAGAGGCGCTCAGCGACTGTTCTTGGTGACGAAATAGAACTGACTCCGACCGAGTTTAGACTCCTCGCGTACTTCATTGAAGGTCGAGGGCGAACTGTCTCTCGTGAGCAGATCATCGAAAACGTGTTCGGCTACGATTTCTCCGGGTACGACCGAACTGTCGACACTCATGTATCGAACCTGCGTAAAAAACTGGAAATAGCCAACCCAGATAAGCAGCATTTGAAGACGATGTACGGAGTTGGGTACAGATTCGATGCTTAGGTGGTTTTTTGGTCTTCAGGGAAGACTCACACTGGGATTCGCACTGGTCCTCGCGCTATCGATAGCGTCGGTGAGTGCTTACTCGGCGTACGCGACCAGAGTCGAAACTGAACGGTTTGCAGCAGAAATCGAACTTGCTCGTGCTGAACGCGCTGAGCAGTTAGTGAAAGACACGTTCGAAGCCAACCAAGATTGGGATGAAGTTCAGTACGCCGTTCAGCAAGTAGGAAACCTGTTTGGATGGCGTGTAGCGGTTGAATCCGATGGCGGACTGATCGTTGCTGATTCGCACCAAGTTGTAAGAAACGCTCAAGGTGTTCTAGAGACATTCACAGAACGATTCGCATCTCCGACCCGATTCACCAAGCGTCCGGTCATTGTGAATGGTGAGTTGATCGGTCATATGCTCGTTGATGAGCGTCCAAGCAGAAAAGAACGCCCTCTTTCAATGCAGGAGTTCTACATATCACCTCTATCGCGCCTGCAACCTACTGACAGTCAGCTTCCACGGCCGACCCAGGTGCCTTCGCAAGCCACTGGAGACCTTGTTGCTGAAGTTCTCGAGTATGTCGACCCACCACTGACCAACCTTCACTCCTCATTCCAGCGGTCGTTACTAATAGCAGGAATCGCTGCTGGGTTCGCAGGTCTGCTGATCGTGATGCTTCTCACTCGTCAGGCACTTGCGCCAGTTCGCAATCTCACAACTGCCGCCAGCAATTTAGGTGCCGGTGATTTGAGCCAACGTGTTCCAGAATCTGGTTCAGATGAGATCGGAAAACTAGCCAACACGTTCAATACCATGGCGAGCGATCTTGAATTGGCAGTGGATCAGCGTCGGCAACTAACTGCCGATGTAGCTCATGAACTTCGTACACCACTCACGAACATCCAAGGCTATCTAGAGGCGATCAAAGACGGTGTTGTTGAAGCCGATGAAGAAACGATCGACACGCTTCACACACAGACAATTCACCTCTCAAACCTGATCGAGGATCTTCGAATCCTTGCGATAGCTGATGCAGGAGCACTCGCCCTCAACAAATCTCATGGATCGCCGATAGCGGTCATTGAAGACTCTGTAGCTCACTTCAACCAGCGTGCGAAAGAACGAGAAATCACTCTCGGGGTTACCAGCGACGGAGTTGATACAGCAATCGATTTCGACGAGACGAGAGTTCGACAAATCGTTTCAAACCTAATTGAAAATGCGCTAACACACACGCCAAATAACGGCAGTATAAATGTTGAAATATCTGGTACTAGAGAAAGCCTAACTATGCTCGTCAAAGACTCAGGAATCGGCATTTCAGAGTCTGACTTGCCTCGTGTATTCGACCAGTTTTACCGGGCCGACCAGAGTCGCAATCGAGCGACTGGCGGAGCTGGACTCGGGCTAACGATCGTCAAAAAACTAGTAGACGCACATGGCGGAGAAATATCCGTTGAGAGCGAATCTGGGCGTGGAACAACCTTCAAGGTAGTTCTGCCAGCCAGTCGTACTTAACACCTTCTTTCGTCTGTATCCGAATACAAATCTAGACAACAAACAATGAAAACTTCCAAGGAGATTCCGGTGGAATTCACTCCATCTGAGCGACAGAACATGCCATCAAATCGACGAAGCAGCGCATCCCAGCGTGGATATGCTGCTTCGCCGATGATGAAGATTGGCATATTTGTGACTCTGGCCACTGTGATCGCAGTGGGAGCCTATTTCGGAGCACAAACGCTCCTCCAGAATGACGACAACAGTGATGATCGACGTCCAGTGGTAGTTGAGCGTGGAACTTTGCTCGACGATGTGACGGCATCTGGATCTGTCTCGTTCCCGGAACTAGAAAGCTTGAGGTTCGACATCTCAGGCACAGTCGCCGAGTTGCTCGTTGACGATGGAGAGGTCGTTACCGAAGGGCAGCCTTTGATTCGCCTCGATGAAGTGACTATCGCCGATCTCGAAGCTGCGGTTGCTAATGCTGAAATAGCTCTGCAAGAAGCGGGTGAAGATCTGGCGAGCATTCTTGGTGGAGCGACAAATCTCGAAACAGCGGTGGCAGAATCGAACCTGGCGGACGCTCGTGTTGCCTCGATGGATGCAGCGGCTGACTTGGCTGAATACACATCATCTCCCAACACTGAAAGCCCAGCGACTATCTCGGCTCGAGAAGAACTAACCGCCGCCAACGAAGCATTGGCAGACGCAATTCTTGCTGCCGAAGATGATGCTGAATCACAAGACTTGTTAGTGACCGCCGCGCAGGAAATCTACGATGACGCCGCAACCGATTATGCGGACCAGCTCAGCGGTTGGTTTGGCCGTGTTGTCTCAGATGACGCCCAAAGCACCGAACCAGGGAACTTGTTCGATACATGGGGGACCTCTGTTGACGAAATATTTGAGGCAGGTACAGCGACTGTAAAGAGTCCAGCCGACGATCCTGCGACTCCTTGGAACGAAGCGGTTGTTTGGGTTTGGACTCATCTCACCCCGTACCCAATTTTGACCGATTGCGAGCACACTTCGTTCACAGCCCGGTGCCCAAGCGCGGAGATAGATGATGCATGGGATGTCAAAGTTGATGCAGAAGAGGCTCTTGTAGAGGCGATGGACGATGCCGCCGCGGCAGCCAAAGCTCAACAGGTACTAGTTGATGCTGCACAAGATGATGTAGAAATCGCTGCAGAGGACATCGTGGACTCTGTGAACGATGTTGAAATCAATGCTCTCGCTGCTACCCTCGCAGAGAAAATCGAGCTTGAAAAAGATGCCGAAGAAACACTAAATGCCTTGAGCGATCTCGATCTACTCCAGATCAAACTAGCGACGGCTGCAGTAAATCAGGCGAACGCCTTGTTGCAGAATGCCAACTCAGAACTTGATGGAGCAAACCTGACAGCACCGTTCGATGGAGTGATTTCATCAATATCAGTCGAAGTTGGAGACACTGTCAGTCGACAAACTCCCACGATCGACATCCTCGATCCCAATGTTGTAACCATCGAAGGCTCGATCGATGAAATCGACGTTCTTTCGCTGAAACTTGGAGATCAAGTCGCCGTCACTCTCGATGCCCTGCCCGATCAAATCCTCGAAGGAGTCGTGGAAGAAATCGGTGACGGTGTAAATCAACAGGGCGTGATCGAATTCCCGCTGTCCATCACTTTGACTCCGCCTGATGAAGTCGAGCTGATCGAAGGATTGAGCGCAACCGCAACAATTGTCTTAAATCGAATCGACGATGCCCTGCTCGTTCCGCTCCAGGCAATAGGAGGCAGTTTCGATCAACCAACTGTCGATGTTGTGACATCTAGTGGATTTGTTACTACAAACGTGCAACTGGGAGCGAGCGATGACTTCTGGGTGATCGTTGAGTCAGGACTAGACGAAGGTCAGGAAGTCCTGATGGAAGTTGCTGAATCTGTCGATCCGTTGCAACAACTATTCGGCGGTGGAGGTGCAATTCGAATACCGGGAGGTGGTGGCGGTGTCAGCTTCTCTAGCCCTGCGGGCGGCGGTGGACGAGGTGGTCGATGACCACTCAAGCATCGACTCCAGTCATTGAACTAGTCGACGTAACTCGTCAGTTCGAAATTGGCACACACGTCGTTCGGGCACTCGATGGAATCAATCTGACGATTGACTCAGGTGAGATGGTCGCAATTATTGGCCCGTCTGGTTCAGGCAAATCAACGTTAATGAACACGCTCGGCTGCCTCGATCAGCCTTCGTCAGGTTCGTTCGTATTGAACGGGCAAGATGTGTCTGATTTATCGGACGATCAACTCGCCGAAACGCGTTCGCGGCAATTGGGCTTTATTTTTCAAAGCTACAACCTACTAGCGAGAGAGACGGCAATCAGCAACGTTGAACTCCCACTAAAGTACTCGGGTGGGTATAGCGGTAAAGACCGCCGCGCAGCTGCACGAACTGCATTAGACCGAGTCGGGCTCTCCGAGCGGTACAACCACCGCCCAATGCAGATGTCAGGTGGTGAGCAACAACGAGTGGGGATTGCACGGGCGCTGGTTAAAAATCCCGAGTTGATTCTTGCAGACGAACCGACAGGGAACCTCGACACAAAATCGAGTGCCGAAGTGATCGAGATGCTCAAATCGCTCAATGAAGACGATGGAAAAACTATCGTCGTTGTGACGCATGATCCTGAAGTTGCTGAAGCAATGAAACGAATAATAGCTTTCAGAGACGGCCGTATCGTTGAAGATCGAGAAGTCGTATCGGGAAGTACGCAGTCCCAACAGCCAACCGGTGATGACCGATGAACGCTGGACTCCTGTTGGCCACCGCGCTGGCATCAGTAAGTGCGAATAAACTTCGTGCGAGCTTAACGTTGCTCGGAATCGTTATTGGCGTTTCGTCAGTTATTGCGATGATGGCCGTAGGACGAGGTGCTCAAGTATCAGTTACATCTAGGATTTCTGATCTTGGAACCGACTTAATCACTGTACGCCCAGGGTCTGAAGCTCTTAGGTTCGCCTTCTTCGGTGGCGGAGGCAACGCGGATGTCTTCACTTTTGAAGATGCTCTGGCACTCAAAGATGAAGTGTTCGCCCCTGACGTCGAACTCGTCGCTCCTGAAAATTCGTTTTCGGGCACGGCGACAGTAGGATCTGACAACACATTCGTCAGCGGGGTTGGTGTTACCGCCGAATATCTTGAAGCACGAAATCTGACAATCGCGTCGGGGCGGAACATTTCCAACGTCGACGTTGAGAATATTTCTCTTGTAGCAGTTCTTGGTTCAGGAACCAGCAGCTCCCTATTTGGACAACGCAATCCAGTCGGATCCAAAATCAAGATATCTGGACGCGAGTTCACTGTGGTCGGAGTGCTCGAAAGCCAGGAAGGGACGATTTTCAATCCGGACAATTCGGTTCTAGTCCCGATTACGACTGCGCACTACCGAATAAATGGTGGAAAGGGGTTAGCCGACTCGATCTCCGTGTCGTCTATTAGTGTCCTCGCAAGCTCTGAGGCCGCCGTAGACGACGCTCGACTCGATATATCGACATTGCTGCGTCTACGCCACGAACTTGCGGCAGACGACGAAGATGATTTTCAGATTTCCACACAGCAGGACACGATTGAGACTCTAGAAGGAACTCAAGGTACATTCGTGATATTGCTGGGTTCGATCGCTGGAATTTCTCTTCTGGTCGGTGGAATAGGTGTTATGAACATCATGCTGGTGTCTGTAACTGAGCGAACGAGGGAAATCGGTATCCGGCGTGCTGTCGGAGCGAAACGCCGAGACATACTTCTGCAATTTGTAACCGAAGCGGTGTTGATGACGTTTGGTGGTGGAATTCTTGGTGTGCTTGTCGGCTGGGCTATTGCCTATTTTGGAAATGGCGCAACAGTCGATGGCGACATTATCGAAACCGTCATCGAAACTCACATAGCGCTGATCGCACTCGGCGTGTCAGTCGCTGTAGGGTTGTTCTTCGGAATATATCCGGCAGTCCGTGCGGCTTCGCTCAATCCGATCGAAGCGTTGCGTCACGAATAATCTAGATTGATCAGATCGGGTACATGAAACTCGTAGTCTCCCTCGCAATTGTTTTTGGGATCGTTGCAGGAACCGCTCTTGCTCTGGTCCAGGGCGTACGATCGCCTGAAACCTCCGAAACCAACTCGGTTGCGGTTTCTGAAGAAATCGATCCAAGAAAAGATCTTTCGAGCGAAGTATTGAAAGCTCTTCCAGACGACGAGCTTGCCGAGATATTTCCAGAGAAGGCAGAAGCGATTCTGAATCCCGAGTTTTCCAGTCAGATTCGAACTGGAGGCAAGGATTCGGACGACCCAGAGTATCTGAGAGCGATCCTCATAAAAATGGGAGCGAATCCTCCTAGCGATGCCACCACAAGTGAACTTCAGGACATGCTGGCTAATGCATCTGAAGACGCAACATTCCTGGAGAAATAACAGTTGATTTCAAACATTGAGCTAGTGGCATTCGATTTGGGAAACGTTCTGTGTACCGTCGACGAGATGACCACCGCACAAAAGTTATCTTCGATCACGGATAAATCTCCAGACGAAGTGCACGATATTGTGTTCGGCCAACAGCACAAATTGAAGTTCGAACGAGGTGAAATCACGTTTGACGAACACGCTGTTCGAGCACTTTCCAATCTAGGTATCGATATGCCGCTTGACGAATTCACTGTGCTGTATGACTCAGTGTTGATTCCAAGCGAAAGCATGTTTCCGATTGTCGCCAGAATTGCTGAGACTCATCGAATTGCCCTAGTTTCGAATACGAGTGAACCACACTGGAAGTCAGCCGAGAAATTCTTGCCGTTCAGCTCAGTTCTCAACCCTGTGATCGTTTCGTACGAAGTCGATTCGATGAAACCTGAGCCCTTGTTCTACGAAGCGTTGCTCGATCAATCGGGAATACATCCCGAAAGAATTCTGTTCATAGACGACCTTCCACAGAACATCGAGGGAGCCCGAGATGCAGGCATGATCGGTCACCAGTTCACAACTCAGTCAAATCTTGAGCTTGCGCTGACTGAACTTGGCGTGATTTAACAGTTCTCCCCGCACAATTTGTTTGCACGTTCTTGCTAGTTGTGACAAAACACAGCGTAGGCAGACACGCACCCACTGCAATCTCGGAGATATGTTGTGACCACAGATTCGACGAACGACTACACGTTGCTAAAAGCAGCACGGATTTTCGATGGCACAGGAGCTGCCCCAGTTTCTGGGCAAGCCGTGCTACTTAACGCTGGAAATATTTCCGCTATTGGTCCGGTGAATGAGCTAACCGCACCTGACGGTTCCAATCTTACGATCAAGGATTATGGCGACTCAACGATCCTTCCAGGACTGGTAGACGGTCATACCCATATGATGGCTCCCGGTGACGGCACTCACGGAGATATTACCGGCGCCGAGCAAGATGACGTATTACTAATGCGGGCGCTCCAGAACGCGAGGACATTCCTCCATGCCGGAGTTACCACTGCTCGCGAAAACGGCGCAAAAAATAAAGTGGGGTTTTCTCTAAAAGAGGGAATCAACATGGGACTGTCTGAAGGACCCGAGATGGTTGTCTCAGGTCGGCCAATAACGATCACCGGCGGACATTTTTGGTACTGCGGATCTGAAGCTGATGGCGTTGAGGGTGTTCGAGCTGAAGTCAGAAAACTCGTCAAAGAAGGCGCTGATTTCATCAAAATCATGGCGACCGGTGGATCAACTTGGTCGTCCAACCCGCTTCAGCCTTCCTACACAGTCGAAGAGATGGCCGTAATTGTCGAAGAGGCGCATCGGTTCGGAAAACTGACCGCAGCTCACTGCGCGTCGATGCTAGGCATCAAGAACGCCTTAGACGCAGGCGTGGACATGATTATCCATTGTGTATTCGAAGACGAAACAGGGATGTACGAGTTCAATGAACCTCTAGCAGAACAGCTGGCTGCGGCGAAGGCGTGGGTGAATCCAACACTTCACGTTGTGCAAGCAGGTATTGATCTCACAGAACGTATCGGATACGAACGGGGTTGGCTGACAAAAGAAGAACAATCCAGCATCGACTCGACAAAGCAATCGCTCGAAACTCGCGTTGAGTCAGTGAACAAACTAGTCAAAATGGGTGTTCGTATGATCGCCGGTAGCGACTCACCGTGGGGAGCCTACCCGCCGGGTGAATTCGTCAAGGAAATGGTAGCGCTCACGCACGCAGGGCTGACGAATACAGAAGCACTCGTTACCGGTTTGAGTCATGCCGCTGAATCGATAGCTGTTGGTGACCAAGCTGGCACGTTGTCCAATGGGCGCCCCGGGGATGTTTTAGTAGTCGGTGGTGATCCAACCTCTGACCTCAACGCACTGTGGGACGTGAAAGACGTTTATAAAACGGGAGTCCGCATCAAGCGTCCTGTTTAATGTCCCTACCTCACCAATTACCGGTTTACACCGGTAAACTGCCCGTCGACTTCGTCGCCATGTTTTTAGCCGATCAACGGATCCAATTTACAAATGCCTACAATCGCTTTTCTTGCCCAACTTTCAACCGCCGAGCACAAACGACGGTGGGATCTACTCAACGATCACGCTGACGATGGTGTGAATGTCATAGCGGTCGATCCCACAAGTTCTCCCGGAGAACTGATCGAAGCACTTAAAGACGCTGATGCAGCGGTTCCTTGGCTGGCATCAATCCCACTCGACATTGCGGAGCAGTTGCCCAAGTTGAAGCTCGTTCAGCTACTGACGGCGGGATACGACTCTGTCGATGTGGTCGGACTCAGCAAACTGGGGATCAGTGTTGCGAACAACGGCGGGTCGAACGCCATATCCGTATCTGAGCATGCGATGACGCTCATGCTCAGCGTTTACCGACGAATGATGGAATCTTGGGACAACACCCGGGACGGCAAATGGCGAGATGGCGTTGATCAACTCCCAGTGCGCACTGAAATCAACGGGAAAACGGTCGGAATCATAGGATTCGGGAATATCGGTAGGCAGGTTGCTCGCAGACTTTCAGGATTTGATTGCGAAGTTCTATATCACGATGCCATTGAACTGATGCCGGGTCGCGATCAAGAACTTGGTGCGCAAGCGGTAGAGCTAGAGCACTTGCTGCGAGTCAGCGATATCGTCACCGTTCACGTTCCATTGAACAGTTCAACTCGGGGAATGATGGGTGCTCGCGAATTTAGCCAAATGAAGAAAACTGCAATTTTCATCAATACTTGCCGAGGGCCAGTCCACAACGAAGCCGACTTGATCAAAGCGCTGCAAGACGGAGAAATTGCAGGCGCAGGGCTGGATGTTCTCGAGGAAGAACCGACGGACCCTAGCAACCCACTTCTCAGCATGCCTACTGCTATCGTGACGCCGCATTGGGCTGGCGGAACTGGTGAGGGCAATGAACGAGCTGTCGTATTCGCCCTCTCGAACCTTGAACGCCTTGTAGAAGATCGAAAGCTCTTGTCGGTCGTCGATCCAGCTTCGATCTTCTAGACCGCTACCGATAAGACCTGATCGCTACTGAGCCGTGTACCCACCGTCAACCGGCAGATTTACCCCTGTGATGAACGATGCTTCGTCAGACGCCAAGAACAATGCTGCATTGGCGATTTCTTTGGGTTCGCCCAATCGTCCCATTGGGTGAAGTGACTTCAGTCGTTCGTGAGTATCAGCATCTTCGACCAAGGTTGTCACGAGCGGTGTGTACGTGAAGCCCGGGCACAATGAATTTACTCGAATGCCCTGCTTAGCAAGTGCGATACTCATATCTCGAGTCATCTGTACTACCCCACCCTTGGTGTGCGGGTACGGATTAAATCCATCGCTGATACCCTGAGCGTACCCAACAAGCCCGATGATTGATGCGAGGTTGACGATTGCCCCGGAACCTTGCTTCTTCATGTGATCCACGGCAAACCTAGACATCATCATCGTGCCTTTGAGGTTCACGCTTACGACCCAATCCCACGTCTGCTCAAAATCCCACTCTTTGGGTGCGTAACGTGGTGTGACACCTGCACTATTGACCAGAACATCGATTCCACCCATTTTGGCAATCGTGTCTGAGACGAGGCGTTCGCAGTCCTCTCTCGACGATACATCTCCTGCCATACCGATTGCGTCGCCTCCGGCAGCAACGACAGAGTCGGCGACACGCTGCGCGACATCTGACTTCAAATCTGAAACGACTACGCTGGCGCCTTCACTAGCAAATAGATGCGCCATCGCATCTCCAAGTCCGGAACCGCCGCCGGTGATGTGAGCAATCTTGCCTTCGAGCCTGCCTACCATGTGAGGTCTCCTGCAATCGAACCCGATAAATAGTCGGTATCGCGCGTAATTGATAAATCTGCGCCGATTCTAATTCGAGTTTGTAGTGCCGTGGAAGCAACTGAGCCGTAATATTGGCTAGATATGCCTTCAGGAACTAAAAAACGACGCAATCCTCGCAACCGCGCTTCAACATCTCGATATAAAGCAGATGTTCAGTCAAAAGCTGACAAGAAAAATAAATCTAAGAAGAAACCGCGTAAGCCAGATGGTCCAGTCACATACCCGCTGGTCTTCGCGGGACCTATGAGGCGTCTGTACGCGTTCACGATCGACTTCGGTCTGATCATGATGGTTATCTACAGCGTTGCACCCTTGGCAAATGGGAACATATTCAGTGAAGAAGCTGCTGCTCCGGACTTAATTTTCTTCTTGGGTTACTTCATCATCCCAACGATTCTTTGGGGTAGAACGCCCGGCAAATGGGTTGCGGGCATAGTCGTTGTTGATTCTGACGGGAGAACGCCAGGACCTGCTGCTATACCAAGAGAAATGATCGGGAAGCTGGTTTCGTTCCTAGCGGTAGGAATCGGTTTTCTCTGGCTCATCCCCGATGAAAAACATCAAGGTTGGCACGATAAGATCGCCGGCACGTTCGTTGTCGACAATCCATATTCGGGTGGTCCTCAATTCATGAAGGATTTCTTCAAGCTCGGTGAGAAGAACGACGACGATGACGACGACGAAGAAGAAGAACCAATTGCAAAAAGTGACGACAACGACGAATCTAAATAGGTTCTCAACCGACGTTTCGTAAGCTCGAATTAGCTCAACATTACAAGGATTCCCGGATGGCCATATCTCGAAAAGTTCGAGAACAAATGAAGAACAGTTCGTGGATTCGCAAGATGTTCGAAGAAGGCATTGAGCTTAGACGATTGCACGGGGCAGAGAATGTTTTCGATCTATCGTTGGGCAACCCGCTTCTCGAACCACCAGCTGAGTTCAAAGCCGAACTTACTCGTCTCATCAACGAAGAAACCCCGAATACGCACCGCTACATGCCTAACGCTGGGTTTCCAGAGGTTCGGGCAAGCGTAGCTGACGTTCTTGCTGAAGAGTCCGGAACTCCGATAACTGGTGCAGAAATACTGATGACAGTTGGAGCTGCCGGAGCGATTAATACGATCCTCCGCTCCATTCTCGACAAGGACGATGAAGTCGTTCTCATTGCACCGTTTTTCGCAGAGTACGTGTTCTACGTTGAGCACCAGACCGGAAAATCAAAATTCGCCGAATGCGACGAGAACTGGTTACCCGATATTGAATCGTTAGAAGCGACAATCGGACCTAAAACCCGCGCCGTAATCATCAACTCGCCCAATAATCCGACAGGTGTGATCTACCCTGAATCGTCGATTGCAGCAATCACTGCAGCAATCCAGCGTGCAGAAGCGAGGTATGGGACTGAGATATACCTCATTTCAGACGAGCCTTACCGCAAGCTGATCTACACCGATACCCCCTATCCGTTCATCTTTGGCCACCACCCACGATCTATCGTCGCTACTTCTCACTCGAAAGATCTCGGTCTTGCCGGTGAAAGAATTGGATATATAGCGGTGAACCCAACCGACCCAGGCAAGAGCGATCTTCTGGACGCGCTGAACTTTTCGTTGCGAACTCTTGGGTTCGTAAATGCTCCGGCTCTGATGCAACGCGTTGTCGCAGGAATTCAGCGTGCGACAGTCGACATCAAAATCTACAGAGACAAACGAGATCTGCTGTACAACGCACTCACCAAGATTGGATACGAATGTGTCCAGCCAGATGGAGCGTTTTACGTGTTCCCTAAATCGCCGGTCCCTGATGACACAGAGTTTGTTGCCCAACTGCAGAAGGAATTGGTGCTGGTTGTACCTGGAGTTGGATTCGGTACGCCCGGATTCTTCCGTGCGTCATACTGTGTCGACGATTGGGTCATCGAGGGTGCCATAGCCGGGTTCGAGAAAGCGTTCGTTCAGGCTAAAAGCTAACCACTGTCATACTTGACTCTATTTACTAAGCGGTTCTTTTAGACCGCTTCCGGTAATAGGGACGCACACGTTCGAATCCGTATCGATCACACCAGAATCGATTAGCTTCACTAGACCAGCGAACGCTCCCGCTGATGTCATTTCGGCGAACACGCCTTCAGACGCCGCTAATCGTGATTGCCACTCGGTTAGCGATTCCTCTGAAACCGTTACCCCTGAGCCACCAGTCGAATTGATAGCTTCAACCATCTCGGCAAGTCGAGGTGGCTTTGAAACGGCGATCCCAGATGCGTTGGTCGGCAATACGTCGGCATCTGACCACTCTTCACCATTCAGGGCGGATACAACGGGTCGGACTGCCTCTGCCTGAACTCCGTGGAATTTTGGAATTTTGGCAATAACGCCAGCTTCCAACAGCTCTTGAAAGCCTTTAACCATGCCTATCAGAAGTGAACCGTTTCCTACTGGTAGCACAACGTGGTCGATGCCATCTTCCAGAACTTCTACGATCTCGTAGCTGGCAGCTTTCATTCCTTCTGAAAAATATGGACTTAGGTTGTGTGACATGTAGACCAGTCCGTGCTGCTTGACGAACTCTTCAGCAGCATCAGTTGCTGCCTGTCTAGGGCCATCTACTTTGTGCAAGCTAGCGCCGAAGATCTGGATTTGATCTAGCTTCCCGCTTGCTGCTGTCGCTGGCGCGAAAACATGAGCCTTTAGTCCGGCAGCCGCCGCATACGCAGACAACGAAGCCCCGGCATTTCCTGACGAATCTTCGATGAATTCCGAGACTCCGAGGTCTCGCCCCATAGTTGTAAGAACTGCTGAGCCACGATCTTTGAATGACCCAGTGGGTGCCATGAATTCGAGTTTGGCCCAGAGTGACCCAAGTCCAAGTTCTTCGCAAGTCTTTTCAAGAAAAACGAGCGGAGTATCACCCTCGCCAAGCGAATTGGCCAACATCGGATCAGTCATAGGGAGTCTGGGAAGAGTTCCGTCTGGGGCGTCAAGATACTCGACAGCGAATAATCCGCCACACTCATTGCAATACAAATCTGTGACTGACGGTGGTTGTTTAGATGAACAGTCGAGACAACTAAGTTGGTGGTTAGGGACGCTCAATCTACAGCTCCGTTGATCGTTTTTTCATCGATTTCAGTTTTACCTATTTCACTTGATGATTCGTCGTCACCAACAGAAGGACGGAATCTCACACCTGACCTGGCATACCCGCCACCGATTCCAACCGCGTGACCGTCTGACCGCCAACAGGCCGCACCTGACAGCATTCCACCAGGCTCGAAACGAACGACATTCATTCCACCTCCAATCGCCGTCACAGGCGTAATTCGATGTCCTTTTTCGGCAACTGCGGCTCGTACCGACTCTGGATGACCAAGTTCAATCTCAACATCTTGACCCTGAGTCCAAACTCTGGGTGCTTCAACTGCTTCTTGAGCGGTCATTTTGTGATCGATCAGATTCACAATTGCTTGCACGACTGATGTGAAGATTCTCACGCCGCCGGGGAGACCGACCGCGAATTCGGGGTGACCGTCCTTCATAACGATCATCGGCGACATGCTGCTGGTGACGCGTTTGCCGGGTTGTACAGAAAGTGCATTCCCGGGGTGGGGATCGAATATCTGCTGCGTGTTGTTGAGCAACATTCCGGTTCCGGGCACAGTTACTTTCGATCCAAACAATTCGTTGATCGTCTGCGTTGCAGAAACTACATTTCCAGCGGAATCGGCAACGGTGATATGAGTAGTGTGATCCGGCTCGTTCGATCCAGGATTGAATTCTGGCGATGCCTTGTCCATATCGATACTGTCGATGAAATCTTCAACATGGTGCTTCGCTATCAAACGGTCGACAGGGACTTCTACATAGTCAGGATCACCGGTGTACCGATTTCGGTCGGCAAACGCTTTCTTCATCGATTCGATAAGCAAGTGAATAGAATCCGGTGTGCCGAATCCCAGTTCAGCAACATCGAACTCTTCGAGGATGTTCAACATTTCGGTTATATGCACACCGGCAGCTGAAGGGGGCGGAGGTCCGAGGATCTCGTATCCCCGGTAACTGCCTCTGATGGGAGTTCGACGAATCGTCTTGTAGTTGGCGAGATCATCCTTTGAAATAATCCCACCGTTACGTTCCAAGTAATCGCAGACTATTTCGCCTAGAGGACCGTTGTATAGGTGGTCTGGACCGTTATCAGCAATCGCTCGAAGAGTCCGAGCGTAGTCTGATCGGTCAACGTGATCCCCGGGTTGCAGTGGCATCCCGCTCGGCATGTAGGTAGCAGCGGTTTCTGGGAAGCGTCGAATTACATCTGCCATCTGCACAATTGTCTCGTGCAGATACTCGCTGGCTCTAAATCCTCGAGCGGCAAACCTAATCGCTGGTTCCATCACCTCTGAAAGCGGCATCGTCCCCCACTCTGAGAGTGCTTCGCACCAGGCTTTGAGATTTCCAGGTACACCTATCGATAGATACCCGATGGAACCCAAATCGTTCTCCGACTTCAAATAGTCAGGACCTGAATCGGCAATCGGTGTGTACATATCCTCAGTACAAGCCGCAGGTGCAGTCGAGTAGCCGTCAATCACATGTTGCTCGCCGTTTGCGAGTCGCACGTTCATATGTCCGGCACCAAATATTCCGACCATCATCGGTTCGACCACAGAAAGTGCGAATAGTGCTGCGATCGCAGCATCGATGGCGTTTCCACCGGCGAGAAGCATCTCTGATCCGGCCGCAGAACCAAGCGGATGGTTCGTAACGACCATCCCTTTCGATCCCGATGCAGGGCGTTTCTCGGTGCTAAATGTAGTCCCGGCTCGCGCTCGCCAGTTCGATATCGTCATTCGTTCCTGCTTACTGTGGATCTGCCATCATCTGATGTCTCAGTGAAATCCATCTCAATACAAAATAATCTGCAGCGGAATTCTAATCTTTGAAAATCAATCTAGGGCAATTGAAATATTGGTCTTGTCATGTGTTGTGACTTTGCTTCAGTGGGAATAAATTACTTGCCACTACATTCCGAGCGTAGCGAATCAAACGTTACGCTGCCGACTTGTCGAGGAGATTACGATGGCAGAAATGGGAACTTCAGCTGTTTGGCACGACGCCGATAAAAGCTGGGAGATGCGGGAACTTCCACTACCAGAGCTAGAATCCGATGCGATTCAAGTGCGAGTTCGAGCAACTAGTGTCTGCGGATCAGATCTCCACATGTGGCGTGGTGATGGGATTCCTGAAGGCGCTCCACCACGAGATCCTTTCGTGTTCGGTCACGAAATGATGGGTGAAGTTGCTGCAATGGGTAGCAAGATCACCACCGACTCTCTCCGACGTCCCCTCAAAGAGGGTGACCGCGTCGCATACTCATATTTCTTCCCCTGTGCTCGTTGCTACAACTGCCTCCGGGGCGAATTTGGGGCATGTAAGTTCCGACTTGGTCGTAAGCCTCTTGAGGAATGGCCGGTGTGCAACGGTGGCTTTGCTCAGTACTACTACCTGCGAAGCCCGAACTATGTATTCAAGTTGCCTGATTCGATCAGCAACGCTGCAGCCGCGCCAATCAACTGTGCTCTTGCTCAGGTCTACGAAGCAATGCACTTAGGCGGAATCAGACTAGGCGATACCGTTGTTGTCCAAGGTGCGGGTGGACTTGGTGTGAACGCGACCGCTGTTGCCCGTGAACTCGGGGCATCCAAAGTAATTGTGATCGATGGTCAGAAACCTCGTCTTGATCTGGCACTTCAGTGCGGAGCTACCCACACAATCGATATGAACGAGTACGACACCCCTGAATCTCGAATTGACCGGGTGATGGAACTCACGAACGGGATTGGTGCTGACAAAGTAATCGAAGTCGTCGGTTTCCCAGCTGTTGTCGAAGAAGGGCTCAAGATGGTCCGAATGCGAGGCATTTACCTCGAAGTCGGTCACATTTCTCCAAACTCGTTCGCCTCAATTGACGTTTCGACAATGGTTTCCAACCAGGTGCGGTTCTACGGAATTCAGCACTACGATCCATGGATCATTCCAAACGCCATCGATTTCCTAGAGCGAACTGCAGACAAGTACCCACTGACGGCTGTTGTTTCACACGAGTTCCCGCTGGATCAAATCGGCAAGGCATTTGAGACCGCAGAATGGCTCGGTACTCAGACAGGAAGCGAAGTTACCCGAGCGGTGATAACTCCGTAATCGCTGTAATCAACGTAGCAAGACCAACTTCACGACCTCAGGAAGACTAATCCAATAGCTTCGAAATCGAAACCAAACTTCTTAGTGATCATGTCCGACGAGCACGGTGCTCAATTTTCATCGGCATACGGCCATCCGATAATCGAAACACCGAACATGGATCGACTCGCAGCACAAGGCGTCACATTCGACGCCAACTACTGCAATTCGCCTCTATGTATCCCTTCTCGGGCATCATTCATGACAGGACAGTACGTTTCAACGAATGAAGTTTGGGACAACACCAAGCCGATGGCTGTCGATAAGCTCACATGGCCTTACTTGTTGCGCAACGAGGGATACGACACTGCTCTCAACGGCAAAATGCATCTGGTTGGGCCTGATCCACTGCACGGATTTGAGCAACAGCTATCTCGTGACCCACACATCGAAGCACCGCTCGATCACTACAAATGGTCGGATGGCATCCCGACTGCTCCTGAAGATTGGTACGGGGTTCGAGAAGCCGATCCGGGTGTGAGCCCGATGATTGAAGCTGACGATGCAATGGAAAAAGCGGCCGTCGAGTTTCTTTCTGACCCTGAGCGCCACGATAAACCGTTCGCAATGTGCGTTGGTTTTATCGCGCCGCACTTCCCTTTCATCGTTCCTGAACCATACTTTTCGAAGTACTACCCAGACAACGTTGATATGCCGAATTTGCCCGACGGTCATTTAGACGACCTACCACCATCTGCGCAGCGATTACGCCAGATGTTTGGGTTAGACGGAAAATGGACGGATGACGAAATAGCTCGAGCGCGAGCCGCCTATTTCGGACTCTGCGAGTATCTCGATGACAAGATCGGACACTTAATGGACGTTCTCGAAGAGCAAGGCCTTGCCGAGAACACAGTAATCGTTCACACGTCAGATCACGGCGACATGCTTGGTGAACACGGCTTGTGGCGAAAGATGTGCTTCTACGAGCAGTCGGCAAACGTCCCGCTACAAATAAGTTGGCCAGGAAAGTTCGAAGGTGGTCAGCGCGTTTCCGAGGCAGTGTCCAACGTGGATGCGGTCGCAACCATTCTCGATTTGGCAGGGATAGAACTCGATAAATGGGATCTCGACGGTCAATCTCTCGTATCTGCTCTTCAAGGAGATACTTCCGAGCTCAACGACGTCGCCATTTCAGAACATTTTGCACACGGAACTGATCGAGCGCTTGGCATGGTCAGATCGGGCAAGTGGAAGCTTTGCTATGGGCATGGTGATCCGATAGAACTTGAGCTTTACGATCTTGAATCAGACCCCGGAGAGTTCACCAACTTAGCCAACGTTGAGGAACACACTGTAATTCAAGAACGATTGCTGAAAATTCTTCTTGATCAGTGGGGTGATCCAGACGAGATGAC
>JBDQHW010000036.1:0-20001 GCA_040264655.1 Dehalococcoidia bacterium | reverse complement strand
CATTTGCAACGGCAACTTCGACCTGCCTGAGTTTGGCGAGAACCTGTTCCGGGCTATGTCCTTTTCTTGGCATTTCTGCCTCCCTTGATTACATCCAGTATCTGATTTTTCAACTGGACTCGTTTGAGGGGGGCAGGTCACCAGTACAGGTCGGGATTACGAGATTTCTGCATAGCCGCGAAGTCCCCCAAAGACATATTTCATGTCGAAGTTTCGCTCACCGGTGAATCCCCCATTCAACAAGCCGCCCAACAAATCACCTTGGTGCTCAAAGCAATAGATTCCGTTTGAACGCATGGCCAAACGCGTGGGTTTCGGTCGGATTCCTTTGTATTGAGATCAGTACGCGACAGCGGGTGCATTCGGATTAGATCTAAACGTTAGTACAAACAATCGCTCGTCGCGTTCACCCTACAGTTCGACTCTGCTCGACACACTGTTGTTAAATGGTCAGACCGGGGATCATGTCATAAACCTAGGTACGAAATCACTCGTAGCGAGCTAAGTTCAAATCTGTTTTGTCAAAAGTAGGTGGTTATGAAACACGGCTCGGGATTTCAGACATCAGCAGCAACAACAAAAACCTCACGTTTTCGCTTGCATCATATTGAGGTGAATGTCAGATCAGAAACTCGTGAAACCCGTTCTTGTAGGCATCGCTCCTCATTTTGACGAGAGCTTTTCGTTCGATTTGGCGAATACGCTCACGTGTGAGGTTTAGTTCACCGCCAATCTCTTCGAGAGTTCGTGACCTACCGTCGAATAGGCCAAATCGAAGTTCGATAATTTGGCGTTCCCGAATTTTCAAACATCCAAGAGCCTGGTCGACCTGCCCGCGCACCGAGTTTTGTGCGACCACATCTTCAGTAAACGGAGCAGATTTGTCTTCTATCAGATCTCCAAATTCACTCACTCCCTCCTCGCCGATCGGTGTCGCTAGCGAAATTGGCACCTGTGCAGCGCTGAGGACCTCTGCTACCCGTTCAACTGACAGTTCGACTCGGTCGGCAAGTTCTTCCGCAGTTGGCTCGCGGTCCAATTGCTGACCGAGCTCGCGACGCGCACGCATGATCTTGTTCAAAGTCTCTACTACGTGAACAGGAATACGAATCGTCCTTGCCTGGTCTGCAATTGCCCTCGTGAGTCCTTGACGAATCCACCACGTTGCATATGTACTGAACTTGAAGCCCTTACGGAAGTCAAACTTCTCTATGGCACGCATCAATCCAATGTTGCCTTCTTGTATCAGATCCAACATTGGAAGACCGCGATTCAGGTGCTTCTTGGCTACACTGACCACAAGTCTAAGGTTGGCTTCACCAAGGTGAATCCGAGCCTTGTTGCCTTCTTCATGCACTCGTAAAAGATGAGCGTTCATAACTGAACTTAATGGCTTGAGAGCGGTGATGAACCCTGGCTTGATGACTTCGTCAGGCAGATCGTCAAGCCGGGGGTTTTTACCGAGTACGTCCACCATATCCGACGCAAGGAGACGGGAAAGTACTGACAATTCCACGACCATCTTGTGTGCTTCGTCTGGTTCAACACCAAGAGCGTCAGAGAGATAATTAATCAGTTCATCTTCACGTTTGCTGTCGATTACGGCACGCAGCTCAGGATTGTTGAGTATGGACTCGAGGGTAACCGGAGTCGCAAGACCGAGGTAGGTGGCGATAGCGGAGGCTATATCACCAACAACACCTAGCTTCGTGATGATATCGGCAATGGTCGCGAGCGGATCAAGAGTTCCACCCTCTATCTCGTCCTGGGCCTCATTCTCCAGAGATTCCAGTCGTTTCACGAGTTCAACGGCGCGAGCGAGAACAACTTCATCAGCAGCGGTGAGCAGCGACACTCGGCCGATCTCACGAAGATACATCCTGACAGCATCTTCTGTGAGTTCGGTTTCCCGCACTTGTTGAACCGCTAGGTGATTGAGATTAGTAGCTGACTCTGAGGCACGGGCGGTCTCCCAAATATCCAATTCTGAACGTGTCGGTACCGCGGCAGTATTTTCCGTCACCAGATTCGCTTCGTCCTCGGAACGCTCCATATGGCTCAAGACGTCTGTGTAAGAGTCATCTCCAAGGGCAGCCGAGACATCGTTGACCTTGGTTGCTCGTTTTTTTTGGGCCACATATTGTTCCTTTTGGGCATTGAAGACCGATACCAAAACGCGTCAAATATCCGTTTGGAAACCGATCAGAATCACTCACCTCGTTATGCAAAGATTCTCTCTGCCGTTTCAAAGTCCTGTCGTGTATCAATCTCGGTCCATTTCAATCCTGTTATGTCGACTGCGTGGAACGCTACTCCCCTCTTAATGAGACGTTCATAGGCTCCTTCGTAATACTCTTGGAGGTTCTCCTCGCCCCGCATCATTGCTCTGAGTTCAGCGAATAGGAGAGTCCCGATGTAACCACTGATTTTTTCGATCCCTATCGATTCACCGATCGCATCTGAAGGGGCGATGTCTTTGCCGACTCGAATTATGCGAATGTCGGAGTCGAGTACTACTTTCACCTCTTCTGATTCGAGTTGGATATTCCGGTCAATACAGAGGCAGTTTTCTTCGGTGCTGGCCAGCAATCGCCGTAGTACTTCTTCATCGAACACAACGTCACCATCGAATTTCACAAATGACGAACCTGCCATGAACTCCTCGGCAAGCATCAATGAATATCCCGTATTGGTTTCGCCATACCGATTGTTGACGACGAACCGCACGTTCAGTTCGGGAAACTTATTACACACAAAGGTTTCAATCCGTTCGTGCTGGTAACCGACAACGACCACAATTTCGTCGATACCACAGGACTGAATACTGGTCAGCATCCGTTCCAGGATCGTGATGCCCCCGACGGACAGGAGTGTCTTCGGGTTGTTATCTGTTAATGGACGGATTCTCGAACCGAACCCGGCCGACAATATAACGGCTTTGGTACTGCTCATTTATTAATTTGTTCCTGTGAATTGAGTTCAATGTTCCGTCCGTGTTGCCACGTTCGAAAAATCCCGTGAAAAAGCTGACTTACTGCAAATACCCAAAGCATCGGAATTAGGCGGTCCAGTACCAACGCTAGAGAGAGCATGAATATCAAGACTCCTTCATTGAAGGAGACAATCTTGCGTTGCTCACGAATGAACCAGGTCACGAATGCACGGAGATTAAACCGGGTATTCGGTGCTTCGATTTCCTCAGCCGGCGAAACACCCTCAGCGACCCGCTCGAGATAGTGGGAATCACGGGTCATCTCGACATGTATAGCAACGTATTTCACATAACCACGGATCGAGTAAGAGGCCACCCCGATGAACGCAAGAAGGATGGGGAGAACATTTGCCGATTGATCGTAGGCAGCGTAACCAACTGCACCGAACCAGAGTGCAACCTGTATCTGATCCGTAGCCCGATCGAAAAAACTTCCCGAGGCGCTGGTCGTCTCCCTGTAACGGGCCATCTGCCCATCCATACAATCGAAGACGTGACTTGATTGAATCAAAATAGCGGCAATCAAAAAGCCTGCTGTTCCCCCCGTCACGATGAATACCGCAGAAACTACAGCTGTCACCAAAGATACGAGCGTGATCAGATTCGGTGTGAGCCATCTGATGTCAACCACGGCGTAGTTAACAAGAATCGCCAAGGGGGCGGTCACAAACGAAGACCACCACTCATCATCCCGGGTTTTCGTCGCCCACAATCGGGACATTTTATCGTTCAAAGATGCCTAGCCCAACGGCCATCTGAGCAACCCGGAACACGATTTGTTGTCATCAAATACTTTCCGTGGCCTCAGGTACAGGAGGGCTAGCATCGTTCGGTACTGTCGTCAGAAGGTCGCCGACTCCGGTTCCAGATAATCCAGGTTTGTTGTTCAATGCGCCGCCGCTAATAAAGATTGGGGCAGGCGCGTGGACTGGAACGATTTTTGTGCCGACTATCTCGGCAATCTGGAACCCGCGCAAAGTTTCTCGCAGAACTCCCAAGAACTTAACGACGTCGGCTTCGGAGAATTCCCCGATGTTTCCAACCTGGAATACCCGGCCTTTTAGCGGTCCTTTGCCTTCATAAATGATGATTGACTTCTCCCGCAATCGCTGGCAGAAAATATCAACGTCTACCCAAGGGGGAATAATCACTGTCGTCAGGACTGAGCTCATTTCCTCCGGGTTCAGAAGGAACTTGAGACCCAGTTCCTTCATTTCTTGCCGTAGCGTTATCGCTGTTTGAAGGATCTTGGCACGACGATTCGGAACACCTTCGATCAAGATATTGGCTAACGCCTGATCCAAAGCAAAGAAGAGCGGCACCGCTGGGGTGTTTGGTGTTTGTGATCGCCCGGTTGCGAACTCAAAGAATTTGTAGAGGTTTAGGTAGGCGGATTTGGCAGGCAATATTCTGAGCTTCTCATACTCATCCGTCTTACCGATAACAAACGATAACCCGGGATACGACCCGATTGCCTTCGAACTTGAGCTCGAGCAAAACGCTATGTTGTCCCGTTCCATATCGATGGACTCGGCCCCAGCACTACTTACACAGTCGACCAGCAACACCGCCCCATTCGCCATGGCAAGATCACCGATATCTGCCAGTGGATTCAACATGCCCGAGCTAGTCTCATGATGCGCAAGCGCTATGAAATCGATTCGATGAGTTTGTAGATAGGCGTCCACGACCTTTAGATCGATTGACTCTCCCCAAGGGAATTGGAGCAGAAACGTATTCTGATTGTGAATCTGAGAGATCGCATGAAGTCGCTCGCCAAATTCACCGTTGGACAAAATTAGGATGTTGTCGTCCCCAACGACGGATGACAGCATCGCCTCGTTGGCCGCAGTACCGGATCCTGTAATAACAACTGCCTGGTAGTCCTGTTGATTGCTGATCTCGAACAGGCTAAGAAGTTTGCCTTCGATGCTGCGCAGCAAATCTTCGAACTCGATTTCCCTATGACAGATATCTTCGCGTGCCACCGCGGATCGTACATTGACGGCCACATTTACGGGGCCGGGAGTGAAAAGTAATAACTTTTCCATGCGACTTATTGTCCTGACATTCGCAGCGTTCGCTGGTGGGGAAGCCTAGTTCGTTCGCAGCATGAATTAGGCTTGCGAGTGCGAGTTCAGCGGGGCGGGGCGGGTCTATGCGCACGCCCATCATTGCAGCATGCTACCGCATTATAGCACTAATATATTTCTTAAGTTATACCTCTATAAAAAATCCTGTATTCAATTATTCAAATTTACAGTGTATGATTCCAAGCATATACATGACGAAAGTTATACATCTAATTCAGTAATTACAAGTATGAAAATCCTAGTCTTACACCACATCCCAGTCGTTTCGCATGGTCTGCACTCGGTACTCGAATCAGCAGGAATCGAATGCAGCGAGCACATTTGGAATGGCTATCGGGATCTAACGGTGACACTGAACTCGTTCGAACCCAATGTTGTACTAGCCGACCCTGGAATATTGGGCATTGATTTAAAGCGACTCACCGCGACAGTATCAGCCTGGAATAAACAGGCTACCGTAGCAATCATTTCGATTGATGAATCGAGTTCCGTTGTCAATGACGCAGTCGTCGCGGGTGCAAATGGTTACATCTCATTGACCGTAAGTGATGAAGAATTAATTGCTTCATTGCAACTGCTCGCCGCAGGACAAGTTGTCGCGATTGGTCCACCTATCACGTCTTTGGCCAACGTCGCATCTATCGCTAATCCGTTAGTGGCTGATAAGTCAACTCTCACCTACCGTGAGAATCAGATTGCGACGCTGGTAGCAAAAGGACTGACCAACGGCGATATCGCGGGTCAGTTGGGGTTGGTCGAAGGAACAGTAAAAATTCACGTAAGAAACATTTTCCGAAAACTTGGACTCTCGAATCGGACGGAATTGACTGGTTTCGTTCTTCGGTCTGGATTGATTACCTAGACGAACCTCGGTTAGCCAAAGGCATCACTGTATCTAGTCAATCTTTGATGGAGTAGATGCGGATTTCGAACCATAGAGAAGATAGAAAGAAATTTATCAAATGACACTGAAACTCAAACCACTCGGTGATCGAGTGATCATCGAACCTTCCGATTCAGAAACATCGACGACTCCCGGTGGAATCATCATTCCCGATACAGCGAAAGAAAAGCCTCAACAGGGTGCTGTCGTGGCAGCCGGGCCAGGCCGAACTACTGACGACGGCAACGTTATCGCCATAACCGTAAAAACCGGACAGACCGTCATCTACTCGAAGTACGCAGGCACCGAATACACGGAAAACGGCACCGACTACTTGATCGTTCGAGAGAGCGACATCCTCGCAATCGTTGACTAATCATTTTGGATTAAACCAATCGATTCTCGGCTACATAATTTGGAGATATATAACTAATGGCAACTAAAGTACTAAAGTTCGGTGATGATGCTCGATCCAGCCTGAAAGAAGGCATCGACGTCCTTGCGAACACCCTGAAGGTGACACTCGGCCCACGTGGTCGAAACGTTATCGTCGACAAGAATTTTGGGCCACCTCAGGTCAACTCAGATGGCGTGACCATCGCCAAGGAGATCGACCTCGAAGATCCGTTTGCAAACATGGGCGCCCAGCTCCTCAAGGAAGTTTCGAAGAAGACCAACGACGATGCTGGCGATGGCACGACGACTTCAACAGTTCTCGCCCAAGCAATCATTGCCGAGGGTTTCAAGAACGCCAGCCGGCACCGACCCAATGGCTCTAAAACGAGGGATAGAGATCGCCATAGCATCTGTGCGGGAGTCGATCGTAAGCCAATCAACCCCGGTTAATTCCAAGGACCAGATCAAGAGTGTGGCAGTCCTTTCTTCCCACGACGACGAGATGGGTAGCCTCATCGCGGACGTAATGGACAAAATTGGAAAGGATGGTGTTATTACCGTCGATGAGTCGAACTCGCTCTCATACGAGACCGAGTTCGTTGAAGGTATGCAGATCGATCGAGGTTTCCTCTCCCCTTACTTCGTCACGAATCCCGAGCGGCAAGAAATCGTTTTTGAGGATCCTTATGTCCTGATTACTGCTCAAAAAATTTCTGCGATTTCCGACCTCCTACCCGTTCTCGAAAAGGTTCTTCAGACCAACAAGAGCATTCTGGTGATCGCGGAAGATGTTGATGGCGAAGCTCTCGCTACCCTCGTAGTGAACAAGCTCCGCGGCACGATGAAAGTGGCCGCGGTGAAAGCACCCGGCTTCGGTGATCGCCGAAACGCGATGCTTGAGGACATCGCAGTTCTCACTGGCGGAACAGTCATTTCAGAAGAAATCGGTCGCAAGCTCGACACGGTTACTCTCGATGACCTCGGCAAGTGCAAACAGGTTGTCGTCAACAAGGACGAAACCACTTTCGTTGATGGCGCTGGCTCTGCCGACGCTCTCAAGGGTCGCAAGGCTGAGATCGAAGCTCAGATCGGTGACACTTAATCTGACTACGACCGTGAGAAGCTCCAAGAGCGTCTTGCTAAGTTGTCCGGTGGTGTAGCCATCCTCAAGGTCGGTGCTGCTACCGAAATTGAGATGAAAGAGAAGAAGCAGCGCATGGAAGACGCCCTGTCGGCTACTCGTGCTGCTGTTGAAGAAGGAATCGTTCCCGGCGGTGGAACAGTTCTCATCCGCGCTGCTGCAGCACTCGCTTCAGTAACGTCAGACAACACTGATGAGCAGACTGGTATCAACGTTCTTCGAACTTCCCTCGTTGCGCCTATCAAGGTCATCGCTGCTAACTCCGGTTACTCAGGCGATGTGATCCTTGAAAAGGTTTCTGACAACTCAGACGAGAACTTCGGTTTCGACGCTCACAAGGGCGAGTACGGCGACATGGTCGAAATGGGCATTGTCGACCCGGCAAAAGTAACTCGGGTCGCAGTCGAAAATGCTGTGTCTGTCGCTGGAATGATCCTCACAACCGAGGCTCTGATCAGCGAGAAGGATGAGCGAATGCCTCCTATGCCGATGGGTGGCGGAGTGGATTATTAGGCAAATCGGTCTTGGATGATTTTCAAAGGAAAATGACGTGTATGAATGCGAATATTGGTCATGTGTAGACGAGGCTGGGGACGGCAACGCTGTATGCTTGAGCCACGAAACGGTATTCAAAAGCGGTGGTCTCAGCGATTGTCCGCTGTGCGATCAGCTCAAAGAAACCGAATTTGCTCTTTGCGGAGAGTGTGAATCATTGTCGGTATCGGGAAGCCTCTTAGAATTCGACGTCGGCGGCTCCACGAACGAACGCATTGAGTGGGTCGATGATGGCTTGTAGACGAAACACCTGATGGAGGTCGAGTGGTTTAACGCTCCTCATGCGATATCGATCTATCTGCCATTGTGGATTTAGGACTCTCTCCATATTGCCTGGCATGGCATCTTGCCTGTCGAAGATGCCGTGCCAGGAGTCAACAAATATCGACATCAAAGTTTTCGACGAATGATCTACGGAAACAGGGGAACATCAAATATCTTGACAACTTGCCACGAGGCTACGGAGAGGTTCGGACAACACGGTGGGACTGGTCACAAGTCGTGCCGGATTTGCTGGCGTAACACGTGCCCAAATCATCTTAGGTTGCCGGACGATTCGGGTTTACCCGAGAAATTCAAAACTCTCTGTCACCACTGCTGGGAACAAATCTCGAAATCGCGGGCGGCATTCGGTTGATTTTCTGCTCCCCACACGGCATGGAAATGAACCATGTCTGGCACTAGTTACGCACCGTTGAATAGGTTGGCGTTCAATCGTCGTAGCGGTTTCGGTTGGATCACAAGCTCGTCCCTGTGCATCGGGTCGATGGGGCTGGTTGAACAATGTTGAAGATCAACTCCAGCACAAGTTCGCCCGGCGTGCAAAGACGGCGTTTGCGCCACGGCCCTCGCTCACTACAACACCCCTTATTTAGACGAGTGGTCGTCGCAAGTTCAATCGCTCATTTAGTGCGCTTCATCGACTTTACGGTGACCGCCTGGCTCGTCGTTCAATTGAGCGACAATCCTTCGGCCGTAGGGCTACTGGTCTTCTTCAGGATCATTCCGTTTTTAGTGCTTGGACCGTACATCGGGACGCTTTTGGACCGGTACCCACGCATCCGTATATTTCGCCTAACTCAGTTTGGATTGGCGGTCGCAGCGCTATTGTTTGCCTTGGTGATATTAGGTGGTTTTACGTCACTCACGGCAATCTACTTGTACTCGGTTGTCTCTGGAAGTTTGATGGCATGTGAAATTGCTTCACGGCGAGCGTACATCGCGAGTATTGTCGGTCCAGCTATGCTGGGATCAGCGTTGGCTCTCGAAATGGTTTCACTGAATGTCGCGTGGTTCATCGGCACGAATTTCGGTGGTTTCTTAGCGAAACTCGTAAATCCTTCTGCGGTTTTTATGACGGTCTCTGCAAGTTTCATCGTCAATTTTTACATTCTGCGTCGACTCCCTCGAATGTTTCGTCCTGACCAGTCATCGCAGACCGCAAATCCCTTCGAATCATTTGCTGATGGCTACAAATTAGTGCAGTCCGACCGAGCGATCATGATCGGGTTGTTGGTTGTTGGGATCAATAACTTCTTTGGATACGGATTCGAATCCATGGCACCTGCGTTTGCGCGAGACAGATTTGGGGCTGGACCGACAGAGTTTGGGTTGCTGATGTCTGCTCAGGCGTTAGGTGCGCTTATCGTAGCCGGGTACATCGCCACCAAAGGGCGACGGATCACAAATCCTGGATTCCTGCTGCTCGCCGCCGCCATCATTCAGGGTGTTGGAAGTATCGGATATTCATTTGCTCAAACCTTCGGAATTGGGTTTATAGCGTTGATCGGGCTTGGATTTGTCAGCATGGTATTCGGTATTGCCCACACCACGCTGATATTGCGTGCAGTTCCTCCAAATTATCGTGGACGAATAATGGGTTTCCAACTTCTCATGATGGGATTATTTCCAATTGGCAGTTTAGCCCTCGGATTCACTGCCGACCGGATCGGGCTTGGCGACGCTGTACGCCTATTCTCAATCGTTGGTTTGATTTTGCTCACGTCCATTTGGATCAAATATCCGATTATTAGAAAACCGATGTCGTAAAAAGCTCGGTACTGTGTTCACCGGAGAGTTCGGCTCTCCTCCGTCTCCACCAAGAACACAAAGCAGCAGGCCTCATCCGATTGGATGAGGCCTGTTCGCGTCATAGACTGAGTGGGAATCAGCCCCTGTGGAATCCGTCAGCTGCCATTGAAAATTGTGGGTGCGCAATCGCGACCCCCCCTGAATCAGATGCTGCAATCAACTACTAGGTCCACTCCGATTTCGAAAGAACCGGATTTCTATCGAATCTTCAGACCATCAGCACATATCTGCCTATCGAATCAATCGTACGACAGAACAAAATTTTCAGTCGAGTAAGGAAACTTTATTTCAGGCGCTCGATTTGCTGAGGGCTTCTACTGATCCAGCCGATGTCTCGGAATTCAGGTCGGATTAAGCATAGGGTCAGCGAATAAAGTATCGCACCACCGTTTCATTGAAAATCTGAGCCAACTTGAAGACCACTAACCAGAAGAACAATTAAAAAGCCAAGAAAAGTAACCATGCGGAGACTAATTTACAACCGCTATACCGTTGGACACTCTTCAAACTCACCTCATTAGTACCGGTGGTACCTAACAGACTAACTTTACCGGTTCTGGGTGTCGCCTGCGAGTGAAAGAAAGGACAGAACAAGCGATGGGATTAAAAAGGCAGATAATGTGTCTGTGTCAGGGATAAGCTTTATCCAGATGAAAATCCCTAAAAATAGAAGCGCTAAGAACCTCAACCTACTTACGGGAGTCTGTTTTGAAGCGTGGATATGACCGCGGATGCTAGATCACTGAGTGATGACGCAGTTGCTCTCTTGGACACATAAGCTTCTGCGGAGGGCACCTCTTGGCGAAGTTTAGAGTGGTCTTCACCAGAGAAAACTACCACAGGGGTAGATGTGCCGGAATCTTCAACATGCTTCGCAAGCTGGGCGCCGTTACAGAAGGGCATATTGAAGTCTGTCACGATCAAATCGACTTCATTAGTTGACAAGTATTCTATCGCTTCTAAACCGTGCTTAACAGTAGTAACTTCCAGAGAGTTGCATTTCATTGGCAGCCCAATCTCGAGCAACTCTCTAAGCAAATAGTCGTCTTCAACGCATAGAACGTTGAACGTGGGAGTATCTTGACCAACTACAACCATGAGAACTGCCTATCTGAAAATACTGGCCAGTATGTAGAAACCAGTACAACCAATTCTCAGGACAATACGAGGGCACCGAAACCCGCCATCGGCTACCTTGACAGGGGCTTTAGCGGGGCATCTGGGTGGCCAAGTGGATAATCGCCCACGCCGGAGTGGCTATCCACTTGTATGGGTTGATTCTTATCATTGCTAATAATGCCGGAGCGTAAGGCCAGCACAACAGCGTGCGTCCGATCCTTAGCGCCAAGCTCAGTGAAAATTGACTGGAGTATTTTCTTTACAGATCCCACCGACAAATTTAGAGTCGATGCAATTTCCACGTTTTTCAGACCCTCGGCGGCCAGCTGTAAAACTTTCTTGTCTCGGGAATTCAGCTCTGGTCTCACTTCTGAGTTCTCGCCAGAGATTTTGTGAATCAGGTCTACCATGCGAGACGAATCGAATGCGCTGCCACCACTTGTTGCGGTCTTCAGTGCTCTGAGGAACTCTCGACGTCCGCTTCCTTTTAGAACCAACCCTGATGCGCCTGCTCTGACAGCGGACTCCAATTGAGCGTCACCATCAAAACTGGTCAGTACCAAAACAGAAGTGTCCGGAATGGCTTCCCTGATTTTCTTTGTAGCCGTTAATCCGTCCATTCCTGGCATTCTGACGTCCATGATCACGGCATCTGGTCGTAGTCTCAGGCAATCGTTAAAGGCTTCTAGGCCGTTTGCGACCTCACTGACCACTAAAAATTCGGATTCCTCAAGCATGGACTTGATCCCGTCGCGAACCACGGGATGATCGTCGGCAATGATGATTCGTTTTTTATCAATCATCGACTAACCCTGAGTTGATATCTTTCCAGCGTGGCGTATCGAATTCTAATGAGAGTCTAAATCCGTTTTTTTCGCCGTTTTCCCTCTTTCCGATAGAAAATTTCGCATCGATTGACTCAGCACGATGACGCATACCTGAAATGCCTAAACCGTGGAAATAAGGTAGCTGCCCGTCTTCTGTTGAGTTAGCGATCCCGATGCCATCGTCTTCATAGACAAGTCGAAACATCATGGTGTCGGATAATGATGCATTGATCTTGATTTCAGATGCATTGGCGTGCTTGATTGTGTTGTTCATTGCTTCTTGGATGATCCGGTATACGACGATTTGACAATTTACATTCGATACCTGATCGATATTTTCTGAGATGTCTAGTATTAGCACCAAATCAGACTCCTGGACAATGCGATATGCGAGAGCCTGCAAGGCTTTGAACAGGCCTAGATTATTTAGTGATTCTGGGGTCAGGCCATTGATTATCAGCCTGATTTCACGGAGAGTTCGATCGATTGAATCTCTGGCTTTTATCGATACATCTAACAGATCTCTCGGCAATTCATGAGCAACGCACTTTTCGAGGTACATCAAAGCGGCAGAAAGATCTTGAGCAGGGCCATCATGTAAGTCAGCAGCAAGTTTTACTCGTTCTGATTCTTGTGCTCTCATCAACCGGTTAACCAACGATTTGCGCTCTAGTGAAAGCTGGCGATTCTCCAGATGGGCAAAGTATCGACTAGTAACTTCCCTGCCGGCGACGTAATAGCCAACACACCGGCCTTCGAAATCAACGCGTGGTATTGGCGTTATATTGATCACTCTTAGATCACCGTTGCAATTAGTGAAAACTAAATCATCTGAACCTCTAATATCATCTGGTGAGCGTAGATCACAAGAGGCGTGCTCTTTCATGCTTTCATTCAGCGACGAGTAAAATTCATGACCTAAGAGAGACTGGATCGAATTACCTACTGCTTTGTATTGGCCAATTCCAGAAACTGTTGCCATGGCTGGATTCCAGATCTCAACTTTAAATTCGTTATCAATCTGAAAGATCGGATTGGGACTCGACTCGATAACAGTTCTCAGTTCGTTATAGCCTGCAGTTGCTTTCTCTTCGAACGCAGAGATTTCGCGCAAATAGACTGTATATATCGGCTCACCTTCCTGAACACCATTTGTTCTCGTAACACTAGCAATTAGCTTCCTGCCGCCCATGCCGGTGAATTGGTGATCGCCAAAAAATGGCTCAGAGCCGTTTCGGTTTGTTACGGCCTTTTCAATTTCATCTTTCAGATTCCCGCTGTTGGAAACAAGCAGATGTACTAAGTTTGTGGACAACAATTCGTATTCTTCAGATTCGAAAAGTCGGACTGCTGATCTGTTCACTCTTACAATATTTAGGGATGAATCGACTATCAAGATGGAGTCGCTAGCCTTCTCAAAGATTGCTTCAAACATCGCCTCGTGAGTAATGTTCGTAGTGATGGCCTGCTGGTGTAGGACTGATTCTTTGACTGCGTGAATTATGTACGCCAGCCGACTCCAGACCTCAGATATGCCTTTCAAACCTGAATAGGAAAAACCATTTGGCCTGTTTGCAATGCCGACCACGCCGACAAGCTTGTTGTTAGATATAAGAGGTATCCCAGCGAAATTGGAAAGTTCAGGATGCCCATGCGGTAGGCCGCCGCGGCGTGGATCAGAATCAGGCTTGTTTGATACTACGATTCGGGCCGTTCGTAGAACGGCTCCGAACAAAGTGTCCAAATTTCGGAATTCCATACCATTGGGTTGATTTTCCAAATACAAGCGATTCGAACCTTCGTCCCAACTTATATCGTTAATTGCGAGAGTGGTAAGGAACGGAGCGCCATTGGGGTCGGCCGATACATACCCAATGAAACCAAATTCACTCTCGGTGAGGTCTGTGACCACGTCCAAGATCCGATGGAACACTGAGTTCGAATATTCTGGGGAGATGACTGGTGTGTGAAACTCCACATCAGACCAAATTTGGTCCACCAAGTCAACCACTTGTTGCACATCGTCTCTAGATGGTTCTTTGGCCGATTGGTTAATTTTATTGCGCATCTTTATGTTCAAGAACCAAAAAAAGCAGGCCAGACCGCCCGGTTTACCAGTGTACCATTGGTCAAAATTAACTAGCTGTTAAGCCACAGTCGCACGGGCCGTATAGGCACCGGTGCTGTCGGCAGGTTGCCTAGACCAAAACTTGAACTTGACAAAAGCTTCGGTCACGCATGTATGTCTAGCTTGAAATCTGTAGGAATTCTGTCGGACCTAATTTCTTACGAATGAACGTATTGAAATGTTCATAGCCTTTTTCGTTAGTGCCAACGTTCCCGTCTTTTGCCACTACATAGGTTTTCACCGTCGCGGAGTATTCTGTTGGGCGTGAACTCGACGGCCCTCGAGGTTTTAAGCATTTGGTGATATCACCGCCAACGATAAGCGACATGGCGGAAGCTATAACTGACGTCCGTTCTTTCATCCGAGGGCCTCGGGGTCCAGCGATGCGCTGGCTTCTGAAATGCAAATTGCTGAGAGACGAATAAATAATACTAAAATGCGACCCACTTCGATATCCGCCGCACTTTTTCTGATTGGTATTTTCGCAACACTACTCTCGTCGGTTGTCCTATTCACGGTAGATTCAGATCGTCGAGAAATAGAATTCCAGCAGGCAAGTAGCGCTGTCCTCGCAGATATCCAGACAACTCTGGACATTCACGCGGAACTTATTGAGCAATCGGCTGCTGCGACGAGCATCATTCCATCACTCTCTCGAGAACAATTCTCCGCATTTGTAAGCGCGACAGAGCGAACAAATACGCACCCCGCGATGCGTGCTATTTCATGGATTCCGATTGTCCAAAATGATCTCCGCGATGATTTTGAAAGAAACGCAACGACTGCGGGATTCGATAATTTTCAGATCACTCAGCGAAATATGGAAGGTCAACTGGTTCCTTCTGATGTTCGAGGACAGTACTATCCCGTTTATTTCATCGAGCCACTGGTCGGCAACGAAGTCGCGGTAGGATTTGACTTAGGTTCAAATCAGCACCGCCTGGCTGCGCTTACGACAGCCACGAAGACTCAATCGACGGTCGCAACTTCACCGATCGAACTGGTACAGCGTCAGGGTGCCGTTTCCGGTGGCTTTCTTATATTCAGTCCGGTTTACCTCCAAAGATCAGGTGACCTATCGGGATTCATATCGGGCGTTTTCGACATCGACGTTTTGGTGCAAACATCAGTACGGGATAATCAGTCAAGTGGGATCGATTTTGAATTACTCGATGAAATACATGATCCTTCAACGCCGGTTCTGAGTGGTTCGATTCAAAACGGCAATTTCATCTCATCAGATCGTCACTTGGACGCTGCCCAGTACGGTGGCGGCCAGCTTGCATTGCCAAACAGAATGTGGAAGCTAAATACTCAAAAATCTCATGGCGCATTCGAACCCAGTCTATGGTTGTGGGCAATACCTGCACTCGGGATTATTTCGACGATTGGGATCTCCATCTCCGCTCAATCTATTGAGCGGAGACGACAGACTTCGATGCTGCTGCTTGAATCTAATTTCGAACGGGCTGAGTATGATCGCAGAATCATCGAACAGGAGATGAATAATCAGGCACAGAGAACCAGAATGATTGACTCTGTGTCGCATGAACTCCGAACTCCTTTGACCGTCATTATGGCAAGAGCGGACTTGCTGGGACGTAAGCTTCCTGACGCGACAGCTAAACAGAGAGTCGACCTCGAATCGATCACAAACTCAGCGACTCAACTAAAAAAGATGATCGATTCTCTAATCGAGTATTCAACGAGAGATTCAGCGATTCTAAATGAACGATACGAGACTACTGACGTCAATGACATGATCAACCAGGTAGTTGCAAACTTTGATACGCCGCCTGTCTACAACCGCCTTGTGACAAATGTTCCCGACCCACTCCTGGGAGTACGGTGCGACGCGGTTCTCGTGAGACGCGCGATGATCGAACTAGTTGAGAACGCCGCAACTTACGGTGACCCAGAGGAGATGATCTGGATTTCGGCCACTCAAGTAGGGACCACCACAAAATTCACAGTCGAAAGCTCTGGTGAACTGATTCCGATAGATGAAGGACGAGCATTATTTGACCCACTGATACGCGGGTCACTATTTGGTGACGCTAGTCGGCCCGGAATTGGATTAGGGCTGGCTTTCGTTCGTTCGATCGCTGAAATCCACAACGGTGAAGTGATATTTGAGCACAGTGAAAATGGAAGAAACACTTTCGGATTCGTGTTAAGTGAGATAGACCGCTGAACCGTCGCAACGGTCAGACTCTTGAGGTCGACAATGTTGATCATTCGTTCTTCTTAGATGCTGATAGATCTCGAATTATTCAGATATTGGCGAATTTAATCACGAACGCATCAAAATATTCACCTGCAGGATCGACAATCGAGCTCGGTGTTGCAGTTGAAGCAGACCACGCCATTCTGACAGTGAAAGATCATGGTTATGGAATTTCAAAATCAGATCTCGGTCTCGTATTCAGTCCGTTCTTTAGGGGATCAAATGAACTCTCTGATGATGAAGTTGGAGTAGGGCTTGGCCTTTCGTTGGTGAAGGGGCTGGTACTCCAACACGATGGCAATATTTCGATCGACAGTGAACCAGGTATCGGCACTACCGCGACATTCAAGCTACCTGGTGTGAGTGTGGGCTAGCTCAGAAGAATGATCCCTACGACGACTGTCACCGGAAATCTAATAAACGCTGATGGTCTGCGCTACATCGAGTTCTTACGCAATCCCAAGTCTCCCCCGTCTCCACCAAGAACAAAAGAACGCCCCGCTTTCAACACGAAGGCGGGGCGTTCTCACTGACAATCGCCGAATTCGCCCGTTCTTAAGAGACCTTTTTCACTCATAGATACGACTGAGTGAAAATAACCCACCTTTAACTTGGCGTTACGATGCAGCTTCATGAAATACCCATAAATAGACGCAATAATGCGGCAGTTAGCATCTGAGTCAAAGAGGAGCGTGACCTAATGAAGGACATCCCAGGTATCGACGAATACGGCAATCCCAAACATGGCCCCTTTGAGCTGTTCTTCAAGAACGGCCTTGTCTCCTGTCAAGGTGAGTTCGATAACGGTAAAAAGTCAGGAAAATGGAAATACTTTCTAAATAACGAGCAGATGCAATCATCCGGCAGTTTCAGGGACGGGAAGATTGTTGGTCGATGGAAATGGTTCTACAAGACTGGTAAACCCCGTGGAACAGGCGGCTTCGACGAAGAAGAGAAGAAGCACGGTGAATGGAAGCGATACCATCCTGGCGGCCAACTCTGGGACGAAGGACGCTTTGAACACGGTAAAAAGAAAGGTACTTGGAAAACATACGACGAGACTGGCAAACTCCAAAAAACGCAGACGTTTAAGTAGCGGTGTGGAGGCCCATTTTTTTGAGACGACGTCATTGCGTCGTTTTGCCGAAATCAAGATTCAGCAGGCCGAACTACTAAAACCCAAAGATGGATGGTGGAGTCCAGACTCCCCCGACTCCACCAGGAAATGAACGGACCCGGCTCTCTTTCAGCGGAGACCAGGGTCCGTTCATTTCCGGAAATTCGAAAACACCAGCTAACATGTCGCACAGCGTATGTCCCACACTTACATTGCAGGCAGGAGGTAGAGGGTTCGAGTCTCTCAAGCTCCACCAAACTGAACATCGGGAGGGGATAATCCCCTCCCGATGTTCTTTAAACCCCAATAAAATCTGGTAAGGGTGTGGTGCCTAGCGGCGGTGGCAGCTGTATCCGGCTACGTTTGAGGGGGCAGGTCAAACACAGATCATGACAAACATAAAACGCTCGATAATTACATTATGAAAATCAAAAAAATTAAGTTTATGGACACATCATTTCGCGATGGTTTTCAATCGTGTTTTGGTGCGAGGGTCAAAACCCAAGACTTCTTGCCGGTATTAGAAGCTGCAGTCCATGCGGGGAATGAAAATTTTGAGATAGGCGGAGGCGCTCGATTTCAATGTCTCTATTTTTATTGTCAAGAAGATGCATTCGAGATGATGGATGCCGCAAGAAGTGTTGTTGGCCCTGACATTAATCTTCAAACACTGGCTCGGGGTGCCAATGTTGTTGGGTTAGAGTCGCAATCAAGAGACATCATAGATTTGCATGCAAAATTGTTCAAAAAACATGGCATAACGACCATACGGAATTTTGATGCGCTGATGGACATAAGGAATCTGGCTTATTCAGGTGAATGTATTACTAATGCGGGATTAAAGCATCAAGTAGTTATTGCACTGATGGGATTACCACCGGGGTTGAGCGAATCGTATTGCCACACTCCAGAATTTTATACGGATAAGTTGAAGGAAATTCTGGAGGCTGAGGTACCTTTTGACAGCGTTGCTTTTAAAGATGCTTCCGGCACGACGCCACCGGCGATAGTGTACGAATCCATAAAAAATGCGAGGGAATTGTTACCTGCTGGAACAATAATTCAGTTTCATACTCACGACACTGCGGGAATGGGAGTCGCTGCGAATTATGCAGCAATTGAGGCTGGGGCTGACATTATCGACCTGTCAATGGCACCGGTCAGTGGAGGCACTTCGCAGGTAGATATTCTTACTATGTGGCACAGATTGAGGAATACGGAATTCACTATAGATATTGAGCCGGAAAAAATTTTAGATGTAGAAAAAATGTTTGCAGATCATTTGGATAAGTATTACTTGCCTCCAGAAGCAAACAGTGTCAATCCAGTAATACCGTTTTCTCCTATGCCCGGTGGAGCTTTGACAGCAAATACACAAATGATGCGGGACAATAATTCACTTGATTTGTTTCCTAAGGTGATTGAGAACATGCGAGAAGTTGTCGCAAAAGGCGGATTTGGGACATCTGTTACTCCTGTATCTCAGTTTTACTTCCAACAGGCATTTGCTAACACTGTGCAAGAAAAATGGTCAACCATCACGCGGGATTATGGAAAAATGTTGCTCGGATATTTTGGCAAGACGCCAGCTGAGCCGGATCAGGAGATTAAAAGAATTGCTTCTAGCCAGCTAAATCTTGAGCCTACAAGTGAAGATGTGCATGACATTAATGACCGTAACTCAAAGCTAGGAGTTGATTACAACAAAAAACTGTTGGAAGAAGAGGGTTTAGAAACTACAGAGGAAAATATTTTTATTTCTGCAACATGTGGATCACAGGGGATTGCATTTCTGAAGGGTGAAGGAAAAACTGGCATTAGGTACAAGGAAGATGTGAAACCCACCTCTGATGAGGCTACCTCTGCCTCCTCAGGACCTTACAAACTACGGGTCAATGGCGAGCTTTTTGATATTACTGTTTATTCAAAGTAAGTAGATCGGGAGCAGAGTGCGACCAGACCCCCGACGATTGGTTCTGTCAGAACTCAACGCAGGTCCTGGAAATAGGACGACCTAATTACACCGTCAATCTTTGTATTTAAGCTGACAATTCGGTCATTCGAGTCGACCGCTTGTGTGTGAAAATCTTCGTTTGACAAAGTGGGCGTTAGGTACTGTGATCGGTGTTCACGAACCAGCTCGACTGTCCCCCTTCTCCACCAAGAACCCAAAGCAGCAGGCCTCATTCGAATATTCGTATGAGGCCTGTTCGCGTTTTTTTATGGTTTCACCGCAGTAGGGCTGGAACATGCAGCCAAATCCAAAGGACCTGTTTACATAAAATCGAGCTTTGGTCTTGGAGGCATAGTGACCTGCCCCCGATAGCGTTACCACTTATTATCTCGGATTCACGACCAGTTGAAGCTTGGGCATGATTGCCTCAGGTGTCGGCGGCCGGTATCCAAGTGAGCTGTGTGGTCGGATCGTGTTG
>JBDQHW010000035.1:0-20304 GCA_040264655.1 Dehalococcoidia bacterium | reverse complement strand
GGCCGAATCAACTGCCCACGCCATTCCTCACCCCGACTACTCGCTCGACCTTGTCTATTTCCCGCTAGGATTCATGTTCATACCATACCCTGCAAAAGCAGCGTCAGAAGTAAAACGAGTCCTCAAGCCTGGCGGTTCGCTCGCTATTTCGCTCTGGGCGTCGGTCGACGAAATACCGCTGTGGCACCAGATGTTCAAGTCAATTTCCAGCTTCCTGGACGTACCGATGGATGTAGCGGCAAAGCCGTTCACTTTCGGCGGATCAGCACCGATCCAAACGATGTTGGAAGACGCCGGATTCTCAGACATCGACATCACCAAACGATCAAGCAACTCAGTGTTCGGCCCGCCTGAATCCTTCGTGAAGCTAACCGTAATGGGAGCCGCCGCTGCCATCCCAGCGTTCGGCGAACTTTCCGATGAAGAAAAACAATCCCTCATAGCTCGTGTCGAATCTGAAAACAACGACCTGATCGAAAGCGCCGTGCAAAACGGAAACGTGAACATGGGCCTTACGTCGTTCACAGCCACAGCAACCGCCTAGCACCTAACTACAACCCACCCCAAAAGAGCCAAGCTCTACAGGGCTGAATTCCTGTCGCTCGAAATCAGTTACTTTACTAATTGGTTATATAACTATATGGTTATACGCATGGCAACAGATACGCTCTCAAAAACTTTCGCAGCTCTGGCAGACCCAACCCGCCGAGAAATACTCGCTCGACTAATGGCGGGTGAAGCTTCAGTGTCCGAAATCTCCGAACCCTTCGACATGACAATGCCAGCCATATCCAAGCACCTGAAAGTATTGGAAAACGCGGGCTTAGTGACGACAGGCAAATCGGCTCAGTGGCGACCACGCAAACTCAGTGCAGAGCCAATGAGAGAGGTCTCCGAATGGCTAGAAACGTACCGACAACATTGGGAAGAGCGACTTGATCGCTTCGATGCCTACCTAACCGATCTTCAACAAGACCAATCAAATCCTCCCCCGGACCGGGGGAGTTAGAGGGGGAGATTGCAGCGGGTCCCAAGTCATCCGATGACGCCCGGACCAAAACGCCCTTGCAGCGGCGAGCAAGTCGTCCGACGACGCCCGGAGCTAATCAACTAAAAGGATAAACATGACAACCATTGAACACCCTGAACGTACTCTTGTGATCGAACGAGTGTTCGATGCCCCACGCGAACTTGTCTACTCGGCTTGGATCGACGGAGCCAACATCGACAAATGGTGGGGTCCATCGATGATGACGACCAAAACCGTTGAACGAAACTTCGAGGTCGGCGGCGCCTGGAAGTACGAAATGTTCATGCCCGACGGATCAAGCATGGGCAAGATCGTCGAAAACCATTACCTCGAAATTCACGCCAACGAAAAAATAGTTTGGAACGAACAGCTCGGCGACGACGACAGCAGCCGGGTCAACATCACCCTGCTATTCGAAGATGCTGGCGAAGAAACCAAGCTAACAATGCTGATCCTCCACGATTCTGTCGAGCAAAAAGAAACAAACGAACAAGGTGGAATGTTGATGGGCTTCAACATGACTCTCGACAGCTTCACCGAATACCTCGCCGAACAATCCAGCTAGAAAGCACTTCCCAACTTGCAGAGCACGGGCGCAAAATATGCTTGCGCCCGTGTTTGGCGTTAACGGCAAACTTTTCTCAGCTACATGACCCGCTCTCTGAAGGGTCAAGGAATAAATACATTGCGACGCTTCACCAAGCGTGAATGCATGCAGGAAACTGAGCTCGCATGGGCGAGCTAGCAGCCGTTGCGAACGCAATAGTCTGGGCACTCACCGGAGTTCTCACCAAAGGCGTTGGCAAAAACGTCAAACCAACACACATCGTTGCCGCTCAAGTCTGGATCGGCTTAGCGTTTTTACTCGGTGTCGGATTCGTAATAGGCCAGGCCGACGAACTACTCCACGTCGAACCGCGCTCCGCCATGTTCTTGGCAGGTGGGGCACTGGTCAACACAGCAGGATCGCTTGTGTTCTGGCTAGCGTTGTCACGTGGCACCGTCAGCACCGTCTACCCAACGACGCAATCAATATTCATCGCTGTCTCGGTTTTGGCAGGCTGGCTGTTCTTAGGCGATACACCCCGGCTAGCGGTAGTCGGTGGAGCAGCGCTGATCATCGGCGGAGTAATCCTGCTCAACCTAAAACCTGCCGATGACGAAACCAGCGATACAACAGCCGCACCGCCGGAACGCACCTACTCACCAAAGCGAAGCCGATTCAAAGGCGACTACATCGGCATCGGACTAGGAATCACGACTTCGTTTCTATGGGCTGGAGGATTCCTTTCCACGGTGGTCGGACTCGAAGACACCCCTCCCGTCGCGGCAGCAACGATCCGCAATCTAGTCCCCGCAGTGCTGTTCGTTGGTATCGCGATATTCCTTCCGGCACACCGAATTAGTCGAGTCTTCAAAGGAAATGGCATCAGGCTCACGACCGGCGCCATCATGTTCGCCCTCAGCGCTCTGACCTTCGTGCTTGCCCTCGACAATGCTCCACCGAGCGTAGTCGTTGTGCTGGTGAACACCTCACCAATGTGGGCGGTTGTATTCGCAGCGGTGGCACTCAGAGAACGACTCACCCGATTCGCCCTAGGTGGTGCACTGCTGAGCATGGCAGGCATCTTCGTAACGTTAGCTTTCCGCTAATCGACACTGCCTAGCAACCTGTCGCTAAGAAACGAGAATCACCTGCTCAACAAAAGCGCGTAGTTCTCACTCATGATTTTATCGTCTAGCTCAACTAACAATTAGATGGATATGAGCAGCGCAGAACAGCCGCACCCAATCGTTCTTCAACTAGAACGTATAGAAGGGCGTCTAGGAAAAATCGAAAAGGCTTTGGGCATCGAAGAAAAGCCAAAGACTTTCATCCGCAAACGGACGATGGTGTTGATCGCCGTCATGCTGCTGTTCGCCTGCGGCCTCATGTACGGCATCAACTACGTGCTAAACGAGCTGTTTGCAGCACTGCCCGTATAGCGTTTTCCCGGACAATTCTGGCTCACTCGAACCGTTGTCTGTCCAGCCAAAGATCATGCGGCGTGGTGATAACAAACTTAGCGAACTTTGCCTTCTACCGATTACGCGCATTCCCATCTACGTAGCTACCCCAATGAGTAGTAATTGAGCAGCCGTCAATCTAGTAATCAGTGATACCTAGGAATAGTGGGTTGGAAACTGTGAACGCCAACGGACATATCTTGCGAGTCATCTCGTTACGTCCAGAAAAAGCAACTGACGAAACGTTTGAGTTGATGCTCCGCAGCGCTGGGCACAAAGTCACAGTGCTCTCTTCGACCGAACCGGCATTTGCACTGGTCAACACCTCTTGGCCCGATGTCGTCCTATTTGATCCGATCTCCCAGTTCGGAATGTCGGGATCTGTCCAACGTCTTCGATCCAGCTTCGACGGCACAATCGTGGCTGTCGGACACATTCCCGACCCAACGATTTCGGCAATGCTTGAAGAACTAGGCGTCGTAAAATTCGCGGCTACAGCCAGCGAACTATTGGTGATCCTAAACAACGTTCCGACACGAGCGATTCAAAACCCTCACGACAATATCGAGATCCTCAAAGACAACTCAAATGTCACCAAACTAGCGCCGGCTAATAACTCTCAGCTTGAACTCTCAGAGATTGATCCAGCGTCAGGCGATCAAGACCATTCGTCATCAGCTCATGTTGATGCATCACAATCACCTAACGCCGACGAAGCGATCATCTCGAGAACCCCGTCACTCCCATCGATCAAACTCCCATCGCTGAGTAACCTCCGAATTTCAATTCCGATAAAACGCTGGCACCGAACGGCAATCAGAGCAGTCGTCACCGCAGCTGTAGTGATCGCAGTCGCAGTACCGTTTTTCACCAACACCTCGAACGACGACTCGAACAACGATGTCGCCAAGGCACTCCCCGTAGTACCCGACCTGCTCACGTCGCCGTTAGCTCCTCTCACTCTTGAAGAACTATCAGGCGAAAACCTACCGCTCGAAATAGCTGGAATTAAAGATCGAACGGTAATCGAAAAAGCAGCGGTCGCATTCTGGGGCGACACAGCACCCGATGCGTTTGTAACCGTCAACGGCGAACCAGTCGAGGTCTCTAAATACGGAGCATTCGTTGTCGACTACCCGCTCGACGATGGCGCCAATTTCATTGAAGTGCTTGCGAGCGATTTCCAAGGACGCACCACTCGACAGTCATTCACAGTTGTGAGTTTGCAGTAATGACAAACAACACCAACACAACAATGCTCGTCGCTCGTTCCATTGGAATAGCGCTGATCGCCCTACTCGCCTTCAGCGTTCTTGGTTCGCATGATTCGATCGTCTCCGCAAAAGAAACCCGTTCGGCAGTGTTCGGCACCGTGGTAAAAGCTCCAGCCAACGATGAGCTAGTTGTGGCCACTCGCAAAGGTGTGATCACCCTGACGATCACGGATAAAACCAAGATCGATCGTAAAAAGGGTTCTCTCAAACTGAGCGAAGTGAGCTCAGGCACCCTAGTAACCGGATATTACTCAGGAACTAAGGACGAACTAGTTGCTGGGAAGCTGACCTTCAAGAACCGCAAAGCCAAAAAGACATTCGAGCACATCGTCGGAGTCATCCTTGAGAAAAAAGGTAAAAAGCTCAAGGTGCAGACAACCGACGGAAACGAAGTTGAAATAGAAGCTTCAGATGATCCCGACGACGACGCTACCGATCAGGGAAGCCTCATCGTCACGGTCGTTGAGACCGACGAAGAATCGCGCGATATGGATGCGGTCGCCGTTCGAACGGCCGACAAAACCATCGAACGACTCAGCGATGCAATCGGAAGTGAAATCAGCCTAGCCCAAGAGAAACTCTTGAAGGCGCGAATGTCTGAAACAGCGTCGGCTCATCTAACCAAGTTGTACGACACTCTCGACACGATTCAGGCCGAAGCTCAAGAAAAGATCGAGGCAGCATTCAACGAATTCCAGTCGAGCTACACAACAACACTTGATGAAAATCAAATAGCTCCCCCACTTACCGAAATCACCGGCAGGGTTCTTTCGAGAACGGCAAAACGACTTGTGGTGGCGGCAAACGGAAACGGTCGCCGTTCATTCCTCAACGTATCTGAAGATGTAACTGTTGAACTTATCGACGGATCTGCTGGAACCATTGGCAGCGTAATGCCAGGCTTTTTCATCGAAGCAATGGTGACTCCCCAAACGCAAGTCGACAGCCCAACTGTTCAATCCGTGAAGGTCGTTCCAGACCCACAAAAACCCGGCAACCAAAAAGATAAACCCGATGATCAGAAGATCACAGGTAAAATAGTAGTTGTCGACAACGGTGATTCTGGAACCGACCAAGTGATAGTTGTCGACAGTCCGGACGGTTCAGAGGGAGCCGCAGTAGTCACTCCCGATACAAACATCGATGGAGACCTCCAACCAGGTCAAGAAGTCGAAGTAACGCTAGGCGACGACGGATTCTCCGCCGAAGAAGTTGTTGTAACTTCTCCCGAAGGTTCAGTTGAACCGACTCCGACGCTGGCACCGCCAGCCGAATACAAACTCATCGGTAAAATCCGTGAGGTTTCGAGCGTCGGTGTGATTCTCGACGATGTGTACTTGACGATTGATGCTGCATTTCCAAGCACTGAACCGCTAGTAGTTGGCGAAGAGATCGAGTTTACGATTACTATCGGCGAGTCCGGACGCTGGGTGATCGTTGGCGTCGAGCAGTAACACACCTGCGACTGCCTAACGTCAGCTAAAGCTGTCCTTGCTCGCTCATTATCGCAAGCTGATTCCCATCAGGGTCCTTGAAGAACGCCATCTTCAACTCGTAGTTATCGGTCGAATGAATCACATGCGGTGAATCTTGAAACTCGACGCCAACCTCCGTGAGCCCCGAGTAAGCAACCTCTATATCTTCGACCCGATAGTAGATCACAGACCTCTCGCCAGACGGCTCACCTTCACCTGAGCTCAGCATGAGTCTCGTTCCGGAATTGTCGAAAAATGCAAGATTCGTAGTACTGAAAATCTCGGCCATACCAAGCTTTCCACCGTAGAACTCAACCGAACGGTCTACATCGCTCACATGCAATGCAACCTGCCCTATCGAGCCAAGCTTTACGTCAGTCATACCATCCCACCTTGCGCACGAATCACTATCCTCGTATTTCGCTGAGCGCCGAGCTGTACCCGTCCATCAGAACATTCACCTCTGTCGAGTAATTCACCAACAGCACACCGGCGTCACGCCACTGACGAGCTTGCTCGGCTGAACTCACCAGCATTGCGCACGTCTTACCGTACTTATTTGCGGCTTCAACGATCTGCATCCGTTTCTCGTCGAGAACCCGATCTTGATCTGGCGTACCAAATACTCCGAGATCCTGAGCCAAATCTTGCGGACCTAGCGTCAACGCGTCGATCCCGTCCATCCAAGCTATTTCGTCGAGATGCTCAAACGCCTGTGCCGATTCGAACATCACCGTAATGAAAACCTGGTCATTGATGAACTTCAAACGATCCATCACCGGCATCGACAAATCAAAATCGTTCCCGGGCGTAGCGCTACCCATTCCGCGCGACCCTCTGGGTGTGTAGCGAGACGCAGCAACGATCTCAGCCGCGTGCTCGGCGGTGTCGACCTGCGGACAGTGGATGTTGTAGATACCAACATCTAATAGACGTGTGATCCACTCTCGATTCGCCTCAGGCGGGCGAACCATTACCGGCATATCCAGCGCCCGACCCATCGCTGCGAAATCTGCGACGGTTTCGATCGAAGGCGAAGAATGCTCCATGTCCAGTCGAATGAAATCTAGACCGGCCTGCTTGAACATCGTCAACGACGCCGGATTGCGAAGCATGTTGACCCACGTGCCAATCTGCAGTTCGCCCCGTTCTACTCCAGCCTTCAGAGGATTCGCTTTCAATGCCCACTACCTTCCAACTGCTACGTCCGATTCGAAGTCGGACTACATGTAGGCGCGAGTGTAGAGCATCGTTGGTTACGCAACACCCCGACACTGAAAAGCTAAAGAGCCATACCTACGAGATGAACCCTGAAATGCTGACTCGCAAGCTATCTGCATCAAGCCCGTGAGCTTCGATGTGATCCTCAAGCTTGCCGTACTTCCTCAGCTCCATATTTCTCACACCCAACGACAGCAATCGATGCGGACGATCATGTAGAGCACCCGACACTTCGGACGCCGATGTACCCAGCAAGTACGGCTCGACTAAAACAACTTCTGACGCCCCGGTGTCACGCAAAGTCCAACTGTCAAACGGCATCACGGTAGTCGCGTAAAGAACGGTAACGTCGAGATTAGCGGTTGCTTCTAAGACACGATCCAACATCGGACCAACTGCGATTACGACAGCCGCACCAGCACTACCCTGCTTCTCAACATGGAACTTTCCTGGTACAACCGGCCGAGGTTCAGCATTCATATCCTCACTTAGCCGAACGTAAACCCGACCGTCTCCCGCCGCAGCATCATCGATCAAAACGCCCGCTTCATCGGCATGACCCGGAACATGAATTTCGAAGTCTGGCAGCAGTTTTAGCAGCCCCACATCACCCGGAGCTTGGTGCGTACGCCCGCTGCTCGCTGTATCAAATGATGCACCGACGCTCACGAATATTCCGCCGAGACCAAGATGAGCAAAGTCGATCTTTATCTGCTCGTAAGGACGCTCTACAAGAAATGGCGTGTAGCTATGAATCAGCGGTCGAAATCCTTCTTTGGCTAGACCTGCAGCAACACCAACCATCAGCTGCTCACGAATTCCGACGTTCACGAAGCGATCTGGATAGTTGCTCTCCACACCTGAGTATTTGAACATCCCGGCTTCTTTAAATTGTGAAACTCCAATATCAGCGAGAACAACAACGGAATCAGGATTCGACTCGAGCATCTTGCCGGTCGATTCAATGAATGCATCTCTCATAGTTGCAGCCATTACTTCTCCTCCACTTTCGCTACAACCACGTGGGGTTGACCCTGATGACTTTGAGTCAAAGCTGTTTTGATGTCTTCGTGATTTCGACCATCGATAGTCGCGCTCGACCAACCTTCGCTCTCAAACCGTGCAGCGATCCCACCGGGCCAGCCGTGAGAAGCCGTGTTGTTATCGATGACGATGGCTGTCAGTTCTTCCATGCCTAGCCGCCCTGCCAACGCTATCGCCTCATGATTACTACCCTCATCAAGTTCAGCGTCTCCGAGCAGGCAAAACACTCGCGGCTTCTCGTTCTTGCGAAGTCGAAGCCCAGTCACCATTCCGACCCCGATTCCGAGACCGTGTCCTAGCGACCCAGTGCCAATCTCGACAGCCGGTATTAGCTCACCGTCCGGGTGGTAACCAAGAATTGAGTCGAACTTGCCCCAACCCTCTAGCTCGTCCACATCAAGGAATCCTTTGGCAGCCAACACAGCGTAGTAAGCCATCGGGCCGTGTCCCTTGGAGAGCAGAAATCGGTCACGGTTCGGACCCTGCGGGTCGTCAGGATCGATATCAAGAACTGAATCGTAGAGAGTCCAAATAACGTCGAGTGTCGAAGTAGCGCTGAACGAATGCTTTTCGTCACCCGTCATCACAGTCATAAGTCTTTCAACATCTTGGTAGGTATATTCGCTCTGCTTACTCACGGTCATCTCTTTCGGTTCACCTTCGAGCTTGTTTGCATCGTCCTTGTCCAGTAGCCTACAACTTCAAGTTAACTTGAAGTCAATTGGAGTTTTGGCGATGGTGGATACATCGGTACTTCTTACGATCGGGGAAGTATCTCACCGAACTGGTGTAGCGACCTCGGCGCTGCGATTCTATGAATCGACCGGCTTGATAAGTTCGAGCAGAACCGAAGGAAACCAACGAAGATACCAACGCTCAATCATCCGCACGATTGCAGTCATCAAAGCTGCTCAGCGCGCCGGTATTCCGCTCGACGAAATAGGATCCAGCTTGGCTGATCTGCCATCGGGCAGAGTTCCCACACGAGAAGATTGGGAGTCGTTGTCCAAAGATTGGGCTACAAAGCTCGAAGTACGTATTGCCCGCCTTCAGCGAATCAAACAAGACCTATCAGAATGCATTGGTTGCGGCTGCCTATCGATCGACAACTGCTCCGCGATAAACCCAGGCGACGAACTTGTAGCCAGCTTGAATGGCACCAGCAAACTTGAACATGGTGACGAGCCTGCTGAAAGCCAGCGGTAATCAAGTAATAAACTTCTGACCCATGTCGCAACCTGAACGAAACAAGGCAACCGAGAGCCAAACGCCATCGACCACCCGGCGTTATGCACTGCTGCTCATAACAATGTTGCTCGTCGTAGTGCTCTTGCCAATGGCGTTCAGGGACCGACACATACCGATCCAGTTCGATCAATCCGCTGTCGACTCGTTTGAGGCCACCGAAGCCAACATCGTTTTTCTAGGCAACTCGCTTCTCGACACCAGAATCGACCCCGACTATCTCGCAGAACTAATCGACACCAATGTCTCGTCGCTTGCAATCGATGGGACGGCGGCCGGGATCTGGTATCTGCAACTCGCCAACGTCATTGCCGAAGCAACCAATCCGCCTGAACAGATATATGTGTTCTTCCACGACGATCTTCTCACTCGTCACGTCTACTTCACTGGACCGAAAGACCGACAACTCCAAGAATCGCTAACCCATTCCAACGTCAGCGGTTACGGCCTTCTTCCAGCGCGCTCCGAATCCGTCATCGACAAGATAAACAGCGTTCTCGACAAGCTGTATCCGATCGCCAACAACTCTTCAACGAGTCGTGACAACCCACTGTCATCCATCGGGGTAAACATTGTTGGAATGGACGAAAACCGATCCTCCGAGGCATCCGACAACATTTTCGGATTCGCCAACAAACGCGACCTGGCACCAACGATTCAGCAGCCGAAATATCACGGTTCATTCGACTCGATGATTGGAGAGTCGTTCCTGCCGTTCATGTACGAACATGCCGCAGCCATCGGCTCCGAAATAGTTTTCGTAAGAGTTGCGGTAAGACCCAACGACGATGGCAGCCCGAATGAACCCAACACACTCACCAACTACTCGGCTGATCTACGCGAATTCTTGGAATCGCGAAACATCCGTTACATCGATATGACAGCGCACATCGATGAGGGCGCGATTGACGCTGGCATGTACTACGACGGGTACCACCTCAAGCATCGATTCCGTGATCATTACACAGAATTCTTCGCTGAATGGATGCTCGCTGAAATCGAATCCGATTCTCGTCAAGGAGCTACCCCTTGACGTTCCAATCACTCGAATACGCCCTACTACTAATTGCAGTGTTCTCGATGTACTGGTTTCTCTCGCGCCGTTACCAAAACGTTCTTCTGCTCGCAGCAAGCTACGTGTTCTATTCATACGTCGATATGCGAATGGCGCTACTGCTTGGTGGGTATACCCTCGTGTCGTACTTCGCAGCGCGCCGAATCAGCGAAGACCCAGCCAACTCAAAGCGATATGTGATCGGTGCCGCAGTCGTCTCTCTGGGCACTTTGGCGGTTTTCAAATATGCAGGATTCTTCGTGGAAAGTACGTCGGTGGCGCTCGATTCAGTTGGGCTCGCCTCATTCGACTCAACGCTGAAGATCATCCTGCCAATCGGTATTTCGTTCTACACGTTCCAATCACTCGGGTACGTAATCGACGTATATAAGAGTCGTGCAGACGCTCGAACAAACCTGATAGACACCGCCCTATTCATCAGCTTCTTCCCTCAACTTGTCGCTGGCCCTATCGAACGCGCTTCGAGACTATTCCCGCAGCTCGAGCAACGGCGCACTTTCAACCCTGAACGAACTATGAGCGGACTGTCTCTACTCTCATGGGGACTCTTCAAAAAGCTTGTTATCGCCGACAACATTGGGCTGATCGTCGACAACATTTTTTCAGCTAACGACCCAGGAAGTTCAATGCTTTGGGTTGGCACTCTGGCGTTCGGAATCCAGATTCTTACCGATTTCTCTGGCTACACCGATATCGCCAGAGGATCAGCTCGGCTGTTTGGGATCGAACTATCCCTCAACTTCCGGCATCCGTGGTTAGCATCGTCACCAGCAGACTTCTGGCGTCGATGGCACATAACGCTATCTGAGTGGCTTCGTGACTATGTCTACATTCCGTTGGGCGGCAACAAAAAAGGCAACCGCCGAACGGCTATTAACCTAGTCATGACCTTTGCTCTTGGCGGACTCTGGCACGGCGCCGCTTGGAACTTCGTTGTTTGGGGATTGCTTCACGCCGCTCTAATTTCGGTCTGGCGAGCCGCAAGTACGCTGAACGTCAGATCACACCGAATCTTCAGCACAACAGTTACGTTCTTCGCGATCAGTGCGATTTGGTTGGCATTTAGAGAAGGTGATATCTCATATATTGCCGACAACATAGTTAGCACCGGGCTTGAGAATCAGCTGGCTTCCGCGCTCGGAATCACCGCCCTGCTCTACTCGCTGCCGATCTGGCTTCACGCTCTGGTAGATCGTCGGGCATTCACCGACATCTGGACGCGAAACGACGTGAGCAAAACGGTTGCTTACACCGCCATAACGTTCACGTCGTTTATCGCAATATTGATACTAAGAGCTGAAACTTCAGCAGAATTTATCTACTTCCGCTTCTAGCTCCAAAGAATCGAACTAGGAAGCTCCGAGCCACTCTGCAACCTTCGCACAGTTCGTGGAGGGCTCCAGAAGTCGACCACCGTCACCTTCGCACATGAACACCGCATTTCCAACAACCGTGTAATCGTTGTAGGTCGGGAATCGGTTGGAGCAAGATCGGCCCATCACATCTGCAGAGTCGTCTTCAGGAGCAAGGTACGACCCCGAGAATGATTTTGAAGGGAACCCGGTCTCAGCTTTCACAGCCGACTGACCAGCTGCGTCACGGCAAGAGATTCGATCCATGCCTTCGTCTGGAGCCTGATCATCAACTTCTCGTCGGAATGTCTGAGAATTGGCTGCTTCTACTCCCAGCGTCTGTGCGTCAGCGGCTGAAGCATAGATCAGCACACCGACTTCGGTCTGGTTCATGAAGCCCCACTTGAACGTGGTAGCGCCAGGGTAGTCCAATAAGAAGTCTTTCTGACCCTTCCAGCCAATAGCCTTGATATCAGCTTCGGTGAAGATCGTTGCAGTTTCGACCATTCGGATGCGCTGTGGGCTTGGATCGTCGTCACCATCGCCTGAAGCGACCAAAGATGCATCATCAGATCCGCAAGCAGCAGCTACAAGTGCAATCAGCAGAACTGGAATAACCAGTAGATGCAGACGAGACACTTTTTTCAATCGATTCATCGACAAACCCTTTATCGTGCACTAAAAATATTTTCCGAACAAAATTTCCTGCGAAAAGCCTATCGCATACCCGACCGTTTTGGGAATTCCGCTACCGAGGCACGACCCGTCCGACCGAATCAGGTATTTCGACCGGATTAGGGTCTTCTGTATCGATCATCCAGCCCGCAAGCAACGATCGCATTTCTGAAATCACATCTGCATTGTCAGGCAGGTGGGCAACATTCTTGAGTTCCCACGGATCTTTTGTGAGGTCATACAGCTCATCAACATCGCCAGGACCACCATCCGTTCCTGAGGTCAACGTGGCACCTGAAGCCATCGGATCAGTCACGTACTTCCATTCTCTGGTCCGGACCATCTTGCGACGCCCCTCTGCCTCGCGTGCCCACAGGGTTTCGATAATCGTGTCGTACCCGAACGGCTCATCGAGTCCTTCGACAGTTTCCAATGTCACAGGAGGGCCACCAGCGCCGTACTCTGAAAATGCGGCGTATCGAGGATCGGCAGCAGTCACTGTCGGCAGCGGCCTTCCCTGCATCCGACGCGTTTCAGCTTCGCTTAACGCTGCTTCTTCGTGTCCTCCACCGCGTGACCAACCAGCACCGATTCCATCGAAAGAAGCCAAACCCTGAAGTTCAAGAAGAGTCGGAACGATGTCCAATGTACTTGTCATTGAGCCATCGATTTCACCCTGCGGAACTCCGCCACCTGGCCACGATACGACCATTGGGACTTGAACCAGAGCGTCGTAGAAGACTCCGCCTTTGACTGCCATGCCATGTTCGCCAATAAAATCACCGTGATCGGCAGTGAATACAACGATCGTATTCTCACGTAGCCCGAGGTCATCAAGCTTGTCCAGAATCCTACCGATGCCATCATCCACGAAACGGGTCATCGCTTGATAAACGCTCACAACCCCTCGCCGATGTTCCTCGGAATCGTCGGTTTGGCGCATCATTTTTGCCAAGACTCTGTTCCGCTCCGGTGACGTACCGTCTGAATACTCATCTGTACGTTGAGGCGGCATCACAACATCTTCTGGTGGAAACATATCTGCGTAGCGGCGCGGAGCCTCAAACGGCTCGTGTGGGTCAGGGAACGACACCCACAACGCAAACGGGTCCGTGTTTGTTGAGCCATCTTCCGAGTAAGTCCCTGCAACGTATCGATCTAAAAATTCTTCGGTCTGAGTCGCAATTACTGAAGTGCCGAAAAACTCTTCAGGGGTGTCAGATACTTTGTACGCGATACGAGGACTTTGAGAATTCTCTCGCAGCGTTGTTCGGGCTTCATGGGCTGCGTTGATATCGGCCTCAGGCACCACCCAGTCCATGCCTGTATTGCCAGCGTTCTCACCGATATATCGTCCCGCCTGGGGCAATCCAACGTGTGAAATTTCACACCGCACATCAAACAATTCCAGATCACTGGGCTCGATGAAGCAATGATTCTTACCGATCAACCCGGTCGTAAACCCGTTGTCTTTCCAAATCCTGAACGCGTGTTGCTCATTCTCTGGCATCAGTGTTTCGTTGCGACGACAACCAGTCGAATGAGGGTAACGACCCGTCATTACAGAGGTGCGCGCCGGAACACAGAGCGGGTGCGGTGTAATCGCATGTTCGAACCGAACACCCTCGTCAGCCAACCGTTCTAGTGAAGGCGTCTCTATTCCAATCTCCGACGAATACATTCGCAAGATAGAGGCCTTCATTTGATCGGCCATGATGAATAGAACGTTGGGTGTTGAATTTTCGGTCATAGCTCTCCTGAGCGCGAACATACATGGCGGCAATTGAGCCACAAGTCAATCAAATAATTGAAGTGCTAATTCCTGGTAATCCAGTGGCGTGAATCGGGAATTTCACCGTCCCATTCGCTCAACAAATCGTTGTGCCACATCCAGGTCTCGCCCAGACTTTCACGGCCATCCAGATCACCTCTACCTGTCGCCCAAAGCAACGTTAGCCAACCCGAACCATCCTGAGGCGCCCACGGGAACAACCGTCCTAGAACACGCTTGCAAAGCTCGTCGTTCGGATCGAACTCTGACTCGGTACCAACTACAGCGTCATAGCCATGCAATAGAACTTCAACACAGCCCATGGCGAGAAATCCTTCAACATCCGGCGTTCCGGTTCGATGGAATCCTCTGACAGCAGAGGGAGTTGATTCAGCGATTATTGCCAGCACTTTGGCGTTCGACTCGATCTGCCACGCGCCGGCTTCGACACTTCCTTCACCGAACGACAATCCTCTCGTCTCTGGATCATCGACCGACTTTCTACCCAAATTGCCAGAGTAGTGAACTAACGCACTCGCAATATGTGCGACAGTCGCCGACCGCGTCCATTCCAATCCGTATGCTAATTTTCCGAACAGATCAGAATCCAATCTCCGTATTGAACCAGCGACCATTTCTGCCGCCGCACGGAGATCATTACTTGTAACCGGATTTCTATTGCTCATCTGGCACCGCACAAATCATAGGCAATCGCCAACATACTTCTTGTCCCACTAATCAACGACGCTATCCCGACCGACTCATCAGTGCCGTGAGCACGTGAAAGCATCGGATCATCGTCGGGGTGCGACCCAGTAAACCCGTAAGTAATAATTCCAAGATCACGAGTAAATCGTGAATCAGTAAACCCGTTGCTGATTGCTGGAATCCACTGAATGTCATCTCTGCCAACCGCTGCTGCTTGAGCCTTGCGTATCGAGTCGGTCAGCTCTGTCTCGAACTCTGAAGAGTTTGGAACCGACATGTAATCGATCTCATACTCAAGCCCCTCAATACCTTCGAACGCCTGATCCAACTGCCGACGAACATACGCTTCGTCCTGGAATGGCAGGGTGCGGATATCACATGTGAGCTTGATCTCTTCCGGCACGCTATTCGACTTGATTCCACCGGAAACCATTGTTGGGGTGAGAACCATTCTCGACAGCGCCTTCAGCAATGATCCGAGTCGAGGCGACGTTACATTCATCTCGGCAACGATTCGATCTATGTTCATTGGTGAAGGTTTCTCTTCAATACCAAATGAACCTACGTGATCGAAAATCTCCAACGAAGTATCGAGCTCCGGACGGTAACCCTCGATTGCTCCAAGAGCACGTGAAAGCTTGTAACTAGCGTTGACGCCGGTCCACGGCACTGAAGCGTGAGCGCTCTCACCTCGGAGCGTGATGTGCAGCTCCATGCGCCCCTTCTCGCCTGTTCCAAGTAGATATGTCAGTGAGTTGCCAATCTCGACAGGAGTTCCACCGCCCTCGTTGACAGCAAATTCTGCCTTCAACGATTCAGGATGATTATCGGCAAGCCAACCGAAGCCCCAGCGACCGCCGTGTTCTTCGTCGGCACCACTCACCAACCGAAGACCGTGATCAAGTCGAACACCTGAACGCTTCATGATCGCCATCGACATTAGCTGGCATGTGAGAAGCGCTTTACAGTCCGAAGCTCCACGACCGTAAACCCGACCTTCAGAAATCTCGGCTGCAAAAGGATCCCAGTTCCACTTGGTTTCATCTTCAACCGGCACTACATCTGTGTGCGACATCAGCATCAACCGAGTGTCGTTGTCATCGCCCGGGTAGACGGAAACAATATTGCCTCGATCAGGGTCCCTAGACAGAATTTCCGACGACAGCCCGTCAGTTTCCAACCAGTCCCGAATGAACTCGGCAACAGCAGTCTCACCACCTGTCGGCATAAAGCCTGTGTTTACAGATGGAATTCGAACCAGTGACTGTTCGAGCTCGACAATTTCGTTGGTTGCCGATTCAACTTGATCTAGCAAGCTCTGGAGTGATGGCATCTCACGCACCTCGCAAGGCGTTCGTTAGTTGGGTTACTTAGCGGAAGCTAGCATTGTGCACGATTGTGGTCAACGCGAACACATCGAAGATTCATCACAAAATAAAAGGGATGGCACCGAAATTCGATGCCATCCCTTTTTCTAATCTATAACCACGAGAGAAGAAGCTTATTCTTCCTCGTTGTTCAAGCCCAGACGTCCGCGCCAGCTTCGGCGGCGAGTTGGGCTGCCAACTGGTTCAGCTTCCGTGGTCTCAGGCTTCGATTCCGTCGCTGCTGCTGCCGGAGCCGACTTACGAAGAGCAGGTGGCTTTGGAGCAGAACGTCCGTTGCTAGTTCCGTTGCTTGCTGTCGAACCCGTACCGCCAACACGTCGGCGGGTTGGAGTGCGACGCATCTTCGAATCGGTTCCACTCTCTGTGACTGATTCTTCAGCCGCTGGAGCAGTCTTCGTAGCCGCAGCTTTTCTCGTTGCAGGCTTACGAGTTCGAGTCGTAGCAGTTCGCCGAGTCTTAGTCTCGCTTGCAGCGGCTGTCGATGTAGATCGGCGAGTGCTTGACCGGCGAGAAGTTGCAGCCTTAGTGGCCGCCTTGTCTTCACCGTTCGGTGAAGCAGCTTCGTCAGATACTTCAGGACGGGATGCCGCAGCGAATCGTGAACGAGCCTGTGCTCGTGTCATCCACAAGCCAGTGAAGAAAGTCTTGTTGAGCTTCTGCACAACGTCAGAAACTCGGGCAGATTCTGCCGAAAGGTTCATGTCGAACGCAGCAACTTCAATGTGCTTACCAACGTCCTTCACAGCCTGAAGGGCTGGGTAGAAGTCGGCATCACCACTGACGACAATAGCCGTGTCGTAGTGATCGTTATATGCGTTGGTTACAACGTCGGTTGCCAACATCACGTCGACACCCTTCTCGACCATAATGTCGCCACGCTGTTTCCAGATTCCAAGTCGCACTTCGACATACGGGGTGTCGTACAGAGATTCGAGGAATTTAGCCTGCTCAACTCCAACGTTTGGGTTTGAATCAGACTCTTGGCGGATGTTGTAGTAGTAAATCCGCTGAAGTTGTCGACCGTTCGCTAGTTTCTGGGCGAACTTGTCGAACTGTAGATCGTGCCTGCCACAGCTCTGCGAGAGCACGTGATACAGGTTACTTCCGTCGATAAAGACCATAACGCGTTCATTTTCGCGTTGGACTGAAACTTTAGAAGCTTTTGAAGGCATTTCTGCCACCACCTAATAAGTCATCACCGAACACGCGCAACACTAAAGTGCCCGTTTTCGGCGGCTATTTTTCACAGGTGAATCGTGTCGGGCGGAGGCGGGGAGAATTTATATAAATCAAATAGTTGCGAACGCCCAGTTCGACTTCACCATTTCATTCTACATCCAATTCGTCATCAACTAACGCACTAATCAACCAAATCCAGTTGGTGGTTACGCCAACCCTAGTCGTTCATCACTCGTCAATATCCCGCTTGACTCTTCGCCTCAACGGAAACATTATTGCGGGACGGAACCTAATTCCCGAGCAAAATGCCTGTCGTACGTTCCAGTTTCTCTCCATAAGGACCTCAGAAAACAGCCATGAAAACTGTCAAACAAATCGAAACTCCATGCGAAATGCCAAATGGTCTTCAGTGGACTGATGAGGGTCTGTTCGTGATGGATCAGAAGACCGACAACGTCTACGTTGTCGACGAAACAGGCAAGCTGCTTCGAACAATTCCAACACCGACTGCTAACGGATCAGGCATCACCGTCGGTGGCGGATTCCTCTGGACAGCTTCCAACGGAAACTCAGTATCTCGACCAAGCCGTTCAACCGACACAGGCCTCGGTTACATCTACAAACTCGATCTTCAAACCGGACAACCTGTCGACCGATTCCGCACTCCAGACGGCGGGGGAATTCATGGGATCGAGTGGGACAACGGCAAAATATGGGTCACTGCCTTCCAACCAAAAGCGATCTACCTAATGGACCCGTCCGACGACTACAAGATCGTGCACAGCTTTGAAGTTGAACTGGAACGACTTCATGGCCTTGCTCGAGTAGACGACGGAATCTGGTGCGCACACACGACCGACAACGTAATCGTGAAATACGACGTTGATTCTGGAGCAGAGCTAGATCGAATCACGCTCGATGAAGGCGATGCGTTCGTCCACGGAATGTCTATCAAAGACGGCGTCCTCTGGTACGGCGATGCTAACTTCGCTGGCAAGCACAACACAGCAATAGTCGGCAAACCTGAAATCGGCACGATAGTCGCCTAGTCAGCACCAAAGGGAATCAGATTGAGCAAAATTCCAGTTGTAGACAGCCATCATCATTTCTGGCAAATCGACCGATTCGACTACTCATGGATGCCCGAAGGAAGCCCGCTAGCAACCGACTATGGACCTGCCGATCTAGCACCGCTGATTAAGGAATCAGGAATTGATTACACAGTGGTCGTCCAGGCGGTGTCATCACCTGACGAAGCACGATGGTTGTTGGAACTTGCCGATCAAAACGAATTCATCGTTGGAATCGTCGGCTGGGTCGACCTCACCGACCCCGAAGTCGGATACACGCTCGACGAACTTCAACGTAGTAAATACTTCAAAGGTGTCCGTCACATTTGGGAAGGCGAAGATGATCCGGGATGGCTCGTTAACTCAGGTGCTATCAACGGACTAAAAGAATTAGTCCGACGTGACCTAACGTTCGATTTCCTCGCAAAACCGCCAAACCTACCGTTCATCCCTCAGGTTATGGATCAAGTGCCTGATCTACGTGCGGTAGTCGATCACATCGCCAAGCCGATAATCGCCGATCATCTTGTTGAGCCATGGCTGACTGATATGCGAAAAGTTGCCAGCATCAATGGCATCCACTGCAAAATATCTGGAATGATCACAGAAGCAGATCAGAACAATTGGATCGTTGACGACCTCCGCCCGTATGTGCACCACGTACTCGGCATGTACGGGACCGATCGACTCATGTTCGGAACCGACTGGCCCGTGTGCACGTTGGCAGGCGAATATAAATCGGTTGTTGCAGCCGCACGGGAAATCCTCGGATCGCTATCGCCAGCAGCACATGCCGACGTCTTTGGTGGAACTGCAACACGGTTCTACAATCTGTAACCAATAGAGAATCTGTGCCCAACCAGCTGTTCTCAAACGTTTTATAGAGAACCAATCATCCAGAAAACAAAGTCTGGTTGATTTTGGTTAATGCATGTTCGTCCATAGGTAAATCCCACAGTCGGACTGCTGGTTACTCCGATGTCTGCAACTAGCAAATCAGGCGACTATGAACAGGATTAACAGAATGGTGCGGTCGCATGGGCGGTCGCTTCAACTATGAGATATGAAGACAAGGAGTACTTGAAATCATGTCTGAGAACACCGGTGTAGCCGGAGAGCGCCAGCTAGTCGTATTCGACCTCAATGAAGAGGCATACGGTGTAGACATCAGCGCTGTCCGCGAAATCATCCGCATGCAGGAAATAACCCGCGTGCCACGAGCCCCCGAGTTCATCGAGGGTGTCATCAACCTCCGCGGTAAGGTAATTCCAGTGGTCGATCTTCGATCACGATTCTCCATGCCAGGGACCGATCGTACCGACGAGCATCGCATCGTCGTTGTCGATGTTGGGGGTCAGGACATTGGAATGGTTGTAGATGCAGTGACAGAAGTCAGCCGCATCCCATCCAGCTCCATCGAACCACCTTCAACCGTGATCACTACAAACGACTCTGAGTACCTCACAGGTATTGTGAAGAGTGATGAGAAGCTGATCATCCTGCTCGACATTGCGAAGGTAATCAGCGACAGCGAACAAGCACAACTCCACGAAGTACAGCAGTCGCCTGAATCAGTAACCGCTTAATTATCCAGCAACTACGAAACAAAAAGAAGCGCCGGGGCGTATGAACCCGCGCTTCTTACTTAAATCAACTTACCGAACCTGTTTTACCAGGGTGGCATGTGCCGGTATCGGTGTTCCCTTGTCGTTCAGCTGTTTGACGATCTGATCCATCGCGTCTTCCAGCTCACTCGACAGGATAACGTCGTTGTTGACAATAGCGACGAT
>JBDQHW010000034.1:0-20853 GCA_040264655.1 Dehalococcoidia bacterium | reverse complement strand
CATCAGAATCGCAGCCTCTGCTCCGTCACCCACTCGGTGGTCGGCAGAGATCGTCGCGTTCATTGTCTTTCCAGCAACGATCTGGCCATCTTTGACGATCGGCGTGTCTTTGACAGCTCCGACTGCGATGATTCCAGCATTAGGTGGAACGATAATCGCTGCGAAGGTGTCGGTTCCGAACATTCCGAGGTTAGATGTTCCGAAAGTACCCTGAGTCATCTCGGCCTGGGTCAGTGATCCGCCTTCACCACGGGCACGCTTGCCCATGTCACGAACGGCTCGTGAGATTTCGATCAGTGACATGTTCTGGATGCCGATGACAGCCGGAACGATCAGACCTTCTTCAAGAGCGATCGCGACCCCGAGGTTGATGTCGGAGTGGCCAATGAGCTTGTCGCCATCGAACGAAGAGTTCCATTTAGGGTGCTTCAACAATGCGGCCGTTACGGCCTTGAGAACCATGTCATTCACCGATACACGGTCGCCATCGTCGACGATTGCCTCGTTGAGCTGTGCCCTGAACGTCATAGCAGGCCCCATGTTTACTTCGTGAGTCACGTAGTAGTGAGGAGACTCGGTCTTCGACTTGACGGTTACACGGGCGATTGCCTGACGCATCGAAGAGAGTGGCGTGTCGGAGCCGTCCATGACCACCGCTGCACGTCCGCCTGATGCTGCAAATGCTGGTGAAGGAGTGAAGTTCTCGACGTCAGATTTGGTGATTCGCCCACCAGGTCCTGTGCCGGGAACCGATGAAATATTGATGCCCTTTTCTTCGGCAATCTTTCGAGCGATCGGTGAGGCTTTCACACGTCCGCCCGGTGCGGCGGTCGCAACTGGTGCCGGGGCAGGAGTCGGAGCCGCCTGTTGAACAGGTGCAGGCGTTGGAGTTGGAGCAGCAGAAGCAGCTTCAGCTTTCGGTGCTTCCGCCGCCGGAGCAGCTTCGGCGATTTCAGGAATTTCGTCTTCGGCGTCACCGATGAATCCGATGATAGTTCCGACTTCAACGAGTGTGCCTTCAGGAACTACGATCTTACGAAGTAGTCCCTCTGCGTAGGCTTCCATCTCGACAACTGTCTTGTCGGTCTCGATCTCGGCGAGCTTGTCCCCACGGCTTACTGCATCACCCTCGGCCTTGAGCCATTTTGCGATGGTGCCTTCGGTCATGTCGGCACCCATCGAGGGCATAGTCACTTCACTGATCAAATCGGCACTCCTGCGGGAACGATTGGTTCGCAAAAATCGTGTGTTTGGCGGACTCGCTTCGCGGGTCTTAAAAGACCCGTCGATAGAGGTTACACAAGAATCTGGCAAAGGTGAGCAGAATTGCCTATCAATAGGACGTTTCTAGCAGCCAGATTCTGACATTACTTTTTGCGCTTGTTCATTCGTGATTTTTGTCGGCGGCCTTTTGCGATGACCCGCATTAGTCGCTGGTGTTCCGTCTTCACCGTCGGGTCGTGTTTCGACTCCTCGTGCTGTAATTCACGCTCCATGCGGCGATACGACTCAAGTCTCGACTGTGAAAACTCTCCTGATGAGATCGCCTCGTTCACCGCACAGCCGGGTTCTCCAGAATGTCGGCAGTCGCTGAATCGGCATTTCCCCAAGTACTGCTCTACGTCGGAAAAGGTTTTGGCGAGCGCATCTTCACTGCCAGAAACGAGAGCAATTGAGCGGATGCCGGGAGTGTCGATGAGTACGCCTCCATTTGGAAGCGGCAGCAATTGACGGGTGACAGTCGTGTGCCGACCTCGTGTATCGGATTCGCGTATTTCGCCGGTGTCCATCGCTTCGTGTCCCATAAGGTGGTTTACGAGAGTCGATTTACCGACCCCGGACGCACCGATCAGGACGACTGTAGTTCCAGCTTCGGTGTAACCACGAAGAGGATCGGTACCATCACCTGTGATTCCGCTGACGGCGAACACTTCGACACCCGGAGCCGCTAGTTGAGCTTGCTCGATAACGGTTTCCGTGTCGAGTTCGCTTTCGTCGAGAAGGTCGGTTTTGGAGAGCACAACGACCGGAGTTGCACCGCTACCCCACACCAACGCAATCTCTCGTTCAAGACGGTTTGTGTTGAAGTACGTTGCGGCCTGGACTACAAAAACGGTCGAAATGTTGGCGGCAAGAACTTGCTCGTCACCTTCTTCTTTACCTCGTTGGACTCGCTTTCTCGCCAAGAGCGACGTTCGAGGTAGGACAAGCTCGATTTCGTCAGGGTCAAGATTCTCGCCTGGACGAATTAGCACCCAATCACCGACTGTCGGTTGGGCAGGCTCAACTTCGAACTCATCTTCATGAGCGACACGTGCGAACGTACTTACAGCTCGATAGTCGGACGAAATTGAATGCACGAAAGTCGATATGCCGTCGACCCGCGCCACTCTCCCGGGGACGAGTGAAGGATCTTTGGTGATTATCGAGATGAGCCGTTTCTGGACGGCTTCGGTTAATCCGTACTGAACAAGGTTCGAGAGGTCGGCGTCGAGTTGAGGAATGGAGCTGGTATCTTGCGTTTCGTTATCGTCGTTCGGTGAAATATTGTTCAACGTAGGTGTTCCTTAAAGGCACTCTTGGCGCTTGGGGAATCTACCGCACGTCTTTGCATATTTTCCTAGACGAGAGAGACGACCGACTGACCTGAGCTGGCTTTAGAGATGGGGGCGTTGGGTGGAAGTTGAGTTCAAGCACATTCATTGAGACGTTCCTCCCTGCGCTCAGTCGCCAAACTGCGGAAACTGGTCTAGTCATTGTGAAAATTACTGTAACTGAACAGATGTTACAGCGTTACCGGAAATAGTTCAGATCGACTCACAAGAATTGGTGAGTAACACGATCAGACTTGGGACGCCTAAGCTAGAGTCCGTAGCCTTCGGCGACGGCGTTCAGGACGTCGTCAGTGTCGATTAGGACTTCCCGTTCGAGCCCACGGTTGTAAGGCCAGGGAACGTTGACTGATCCGACTCGCATCACCGGACCATCGAGCCATTCAGAAGCTTGTTCCTGAAGGTCGGCGGCTACTTCTGCCATGGTTCCGCCTCGGCGGCGGGCGTTGTCCACTACCACGGCACGGTTAGTTTTCTGAACCGATGAGACGATGGTTTGCATGTCCACAGGGTTGAGTGATCGTAGGTCGATTACTTCGACCGATACACCCCGGTCTGCAAGTTTGTCGGCTGCGTCGTTGACCGGTCGCATTCCATATCCATACGAAACGAGAGTGATGTCAGAGCCTTCTCGGACCACATCGGCTTTACCGATTTCGATCTCGTAGTACTCGTCGGGCACTTCACCTTTGACTCCGTAGAGCAATGCTGGCTCAGCGACCATCACTGGATTATTGTCCTTGATCGCAGATCGCATAAGTCCGAGAGCATCGTATGGAGTTGAAGGGCAGACGACTTTCATGCCGGGTACTTCAGCAAGCCATGTTTCAAAACTCTGCGAGTGAGTCGCTCCGAGCTGGACTCCGGCACCAGTAGGCGCACGGATGACCATAGGAACGCTGATCTGCCCTCCCGACATGTATCGGAGGTTGGCAGCCATGTTGACTATCTGATCGAATGCAACAAGTGTAAATGACATTGACATGAATTCGATGATTGGTCGGAGTCCAGCAGCAGCGGCTCCAATACCTGCACCTAGAAATGCCTGTTCTGAGATTGGCGTGTCTTTGATTCGGTCTTCACCGAATTTTTTGAGGAACCCGTCGGTGACAGCGTAAGCGCCACCGTACTCACCGATGTCTTCGCCCATCATGAATACACGAGGGTCGTTCTCGAGTGCTTCTTCGAGTCCCCGTTTTAGTGCTTCTCTTAGAACAATTTCTGGCATATGAGTTAGGCGAGTACGTCGTTGTGGATTTCAGATAGTTCAGGTTCAGGACTTTGCTCGGCAAATTCGACAGCCTTTGCGACTGCTTCATCGACGTTTGCTTTGATCTCTTTGATCTGGCCAGCTGTTACAAGTCCGCGTTTGATCAGCTGGGCTGGGTAGGTGACCACCGGATCACGCACTTCCCATTCTTTAACTTCGTCTTGCCCACGATACTTTTGACCATCAGCAAGCGAGTGGCCAACGAATCGGAACGTTTTCGCTTCGATGAACTGAGGTCCTTCGCCGTTTCGAATTCGTTCAACGGCAAGCTCGGTGGCTTCTTTGACGGCAAGAACGTCCATTCCATCAACTTCAGCTGCTGGAATTCCGTAGGTGGCCATCCCTGGGTAGAAGTCGATCCCGCCTGCTCGAACTCGTTCGATGGCGGAACCCATTCCGTACATATTGTTTTCGAGGAAGAAGAGGACTGGCAATTTCCAGATTGCAGCCAAGTTCATAGTCTCGTGGTAAATGCCCTGGTTCGTTGAACCATCGCCGAAGAAGCAGATTGTCAGTGCGTCCGTCTTGTTGTACTGCTGCGCAAGAGCGAGTCCAGCTGCGAGCGGTAGCTGACCAGCGACGATAGCGTGACCACCCATGAAGCCCTTTGTGGCGTCAAACAGGTGCATCGAGCCGCCCTTACCTTTAGAAGTACCTGTTGCACGTCCAAACAGTTCTGCCATTGATCGATTTACGTCAAGGCCTCGAGCGAGGGCATGACCGTGATCGCGGTAGTGGCTGACGATGTAGTCGTCGTCACGCAATGTAGATAATGCGCCGACACCGGTAGCTTCTTGCCCAATATAGAGGTGAAGGAATCCGCGGATCAGGCCCTTCGAGTAGTTTTCACCGCAAGCAAGTTCGAATTGACGGATTAGATACATCTGTCGGTACAGCTCAAGGTGGTCGGTCTTCGCCGCCACACCACTTTCATCCGAACTTGCAGCATCGCTCTTGCCGTTCTTCGACGACTTGGCGGTTTTCGAGTTGGATTTTGTGGAACTGGCCATAAATTATCTGATGCGAGCAAACATACTATCGACGCTTCACAGACAACCCATTTGGTCTATTCAGCGTCGGCGATGAAACGATCATTCTAACGGAATAATTCAGAATCTCTAAAACGTTCTCATTCGGTTGCTGCCAAATTAGCGGCCTGCAATACATTAACGAGAAGCATTGCGATTGTCATGGGGCCAACTCCACCGGGAACTGGGGTAATTGCGGAGGCAACTTCTGAAGCGCCTTCGAATTCAACGTCGCCAGTCAACCGGTATCCACGTTTGCGTGTCGAGTCTTCAACACGAGAGACTCCTACATCGATTACAACTGCACCCGGCTTCACCATGTCAGGTGTAATTGCACCGGGAAATCCTGCTGCAGCAATGAGAACATCGGCACGCCGGGTTTCGGCTCCAATGTCTTTAGTACCGGTGTGACAGACAGTGACGGTCGCGTTCGCGCCGATGCCTTTTTGAAGCAACAAAGCTGTGAGCGGCATTCCCACAAGCTTGCTTCTGCCTACGATGACGACCTTGGCGCCTTTCATTTCGACGTTTTGTTCGACGAGCATTCGCTGTACACCGAGCGGGGTTGCAGGGGCGAATCGCGTTTGCCCCAACATGAGGAGACCGGCGTTTTCGGGATGAAGACCATCCACATCTTTCATCGGATCGATGGCGTGAATTACTTCGTCTTCATTCAGATGCTTGGGCAACGGAAGCTGAACAAGGATGCCGCTGACATTAGGATCGGCATTGAGGCCTTCGACAATACTGATCAGCTCTTCTTGAGAAATATCGGCATCTCGTCGAATGGTTTCGGTGGCGATACCGACCTTCTCGCACGCCCGCTCTTTCCCTTTTACGTAGGAATGAGACGCAGGGTCATCTCCGACCAAGACTACGGTTAGTCCAGGTACCGTTCCATGTTTTGACTTGAATTCGGCAACACCGGTCGCAACTTCATCGTGGACCGCAGCGGCAACAACTTTTCCGTCAATGATTCGTGCTGTAATTTTGCTAGGTCCTCAAGAGTGCAAGGTTTTGATGAGGTTGCGAATTTCGTAATTACGCCGATAAATCGTAACCGAGAATTCCGTTAACAAGTATTATTTCGGGCATCATTTGAACTCCTATCGACGAACTACACCGGAGGCACTGCTCGCATGATCTACACCGGAATCGATCTCATCGAGATTCCACGAGTCGCTGGGGTGCTCGAACGCTACCCTGAGCGCTTTCTTGCGAAGGTTTTCACGGAGGGTGAGCAACGCTACGCACGTGGGCGCGCTCATCAGTTGGCAAGCCGTTTCGCCGCCAAAGAAGCAGTGATGAAATTGTTAGGCACCGGAGTGCGAGGTGTGCCGTGGAAGTCGATTGAAGTAACCCGTAAACGTGGCGGCCCGCCGGAAATCGTTTTACACGGATCAGCCAAAGCACGCGCTGAGAAGATGGGGATTACGCGAATTGCGTTGAGTCTTTCTCACTCACGAGAGCTTGCAACTGCATCGGCGGTTGGCGAAGCAAGAGACGACGCCTGGAAGCCATGAAACTCGTAACTGCCGACCAGATGCAAGGTATCGAGTTGTCTGCGGTCGATGCGGGGGTGTCGCTCGACGATTTGATGGAGAACGCCGGACTTGCGGTTGCAGAGGCGATTCGTGACGAGTTTGGGGATCACTCACAGCTGTTCGGCAAACGGATAGTGATATTGGTTGGTCCCGGCAATAACGGTGCTGACGGTTTTGTGGCCGGCCGACATTTGTCGGCTTGGGGAGCGAACGTAACCGCCGTTCTCTGTGCGGCTCGCAAGTCTCCTGACCCTAAACAGAATATGTCTACAGAATATGGAACGAAGGTATTGGACGGACTGGCGGATTCAGGAGCGGAGTCCTTGCTGTCGCTGCTCGAATCGAGTGACCTGTTGGTCGATGCGGTACTAGGTACAGGTGTATCTCGCCCCATCGAAGAACCACTCAGCGCACTGCTTTTCATCGCACTCGAATCCGGTGTGCCTGTCGTTGCGCTTGATCTGCCCACAGGAATGAATTCCGACACCGGCGAGTTTGATGCGGCAGGTCTGCCAGCCGACGTCACTTTGATGCTGGGTTATCCAAAATTAGGACCGGCGATTTCGTGTGACTCTTCAATACTTGGAGAAACTTCGGTACTCGACATTGGGATTCCTGTCGGGCTAGATTCACAGGTGATTGCTCAGTTGATCACATCAGATATTGCAGAACCTTTACTACCTGAGCGCCCTTTTGACGGCCACAAAGGCACGTTCGGATCGATGCTTGTTGTAGGTGGATCGAAGGACTACCTGGGTGCCGTGACAATGGCGGTGGACGCCGCTTCACGTTCAGGTGTGGGACTGACGTTCGTTGCTACACCAGAGCCTGCGTATCATCATGTCGCAGGTGAAGTTTCAGAGGCGATGTATCGATCGTTGCCAGTAGATGCCAAAGGTGAACTTGACGCCTCCGAGGCAGCGAGCGGTGTGCTTGAGTTGGCAGATCGAGCTAGTTCGGTGGTGCTTGGACCTGGTCTTGGTACGAACTCTTCGACCAGAGAATTTATCTCGATCGTGCTTTCACAGATCGATTCCGCAAAACCGTTGGTTCTTGATGCGGATGCTCTGAATATTCTTTCGAGAACCCATAATTGGTGGGAACGATTCGAATCCCCAGCTGTGCTAACTCCTCATCCGGGTGAGATGAGTCGATTACTCGGTATATCAACTAACGATGTGCAGTCGAATCGGGTTGAGGTTGTGATTGAAGCCGCTAAGAAATTCAACAAAGTCGTCGTGCTTAAGGGTGCAGCGACTCTAGTAGCGGATCCAGATGGCCGACTCAGCGTTTCACCATGGGTCAACTCCGGTTTGGCGAAGGGTGGAAGCGGAGACGTTTTAGCCGGATTTCTTGGCGGTTTGATTGCCCAGAACCCTGAAGACTTGTTCGAAATGGCATCGCTCGCAGTGTTTATCCACGGATATGCAGCGGATATCGCAAGAGACGATTTTGGCGAAACAGGAATGCGGGCAACGGACGTTGTTGAGCGCTTAGGGCTGTTCCGAAAAGATGTATCTGAACTCGATATTCGCTGGTAGTAACCAAAATTACGGAGAAGAAATTCGACGATTTCGTGAATTTACACGTGTTTTTTTAAGGATCGCTCTTATACTGGGAAACAGTGACTTCTTTACTCACTGTCGATATCGGCAACACGAACATCACGATCGGTGCATTCAACGATCAAGAGCTGACCGCCACTTGGCGACTAGCTACTCGCGAAACTCGCACGATAGATGAGCACGCCTGGGCACTCCAGGGAGTACTCCGATCTAAGGGTGTCGAGCCGAATTCGTTCGATGCCGTAGTTATCTGTTCTGTTGTTCCTCCGCTTACTGAAGACTACGTGGAAGCCCTGTCGGCACTTTGCGAGGTTGAACCACTGGTAATCGGACCCGGCGTTCGAACTGGTATCCGCATTCACTACGACCGGACTCAGGACGTTGGTGCCGACCGAATCGTGGACGCTGTTGCTGCTCACCAGCTCTACGGCGGACCATTGATTGTCGTTGACATCGGAACTGCTACTGTTTTCGATGCAATCACCGCCGACGGTGACTACATTGGCGGAGCAATTTCACCTGGTATGGAAATCGCAGCTGATGCGATGTTCCGCAATACATCACAACTCCGACGTGTTGAGTTAGTTGCTCCAGATCGTGTGATAGGTCGAAGCACGGTGGCTTCGATGCAATCGGGATTTGTATACGGATTCGCCGAGTTGATCGAAGGAATGCTGGCACGGTTCAAGATGGAGCTGAATCCAGACGCTCCTGATGATGTAACTGTTGTGGCGACTGGTGGTCTCGCCAATTTGATGGCTGAACACACGGAATCATTCGATCATGTGAACCCTGAGCTGACTCTTGTTGGTCTTCGAATGGTTCACGAAATGAACAACGCCTAGAACTGGCAAAGGTGCCTGATATGACGCCTGCGATTAGCTCGATTCAACCGATTTCACGTCCGCCTCTTGAAGGCAAGACTGTCGTTCTTGGCGTTACCGGCTCTATCGCCGCTTACAAGGCTGCCGACGTTGCCAGCAAACTTGTTCAAGCAGGTGCAATCGTTGAAGTAATCATGACAACCTCAGCGATGGAATTTGTTGGACGTTCAACCTTCGAAGCACTCACCCACCGACCTGTTACTTCTGGTCTCTGGGATGCGCATTCCGAGCTCAGCATCGATCACGTTGCTCTAGCTTTACGTGCCGACTGCTTACTGGTTGCTCCGGCAACTGCAAACACTCTTGCCAAACTTGCACTTGGAATCGCTGACGATCCATTGACAGCAACATATTTGGCGACCGAGGCACCAGTGATCGTTGCTCCGGCGATGGATGCAGATATGTTCGACAGCCCTTCGACGCAACGAAATGTGACCACTTTGAAGAACGATGGGGTAGTTATTGCAGGTCCGGCGGATGGTCGGCTGGCATCCGGACTAATTGGAAAAGGACGGTTGGTGGATACGGACACACTTACCGGACTTGTTCGCAAAGTGATTGGTCGAAACGGTGACTTTTCAGGTCGACACGTTATTGTCTCGGCTGGGGGCACCAAACAGCCGATTGACCCAGTGCGATACATCTCAAATCGTTCAACCGGAAAGATGGGTTATGCCATCGCTGAAGCCGCTCGTGACCGCGGAGCTAAGGTAACGTTGATCACTGCTGCCGACCTACCGGCGCCAGCGGGAGTTCAGGTCGTCAGGGCTTCGACTGTTGAAGACATGCGTGATGCGATTCTCCCGATTTCTTCCGAAGCAGACTTACTAGTTATGGCTGCTGCGATTTCTGATTTCACTCCAGCTCAGGTTTCAGATCAGAAGATCAAGAAACAGGGTTCCGGGGGCATTTCGATGGAGCTTGCGAAAGTCGAAGATTTCATGCCACTTGCCCGTGGTCGCAAACTTGTGAAAGTTGCTTTTGCTGCTGAGACGAATGATCTTGAATCGAACGCCCAAGCTAAAGCCGCGCCTAAGGGTGCGGCGTTTGTGGTGGCAAACAATGTGAGTGAGCCGGGAAGCGGATTTGGTACAGATACGAACAAGGTCACGTTTGTCGACGCTAATGGAAATGCCGATGCTCAACCGCTAATGGCGAAGCTAGACGTTAGTCACGCCATTCTCGATAGGGCGTTGCCATTATTGGCCAAAAAATAGTCTTTCGCGGCATGGGATCGCAACTATTGCCACGAACCATTACGCCCGATGGTTGATCGGCATGTCCAGACAGGCGTTGATGCCCTTAGAATATTCGCAAGATTCGTCGTGCAGGTCGCCACGAGCGATTGCAGCTACAGGAAGAAATTGAGGTGCCCTGATGAGGCTTTACTGGAAAGAGAAGAAAAAAGGTATTGATCTGATCGTCGAGAACGACGAGGGTGATACTTTCTCAGTTGGTGGAGTGCGTGACACCAAGCGTGGAATCGAAGCTCTGGCTAAGACTACCGGTTATGATCCGGGCCGAGCCATCAAGGGACTCAGTTCTATTGAAGAAGGCCGGACGTTCGTTGAACAGTTCGAGTCGTGGCGTGAGTTCTTCCCTGGCGATGTACTTTCGATTGAGCCTGACATTGTTCCGCTCGAACAATAATTAGTGAACGAATGACCCCACATGAAAACCGTTGACCAATCGATCCTCGCCACACTCGCTGAATACGATTCAGCCACAGTCCAAAACGCAGGAATCCTTGTTCGGGGCTACATTCCCGCAGACGAGGATTACACCGATTCCAGGGTGCATGAGTACGTTTCACCCGGTGCCAGGCCTGCCGTTGGTTACGCGCTAACTTCGACCTGGACGCCCCTTTCTGGCGAACAGAGCGATGGGTATGCACGGACCGATTATTTCGATTCGATAGCGAAGGCAAACGCACCTGTAATTGTTGTTCAGCAGGACATCGATAACCCTTCGGGACGTGGGGCAATCATCGGTGACGGTATGGCTTACCAGATGGCTGCACTCGGTGCAGTGGGTGCCCTAGTCGAAGGAAACGCACGAGATATTCCAGGTATCGAGCAAGCTGGATTACCGTTGTGGGCAACCGGTCGAGTTCCTGGGCACGGTCCGTTCAACATGATCGAGCACGATATTCCCGTGACTGTTGCAAGCCTCCACATCGCTCCTGGCGATATTCTCGTTTGTGATGCTGACGGTGCCACTCGTGTCGCCATCGATGAAGCGGCTGATGTTGCAGAGATGTGTGCAGAGGTACGCGCCAAAGAAGGCGCTCTCCACAAGTTCTTCTCAGTTCCAGAATTCACTCCTGCAATGTGGGATGAATGGAAATCGAAGAGTTAGATCGGTTCGGGGTTAATCAAAAAGGACTGGAGCAACTTTCAGCTCCGGTCCTTTTTTGTATCCGAATCTCAGCAGATCTGTGATTACTTCTTTTCTGGAGCTTCGGCTGGTTCAATCTGAGCCGTGTAGCGCCAGTCGGGAGTCGGTGAACCATCGACGAAACTGATCGAGTCGGCGCCACCTGCGGCAGCGACATCGTCCATAACAAGACGTAAGTCAGACTGACCTGCTTCGTCGGCTTCTACCACTAGGCTGAGTAGCTCACGATTCAGGCTTACTCCGCTTTCACTCTTTGCTTTGCGGATAGCTGATATTGCGTCGCAAGCAGCTGGGAACGAACCAGCGATTTCGGGTGCGGGGATCGAGTCGAACTCTTCAACCGTTGGCCATGGTGCTTTGTGAATCGACGGATGACCAGTCTCTTCAGCGAATACCCAGCTCCAGACTTCGTCAGCGATTGTCGGAACAACAGGGGCGAACAGTCGAAGAACGACGTTCAGTCCAAGTCGCAATGTCGCAACAGCCGATGCCCTACCCGCTGCGTCGTATTCCGATCGAGATCGACGTTTGAGTAGCTCGATGTAGTTATCCGTAAACGCACCCCAAAAGAACTTTTCAGTTTCGTTTAGCGCTACCGAAAATTCGAACTTCTCAAAGGCTTGTCCTGCGGTACGAACAACTTCTTTCAACTCAGCAATAAAAGCTCGGTCGAGTTCGTTCGTGATCGGACCTTCGTCCGCTGTTTGCGCCAGCACAAATTTACCGGCGTTGTACAACTTGGTGACTAGCTTGCCGCCGATCTTGAATATCGATTCATCGTGGGCAGCGTCGGTTCCCAATTTGAACGATGCAGACCAATACCTAACTGCGTCGGCGCCGAACCTGTCGAGAGTGTCGACTGGGGTAACGACGTTGCCTTTCGATTTAGACATCTTCTTGCGATCCGGATCGAGCACCCACCCAGAGAGGTTGATGTTGTGCCACGGAACCGACTCTTGGTGCAGCATCGCCTTAGCGATCGTGTAGAACGCCCACGTTCGGATGATGTCGTGTCCCTGCGGACGGACGTCCATTGGGAACAACGTGTTCATCTGGTCGTCCTCATCGCCCCAACGTGCAACAGTCTGCGGACTGAGCGACGATGTGAACCAGGTGTCGAAAATATCCGGTTCTCCGGCGAATCCACCTGGAACACCACGCTGACTTTCGTCATACCCGGGTGCAGCGACCGATTCAGGATCGACGGGCAGCATTTCAGGTGTGGCGATAATCGCCTGATCGTACTGCGGCTCACCCTGGTCATCGAGCGGATACCAAACTGGAATCGGGACGCCAAAGTAGCGTTGGCGCGAGATGCACCAGTCAACATTTAGGTTCTCTGTCCAGTTTTCGAATCGCTTACGCATGAATTCCGGGTGCCATGTGATTTTGCGCCCCATCTCGATCATCTGGTCGGTCTTGTCGAGCATTCGAACGAACCACTGGCGAGTGGTTAGGTACTCGAGTGGACTATCGCCCTTCTCGTAATAGCGAACTGGATGCTGAATTTGCTTTGGCTCTTCCTGAAGCGGCGCACCGTTGCCAGTCGCTGAATTTTCAGGATCACGCATCAATTCAACTACGATGGACTTAGCCGATGGCGTGCGCTTGCCGACTATCTGTTGATAGTTTTCGTTTGCCTTTTCAGGGTTGGTGCTTGCCCAACCATCACCGGTCGAATCGCTGAACTGGTGGTCGAGGATCCGACCGTTGCGACCTAAGATTTGCCGCAGTTCCAATCCCTCGTCTCGCCACCATGCAACGTCGGTTTGATCACCAAAAGTACAAACCATCAGAATTCCCGTGCCCTTTTCAGGGTCGGCTTCCGTACTTGGGAATATTGGAACCTTTGCAAAGAACCCAGGCGTTATTGCGTGCTTCCCGAACAGTCCTTTGAATCGTGGATCATCCGGATGCGCTGTTATCCCTACGCAGGCAGCGAGCAGCTCGGGTCGAGTAGTTGATATAACAAAGCTCTTCGTCGGAGCGTCCTCTTCGAAAACTCCAAACTCGAGATCGTGGTAGGCACCACCCTTTTCTCGGTCTTCAACTTCAGCTTGCGCTACGGCGGTCTGGAAGTCGACGTCCCACATCGTAGGAGATTCCAGCTGGTACACGTGTTTCTTCTCGTACAGATCGAGGAAACTGCGTTGTGCGATGCGGCGGCTTTTGTCGTCAATGGTGGCGTATTCATCGCCCCAGTCGATCGAGTAGCCCATTCGGTCGAACGTCTCTTTGAAAACGATCTCATCCATCTCGGTTACAACGCGGCAAAGCTCGATGAAGTTCTGGCGGTTGATGACGAGTTGCTGTTTTTTCTTGAGTCCTTTTTCAGCACGTGCAGCCTCGACGTCAAGATTCTCAATATAGGGAACACCACGCTCCGCTCGAACCATGAAATAGTTCTGCACACGCCGCTCGGTTGGAAGACCGTTGTCGTCCCAGCCCATTGGATAGGCAACGTTCCAGCCTGCCATACGTTTGTAGCGTGCCAACAGGTCCTGGTGCGTATAGGAGAATATGTGACCAATGTGGAGCGAGCCACTGACCGTTGGCGGCGGTGAGTCGATGACGAACGACTTTTCACGTGGTGCGTTGGGGTCGCGCTTTTCCACACCAAGTTCGCTCCAGCGTTTGCGCCAGTGCAGTTCACGCTCGTTGATATCAAAGCGCTTTGGAAGATCGCCAAACTCTATCGACTTCAAATTTTTTTCCTATTTGGCCGGACTGACCAGCACGTGTCATTCAAAAAATGGGCAACAAAAAACCCATCCAATTTAGAAGTTCTAATAACTTCATCAAAGGACGGGCTAACCGCGGTACCACCTTCGTTGCTCGCTCCCCGAAAATTCGGTTTGCGAACCACTCAATTAGCTGTAACGGAGCTACCGGGCAACCTTAGTAGTCTGTGTTCTGGTTGGAACAATAACCTTCAGAAAGCCAGCTCGGAGACGACTTCACGCATGCGAGGGTTCCGGTTCACACCAACCACCGGATCTCTTGGACCCTGCAAACTCGCTACTACTTCTCGTCGAAGCTGATTCGATATCACTTTTAGGCTAGTCGCAACTCAGTTCGATTGCAATGCCAAGTTTCTGCCACTGTTCAGGATTTTCGAGAGCGTCGTCGCCGTCTCCGCATATCGACGTGCAACTGGTCCGTTTGAACGAGCTTTTTACGGCGTACATCGTTCTGTCGCATACGCTCAAGCTTCGCCAGCCCTTTGCGTGTGTCGCTTGCGATTCTTGCAGGGTCTGACCTTTCCATCCGCAATTTGAACAACCAATAGGTAAACGCATCCTCCGAGCCGACGCTATGCTCGTCTCGATGACGCCAGCCGTCTCGCAGCGGTTTCATGCCCACTTCGAGCCGGAAGACTTCCCACAACTGATCACGTGTATTGCCGTAGAGGGTTTCGTAAGCGAGTTCCAAAGAGCGGTCGCTGAGTTGGCGCCCACCACCTACGCGCCGGTGGGTTATTTCCTCTTCAACGGCTACAACGAGTGATTGTTCAACGGTCACGCCGTAAAAGTATGAGAGGTGTGCTCGGAACTTATCAACTCCTAGCAGTCGCATGAATTCTGGCTCTTCGAATCCAGCAAACAGAACGGGATCAGATAGCCATTCTCGCCATGTTTCGATTGCTATTGTGCTGCCACATTCGCTCAGAAGACGTTGCGCAAGGAGACGCCAGTCGAATGCTTCTCCTCCGATTAGATAGTCGAGTTGTTCGCCGTCGACTTTCTCGTTTGGAAGAGGCCATTCAGCGATTGTTACTAGGACTGCATTTTTCCATTGGTCACCGACGGATCCCGACTTTTCCAGATTTGCTTTCAGGCGTGCCATCACCTCATTCGCCTCTTTTACTAAAGAGTCGTGTGTTGGATTGGGTTCTTGACTACTGGGCACGAGATTCGATGAATGCGTAACGATCTGTTTTGGAAAGCTGTAGGAACTCCATAAGCTCTGAGTATTGAAGCGTGTTGATCACACGATCGGAGTCGACCCAACCGCGGATTGCAGTACTCACGCCGAATCGCATATTGTCGAATTGCCATGTTCGGTGCGAGTCGGTGTTAATAGAGAAGATTACACCCCGTTCGACTGCTTTCCGTACGTGGCTAGCCTTCAAATCTAAACGGTCGGGAGATGCGTTTATCTCCATGACGGTTCCGGTCCTGACTGCCGCTTCGAGAACTTCATCAATATCGATCTCAACCGGAGATCGCTTTCCGAGTAGTCGTGCGGTGAGATGACAAATTACGTCAACATGTGGGCTTTCCATTGCATCGATGACGCGCTGGGTCATCGTTGCGCTGTCTTGGTCCATTCCCGAGTGGATTGATGCGATCACGATGTCGAGATTTTCGAGTAGATCATCGGCGTAGTCGAGCGATCCATCCAGCTTAATATCCATTTCAGTACCGGTGAGTAGGTTCATACCTGAAGATTCGGCGGCGTCACGCACTGCAGTGTTGTGGACGAGGAGCATGTCGGGCTTGAGACCATTCGCCACGGTTGCACTTGGCGAATGGTCGGTGATTGCGATGTAGTCGAGACCACGTTGTTTTGCAGCTTCGATCATTTCTTCCATAGGGTATCGACCGTCGGACCAGTTGGTGTGAGAGTGAAGGTCACCGCGTATATCCTCGAGTTTGATTATTTGCGAGAGATTTTGACTGGCAGCGAATTCAATCTCGCCGGTGTCTTCTCGCATCTCAGGTTGGATGAAATTCAGTCCTAAGCGTGAGTATATTTCCTGTTCAGTGTCGGCTTGAACAGGTGAGTCTGTTTCTAGATCAAAGAGTCCGCTTGGAGTTAGCTCCAATCCTTGATTAGAAGCTAACGATTCGATCTTAGTGCCGTGGGAGATTGATCCGGTGGCATAGACCAGAGCACCAGAAAATGCATCTGGTCGGACTACTCGCAGTGAGAATTCTAAGCCGGTTCGATCGGTGAACACTGCCGTGTTTTCATCGTGAGAGACAACATCGTGGACATTCGTAAGAGTTGTGAATGTGTCGATTATTTCGGTGGCCTGTATTTCATCACTTGCAGCACAGACAATATTGATGTTGCCAACCAGTTCGACTGCACGACGCAGGCTCCCTACGGCTTCGATTTGATCGACGTCAGGGCATCTATTTTGGAGTTCGGTGATCACTTTGTGGGCTGCTTGAGTTGCTGGACCAATTCCGATTCTCTTACCCTGCTCAATGCGAACTTTGGTGTGGCGAAGTATCTGAACCGCACCTTTTTTGCTGATGCGAGGTAATGACTGGAACTCGCCTGATTCGATCGACGCAGCGAGTTGTTCATAATTCCCTATGCCCAGATCAGTTGCGGCGGTCACTGCGATCTTTGGTCCGATACCGGGGATTTGGACTAGCTCAAGAACACCGTCGGGAAGCTCATCCAGCAGCCCTTCTAGCAAACTAAGCCGTCCCGTTCGGACTAACTCCTGAGTCATTTCGACAATCGCTTCACCAAAACCCGGGATCGCGCTTAATTTCTCTGTATCGTCGATGATGTCGGCAATTGGGTACGAGAGACTTTTTATCTCGTCTGAAGCCTTCGAATGCGCACGCACCTTGAATATGTTTTCGCCGTTCGCCTGCATAAGCACAGCGACATCGGCGAACACCTGAGAAATCGAGTTGTTGTCCATGCCACACAGGTTATCGTGCCAAGGAGCGAGGCGGGAACTCAGGGATTAGAGTTTCGCTCGTATGGGAACCAGCGATCGGGAGGCTTTGGCGGACGCGGAGTTATTCGGCATCCTGTTTAGCCTGTTTCTTCTGGAGTCGTTCGATCTTACGACGCTCCGCACGTGACATTTTTCGACCGTCAGGGGTATGGGTCGGCACGTCAGCGAGACTAGTCCCGCCTTGCTTGCCGCCTCCATGACCAGAGTTGACGTTCGCCATTACTGAGTGCTGATTTGCGAGAGCGCTTGCCTTTTGTGTCGATACGTTGGCATCAGGCTTCACCGCGTTCGTTACAGGTGCCTGCGTGGGAGCCGGCTGCTGGGTTAGGGCTACACGAAAGATTGTGCGAGCAACAGTCGAATTGATCGTAGTGTCGAGTGCGGTGAACATGTCGAACGCCTGCCGCTTGTACGCGATCAGCGGATCGCGCTGCCCTGCTGCTTCGAGGCCAATTCCCTGACGCATGTTGTCCATCGAAGTGAGGTGCTCGACCCAGTTTTCATCGATGGTTCGCAACATGATGGTGCGCTCTAGCTTGTGCAGAAGCTCGGCGCCGAATTCGCCAGTGCGCTTGTCGTAGATAGTATCGATCAGACCGAGGAAAACTTCTTCAGCTTCTTCGGGTCGCATCTCGAAGATGTCGTCTTTGGGAGGGAAGCCTTCAGTTGTTGGGAACACTGTCATCAATTCACGGAAAAGACCATCTACATCGTAGTTTTCCGGTCCACCGTTGATTCTGTCGGCGACTATCGCTCGAATTTCTTCTTCGAGGTATCGGGTGATCGTTGGGCGAAGATCTTCCCCATCGATGATCATGTCGCGGAGTTTGTAGATAACGTCGCGCTGGGTATTTACGACGTCGTCATAGTCAACCAAATATTTTCGGATTTCGAAGTTCTGTGCTTCAACTTTAGATTGAGCAGTTTCGACGGACTTCGAGACCATTTTGTTCTCGATTGGAACATCAGCTTCCCATCGGAACAGGTTCATTGCACCACGTATTCGGTCACCACCGAACCGGCGAACAATGTCGTCTTCCGTAGACAGGAAGAACTGAGTTTCTCCAGGGTCGCCCTGGCGTCCACATCGACCACGAAGTTGGTTGTCGATTCGGCGCGATTCGTGTCGTTCCGTGCCGAGAACGAAGAGTCCACCTTTTTGAACAATAGTGTCGTGATCCGATTCCCAACCTGCTTCGGTTGGAGTGGTCACATCAGGATTTCCACCGAGAATAATGTCGGTACCTCGACCAGCCATGTTGGTGGCAACTGTTACCGCTCCAGCCTTTCCGGCTTCGGCGACGACGTTTGCTTCACGTTCGTGCTGCTTGGCGTTCAAAACGTTGTGAGGAACGCGTTTCTTCTTGAGGAGGTCGCCAAGTAATTCGGATTTGTCGATGCTTGTTGTACCGACAAGTACGGGGCGACCTTCATGATGGAGTTCTGAGATTCGCTCGGCGATAGCGTTCCACTTCGCCTCTTCAGTCATATAAATGAAATCACCTAAATCGACTCGCTGAATTGCCCGGTTCGTTGGAATTTCAACGACTTCGAGTTTGTAAATTTTGTCGAGTTCTTCAGCTTCAGTAGTCGCAGTACCAGTCATGCCGGCAAGCTTGTTATACATACGGAAGTAGTTCTGAAGTGTGATCGTTGCGTAGGTGTTCGACTCTCGCTGGACTCGTACGCCTTCTTTGGCTTCTAGCGCTTGGTGAAGTCCGTCTGAGAAACGACGACCAGTCATAAGTCGGCCAGTAAATTCATCGACCAGCACAACTTCTTGACCTTGAACAACATATTCACGGTCTTTTGCGTAGACGTGTTCGGCACGAATGGCGTTTTCAGTGAAGTGGGAAAGAACGTCGTTTTCGACACCGTAGAGGTTGTCGATTTTCAGTTCTTTCTCGATTGCAACGATGCCTTCTTCAGTCAGGACAATTGTTTTGCGCTTGTCTTCGATCTCGAAGTGAGTATCAGGAGAGAGTCGTTTCGCTAGGACCGCGAATTTGCGGTACTCCTGCCCTTGTTCTTTGGCTGGTCCTGAAATGATGAGCGGTGTTCGAGCTTCGTCAATGAGGATACTGTCTACTTCATCGACGATAGCGTATGAACGTGATCGTTGAACGCGGCGATCAGCTTCTTCGACCATATTGTCGCGGAGGTAATCAAAACCAAATTCGTTGTTGGTGCCGTAAGTGATATCGCAGGCGTAGGCTTCTCGCTTCGTTCCCGCCTGAAAGTTGTCTTCCGGCAAGCGCACTGGAGGTGCTGCGTCTGCTTCGTCTTCGTCAGTCTCGGCTTCGGTCTGTGCTGCGAGCGGAGCATCAGGGTTAAATACCCACGATGAGTCATTCTGCAAGCATCCGACTGTTAGGCCGAGTGCGTGATGCACGTTACCCATCCAACCTGCGTGCAGTTTGGCTAGGTAGTCGTTCACAGTAATAACGTGCGCGCCGTTGCCGGCGATTGCGTTCAGGTAAGCAGGCATCGTGGCGACAAGGGTTTTACCTTCACCAGTGCGCATCTCCGCGATTTTGCCTTGGTGCAACACGATTCCGCCGATCATCTGCACATCGAACGGTCGCATTCCCACGGATCGCCGAGAGGCCTCACGAACGGCAGCGAATGCTTCAGGGAGAATATCGTCGAGTGATTCGCCTTCTTCGTGTCGGGCACGGAAGTCGGCAGTAACGCCCTTCAGTTCATCATCGCTAAGCGCCTCGAAGTGGGATTCGAGCGAGTTGATCTCATCAACGATGGGTTGAATTAATTTGAGGGCTTTCTCGTTGGAATCGCCAACGAGTTTGTTGAAGAACTTGAACATATGCGGCTATTGGCTCACCAAATCTGGGTTCAGAACTGACTGAGAAAAGTTCACCGATTACTTGATGGTGAACAGCTCGCCAACTGAACGTCCTTCATGGATTCGCCTTATCGCTTCTCCAAGAAGCGGTGCGACTGAAATTACCTTGATCTTTGAGTCTACTTTGTTCTCGGATAAAGGTACTGTGTCGGTTATTACCAATTCTTTGATATGTGGAATGGCGGTTATACGGCTCGCTGCTTCTCCGGGGAGAACACCGTGAGTAGCCACGACGTAGATTTCGTTGGCTCCGCGCGCAGTGATTGCTTCCACAGCGGAAATAACGGTTCCACCGGTGCTTATCTCATCATCGAACAAAATTACCGGGTGATCACCGATATCACCAATTACGTTCATACTCTCGACTCGGTCTTCGTTTCCGAGGCGACGTTTTTCAACAATCGCCAACGGTGCACTGATGGCATCTGCGAAGTATCGAGCTTTTTTAGATATACCGATATCTACCGCGACAACCACAGGTGTATCAAGATCACGTTCAACGAAGTAGTCGACTAGCTTGGGCATTGCCGTGAGCTCATCGACAGGAACATGGAAGAAGCCCTGAACCTGTCCGGCGTGGAGATCGACCATTATGGCGCGATCTGCACCAGCGGTTTCGAGCAAATCGGCGATAAGTCGGCCAGTTATCGGAACACGGGGCTGGTCTTTTTTATCGGTGCGGGCATAGCTGTAATAAGGAATAACCGCAGTGATCCGACCTGCTGATGCGCGCTTTGCGGCATCGATCATGATCAGCAATTCCATGATGTTGTCGTTCACCGGTTTAACGTCAGACTGAACGATGAAAACGTCTTTTTGCCGAACGTTTTCGAGAATCTTCACGAAGGTATTGTCGTTTGTGAACTTGAATACTTCGGTTTGACCGACATCCTGTTGGAGATAGTCACAAATCTTTTCCACCAGTTCCGGGTGTGAGTTCCCAGAAAAAATTACTGGATTTCCGTTAACCCCGTACATTATAT
>JBDQHW010000033.1:0-22014 GCA_040264655.1 Dehalococcoidia bacterium | reverse complement strand
TAATACTTGAAGTCGCTGGGTGAACCTTCGGGACACAGGCGCCGAGAGTAGGATCGATGACTGGGACGAAGTCGTAACAAGGTAGCTGTACCGGAAGGTGCGGCTGGATCACCTCCTTTCTAAGGAGTTCCTCTTATGACTTGGACTGGAAATAAATGCTTTTTGTTAGTACCCAGCGGTGGGCAAACGACAACAAGTATCCAGGACAATTTAGTGTCATAACGAGGCTACCTAGGTCGACCATTAGGCGGTTAGAACAGAGAACTTTCTTGAGCGAGATTCCTGAACTTGGCGTTCAGCTGATTTATCGGCTGAGTCCTGGGGGAGTGGAAGTGGCTCGTTAGTTTGAACTTCCAACCATAAACAGCTTAATGCACCAAAATCATAGACTCTTTTCAGAGTCTCAAAACTTCGAAAAACTTAGACATTCTTTCTGTTCACTGTTCAGTAGCTAAGATGCGCTGAACGAGACCCCGGTACACCGGGGTCTTTTCGCGTCCGGCGATATTTCTTGATTCAGGGCGCGAGTTGTCATCGGATGACCCGGTTATGTTTCGTTACTGTAAAAACGAAACCTTGATGAGGTCTGATGTGTTCGATTCCCTTCCGGATGGAAGGGCTAGGGTAGGAGAATCGCAGCTTGCGACCAAGTCGTCCGACGACGCCCAGAGCAGAACGCTAGAATTCTTGTGAATTCATCGAGATTGACTACGCAATCACGCTAAAGCAGTAGTAGAATTTGTTGCTGTGACTCGGTCACTCCACAGTAATCGGGACACACCATAGGGGCCTGTAGCTCAGCCGGTTAGAGCGCTACTCTGATAAAGTAGAGGTCGGAAGTTCGAGTCTTCCCAGGCCCACCATATGAACTCTTTTCACCGCCTTTTTGGCGGCGTTTTTGTTTAACGTGATTGTTTCAAGAACTCCTACTCCTGGATTTGGTTGTGGCTTTGGCTCGATACTAGTTTCACAGCTCCAAAACGAACTGGATTTGACGGGCAGATTGCGTTTTCGTGGGTATAAAATGCGGTTGCTTCATTTACTTATCGGCTTGATGATATTTGACGCGTGGATTGGCCGATTACAACGATGATTTCCTAATTTGAATTTCTCAAGGTTTGTACAACGTCGTGCGCGAGGCGACCGCTTTTTAGCGCTTGGCGTTTTGGTTGCTGTCTTTCTTGCTGCAACCGTGATGGCAGGCGGTCCGATCTACCTTCGTTCACTCGAAAAAGTTGGAATGGCCGACGTTGTTAAGACGATCGGCAAGTACAACAAGAACGTCGGTGCATTTACCAGTTGGATTCCGCTAGAAGCATCGGAAATTGAAAACGCCGATTCAATCGTCGATTCGGCGGTAAATGACGACCTCCAACAGTTGATCACCTTCGGTTCTACGCGCATCAAAACTCGAGCTCATTTCTGGGGCAAGGAAGACGACGACCCGGAAACGGAAACTGAGATCACTCGGGGTGAACTCGCCTCAAGAGGATACTTTCATCAGCTAGAGGGCATGACCAACGCTGTTACGTACGTGGAAGGTCGAGCCCCAAGTTCGCTGATCAAACAGGATGCCGACGGTAATCAAATTGTCGAAGTCGGAATTTACATAGAGCGTTCGAAAAACATTCGCCACGTTGATCGATTCATCGATCATGAAATTGGCGATGTTTTCCATGCCTCCTCAGTCGATAGAAACGCCGGGCTTGTAAAGGCTGAAGTCGTAGGATTTTTTGCAGCGAACGATTTACGAGACGAGTTCTGGCTCGGAAGTCCGCTTTCGATCCTAGAGCCACAGCCGCCTGAACTATTCGGCGGTCGTGATCTGCCCCTAATCCTGTTTACCGCTGAAGACACTATTGCTGCCGGAGTCGGACCGTCGAACTCAGGTCTTCCGATGAGTTACACCCGGGTCCTGTTTACGGACCCCGAATTGATATCGGACTCAAAACCGGGCGTGCTAGTCGCAGCAATGGACGAATATGAAGATCGCTTGCTAGAGCAGCTTCCACGTGGAACAGCCTTACTAGGCGCTCGGGCGGCCACAAAGCGCATGGAACAGAAGATGCTGTTCTTACAGTTACCAGCGTTGTTGCTCGCCGCTCTGGCGACGTCGGTTGTTGGCTACTACTTGTTCTTGGTTGCAGGACTGATTGCCCGCAAACGCGAACTCGAAACAGTAATGCTGAGGTCTCGAGGTCTATCAACATTCCAAGTCATGCGAGTTCAGTTCATTGAGGCTATTGCGACAGTTGGTTTGCCCGCAGTAGTTGCGCCGTTAATTGCTTTCGGGTCCATCGGTTTTGCAGGGCGATTACCCGTATTTGAATCGTTGACACATGGATCGAACTTGCCCGTCGAGTTGTCGATTACAGCCTGGGTTTGGGCCGGTGCGGCAGCAGTGCTTTCGTTCTTGATTGTGCTGTTACCCACGCTCCTAGTGGCTCGATCTGGCATTTCCAACGTCGATCGAACGCGGGCACGCCCTGATAGTCCACCTGCTTTCCAGCGACTGTATTTCGACCTGCTGGTAATAATTCTCGGTGGACTGTTCCTGTGGGAGATGTCGACACGAGGTGTGGCATCAACTGACAGAGATGGTGAGGTTGTTACCGATCCAACTTTGCTGTTCGCCCCGGCAATGTTGCTGATTTCGGTGGCATTGATCATGCTTCGAGCGTTCCCCGTAATAACGAAGGCTTCGCTTTGGATCGCAACACGATTCACTTCGGCTTCAACCGCTGTGGGCTTCTGGCGTCTTGGCCGTAGTCCCTATTGGTACGCATGGCCTGTGCTGCTAATCATTCTTGGTACGGGACTAGGGGTGATGGTCGGTACGTTGGGTTCGACGCTTGAGCGAAGCGACCGCGAGCAGATCTTTTACGACAACGGTACAAATATGCGAATCCGCCCTGGTGGTGTTCGTATTGACGTACGACAGCAAGAGATCGATGAATTGCTAGCTATCGATGGCGTGAACGAAGCCACACTGGCGCTGCGTCAAAACGCAAAGTTCGGAACGACTGATCTAGGTCAGGAGTTCGATGTTCTAGCTGTCGAAATCGATAAGTTCCCTGATCTCGCTTGGTTCCGTGATGATTTTGCTGAAGAACCACTCGATGAATTGTTTGAGCGCCTCGATGTTCCGGCGAGCCCTGAACCGATGTTGTTGCCACCTGGAACTACGTCTCTTACGGCATGGTCGATGCAAGAACCCTTCGTCCAGAATCATTTTTTCTGGATAGTCGTCAAAGATTCTGAGGGAAGAAAAATTCCAGTGACGTTGGGTCAGATCGGTGCCGATTGGGCGAAGCAGACGGCGGACATCCCTACGCACCTGGTTGCACCCGTCGAGATTATTTCGATTCAGACTTACATGCAGGGTGGAGCGGACGGTGGCACTCCAACGACTTGGTCATTCGACGACCTCAAAGCAGTTGGCCCTGGATTTGAAGTAACACTTTCCGATTTTGAGTCGGACACGTTGTGGACACCGCTTCCAACTTCCAATGGACTCGATATTACGTACGCAGACGTCTCAGAGCCATCAAGCGTCGGAGATACTGGAGTACAGATCGGTCAAATGGAACTTGATCGAGGGAATATAGCTGGTGTACGAGGTGCTTACAGAAGCTCAACTGGTGAACCTATTCCGGTGATCGTTTCTGAAGACTTCCTCGCACTAACCGGACTTTCGGTTGGTGAGCCCGCTGTGGTTCAAATCGGAGGAGTGTTCATTCCGATCCAGGCAGCGGGAACTGTAAAGCTGTTCCCAACGCTCGATCCGAGCAGTGGACCTTTCATGGTTCTCGATGTGGAATCGCTGCTGGCATTTATTGAATTCAAAGGTCTGTCACAGATTTCTGCCAACGAGGCGTTCGTCGACATTGATCCGACCGATCATGCCCGTATCACGAACGATATTCGGAAACTATTCCGGGGCGGATCACTGCTTGATAGAGAAGCTCGGGTTGAGAACTCCGTTATCGATCCACTGACTGTAGCCGGTTGGCGCGGAATGGGTATCGTCTCGCTGATTATCGGTGGGACTGCACTCGTGCTCGGATATGTCACGTACCTCGTGGCGCATTCGGGTCGGACGATTCACGATTCTGCTTATCTCCGGGCAATGGGTTTGGCGAAGACTGGGTTCATGCGCAGTGCATTGATCGAGCACGGAATTGTGGCTGCGATCGGAATTACGGTAGGAGCTGCCGCTGGATTGGTAGCGAGCCGTATCGCGGTAGGAGCGATTGCGTACTCAGAGTCGGGGCGAGAACTACTGCCACCATTCATTCTGCAAACAAGCTGGTGGCCGGTGCTGGTGATTCTTGTAGTGGCCGCAGCGGCTGGGTTATTCGGAGTCGTCTCTTCGTTTGTCAGTTTCCTACGAAGACCACTACACGAACTCACGCGTTCCGCTGAATAATTGCCAGAGCCTAGTCGAGTCCAGGTACGCTGCGTTTCCAGCCAGGTCGTGTCAGCGCCAGAGTTATCGTGATCTGAGCCGCTTTTGAGCTGGAGATCATTTCGAGTGGAAGCGTTCTGAACTGATCGATAGATATTTTCTTTTGCCGAAATGCTTTGAGGTCTTCATCGAGTTCGACCTCGAATGCTTGACCCGCTGAGTCGTTGGCGTTCGGCTGAAATACTCCGAAACGAGGGATAGGCCACTCGTAGCTGTCCCATCTTGGGTGCTGCCCGATGATCTTCCATGTACCGTCTCGCAGACCGCCGTCTCGGAAGTGCTCGATATGAACCGAGTCGCGCTCGTCGTAACGGTTTAGTTTGTCGATAGCCGGAATTTCGTCTTGAACAGGCAGGAAGAATCTTCCCACTGCGGTCCCTTTGGCTCCAGCGCAAACGACGATGCCGATTCCGTAACCACCAGACTTCAATGGCACGGCGAAGAAATCGCCCTCTGAGTATGAGTTATTAGTTGCCGGTGCCAAAGATGCTTTTCCAGAGCGGTGGCAGATCACGAGAATCCGACCGCTTCATTCATTGCTGAGAATGTTTGTTGGCTTTCAATACTATTCGACAGTTGTTCGATTTAGCGGACACTTTCGACGAATTCTTGGACCAGTGATCGGTATCTGATCGGATACCAATTCCAAGTGGCTACGTGTCCAACTTCTTCGAACGTAAACATTGCAACGGTATCTGGGTTCGCCGCCGCAAATATGTAGCTGGTTTCGATCGGAACGGTTTTGTCGGCGTTGCCATGGAACAGAATTACCGGGACATCGATTTCGTCAGCTTTCGATAAGAAATCTAATTCGCTCCAATCGATACCAAATCTCCAAGTCGAAAACATCTTTGCCGCAAATGTAATTGGTGCGGGAACTCCTCGTTCTTCCGCTCCCTTGTCGACAGTTCTGCCAAAGTCGAGCATCGGTGAATCGAGCACTATTCCAACTGTGTGTTCAGCTAGTTCTGATTTCAGCTGGTAGTTGATAACTACTCCGCCGCCCATTGAGAAGCCGACTAGAACAATTTTCTTGGCGCCGTGGTCGAGCGCATATTGCACTGCTGCTTCGACGTCTTCCCATTCAGTGGTACCGAAATCGTAGTAGCCGGATTCGCTGGGAGGGGCATCTGCGTCGTTGCGATAATCGATTGCAAGAGAGTGGACGCCTGGCAGATTGAACAGTTTTAGAGACGTTTCTCGATTGCTGGTCCGGCCGTGCACGAAAACCGCCCAAACGTCTGATGTCTCTTCCGTGTAGCTCTCTTGCGAGGTGAATCCTGCGTGCCACGCCCCGAATTCGCCAACGCTGCTCGAAATGACAACTTCCTCATATTCCAGACCTTCGGCACCGGGATCATGTGGGAAGGCGGTTCGGTCTAGATAGAGTTCATCGCCAACTTTAAATTCACCAATGACAGGACTGTAATTACGCGTGACCTGAGTTTTGGTCTTTGAGATCACGTCACCGAGACGTCCGTAATTGGTGCCGTCAGTAAGACCCCATCTGGCAGATACTGCCAGGTTGTCTTCTTCAGCATCTGGCAGCAATTCGAGCGTTATTCGAGAGTCGCTAATTGCGACTACGCTCACCGTATTTTCTGGTTCTGCGTTGTCTACCCGTAGACCATCTTCCTCAAGAACACTCGAGAAATACCAACCACCTCCCAAGATCACCAGCACTACTAAAGCGATGAGTGAGAGCGCGACAAACTTAACTAACTTGTTGCTCAGGAAATTTTTCATGATGAAGTAAGAAGTTTCAGTTTAGAAACCTATTCGCCCCATTCGCGTTTAGTTCGAGGCCATCGACCTTCGGGTCCTGGAAGTTCTGGGAATGGAGCGTGCGGCTCAGTTTGGTACCAGAATGCAACGGAGTCGATTTCGTCGGTCAGTGGCTGGAACGTTTTGTCTGCCCACCAACCGAGCGCCTGAACCGTCACTTTAAGATCTTCTTTGAACCGAATCGGGTCTAGCACATGCCATCGGTACAACCCATGCTTCGGAACATCGTCCTCGTCTCGTGTCCAAAGTGGATAGCCGAGATATGGCGCTGAGTAGGTTTCGCCAAAACACCAGGCTCCCCCGAAGTAATCCTCAGTTCCTGTGCCACAAATAGTCGGATATTTACCGTCGCCATCTAAGAAAAACTTGACCTCGCCTTCACCCCACCAGCCATCAGACATTTGAGTCCAACCTAGCGCAGTACCGATGTACTGACCTTGGCCTTTTACCCCGTCGAGGATGACATGTTCGGGATTCTCACGAGTTGTGATCGATCGACGCCATCGAGCGTGGAAGTAAGCAGCGTCGTTTGGTACTTCGGTGAGTGAGTAGTCGAACTGGTAGAAGAATCCTCGTAGCTCGTTCCAGTGCTGATTCTCAACTTCGATGCGGCAGCGTTTCCTGAACGGCATCTGCCAGTAGCTGTTGAATCCTCCAGATGGATTTACGTTTACAGGGATCGAATTCACGTTGTATCGAAGCCCATGCGCATTAGCGAAGAAATCGGCTATGGGTGATTCGACTGAAGGTGTTTCTTCGGCGTCCCAGAAGAACCGAATCACGCAGTCTCGAAGTCCTGTTTCGCGTAGTGTGATCCAAATATGATTGATGATCGCTGGACCTTCGATATCGGCGAGAACAACGGTCTCGCCGGGAGCAATATTGATTGCTGGTCGAACCTTCCAACCCTCTCCCAATCGATGTGATGGGTGAGGCGCTTCGGGAGATGGAGTTTTGGCTCCGCCGCCTCGTTCACCAGTGGGGTTTTCGGCAGAAATGGATCGTGATTCGGCGTCGCTCAGCAGTGAAAGCCCGCCTAGGCCACCCTGAAATCCGCTCATCCAGTTGTTGGTCAATTCCGTTCTCCAAGTCAATATCAGTCGTAGTGATGGCATTCTAGCGATGCGTTCGCCATGAATCAGCGTTCGCCGGTGCTTTCACGCTCTGTTAGAGTCGCCAGACCGGTTCAAAATGACAAATAGCGTGTTTGAACTTGGCTTGCACTAGTGATCGGACATCACTCGACTTGGCTGACACCCACAATCACGACCTTCCTGATCTTCGACCGGGTCCTCATGGACATCCGATATGCGTCGACTGTGAACGGACTATCTGGAATGACCCGAAGATAGCCGGGGCTGCGATTGTGCCTTTGAACGGCGGGATCGTCATGGTACAACGAGCGATTGAACCTGCCATCGGCAAATGGAGCTTTCCGTCTGGATACGTTAACCGGGGTGAAAAACTCGAACGGGCTGTCGAACGTGAGGTCCTGGAGGAGTGCGGACTTGAGGTTGTTGTTGAGAACCTCGTCGGGTTGTATTCGGAAGAAGGAAATTCGATAGTACTGGCGGTGTACGAAGCTCGTGTCACCGGCGGAACGATGGAATCGGCAGATCACGAAACTCTGGATGTTCGGGTATTCAAGGTTGATGAACTTCCAGAATTGGCATTTGAACACGACAGTGGAATAGTTGCCGACTGGCTGAAATCACAGGAGATGATTCGATGAATCCTCGCAGTGACGTAGTTGTTATCGGTGGAGGGATTATTGGTTCTTCGATCGCCTACCGACTGGCGAGCGATGGGTTGAGCGTGACTGTTGTTGAACGTGATTCGATTGGTAATCACGCTTCTGGTTACGCACTGGGACTACTAAATCCGACCAACGAAACAGGCAACATCGAATCTCTTAACTACCAGTCATTCGCAATGCACAAAGAGATGCTCGACACCATTCAAGAGGAATCAGGCGTCGATGCTCAAGTGCTCACAATGCCGCATATCGAACTAGCGCTTGAGGAATCGGAAATTCCGTACCTGAAGAACGAAGTCGATCGTATAAACGGGTTCCCAGGGTTCAAATCGACTTGGCTGGAACCAGCTGATGTTCACAAGATGGAACCTCGGATTACTGACGACCTTTTTGGTGGCACTCTGGTCGAAGACGTAATCATGCTCGATAGCTACAACCTGACCCTCGCCACTGCTCAGGCGGCGGAATCTAAAGGTGTAGAAGTCGTTCTCGGTGAGGCCACTGGGATTATTTACGAGAAGGATCGGGCAGTTGGTGTGACTCTCGGTGACGGCCAGATCGATTGCGATTCAGTCGTACTTGCGCTTGGGCCGTGGTCAGGAACATCGAGTTTGTGGGTCGATATTGATGTGCCGATTGTTCCGCAAAAAGGTGAGATCATCCGCGTCGAGGGGCTAAACCCTCCGCTCGGCGCCCACTTCCACGGAACAGCACTTGGTAGTTCATGCTCGGTAGTGCAAAAGGCTGACGGTGCGACTTGGTTGGCTGCCACTTCAGAGGATGGAACCGGGTTCGATGTCACTCCATCAAGCGAGGCGTCGGAAGCTTTGTCATTGAGAGGAATGCGGATGCTTCCAGAGCTTGAATCGCATCAGCTCGTACTGCACACAGCTTGTATGCGTCCCGTCGCTCCTGACGGCGACCCGATCCTCGGAAAAGTTCCAGGCAAAGACGGCGTGTTCATTGCGACTGGTACAGGTGGTAAGGGCATTCTGATGGGGCCAGTAATCGGCAAAGCGATTGCCGATCTAGTGATGACCGGCGAAACCAATCTCGATATCGCCCAGTTCGGACTCGACAGGTTCTCGGCGTAGCAAGCTGTTCCTCGTGTCTAAGTCTGCGCCCATTCGATTGCAGCAGCTTGCATAGCTTGCACACCGGTTTTGAACTCGGAGAAATCGATTCCGTAGTTCCAGTCCTGCCATAGCTCGTCGCTCACAACGAGAATGTTGCACGACGAAACGCCGCGGTGCTGAGCCACTCGATACATCGCCGATGTCTCCATATCTATGCCGAGAATCCCAGCCTCCATGTGGGTCGCAATATCGTCGGTCATCTCGCGATAGAAGCCGTCGGTGGTCCACCAATCACCAGTTGCTGTGCGACCTCCGTGCTTTTCTATGAGTGAGGAAAGTTCTGACACCAATCCCTGATCAGCTGTTGGATCGCCTTTACCCGGATAGTGAGCAGATGTTCCTTCATCAACGACCTTCACGGTGTTCGGTATTAGAACATCGCCGACCGGATGACTCGGATCCAGACCACCCGAAGCTCCAACTCCTACGAACGATTCAGCTCCGCAGGCGATAAGGTCTTCCATGAACATGATCGTTCCTGGCGCCCCGATCGGAGCGAATGCCACGGAAATGCCGCCCTCATCGTTGTCGACCGTGCGCAACCAGAACGTGTCGATGAACATAGTTCGAGGTGCCGGGGTGGCGCCCAACGCGTCGGAAAGTTCTTCTGCCCACTTCTCTGTCCAAGTGAGCAGAACCTTCTTGCCGACGCGCATGTCGTCGAACGACTCGCCTCGGGCTTTGAGTCGATTGCCTACTGCCTGATGCGGAGTGAATCGGGGTTGCGACATTGAAGCTCTAGAGTCCTAATGGACCTCTGACGCCGGCGAGATAGTCAGCGGCTCCGGCCTGCATGAACTTGGGTGCCGAGCTAACAATCCACTTGATGCCACGTTCGTGCCAGAACAACGTCTGGTCAACCGTCACGCCGAGGGTTCCGGTGTGCTTGCCGGCAGCAGTGATTCGCTCGTGCAGATCTTGAATTGAGTCGACTACCTGATCGCTCATGGTCTGTCCGGGAATGCCGAAGTTCACTGAAAGATCGCCAGGTCCGAGGAAAATAGCGTCGGCGTTTTCTGTTGCGATGATTTCATCGGCGTTCTCGATGCCTTCAGGTGTTTCGATCTGAAGCGAGACGAACGTTTCTTCGTTCGATTCTTTGATGTACTCAGCCATGTCTTGTAGACCAAATCGGGCGTTTCGACCGGCGAAGGCTCCGCGTTTGCCCATCGGTGGGTACTTCACTGCGTCAACGACTTTCTTGCCGTCAGCAGCGTTATTGATCAGCGGGATCATCACACCAGCGGCGCCGGCGTCCATGTAACGCTGAATGTGCTGCTGCTCGTTAAGTCCGATACGCAAGATTGCTGTTGTGCCAGATAGCTCGGCAGCACGAATCATGTGCTCGGCGGTTTCGTAATCCATCGGACCGTGCTCGCAGTCGATAACTACGAAATCGAATCCCATCCAACCCATTGTTTCGGTCATTCCGGGTGAGGGCAGTCCTACGAATGGTCCAATCGTAGATTTACCGTCGTTCAGCTTGTGCTTCAGTGTGTTCTTGTTCACCCGGGTCGCTCCAAATTAGTGAATTGGTAATTGGCAGAACGAGAATACCCGCGCACAACGATTCGTGAAAGTCGAGATTAGGTCGTGAGTAGAGTCTTGGCGATAAACCGAGGTTGACCGATTCGTGGCGATATCGCGTTGGACTATGACCTGTGAGGGTCAATACTATGAGCATGTGACCTCCCAACACGATTCCTCAATAAGCGTAATTCCAGCAAGCTTCGAACCTGTAAAGAATCTGCTCGAACAACAGATTCAAGATGGTTTGCACCCCGGCGCGCAGTTAAGCGTTGCAGTTGACGAGGAGCTTATTGCTGATTTCGCGGTTGGCGAACGGGTAGTTGATTCCGGTGTCGAACTCACGACTCACTCTGTGATGCCGTTGTTCTCATCCGCAAAGCCGATCACCGCTGTGGCACTCGGGGTGCTTGCGGATTCAGGACGACTGAGTTTCGACGACCCTGTGGCGACGCATATTCCAGAATTTGGTGCCAACGGTAAGTCTGGAATTCAGATCAAGCACATAATGAATCACACGTCTGGCTTAGCGGATGATGCATTGGCGGATGGTGGGACACATCGTGACGAGGTGATTGCTCGGCTTGGCGCATCTGGCGTTGTAGACGGCTGGAATCTGGGCGAACGGTCTGCATACATTCCAACGGCTGGTTGGCATATTTTGGGCGAGATTATCGAACGAGCGAGTGGAAGCTCGTTCGAGTCGTTCGTTCAGGATTTTGTTCTCGCACCAACCGGGATGAGTCGAACATTTTCGAATGTTGAACCTGATTTTGCCGTCGAACTTGGTGACGATCTTGGCGTCATGCACGATTCACGCCGACTACCGATGACTGTGTCAGCTGCGTACACACCTGAACGGTTGGGTCGATTCGTAAGGCCGGGTAGTAGCTTTCACGGGCCAGCACACGACATGGTCAAGTTTTACTCGATGTTGCTCAATGACGGAGTTTCTTCGAGCGGTGAGCAGATTGTTTCTGAAGAGACTGTAAAGAGGCTGACCACACGACAGCACGAAGGTTTGCTGGACGAGACCTTTGGTGTCGTGATGGATCGAGGATTGGGATTCTTCGTTGATAGTCAACGACATAGTCCAGCGGTCCCTTACGGATATGGAACTGCTGCTTCACCGACGTCGTTTGGGCACGGTGGCAAAGAATCATCGACTGGATTTGCAGATCCTGAAAAAGGACTCGCAGTGTCACTAATATTCAACGGAATGCCGGGCGAACCCAAACATGACCGCCGCCTGAAACGCGTCCTTGCTGCCTTATTCGATGCAATTTAGGCTCATGTGCACGGTTCGGTAGGCATCGAATTTTAGATGTCTGCGTCTAACCAAATCCGTACAACAAATATGGCTAAACAGGAATCGTCGCATCGTTTTCATTGCCAGTATCGTATGATGCGTTCTCGCCAGAATGAACCAAGCTGAATTTCTAGCGATACGTCACCAAACATCTGTCACTAAACGCTTGCTGGTCCGGCGGTGAACTGTTGTTTGGCAAACAGAGCGAATTCTGGTTAATAAATCCTAGTTCGAATTAGTTTTATGAACGAGTAGCGGAAGTTCAGTAAGGAATAAAATGAGCGATTACCGATATGAGACCCTCCAGCTTCACGCTGGACAGGAACCTGACCCAACCACAAACGCGCGGGCAGTTCCTATCTACCAAACTTCTTCGTACGTGTTCAACAGCGCGGAACACGGTGCAAACCTGTTCAGCCTCGCTGAATTTGGCAATGTCTACACCCGAATCATGAACCCTACGAACGACGTGTTCGAAAAGCGGGTTGCTGCTCTTGAGGGTGGAATGGCTGGACTTGCGACCGCTTCCGGTCAGTCAGCCCAGTTCATTGCGATTACAAACATGCTGCAAGCTGGCGACAATCTCGTATCGTCACCATTCCTGTACGGCGGAACTTACCAGCAGCTGAAGGTTCAGTTCCCTCGCATCGGCATCAACGTTAAATTTGCTGTCGATGACACTGCTGAAGAACTTGAGAAACAGATCGACGGCAATACGAAAGCAATTTTCCTTGAGTCGATGGGTAACCCACGATTCAACGTTGCCGACCTCGATTCGATTTCAGCGATGGCAAAGAAGCACGATCTACCACTAATCGTCGACAACACATTGGGTGCTTGTGGTGCCTTGATTCGACCAATCGATCACGGTGCTGACGTTGTTGTTCAGAGTGCAACCAAGTGGATTGGTGGACACGGAACTACCATCGGTGGAGTTATCGTCGATGCCGGAACGTTCAACTGGGGCAACGGAAACTACCCGCTGTTTACAGAGCCGAGCGATTCGTACCACGGTCTTCAGCACTGGGGTGCATTCGGATTTGGTTCCGACATTTGCAACATGCTTGGTGTTCCTGAAGGCCGAAACGTTGCCTTCGCAATGCGGGCACGATTAGAAGGTCTACGTGACTACGGTCCTTCGCAGTCACCTTTCAACTCGTTCCTACTCCTACAAGGAATCGAAACTTTGAGTCTGCGTGTCGAACGGCACACGGCGAACGCTCTTGAGCTTGCTAAGTGGCTTGAGTCGAACCCTTCGGTGAAGGCTGTGAGCTACCCAGGTTTGGAATCGAGTCCTTACAAGGAACTCGCCGACAAGTACACGCTGCGTGGATCGGGAGCAATGCTTAACTTCGAACTGAAGGGCGGCCACGAAGACGCTGTTACGTTCATCGACAGCTTGAAGCTTGCTAGCCACTTGGCAAACGTTGGTGATGCGAAGACGTTGGTGATTCACCCTTCTTCGACTACTCACCAACAGCTGGGCGAGGCAGATCAGCTTGCGTCGGGTGTAACACCGACCATGGTTCGAGTTTCTGTCGGGCTGGAGCACATTGAAGACATCAAAGAAGACTTCCAATCGGCGTTCAACGCAATCGGATAGTTTTCTAGCAAACAACAGTGCCGACGACGGACGCACTATTGCGTTCGTCGTCGGCGACTATTTCTATGACTCTAATTCTTCCAACGAACTATCACGCTCTTCCGCAGATTGAGCAGAATCGCGTGAAATGGGTTCCGGTTCCTCAGGCTGAAAAACAAGATATTCGCCCGCTCCGCATTGGAATCATGAACATCATGCCGATCGGCGAGCAGTACGAATTTAACTTGCTGCTTCCGCTGGGGCTCTCAGTACTGCAGATCGAACCTGTTTGGATTCGCCTTGAGTCGCACAAGTACAAAACTTGGGAGCCGGGGCATCTTGACGATCACTATGTCAGCTATGCCGAGGCGACGAAAGATTCTCCGCTCGACGGCCTAATCATCACAGGCGCCCCGGTTGAGCATCTGAAATTCGAGGACGTGGACTACTGGAACGAGTTCACTGAGATTGCGAAACACGCTCGGGAGAACACACCGAATACCTTAGGGATTTGCTGGGGTGCGTTTGCGCTCGCTTATTTGGAAGGCATCAGCAAGGTCGATTTTGAGCACAAGCTGTTTGGCGTGTACGAGCTGAACAATCTTCAGCAAGATCACTACATCATGGGTGCAATGGACGACGCGTTCCTGACTCCCCAGAGCCGCATGGCCGGGATGTCGGATTCCGAGTTGTTGAAGGCTAGGGACGAAGGAAAAATAACTCTGCTGGCGCACGGTGCCGAGTCCGGGTACTCCATTTTCGAGACTACCGACCACAAAGTGCTGATGCACCAGGGTCACCCTGAATACAGTGCAAGCAGGCTGGCTTACGAAATCACTCGGGACGCTGACGATAGCTCAGTTTTGGAAGTCGAAAACTTCGATCCTGCCAACCCGGTGAATCGATGGCGGATGCATCGAAATACGTTCTTTCACCAGTGGCTGCGCTACTGCTACACCCAGATCAGTCACGGGTAATTTTCCGCCGCCGAGCGCTCGATTTAGCTCTTGAAGATGGTCTCTGGGATGTCACGATCGATCAGCAATCGACGCACTCGTTTGAGGATTGCGTCGGCTATTCGATGTCCAGCCTGATCGGCTTTGATTACACACCATCGAGCGTCAGTTTTGGATAGTTCCAAATAGCCTTTGCGAATATTCTGGTGGAACTTCATTGGCTGTTCTTCAAATCGACGCTGACCTTCGTCATCGACTCTGTTCGATGACTTTCCATCTGTGGAGCTAAACAGGTCTGGCTCGTTTGAAACCCGAGCCAAGCTCACTTTTGGGTCGAGATCGAGAAGAACCGTTAGGTGCGGCTCGAATCCCGCCGTAGCGATATCGTTCAACTGCTTGATCGTTGCTAGATCACCACCACGGGCGTAGCCCTGATAGGCGAGTGTCGAATCGATATATCGATCAAGAACGACGACTTTGCCATTGTCGAGCGCAGGTCGAACGGTTTCGAACATGAGCTGTGCACGTGCTGCTTCGAACAACAACGTTTCTGCCAGAGGCGATGAGGAGTTGGCACGTTTTATCCAGCGTCGAACGTTGTTCCCGAGATCGGAACTACCCGGCTCCTGGCAATGGATAGCGTCGATACCAAAGCTCTGAAGCTTGTGAAACAGGCGCTCAGCTTGGGTCGATTTTCCGACACCTTCGCCGCCCTCAAACGTAATCAACAGACCGTCTTTCACCGTGCGCTTTTTCATGCGCTCGGCTTCGGCTCCGAAATCCATTTCTTCCTGCTGTTTAGCAGCCAAGTTTCATTCCTCGTAATTGCAGTGAATCGAGCGTAGTTTCGCTCATCATTTATAGTCTGAACCCTACCGCTTGCGCCGGCGAATTACAACGCGCCGCGACGGCTCTCTGCCCATGCTTGCTGAGCCAAGATTGTTGCGAGCAGCTAGGCCGTGTTGGAGCCTGCGGACGTAAGGCGGTTGCGCCATTAGTTCTACCCGCTGCTCACCGGAAACCACACGGCTAATTGCTGATTCGGTTTCTCGCAATGCTTCACGGGATCGACCGCTCTGGTTGTGTTCTTCGAAATTGCTATTGTCGACAGTGGCAGCTTTGACTTTTTCCTGTCCAAATCGTTTCAGGAACTGTCTGATCTGTTCCTTGGTGCCCCGTCGCAAAACGCGAACCATCACGCCATCACGTTCGGCTCTGCGAACTGCAGTGGGGCGTCGGCTGTAGTGCGATTTGGTTGTGACGAAAATCTCACCGTCGTCAGCAAAATCGACTACTTCTATAGGAGCGTCAGTTTCTTTCACGATTTCTGTAATTGCTGTCTTGGGAATGCCGAACGGGAAGACTTTTGTGACTACCTGTTTTGGTAGCTCAGGTGGAGCGGACGGCTCATCGTATTGACTAAGGTCTAGCTCCGACTTGCCTCTGCTCACACGAGGTGCACGTTCTCGTCGATCCTGACCACGATCACGTGACGAACGGCGGCGTCCGACATCATTCACATCGAACGGAGCTGGAGCGAATTCAGATTCTGAACCCGGTATCTCTTCGACTTCAGTTTCGACTCGGCCGTCAGCCTGCAATCGGCGTGCCTCTTGTGGAATAGATATTCCACGTAGCATTCGGTCGACTGCAGTGCCAACTTCAGGATGAATCGCTACCGCATTTCGTTCGCGGATTTCAACGACGATGTCGAACGTAGGCTCATGTTTGCGTTCAAGCACGGTTTTCTGGGTTCGTCGTCGACGAGCTTCGATGTCACCAAGCGTTACTGTTTGCTGGCCTCCGACAAGGTCGGCGAGGGTCGGATTCGACATCACGTTGGCTAGAGTGTTTCCGTGTGCGGTTGCAACGAGCTGAACACCACGCTCCGCGATAGTTCGTGCTGCCAGCGCTTCTAGCTCGGTACTCATCTCGTCGATCACAATGACTTCCGGCATGTGATTTTCCACGCCTTCGATCATCACCTGGTGCTGAAGGCTAGTGTTTGCGACCTGCATTCGGCGTGCGTGCCCGATTGCTGGGTGAGGAACGTCACCGTCACCAGCAATTTCGTTAGATGTATCGACAACCACGACTCGCTTTTTAGCTTCGTCAGCTAGAACGCGTGCGGTTTCTCGAAGAATTGTCGTTTTGCCGACGCCGGGGCGCCCGAGAATCAGGACGCTTTTACCTGATCGGACGAGGTCTTCGATGAGGCGGACTGAGCCGAATACGGCACGACCAACTCGGCAGGTGAGACCAACTGGTTCGCCAGCGCGGTTTCGCATGACAGAGATTCTGTGGAGAGTTCGTTCGATTCCTGCACGGTTGTCGTCACCGAAATGCCCAACCTGCTCAACGACATGAGCTATCTGCTCACGAGTCACTTCGACTTGGCTCACTGCAACCTGTTCCGATGAAAGTCGGGCTTCAGGGTTTCTGCCTAGATCGAGGACTACTTCTACAAGATCGCCAACGTCGTCTCTGGACCTTAGTGCTTCGGCGATTTCATATGGAAATATGTCGATGAACGCATCGAGATCGTCGACGATATGTGCGGTGGATTCTGCCAGTTCGAGTTTCTCCAAATTTCTAGTTCGCTTTTTCGTCAGCCAATATTACTGACTAACTGATAGCTGCAAATGCTTTTTGTGCTTCTGTAACGGTCTGCGCCAGAGGTTTAACCATCACTTCGTATCGGGCTTGCTCGGTGAAACCGAGTGTAACCAGTAAATGCGCTAGAGCAGGTCGATATTCTGGCACGATTGTAGTCGCCGGAACATCCTTACTTTCTGCCAGCGCGGCCGCGACCAATCCGGGCAGGTTTGATCCCGATTCGGTTGCCCAGTTGATGCTGAACATGTGACCTGATCGTGTGGAGTTGCGCTGGACGATTGCTCCGATGTCACCATCTGATTGTTCGAACACCCATTCAGACGTACCACGGCCCAGTTGCTCAGAACTCGCTAACCAATCTTCCGTGGTCTGTCCTTGCTTCATGCGTACTTCTAGTGGGGTTGTTGCGTTGTGCAAACTGAACAGCGCGTGATCGTCGGCAGATGATCTTGGTCTGAGTTCGAGAGATCGGTCAGGTACACCGATGTTGCTTATAGATGAACTCGCGGAATCTGATCGAAATACAGTTTCTTGTTGAACTGTTGAGTATCCGGCTCGTCGTGCATCGTCATACAGAGCGCTGTTGGCTGGAATCCGAATGAATATCCGGTGGGCGCCAGCACCGCCGGCTGGCACTGCGATCTGTTCGAGCAGATCGAGGGCTAGCTCAGTTTTGGTGTTGCGCAGATAAAGTTCGCCAACTTCCCAAGCGTTAGAACCGGAACGAGGACCCGCTTTCAGCACGCCGTCGATCCTGCCTCGGTGTGCTTCTACCCAACAGCTTTGCCAGGCGCGAGGTGATAGTGCTATTCCCGCGTACTTGACCGTTGGAAACCCGCCGGGACCGCCACGAAGTGCACCTACTAAAGTGCACGTTTCACCCTGACCCGACGACTGACTGAACTTCAGCAGTCCGGGAGAATCTGTTGGGTGAAGGTGGCGGATCATACCGTACTCGGGGTTTCCTCCGTTGAGTGACTGGCTCTGTTCGAGTCTGTCCGAGCTTGCTCAGCTAGTTCCAGAAACAAAGAGTGAAGTCGGGTGTCTTGCGTAAGCTCAGGGTGGAACGATGTAGCTAATACTCGACCCTTTTTGACGGCAACAGCCTGTTCGGGCGTGCCATCGGCCTTTGCTGGGACTATAGCTAGGGTTTCGACTCCGTCTCCGGTGTCTTGAACGATAGGTGCTCTGATGAACACCGCACGCATCGGATCGCCTTCAACGCCGTCAATATCTAGTTCTGCTTCGAAACTGTCGACCTGACGGCCGAAAAAGTTTCGTGCGACACCGATATCGATGAGGTTCAGCGGTGTTGGGTATGGGTCGGCAAGTTCGCGGGCGATCACGATCATCCCGGCACAGGTGCCCCACAACGCCATTCCAGATTCGACGTGCAAGCGAAGATCGTCGACAAAGTCGAACATGTGAAGAAGCTTGACGATAGTCGTGCTTTCGCCGCCGGGAATGATCAAGCCATCGATTTCGCAGAGCTGTTGAGCTTTGCGAACTTCAATGGCATTGATCCCGATCAGGCCAAGCATGTCGATGTGCTCGGCGAAATCGCCCTGCAGTGCAAGCACACCGATGCGAGGTTGACCCTGCACCGGTGAGCTAGCTTTTCCGTTCAAGTTGCTTACCAACCTCGGGTCTGGAGCTGTTCGTCTTCTGGAATCTTGTTGGCTTCAATTCCTGGCATTGCATCACCGAGTCCACGAGAGATTTCGGCAAGCATGTCTGGATCGTTGAAGTGAGTCGTGGCCCGAACGATGGCATCGGCCATCTTTGCAGGGTTATCGCTCTTGAAGATTCCTGAACCAACGAACACACCTTCTACACCGATCTGCATGAGCAGTGCGGCGTCGGCAGGAGTTGCGATTCCACCAGCGGCGAAGTTCACAACTGGAAGTTTTCCAGTTCGTGCGACTTCAACTACAAGCTCGTAAGGAGCTGCGTAGTCACGTGCGAGTGACATGAGTTCTTCGGTTGGAGCGTTCTGAATCGTGCGAATGTCTGCCTGGATCTGGCGAGCGTGCGTCACAGCGTGAACGATGTCACCTGTTCCAGCTTCACCCTTCGTACGGATCATTGCTGCACCTTCACCGATTCGGCGAAGTGCCTCACCGATGTTTCGTGCGCCACAGACGTAAGGCATTTTGTACTGCCATTTGTCGATGTGGTACTCGTTGTCGGCTGGAGTTAGAACTTCAGATTCATCACAGTAGTCGACACCGAGAGATTCGAGAATCTGCGCCTCTACAAAGTGACCGATTCGAGCCTTTGCCATTACTGGAATGGATACGGCGTCGATGATGCCTGAGATGAGGTCGGGGTCGGACATTCGTGCGACTCCACCGTCTCGGCGGATGTCTGAAGGAACGCGTTCGAGTGCCATAACGGACACGGCACCGGCGTCTTCAGCTACTTTTGCCTGGTCTGGGGTTACAACGTCCATGATGACGCCGCCCTTGAGCATTTGGGCTAATCCACCCTTTACTCGCCAGTCGCCTACTTCAGGCTTCGACATTTCTTTCCAACGCTGTGCGCCTGCTGCGCCATTCGTTGATGTTGCCATTTTTATGGTCCTTCCGGCTTTTACATTTCGACCGAAGTTGTACTTCGAATCGAGGTGAAATGTGATCGCGACACCGAACCCGCGCCACACCTTTGCGTCGTCGTGACGCATTGCCGAAAATTATACGCCCGTATTCGATAGAAGGCAGTTTTTGAGATTGGACTTCTGCCACAAACAATGAAGCCCGTGGCGATTGATCGCCACGGGCTTCAGTTAGTTCAATGTTGAGTTCTACAGCTGAGAACTAAATGCCTTTTTCGACCATGAAGTTGGCGAGGTCGGCAGTTCGTGAGGAGTAGCCCCATTCGTTGTCGTACCAGCCGACTACTTTCACGAACCCATCGCCAACGGCAGAGGTTGCGAGCGAGTCGATTGTGCAAGAGTTCGGGTTGCCGATGTAGTCGACAGATACCAGCGGTTCGTCGGAGTAGCCGAGAATGTGGTGTAGTGAACCCTTCATCGATGCCTGACGGTAGGCTTCGTTCACATCGGCCAGTGAGGCGTCTTTGGTGAGCTTCACTGTGAGGTCGGTGACCGATCCTGTGATAACTGGAACACGGTAAGCCATGCCATCGATCTTGCCGGTGAGTTCAGGAATTACGAGCGTAACGGCCTTGGCTGCACCAGTTGATGTCGGGATGATGCTGTTGGCTGCTGCACGTGCACGGCGAAGATCGCTGTGATTTTGGTCAAGGATCTTCTGGTCGTTGGTGTAAGCGTGGATGGTCGACATCAACGCACTTTCGATGCCGAAGTTGTTGTGTAGAACTTTCGCCATTGGAGCGACACAGTTCGTTGTGCAAGAAGCGTTAGAAACAACGTTGTGAGCGGCTGGGTCGTACTGCTCGTCGTTCACGCCAAGTACAACGGTGATGTCCTCATTCTTGGCAGGAGCCGAGATGATGACTTTCTTGACGCTGTCGCCCAAGTGACCTGACGCCTTGTTAGCATCTGTGAAGAATCCGGTCGATTCGATAATTATCTCTGCACCAACGTCTCCCCATTTGATTTGGGAAGGTTCTCGTTCGGAGAATGATGTGATATTCCGTCCATCGATTACCAGAGCACCGTCTTTTTCTTCGACAGTTCCTGAGTATCGACCGTATGTTGAGTCGAATTTGAATAGGTGTGCATTTGTTGCTGCATCACCCAAGTCGTTGATTGCAACTACTTCTAGGGAGTCGCCGTGGCGTTCCGAGATAGTTCGGAATACCTGTCTGCCAATCCGCCCGAATCCGTTGATTCCAACTTTCGTTTTAGCCATGTGTTTCTCGTTCCTCTACTGCTCGTGCTTACTTGCTCTTGATGAAATGGTTGGCCTGATTTAGCTAGGTAGAACCCGTTTACCTGCGTACTGAGCCTTGTTTCCGAGTAGTTCTTCGATGCGAAGAAGTCGGTTGTATTTAGCGATACGTTCGCTTCGCGCTGGTGCGCCAGTTTTGATCTGACCAGCTGAAGTTCCGACAGCCAAGTCTGCAATCGAAGTATCTTCAGTTTCGCCTGAACGATGACTAATGACAACGCCGAAGTCTGAGTTTTGTGCGAGGGCCACCGTGTCGAGCGTCTCTGAAACGCTGCCGACCTGGTTGAGTTTTACCAGAACGGCATTGCCTGCTTTGGTATCGATTCCTTGTTGGACGTATCGAGCCTGCGTTACGTACAGGTCGTCTCCGACCAGTTGAAGGCTGTCACCAGATTTGGCGGTTTGTAATTCCCAGCCAGACCAGTCGTCTTCTGCCAGTCCGTCTTCCACTGAGTAAATAGGGAAGTCCTTGGCGAGAGTGGCGTACTCAGCGACCATCTCTTCGCTCGAAAGCTTCCGGCTTTCTCGTGAAAGATCGTAAATTCCGTCTTTGTAGAACTCCGACGATGCAGGGTCGAGCGCAATGAAGACATCTTCACCGGGCTTATAGCCAGCGCCTTCGATTGCTGCTGTTGCGTACTCGAGTGCCTGACGGTTGGTTAGTCCCTGAGGAGCGAATCCGCCTTCGTCACCAACAGTTGTTGCGTGTCCATCGGCGTGGAGTTTCTTCTGCAACCACCGGTACATCTCAGCACCACAGCGAATTGCTTCGGAGAACGAGTCGATACCTGCTGGAACGACCATGAATTCTTGAAAATCGGTCGAGCCCATGGCGTGGGCGCCACCGTTGAGTACGTTGAACATTGGAACTGGAAGTTCAGTCGGTGAATCGTTTCCGGCTAGTTCAGCGATGTGCTGGAAAACTTCTTTTCCAGAACTCACTGCACCAGCTCGAAGTGCTGCGAGTGAGATGGCGAGAATTGCGTTAGCTCCGACTCGACCTT
>JBDQHW010000032.1:0-26349 GCA_040264655.1 Dehalococcoidia bacterium | reverse complement strand
TCTGATGCTTCCGATTTTCGTATCGGTTCACTCAATCGTTTCGTGGGACTTCGCTGTCGCTTCGGCGGTTGAAGGCTGGCACTCGACTATCTTTGCGCCTTACTTCGTTATTGGTGCTGTGCACTCTGGTGTATCGGCCGTTGTAACGATGATGGCTCTGATGCGATGGCTCTGGAAGTGGGACGACTTCATTCGCCCAGAACACTTCGACGCACTCGCACGACTACTTATTGTTGTAGCAACAGGTTGGCTCGCATTCACATTCCTGGAACTCACCTTCGCCCTATACGGCCAAGATGCTCCAGAAATTGCACTGCGTGAGATGCAGATGTTCCAGTGGCCCTGGAATGCACTCTTCATCGTCTTCTTCCTGACTGGATATGCAATTCCTGTGCCCATGTGGCTGTTCAAGAGGGTTCGAACCAACATCGCATTGATGTTCTGGACTTCGATTCTGGTGAACGTCGGCATGTGGCTTGAACGATTCCTGATTATCGTGCCTGGTTTGGCTCGCAGGACACCGTTCGTATACACATGGGAAGCGTACCGCCCAAGCCCGGTTGAATGGACAATCTTCATCTGGTCGTTTGCATGGGTCACGTTCCTAATGCTGTTGTTTTCGAAGTTCTTCCCTCTCGTTCCGTTGTTCGAGCAGAAGGAGAGCCAGGTATTTACTGATGACGTAATGATTGGTCGGGCGAAGGTTCCGGCAATCGTTAGGGAAGCTGACTAGAGGACGTTCTGATGAGCACGCAAAGTATTCTTGGCCTGTTTCAGCAGCCCGAACCAGCCGCAGATGCGATGGACGGACTGAAAGAAGCTGGATTTGAACTAGGCACATTCGATGTGCTGACGGGTACTCCGTACCCAGAAGGTGCATTCGGGGAACATGTCCCACAGCACCGCCTGTTCCGCTTCCCAGCATTCGGAGCAATTATTGGTTTCACCTTGTCGGTATTCCTGACATCGGTGACTCAGCTCGCATACCCGATGGTTACCGGTGGTAAGCCGATTCTGTCGGTATTCGCAATGCTGATCATCATGTACGAAATGACGATGCTTGCAGGTGTTATCGCAACAGTAATCGGAATCATCTTCGAGTCTCGACTCCCGAACATGAAACCGGGTATCTATGACACCCGAATTACTGAGGGCTGGATTGGTGTAGTTATTACATTCGACGACGATTCTAAAGTCGCCGATGCAGAGAGCGTGCTCAACAAGGCAGGCGCTCTGGAGATCAAGCACGCGTAATGATTGCGTTCCCAGCGAATATCAAATCAATGCTTTCACGTCGACTCGTAACAGTTGCCGGGCTACTAATGCTCAGCATCTTCGTAACGTCTGCATGTGCAGTTCAGGAATCGAACACCTACCCGGTGGAAACGTTCTCTGAAATGCACTACTCGCAGGCGTTCAAGGCTCAAGAGCCGCCACGTCTTGCCCCACCGGCAGACTCGGTTGTGTTCAAGACAGCCGGCGACTCTAGCAGCACTCTCAATGTTCCAGACAAGCAGGAACGTGCATACGATCCTGCTGTTGCTGGTGACCTCTACCGAGTGAACTGTGCGGTCTGTCACGGTGTATCTGGATTGGGTGACGGCAAAGCTGCTCGACACATCACTTCAGACTCAAGCTTCTACGCAACCACTGAGGGAACACCGTATAAGTCCCCCCCGAACCTCGTAGATTCGGCAGCTAACCGCCTAAACCAGCGTGAGGTTATGTTCGGTTTCATTTCGGGATGGAACGGTCCAGTAATGCCTGAATTTGGAAAACTTCTTCCAGAAGAAGACATCAGGGACATCGTGAACTACATCTTCGACGAGAAAACAGGCCTCAGCCAGTAATTTCAAGTCTTAGTTGTTGTCAGTAAATTAGGGTGCGGCACGTAGCCGCACCGTTTTTATTTATCCTCCTATCGACTCAGGAGGATCCCTGCACGGGGAAAGTAAAGTTATGGCATCCCGGATTCCGTTCGTAATGATCGGACCACGAGCGCTCCCACCGCGAGCACTCGCCATTTCCTTTACCGCTCTTTTCTTCCTACTACTTCTCAGCGCAACCAGCTGTGTTCGGGAAGCAGACATCACCTTAGAACAACGTGCACACCAGCTCTCCGGTGAGCTAATGTGCCCCGTTTGTGATGGTCAGACCATTGACGGATCCAATGCACAGATCGCGGTCGACATGCGACTCAAAGTTCGTGAGCTGCTCGATGCAGGTGATACCAATGCTGAAGTCAGAGATTACTTCGTAGACAGGTATGGACAGGAAATCCTTGCTGCTCCTGAACGAAGCGGATTCAATCTACTTGCCTACATTGTTCCAGTTGTAATTGTTCTGGGCGGTATCGGAATTGCGCTGATAACCATCAAGAACATGCGGAAATCAGCGTCGGAAGCTAAATCACAAAGCACCCGTTCAGCATCTGATTCACAGCAGCCCGATGACATAGCAAACTACCTTGCGCAGGTAGATCGAGATCTCGGAATATCGACAGACGTGAACAATCCAGAAAGCAGTGACGTGACATCAAGCCAGCCTGAGAAGGAAAACTCCTAATGGCCGATCTTGGAGTAATGGCTCTACTGCTTGGTTTTGCACTGAGCGCTTACGCAGCAGTAGGCGCAATCGTCGGTGAAAAGAACGGCATGGCTGAGTTGGTAGTGAGTGCTCGCCGAGCGCTATACATGACGACTCTGGCAGTGGCCGTGGCTTCCGCAGCACTGATTAACGCATTCGTTCAGAACGACTTCGCTATCAAGTACGTCGCTGATCACTCGAACACGTTGATGGACCGAGCCTTCGTGTGGGTTGCGTTCTACGCCGGTAATGAAGGATCGCTCCTTTATATCTTGCTTGCACTCGCAGTGACTTCTGCGATTTCGATTTGGTTTGCTCCCAAGCGACTGGCTAGAAGTATGCCGTGGACTATCGCCATCCTCGCGATCATCCAGCTGTTCTATTTCACAGTCTTATCGTTCGTCGCTAACCCGTTTGAACTGCTCGATACTGTTCCACTAGACGGAAGAGGAATCAATCCTCTCCTAACGCACCCTGGCATGTTCAGTCACCCTCCCCTACTAATGGGCGGGCTCATCGGTATAACTATTCCGTTCGCCTTCGTCTCTGGCGCTCTTATAGCAGGTAACTACGGTGATGACTGGATCGATGTCGCAAGGGTCTCAGCGATCATCAGCTGGGGAGTACTCGGTACGGGAATGTTGCTCGGTGCGTGGTGGGCGTACACGATCCTGGGCTGGGGTGGATATTGGGCGTGGGACCCGATCGAAAACGTAGCCCTCATGCCGTGGCTTGTAATGACGGCGTTCATTCATTCGATCATGGTGCAGAAACGTCGTGGCATGTTCCGAATGTGGAACGTTGCGCTGCTGAACATAGCGTTCGTCTTGGCTCAGCTTGGAATGTTTATCAACCGAGGTGGACCTGTTGTCAGCGTTCACTCGTTCGCGGCATCAACCCTTGGTATGATCTTCCTCTCCTTCATGCTGGCGAGCCTAGTTTTTGCGTTCGCCCTTTTCCTATGGCGAATGCCACAGCTGAAATCTGATCGAGCCATGGAATCGTTCATGTCTCGTGAAGCGTCGTTCCTGATCAACAACTTCTTGTTCCTCGCAGTCATGGCTGTCACCCTGTGGGGAGTTCTGTACCCGCTGTTCTCAGACTTTGCACGGGACGTATCAGTCAGCGTCTCGGCACCATACTTCGACCGAGCGAACGGCCCTGTATTGCTGGGCATCGTCGTCATGATGGGTATCGGTCCGTTGCTGCCGTGGCGTAAAACTTCGGCTCGCTCACTAAAACAGTGGTTCGTCTGGCCGGCAATTGTCGGTGTCATTACCATCGTGGTTCTAGTTGCCTTGGGCGTCCAACGGCCGGTCGCAATATTCTCCTTCGGTGTAGTCGCATTCGTGGCAGCCGCTATCGGCGAAGAATGGTGGCGAGGAACAACAGCCCGTCACCGTTCTGGTGACAACTGGGCGATGGCATGGTGGCGACTAGTCAACGGAAACCGACCTAGGCATGGCGGGTACATCGTGCACATATCGATTCTCATGCTTGGTCTGGGAATTATCGGCACGAACTTCTACCAGCAGCGTACCGACGGCGCTCTGGCACTTGGAGAAAGCCTGATCATCGACAACTACCGAATCGAATACGTCGACAACGGTGATTCGAGCCGACCTGACCGTATAGCTCAATGGGCGGAGATGGCGGTGTATGAAATCGATACAGACGACTACTCGCAGGAAATAGCGTTTGCCGCGGCACAGGGCTCTTCAGGGTTCACGCTGAAAGACAGCGAGATCAGAGAGAACGATAAGCTCATCGACACAATCGAACCATGGCACGGTTTTTACATTGATTTCAACATGGCTTCCGTTCGATCCGGCATCCGCTCAACCGTTGTCGAAGACCTCTACGTGATCCCGCGCGACTTCTTGGCCGATGGCAGGATCTCTCTCGCTGTGAGTATTAACCCGCTGGCGTGGTGGTTGTGGGCATCAGGTCCATTTTTCATTATTGGCACTATGGTTGCACTATGGCCACAACCTGCAGTCGAACGACGCCCCACCCGTAAACGGGAATCAGATGATCCGGAAGGTGAAAGCTAATGCCTATCGCCTTAGGAACATTGTTGGCATTAGTGTCGATTGCAGTGATTGCGTACCCATTTTTGGGGTCAAAACGATATCGCCTCGTTTCAGAAAGCTTCGTAACCCGCGAAAAACTTCGAGCCGAGCGATTACGGATTTACCGCAAAATAACGGATATAGAAGCGGACTTTACGTCGGGTGATCTAACCGAGGCTGATTATCAGCAGCAACGAGATCAGCTACGGATGTCGGCAGCAGAGATACTCAGACAGGAGTCTGGTGCAAAAGCAACCAACTCCAAACGTGACGAAGAGCTAGAAAAAGAAATTTCACGTCTACGCGAACAATCCGCCGAATCACCCGAAGGCGGAGACACTCTCAAGTAGACCCCCACGATTTGAATCCTATGAACATTACTTCCAAGTCACCAGCGGCACGGCTATTCGCAGTGTTCGTCGTCAGCGCCACGGCGTTGGCATTCTTGTTCCAGTCAACTGAACTAAAAGTTGCGAGCGCGCAATCACCACCTGACAGCATTCTAGGCAAGGTCAGCAACGGAACTGCTGGCGGAGAACTGCCAGAAGATCTTCAAGTAATCCTGATGTCGATCGACCTCGGAAGCAACTCGATCATCGAACAGGAGACCACTACCGTTGACGAAGATGGAATCTTCCGCTTCAACAACCTAGTGTCAGGCCCTGGTCTTAGTTTCCGTGTTGTTGTAAATCATGGATCGTTCACACCGTCCGTCGACATGGCAAACGTCGAGAACTGGCAGAACGTTCGAATAAATATTTACGACGAAACTGCTTCTCTCGAAGACGTCACTCTCAGCTCCTACACGATGATGGTTCCTACTATCGACGCCAGAAGCCGTCAGGTCGGTGTGCTTACAGTCATCAATGTGAACAACACCGGTGACCAAGTTTGGGTGCCGGACCTGACTGATCCGAATCTGACAGGTCTCGATTTGCTCAGATTCAACCTGCCTGAAGGATTCACAGATCTTGCTATCGAATCTGAACTTCCTACCGGGAATATCCTTGAGATCGATACTGGGTTTGCACTAACTAATCCAATTCCACCGGGTGAAGCTGCGATTCTGATCAGCTACATTCTGTCGTACGAAGGCAACTCATTCGATTTCAATTTGAAGTTGCCATACGGTGCCGATCAGGTACGTATGCTCTTGCCTGACGAGGGCGGAACAATAAGCGCTGAGGGCTTCGGTATCCCTGAATCCGTCGTAGTCGCTGAAAGTGTATTCAACCAGTTCCAGGGCGAAGATTACGCAGTTGGAACTGAACTCAATGCTACTTTCTCAGGACTTCCTCAGCCGACACCGTTCCAGCAGGTTTCAGACTTCTTCAAAGGTCGAACCTACGTGATCGTGATCATCTGGATAGTTGGGATCGCACTGCTGGCAATTCTCGGTTATGCCATGTTCTCGTCACGGAAAAACTCTGATCTCTCCAGCGATGACGATGATGAAATCGTCAACCGAGCAGCCGTAATCGCTGAAATTGCCGCACTCGACGAAGAGTACGAGGCAAACAACATCGATGAAGATGACTACAACGAACAGCGCGATGAACTGAAACGTTTGGCTCTCGAACTTGAAAAAGAAGAGACAGTTGTAGCTGATTCAAAGCCGGTCGAAGCTGATGCGGCGGAATCTGAAGAGTCGGCAACGGATGAATCTTCAGAAGCTGACGATCCAAAACAGGAAGAATCGGACAAGTAGTTTTGGGGCAGAGGCGCTCAGTATTAATCGGAGTCGGCATACCAGTCCTACTCGTACTGGCCCTCTTCACATGGGGCGTAATTCAGAACGACGGTGAAGCTGGTCGCCCCGGCATCAACGATCGATTCGGTGAAGTAAATCTCTCCGTCGATCCGTTCGCCGACTTCGAACTAACCACCCTTGATGGCGATGTGATTTCACTCGCTGACTACCGAGGCAAGATAGTTGTAGTCGATTTCTGGTCGTCTTGGTGTGCACCTTGCAAAGCTGAAGGGCCTGTACTTGCCGAAACTTACGACAGGTGGCGAGACCGCGGGGTTGAATTCATCGGTGTTGCAATCTGGGACACCAAAGGGCCGGTAGAAGATTTCATCGAGAAGAACGACATCAACTACATCAATGGAATCGATCCACTCGGAAAAATCTTCATTGACTTTGGTGTAAGTGGTATTCCCGAAAAATTCTTCGTTACACCAGAAGGCGAAATCGTGAAGAAGGTAGTTGGTCCAAACACCAGCAGTACCCTCGACGACATTCTTACTGATATGACCGACGCCGCTTTGGGCATCACGTCCGCCAGCTAGTCGAACAACGGCTACTTCTTCGGGATCAGCTAACTTAGTTTTGGCGAATACCGCCATCAACGTTCAATGCCTGCCCTGTGATCGAGCGAGCACGATCTGAAGCCAAGAACGCCACTGCATTCCCCACGTCTTCTACGGTCTGCTCCCGACCGAGTGGAACCTGCTCAGAAACGGTTCGCTGAAACAACTCACGGGGAGTGAGTCCTGCATCCTGCTGATCAGTAGAAGTTCGCCAAGCAGCAATACTCTCCCACAGCGGCGTCCAGATTAGACCGGGACAGACTGTGTTGACGTTTATGCCATGTGGGGCGAGCTTGAATGCCCAAGCTTGAGAGACGTTAATTGCAGCAGCTTTCGAGGCGGCATACGTGGCGAATCTTCTAGCGCCTCCACGTCCTGCAACCGAGGCGATATTTACGATCTTTCCGTAACCGCGCTCAACCATGTAGCTCTCTACCGACTGGGTACAATTCACGATTCCGTACACATTCACATCGAACGTAGCTTGCCAGTCCTCGACATTCGGAGTCTTACGTTGTGTGAAGCCAGCAGCTCCGCCAACTCCAGCATTGTTCACTAGCACGTCTAACTGGCCGAACTCTTCAATTGCGACTTCGACCATGTCGTCGGTCGACCACTGTTGGCTCACGTCGGTCTCGCAGTAGTACGACTGAGTGCCCCCAGACTTGATCTGAGCTACGACCTCTCGGGCAGCTTCCTCATCCAAATCTGCGATAACAACGTTCGATCCACGCCGCGCCAGTTCGAGCGCGATGCCACGACCAATTCCTCTGGCGCCACCTGTAACTATCGCTGTTTTTGCTTCGAAATCCATAAATAATCTGGTGCGCCGTTAGCGCATGAAGAACCCGCCATCCACGTTCAGCGCTTGGCCAGTGATGTTCTTCGCATCATCCGAAACTAGGAACGCCACTGTGTCGGCGATATCCTCTGGGGTCTGTTCCTTCTGCATAGGAATTTTCTCAGCGATCATCGTGTCGAATACTTCACGAGGGTTCATACCTTCGTAGGCGGGCATATCGTGGGCGTATCTGTCACCGACTTGCTCCCACATAGGAGTCCACAGAAGCCCTGGGCAGATCGCATTCACGGTGATATTGAAGCGTGCCAACTCTAGTGCAGTCGATTGAGTCAAGCTGATGACTGCAGCCTTGGACGCTGAGTAGTGAGGAAGCGATGGTCGCCCTTCTCGTCCAGCAATGGAGGCAAGATTTACGATTCGACCCGAACGCCGCTTAGTCATCTGCGCTTGGAACGCATCGGTCACATTCGACATTCCGATCACGTTCACCTGATAGGTCTGCTTCCAGTCCTCTTCAGTCGAGTGCGAGCGTGTCTGCCATCCAGCAGAACCTGCAATACCAGCGTTGTTGACCAGGATATCGGCAGTGCCTAGCGCATCAGAGGTTGCAGTCGCAAGACTGGCACACGCTTCGAGGTCGGTAACGTCAGTTACGAAAACTGCGGACTCGCCTGATATCTCTTTTACTTCAGCAGCAGTTAGAGAAGCGTCTTCTTCGTTGATATCGGCAATCATCACCGAAGCGCCTTTATCGGCCAGTTTCAGCGCGATCGCCCGACCGATGCCTGTTGCACCACCTGTTACTACCGCTACCTGACCTTTGAAGTTCAATACTTACCGCGCTGTCTGAACTGCTGAACACGATTCGAGTCGGGACGAGATTATACTTGGCTATTACAGAGTTCTATGCTCGATCACGTCGATGAACGTGCAAGTTTGGTGTGCGAATGGATTTCAGCATTGACCGTTTCTAGAAAACAAGCACTTGAGTATGGTTACAAACTGCTCGAAAAACCTCGTTCACATCTGCGAGTTGAACTGAACCAAGATAAAAGCGGAGTCAGCGTCACCCACAAAGGTCGCGTAATCACTCGGGTCTTCCTAAATCGAAGCGGGATGAACGCAGCTGTGGCTATTTCAGAAGCAATGGCAATCAAGCTTCCTGCACTTGGTCAGAGCAACAGCGGTCTTGTATCCACAGGACTGCTCTACAGGGTGTTGGCTATATCGCAGCTCGACTTTCGAAACCCAGCATCGTACGAACTCGCCGCTGAATTGGTCGATGAGGCTATATCTATGCAGCGTGGAAGCAGTTCCACGTCTGGCGTGTAGCCAAAATCTAGGCACGAAATTTTGCCCCGCGCGCGGGGCAAAATTACAATGCGTGTTTTACGTTCAGGTTCTACTGCGCCATCGCGGTTGAACGCTAAGAGGATTTTATTGGCAGCTCCCCTAATTTCGACCGCTGAAGTTGGACACAAATTCGGTCCATACGATGTAACGATTCCTTCCGACCGCGCCAACGCATACGCCGCGGCTGTCGGAGGAGATGAGTCTCCCGACTACGGGGACTCACTTGCGCCGATCATGGTTGTAGCCGCCGCTCTTACTGAACTAATCGAAGATCTCGGTCTATTCTCTGGTGGGCTGCAAACAGTTCACGCAGGACAAGAAGCTAGTTGGGTACGCCAAGTCAAAATTGGCGAAAAAGTCGATGCGATCGGGAAGCTTGCGGCAAACTCGATCCGACGCGGAAATCACTTCGCCACGGTATCGGTTTCGTACACAGATTCTTCGGGAACCGAGATTGGAACATCTTCCACAACGATTATCGTCAGCGGGGAGGCATCGTAATGGTCTCCACAAACTCTCAGCTTGCGGCCGGTGATGCCCTAACAGGATTCGAACGACAGATAACTCAGGACAGAGTCGATGCATACGCAGAGGCATCAGGTGACCACAACCCGATCCACCTCGACGAGTCGTATGCCAGTTCAACCCAGTTCGGAACACGAATAGCCCACGGCATGCTTAGTCTGGCACTTGTCACCGAGATGCTTGCCACTAATTTTCCTAACACTTGGCACAACGGCGGAAAACTGAAGGTTCGATTCAGTGCCCCGGTGTTTCCGGGTGAAAACGTTGTCACCTATGGCGAGATAACGTCAATCGATGAATCCGAAGCTGGATTGATCGCAACTTGCACAATTGGATGCAAAAAGCCCGATGGTACGGATGCAGTTGCCGGGCGAGCAACCGTTCCTTTGGAATAACATGAACTACCGCTTCCACCGCCAATCCGGTGGATCAGTAACACGGAATTGAAAATGACTGGAATCCCAGAAGGCATAATTCCAATAGCTCTCGATGCGATGGGTGGTGATCACGGCCCATCAGTAACGGTCCCTGCCGCCCTGCAAGCAATTGGCGCAGGTGGCGTAGCTGTCGCCCTCGTCGGTGACGCAGAAGCTATTCAGGCCGAACTCGATAAGTACGACACTCCAGCAAAACAACTTGTTCAGGTTGTGCCGGCTGAAGGTGTAGTCGAAGAAGGCGAAAGCCCTGCCCGTGCATTCCGAGCAAAACCCAACGCATCGATATTTGTTTCTGCTGGTGCGGTCAAGATGGGCCAAGCTGCTGGTTTCGTAAGCATGGGTTCGACTGGAGCTTCGATTGCCGCAGCCACCGTGGTTTACGGAACTCTTGAAGGTATCGACCGCGGAGCACTCGGTGGACCTGTCGTGGGTTACGCTCCAAACACGGTGATCATCGACCTCGGCACAAACGTCGATACACGCCCCGGCTTGCTCGTTGATTTTGCAGCTCTCGGCAACGTCATGTCGAAACTTATCTACAAGAACGAAAACCCACGAGTTGCGCTCTTGAGCGTCGGTTCGGAAGAAGGCAAAGGTAATGCTCTCGTCAAAGAGACTACCGATCTTCTGAATTCGACCGACCTAAACTTCATAGGCAACATTGAACCCAACGATCTTCCCGAAGGTAAAGCTGAAGTCGTTCTATGCGATGGGTTCGTAGGTAACGTTATTCTTAAACTTACTGAGGGCCTCGGCGACGCTATTGTTTCGCACGTAAAAGAAGCTCTCGGTGACACCGAGGAAAGCAAGAAGCTTTCCAACGAAATTTTCGAACGAATGAACATTCTTGAAGCGTTCGGTGGAGGCCCGCTCCTCGGAGTCAACGGTCTAGCGATTGTCGGGCACGGAGCCTCCGGTGTGAATGCTGTTGCAAACGCCATCGGCACAGCAAAATTTGTAGTTGAAACAGGACTAATCGAAGCCCAACAGGCTGAGCTCGACAGAATCAGAGCAGAAGTAAGCTAAAAACAGCATCGAACAGTTTGTTCGACGCAACGTAGTACGTAATTGAGGGTCATAAATTGAGCGGAAACTCGCCAAGAAGTGCACTAGTTACAGGCGGATCTCGCGGAATCGGACGAGCAACAGCTCTCCGACTAGGCGCGGCAGGACATCGCGTGGCCGTCAACTACAATACCCATCCTGAAGAAGCTGAAGCGGTCGTCGAAGAAATTCGTGCTGCCGGCGGTACTGCGATAGCGGTCGGTGGAAGCGTTTCTGAAAAAGAGACGGCCGTAGCCATGATCGATGAAGCCGTCGCTGCGCACGGTCCAATCGAGATTTTGATCAACAATGCGGGAGTCATCAACGACTCGCTTCTGATGCGCATGAAGGACGAGCAGTTCGAGTACACCATGAAGGTGAACATGTTCGGCACCTACTACTGCACTCACAAAGTAATTCCCGGCATGGTCAAAGGCCGCTGGGGACGAATTGTGAACATTTCTTCAGTGGTCGGCATGCGCGGCAATATCGGTCAGTCCAACTACTCAGCATCCAAAGCTGCGGTGTTCGGGTTCACCCAATCGATTGCTAAAGAAGTCGCAACACGTGGCATCACTGCAAACGTTGTCGCCCCCGGTTACATCACAACAGCAACATCCGCTGATATCTCCGACAAACAACGTGACACCGTACTCACTTGGATTCCTCAAGGACGGTTTGGTGAGCCTGACGAAGTAGCACCAACAATCGTTTTCCTAACCACAGACGAAGCTCAGTACATCACTGGCGACATTATCCGCGTCGACGGCGGAATGGCCATCTAGTACGAGGACCAGCTCGATGAGCGAACCCGGAACACCCGAGACTAACTCTATGAATTCAAGCAACGACTTGTCCGGCAAGATCGCGCTCATCACTGGCGGATCACGTGGAATTGGCAAGGCGATAGCGTTCGAGCTTGGTGGTCGTGGCGCAACTACCGTCATCAACTATCTCAAGAATCACTCTGCAGCTCAGGCAACGGTGGACGAACTAGAAGCTGCAGGAATTTCTGCTACTCGAATCAAGGCTCACGTCGGCGACGAAGCTGCTGTTGAATCGTTGGTAGAAAAGATCGACGACAAGTACGGGCGACTCGATATCCTAGTGAACAACGCCGCCTCTGGTGTCATGCGCCCTGCCGCTGAGATTTCTTCCAAGCACTGGGACTGGACGATGGACATCAACGCCCGTGGGCCGTGGATGCTTTCGATTGCTGTCGCCCGACTGATGCCCGAGGGTAGCCGAATCATCAACCTCTCAAGCCCAGGCTCAACCCGAGTGCTTCCCGCCTACTTCGCCGTAGGCGTGTCGAAAGCCGCTATTGAAGCGGTAACGCGTTACCTTGCAGTTGAACTCGGTCCCAAAGGCATTGCCGTAAATACAGTTTCAGCGGGCTTCGTTATGACAGATGCCATCGATGCGTTCCCAGACGAACTGGGCGTCAAAGACATCGCATCACGAGCGACTCCGGCAGGCCGTGTGATTGTTCCAGAAGATGTCGCTAAAGTCGTAGCTATGATGTGCGGCACTGATTCAGAAATGATTCGTGGCCAGGTCATCATGGTGGATGGTGGCGAGACGTTACGCCACCAGTAATCCTCGATCGGACGAATCTGCTAGCTGACGGTTGCTGTCACACCATCTGCGTCGAGCTCGGTCGCGGTTTCAAGAAAGGCTTTCCGAACCAGAGCCAAGCTCAGGAATTCGCCGTTGTCTGTTTCTAGTGACGATGCACTAGTTAAGAGTCCCACCGGTTTGGAGCCGCTTGTTAGCTTAGAACTAGGAACGAGTGGCGAGTCAGACCTGAGGATCTTCAGATTTCGCTGGACCTTGTCATACGCATCGAGTCGGGCGATTACTTCCTGTCCGACGTAGCAGCCCTTGTCCCAATCGATCAGATGAAGCAACCCAGCCTCGATCGGATTGGAGTGTTCACCGTACTCTTTGTCAGAGCCAGGGATCGCATTCGAAATTCGAAAGTGTTCGAAATTCTCTTGGTCAACTGAGATTGCGCCATTTTGAGACAGAGCGTTCGAAATAGTCTCAGCAGGAGATGACGAACTGATCACGTCGATCCACTCAACACCTCTGGATGTGTCGGATATGAGAATCACTGACTCACCGTCGAATGCAATCGTTGAAGTCGTATCTGAGTCGAGAGTCACACCAAAAGTCGATTCAATTACATCACTGCTTGTCGGCCCGACCAACGAGATTCGTGACATCGATTCAGACTTGTCTTCAAGCTCTGCATCTTCGATGATCGTGTAGTAGTCGATCGCTGAGATTAGCCGCTCGGAATTTGGTGAATCTGAAACGAGCAGCAACTTGTTTTCATCAACATGGGCTACTAAGAACGCATCGACGACTCGACCTCGATCGGAGGTGAGAACGGAACGACGGGAGTGACCAACTTCCACACTCAATAATTCTCGGGTGGTCAATCGGTTCAGTAGATCGAGCGCATCTGCGCCAGAGTGTTCAACAATCGTGAAACCGTTCCACTCAATAAGTCCACAGCTTGTGTCGAGCGCGCTTAGCTGAGTCTGATCTGCTTTGATCGATGTACGAGATTGCAAATATCTAACCTAGTCTAAGTTCGAATCGACTAACGGCGATAAGACGCCTAGACCGAGAACGAGGTACCGCAGCCGCAAGTCTTTGCAGCGTTAGGGTTAGAGAATTCGAAGCCTTTGCCGTTCAGGCCGTCGGAAAAGTCGAGCACAGTTCCGGCTAGAAATACGAATGCCTTCTTTGGAACGTAGACTTCCACGCCGTGTTGAAGAATCACTTTATCGTCGGAATCTGCACCATCGACAATATCGAGTACGTACGTTAGGCCCGAACAACCACCGCCCTTCACTGCAACTTTAAGGCCGAATTTTCCCATGCCTTTGTCGGCCGCAAATTGGGTTACTTTGCTTGCTGCTTTTTCAGTGATCTTAATAGTGTTGATAGGAACTGAGCGTTCCGGGGCCATGGTCATCGATCTTCACCTGCTGTAGTAGAACTCTTCGCTACTCGCACTATGCGGTCTATTCTCGCGTGAAAAAGACTTTCGCGCAAAAAATTCGCGTAAAGTCCTTATGAGAATGAATTCGTGGTCGATTTGATGATTTTCGAACTACAATTGATGCTTCGTGCTAAATCGGATCCTTTTTAGGAATCCAAGAAATTCATCTGAATGTCTGAAAACTCTAAAAAACCTCGAATAGTTGTCCTTAACACTCGTGCAGCAAACGTGCACAGCGTTGAAAAGGCGTTGCGCAAAGTTGGAGCCGATCCTGTCGTAACGAGCGATCCGGCCGAACTAGCGAGCGCAGATGCCGCAGTATTACCGGGCGTTGGCGCAAGCGATGCCGTGATGACCGCTCTCAACAAACTCGACATGGTTCAGCCGGTAAAAGATTTCGCGGCTTCAGGGAAACCCCTGCTATGCGTTTGTGTAGGTCTCCAGGTGTTATTCGATAGCTCTGAAGAAGGCGAGTTACCTGGATTAGGTCTAGTCGAAGGAAATGTTCAACTCATTCCAACTGGCATGGCCGATGAACTTGGTTCCGCAATGAAGGTCCCACACATGGGCTGGAACGAAGTACAGTTTTCTGGTGACGAATCAGAGCGAAACCCTATGTTCAAAGATATTCCTCAGGGATCTCACTTCTACTTCGTGCACTCATACCGCTGTGTCCCCGACCAACAAGCGGCAGTTGCAGCTACGGCCAACTACGGCATGGAAATATGTGCTGCTGTGACGCGTGGCAACGTGGTTGGAACTCAGTTCCACCCAGAAAAGAGTGGCGACGTGGGTCTCCAGATTTACAAGAACTTCCTCGATCTCGCGGCAACCTCAGCCAACAACTAGTCAACGAAACGAATCAACGAACTCGAATGGATATCTTTCCAGCAATTGATCTACGAAACGGACACTGCGTTCGCCTGACTCAAGGCGACTACGAACGTGAGACTGTTTTCGATGACGACCCGGCAGCCGTGGCAAAACGCTGGGTTGATCAAGGTGCTCGCAAAATGCACGTAGTTGATCTCGATGGTGCTCGAGACGGCGTTCGTGGGAATGCCGATGCCGTGGCGGCCATCGTCGAAGCTATCGATATTCCAGTCCAACTCGGCGGCGGAGTTCGTGACGCAGCCGAAGCGCGACGGCTGATCGACTTGGGCGTAGATAGAGTCATAATTGGAACCGCGGCGATTGAAGCCCCAGACGAAGTGCAAAAAGCAGTCGAGGACGTCGGTGCAGAGCACGTCATCGTCGGCGTCGATGCCAAAGATGGCATGGTTCAAACACGAGGTTGGCTCGAACAATCGCCAGTAAGTGCAATCGACCTTGCCCAGCAAATGGTTGAACGGGGTGTTCAGCGGTTTATCTACACGGATACGAGCCGAGATGGCACATTGACCCACCCAAACTTCGCTGCGGTTGCCGAACTGAGCGAAAACCTGCGATATCCTATTATCGTGGCTGGTGGCATCGCTTCTATTGATGACCTCGTCGGACTGGCGAAGTTGGGTGTGGAAGGTGCAATATCAGGCATGGCAATTTACTCAGGTGCGCTTGACCTAAAGCTCGCCATTGAAACGATCGACGAAATGACAGCCGCCGGCAAATAGCCAACGGCTTAACTGTGAACGGAAAAGACACGAATGCCATCGAAATCTTCGGTAGACAAAGTAGAAGCTCTGCTACACCCGACTCTTGAGGAAACTTACGACCCTCAATCGATGATCGCACTGGTTCCGATTCACAATGACCAGAAAGTTGCTGACGTCGGTTCAGGTCCAGGCTGGCTGACGATTCCGCTGGCTAAATACGTCTATGCTGGCACTGCTTACGCTATCGACGTAAAAGAAGACATGCTCAAGCATGTGAAGAAGCAGGCTGAAGCCGCAAAGCTCGGTAACGTCGAGACTCTCGTTTCGAAAGAGAACAAGATTCCGCTCGATGACGAATCACTTGATGGCGTAGCGCTTTCGAACGTACTGAACGAAGCGAGCAAACCTAAGTCTCTAGTCAAAGAGGCAGCTCGACTCGTCAAAAAATCTGGCTGGATATCAATCGTTGAGTGGCTGCCAATCGAAGGTAAGGCATCAGTCGGACCTGCCGCATCGAAACGACTTGTTCAGCAAGAGATGCGAGAAGCGATTGAAGCCCTAGGCTTCACGACAACAACTTCACGGCAGCTAACTCCGCACCGATACATCATCGTCGGCCGCAAGTAGACCGGAGAAACCTCGATGCTGACGCGCCGCGTCATTCCATGCTTGGACGTCGACAACGGTCGCGTAGTCAAAGGTGTCAGCTTTGTTGATATCCAAGACGCAGGCGACCCGGCTGAACTCGCGGCTCTGTATAACGCTGAAGGTGCAGACGAACTCGTATTTCTCGATATAACAGCATCGTCTGACAATCGAAACACCATGATCGACGTGGTGGAAAAAGTATCGTCTGAGGTGTTCATCCCGTTGACCGTCGGTGGCGGCATTCGCTCAGTCGACAACATGCGCCAAATGCTCGAAGCCGGTGCCGACAAGGTTGCGGTTAACTCAGCGGCAGTGGCCAATCCGAAACTGATTGCAGATTGTGCCAAAGAGTTCGGCTCCCAGTGTGTCGTCTTGGCAATGGACGTAAAACGGGTCGATGATCCGATGATCGTCCAACTATCTGACTACGGAACTGTTCCCGCCGAAGCGATGTGGCAGGTATATACCCATGGCGGACGCCGCCCGACTGCGTTGGATGCCATTAAATGGGCACGCCTCGCAACTGAGCTGGGTGCTGGTGAGCTACTCGTCACTAGCATGGATGCCGATGGACAAAAAACTGGATACGACAACGAGCTTCTCTCAGTTATTTCAGATTCGGTAACCGTTCCAGTTATAGCGAGCGGCGGGGCTGGTGAGCCGGGACACTTTTACGATGCCCTAACTGCTGGCAAAGCAGACGCCGTTTTAGCAGCATCACTTTTCCACTTCGGTGAACTACGAGTTTCCGAAGTCAAATCGCACCTTGCCGAACGCGGCATTCCAGTGCGGGAGGTCTAATCGTTGGCAGTTACTCTGAGATCGGGTCAACCAGTGTTGCCCGAAGCGATAGCGTTCGACTGCTACGACACGTTGTTCCTGAACTCCCACGACGGCTGGAAGGGAACTTTCGCCAAGATCATCGAAGACCAGAACATTCCGCTTGACGCTGACGAATTCTGGACTCGATGGCGAAAGTACGAGGTCAATTTCCGAAAAGTACGGACCGACCTCGGTCGACCGTACAACAGTCCACCGTTTAAGTCGTATCGGCAGGCATGGACCGAATGCTTTCAGCAGGTTTTCGACGATATCGAATTTGCCGGCGACGCAAACCTTGCCGGTGATCGTGCTGCATTGCACATGACTGATCGAAAAATATTCCCGGAAACCGTTGAGGCGCTCAACCTGCTTAAAGGCAGAGTCAAGCTCGGAGTGTTCTCTAATGCGGACGACGAGGGATTACGCCCACTACTTTCAAACGCTGGACTCGAATTCGACTTCGTAGCTAGCTCGCAATCGGCCCAGGTATACAAACCCGCACTTGCAGCGTTTGAACACCTCTACGCGGGGCTTGAGACCGAACCAAGCAAGATTTGGTACGTAGGCGACAAGCTATTCGACGATGTGCTCGGCGGATACCGTTCGGGCGCTACCACCGTTTGGATCAATCGAAACAACGAAGAAGTAGATCGCGAACCCGAGCCAGATATCGAAATAACCGACCTGCGTGAGTTGTCGGGAATCCTCGAACATATCGGTGGCTAGTTCATAACTAGCGTTCGGCGTGAAGTATGATTTCTACTACGCCCAATATCCAGGTCGGTATTTTTACTTACCTCTATCAGCAACTCTAGGAAGTTCGAAATGATTCAGTTCGATGATCGCGGATTGCTTGCAGCAATTGTTCAAGATGCCGACACCGGTCGGATTTTGATGCACGCGTACATGAACGAAGAAGCGTTGAAGCGAACTCTTGAAGGGCCCAACGCGTGGTTCTACTCTCGTAGTCGCCAAGAGCTGTGGCAAAAGGGTGCTACTTCTGGAAACTTCTTGAAAGTGGTTGAGGTCGAGCAAGACTGCGATGGCGATGCAATCGTGGTCAAAGTGAACCCGGTAGGCCCGGCATGCCACACCGGTTCAGTATCTTGCTTCGACTCTGGTGTCCTAGACGCCGCGCTATTTGAAGCCGACGGTTCAACGGAGAAGCTCGGACCTGGCGTTCTTCAGGAACTACTCGATGTGATCAACCAGCGAGTCAGCGAAAAGCCCGAAGGTTCATACACGGTCCAGTTGATCGAAGATGGGCCGGGTCGTGTCGCGCAGAAGGTAGTGGAAGAGGCTGGTGAAACAGCTATCGCTTCAGTGAGCCAGACACACCAGGATGTTGCCGACGAAATGGGTGATCTGCTGTATCACTGCATGGTGCTACTCGCATCTCTCAAGATGCCTGCAGATCAAGTCTGGGAAGTCCTCGCTAAACGCCGAGGTTAGCCACCCGGCGGTGGATCGGCCTGCGGTTCGTCATCGGCTATAGATGAAACCACTGCGTCTGGCTGCTCAAACGGCTCAGACGAAAGCTGGGAAGCGTCGTCGCTTGGAGTAGCTCCATTGTCCATTGCGATAGCGTAATCGATGGCCGTAATCGCTACTTCCATCATTCCTTCATCAGGCTGACGCGTCGTCAGATCCTGAAGCAGAATGTTCGGCGAGTTGATCATTCGAATCCAGATGCTGTTCTGATGAGTACCAGCGAATCGTATGAACTCATAACTGAGTCCGGCAATAACTGGAACCAGAACGATTCTAGAAACGACTAGGAACCAGAATGGATCTCGTGGGAAGAACATGAACATGATGATCGACACGAGAACAACGGTCATTAGGAACGATGTTCCGCAACGAGGGTGAGCAGGTGGGAATCGACGTACGGATTCAACCGTAAGTGGTTCACCGGCTTCATTGGCGTGCACAACCATATGTTCGGCACCGTGATAGCCAAACACACGCTTGATGTCGTTCATCTTTCCGATGACCCACACGTAGCCGATAAACAGTCCAAGACGAATTCCGCCTTCGACTAGATTTGCCAAGAAGTTGTTGGCGCCCGCGTTTTCAACCAGTCTCGATACAAATACCGGTATTAGGAAAAATATGACGACTCCGAGCACGAGTGAAACCGTGAGGAGTGATGCCATTGCCACAGATGACAGCTGTTGGTCGTCGTCGGGGTTTTCGTCGGCTGCTGCTTCATTGGCAGAAATCGTCAACGATTTCATACCGACTAACAGCGTTTCGAGCAGCACGAGAACACCTCTAAGCAGAGGAACGTTCCTTAGTGCAGAGTTGGCCCAGCTTTCAAGAGGAATAGATCGACGAACGATGATTCCATCAGGACGACGAACTGCCAATGCAGCTCGAGTCTGTCCACGAATCATCACACCTTCGATGACAGCTTGGCCACCGTATAGAACTGGTTTCTTTTGTGAAGGTTGTGATGGGGGCAATGTTAGATACAAAAAAGGGGCGCCGGTTTGGCGCCCCTTTTTCATTAGCTCTTGTCGCTAGTGTCGAGGTTGTATCGGCGCATCATGCGTTCAACACGACCCTCGGTGTCAACGATTCGTTGCTCACCAGTCCAAAATGGGTGACACTGGCTGCAGATTTCAGTCCGCAGATTGTCTTGAGTTGACCCGACTTCCCACGAGTTGCCGCAAGCACAGTTAACTGTGGCGTTTTTGTGGTACGTAGGGTGAATATTGGCTTTCATATCTTCTTTACCTGACTAGGAAGCCGTTGGATCGACGTTTACTCGCTTGGTGTCCTTGCGAGCGTAGTCGAACCTGACTTGACCATCGATTAGTGAATAGATGGTGTGATCGCGACCGATACCGACGTTGTCGCCAGTGTGAAACTTAGTTCCGCGCTGTCGAACGATGATCGCTCCAGCTGAAACCTGTTCACCAGCGAATGCCTTGACGCCCAGACGCTTGCCTGCGCTATCGCGACCGTTGCGGGAAGTTCCGCCACCTTTTTTATGTGCCATTTAGATGTCCCAGTCTTCTACAGAGATGCAGAGGTGAACTATTTAGTCGAAATAGACTTGATTTTTACCGACGTAAAGTTTTGTCGGTGACCGCGCTTCACGCGCTGACGAGTCTTGTTCTTGTAGCGCAGTGAAATGACCTTGTCGGCCTTACCGTGCTCAGAAATCTCGCCTACTACCGTTGCGCCATCTACTGATGGAGCGCCGACAGAAAGTTTGCCGCCTACTGAAGTCATCAGCACACGGTCAAATGTGAAGTCGGATCCGACTTCGCCTTCGAGGGTTTCAACAGCCACCGTGTCGCCTTCGCGAACTCGGTACTGCTTACCACCTGTATTAATAATTGCGTAATCTGTTGTCATGAGTGTCTCATCTGTTCGTTGCCCAACCTAACTATTCTAAGTACGGCGGAACTGAATGGTCAATTTCAATTTCAGTTGAATTCCACTTACATTCGCACTGAAATCGACTTGTTAGGCGTAAGAATCGGATTTTGATGGCATCCGACCCGGGGTTCGGACACTCAGTATCAACGGTGCTTGCACATCACAAAGCATTCACCATCAGCGGTTACTCGATATCGAATTTTGGATTCAAGATCCCGAGCGTTTCTGCTTCAGCGATTTCGTCTGCAAGAAGCGGATTCGAGGTCATCACATCTGAGGAAACCCGGTTTTCATTCAACTGTAGCTCACGAATGAGTTCAGGAAATTCTCTAGATTCAGCAGTGTAATCGTCATAAATCGAATCAGACTGAACGTCGCACCAGGGCGCTAGTTCAAAAAAATCGCCTTCAGGCCTGACTATCGGTCGAGCTGGCGACAGCGTCCCCGTGATTATTGATTCATATCCATCGATCATTTGCTGATACCCGTATCGAACGGAAACCTGCGAACGACCCGAGTTCAACACTTGGCTATCCAGCTGAGATGCACTCAGCACAGCTTCAGCGGCGGCATGAATATCGCCGTAGGCAACCATCGTCACTCCATCGATATCAGCGAACTCCCTTAGGGCACCTACTCGAACACAGACTACTGCTGTTCCGCTGATTACGGATTCGACAGGTACAAGCCCAAACGATTCGACAAACGAGCCAAGACACAGAGCAACGTCTCCGGCTGCCAAGTAACGGGGCATTTCGTCTGGACTCAGCCAGCTGTGCAGTTCAACTATCGATTCGGCACCAAGCTCTTCAATAGTTCGCTGTATCTCGACGGTCGAGCCAGCTGAGTCATCTAGATGCGAGCCAACTGGATATGCGGGCATCAACAGGCGCACGTTTCGGGCCGGTGTCAGACGCTGCACTTCAACAGCGGTTGATATCGCCTCTCTGGTGCCTTTGGTTGGTTCTGGCCTGTGAGGGAAGAGAAGTAGCAGATCATTCGAGCCACGAGCATTCACACCATTGGGCAGTCTGGGTTCTTGCCGACCCTGAGCAACTTGTACACCGTTCGGAACAACCACCACCGGTTCGATGCTGCTACGACCGGAAATTGCGACAGTCGCCTCAATACAGTTCTTCAAATATTGACTAGGGACGATGGTCGCACTGGCTGGAAGCGTAAGCGTTGAAAGTAGTGCTTCTTCGTACACATAGTCGTGGATCGATCGAATGATCTCAGCACCTTCAATTGCGTGACGCAAATACACAGCATCGGCATGCAAATAGACACGATCGGCCCAATCGGCGGCAAGTCGAAGTGCATCTGCTGTTTGTTGCAGTTGAACAGGCGAGACTTGGTGAGTTGCGGGGAACGATCCTCGTAATTTCAAATCAGGGTGAATCGTGATCCCGTCGATCTCAAAATCGCCTGAATGAACAGGTGAAGATGTGCACCAAATTTGCGTTTCATGTCCTGCTCGCTGTAGCCCAACCGCAACATCGGAAAGGATTTTTTGCGATCCACCAATTACAAAATTCGGGAACACTGGAGCGACAGAAATTACAGCAATTCGCACGTTACAACCTAATCGGAATTGCTAACGGATTTCTGGTCGGAGAAGCCCCCGAACTGACGCTGAAACCAAACTAAAGGATCACCTTCGCCAACTTCGATCGACTCTACTTCACCGATGAATACAGTGTGATCTCCTGCCTTGTAGGCGGCGGAAACTTTGCAGTCCATCGCGGCAATAGCGTTCGCGATAACTGGTGTATCCGATAGGTGGGTCACATTGCCTGACTTCAACTCACCCCTGGATTCGGGCGGCGTTGCAAAGTGTTTCGCAACGTCGGTCTGCCCGGCGTCGAGAATACTCATACCAAACCTACCGGTCGATTCGATCAATCCGTGAGTCTGGCGTGACTCGCCTATTACAACTAGTACCAGAGGTGGATCGAGCGAAACTGAGGTCACGCTGCTTGCCGTCATGCCGTGCACGGCTCCGCCCGGTTCAACTGTTGTTATAACAGTTACACCAGTTGCGAATCTCGACCACGCATCGCGGTACATCTCGCCTATGGATTCAGCCGTTTGCAATCAGTCAGCCCCTCGCAGTGACTCGTTCGGCATCAACGTACACCGATTGCGAAATTATAGACCGCTCCCCGACTACCTCTGCATCCATTCGACTGGATCAGGATCAACGTACCCTGAAAGCTCAGCAAACGCGTTCCCAGAAATCGGGTTACCGTTCTGCAAACCACCGATCAGAACTTTGCCTTCCCAGTAGGTCGAAGCGGACGGAAGACCACCCTGCACTTCTTGATCGTTAGCGGCTGGGATTAGCTCCAAATCTAAGCCAAGCGAATCGACTCTCAGGTCCCAACCCGATGGATAGGTAGCGCCCGTTGCAGCACTGGTCCAACGTCCGTTCGCATTCAAATCGATTCCGTCAGAATCTTCTTCGAGGTGCCTCACTGCACCATCGGGTGACATGTACGTGCCGTATGTGATGACGGTTTCTCCGTCGATACTTCTCGATTCGGTAATCATCAACGAACCACCGTCGTTGAGCTGAATGGCGAACCACTGCCACCCAGCCGGCTTGCCAAGAACAACAAAATCACCCCACTGGTGATCGAACCAACCGGTTCCTGTGACGGAAATCTTTTCACCTTCGATGGTCAGTTCACCAATCAGATCTTGCCGTGGCCAAGAATAGTAGTAAGTAGAACCCGCCTCAGTCGGCAGCCAGCCTATCTCGTTGTGAAGCATCACTGGAGTGGTCGCAGTGGCATTGAGTTCGAGGCTGATGACATCACCTTCTGCCTCGAAATACTGTGAACGGCCGGTCGGCAGAACTCCGTATACCCAATCCGCCACAGCGATAGTCATCGGAGCATCACCAACCGCTCGGGCGCCTGCCTGAGCACGTGAGACTTCGTAGTGTTCGCCGGTCTCCACATCCAATATTCCGAGTTGAGAAACGAAGTTCAGACTCTCAACAGAGTTCGTTCCGTCGGTATCTGCCTTGAAGACCACAAAGTGGAAGCCAAACTCTCTTCCTGAATCACTAATTAGGTGACCTGAGTGATACCACCATTCAAGCCTCGAACTGTGACCGGCTTCATTTCGTTCGGTGAAATGGGCGTTCGAGAAATTTAGCGCTTCAGGCGTCGCTGTTGAATCCGGCAAAGCTCCGACGGGAATATCACGCGGCTCAGCCGATTTCACGCAACCGACCATTGCGGCAAACGCAACCAATGCCATCACTACCAAAACCAAACGCTTAGTCGACACGCTTCACCTCTGGAAGTATTCGGTGGAGCCACGCGGGCAGCCACCAGTTCCACGGTCCGGCGATTCTCATTATTGCGGGTGCAACTAATGCACGGACTAATGTCACGTCGACAAGCACAGCGATTGCCAATCCAAGCCCGATAGCCTTCACGACGACCACATCGGCAAGCACAAAACTACCGGCGACGATGATGAGAATTGATGCAGCACCGGTAATGATCAGACCGCTTCGTTGAAGTCCTTCAGCGACGCTGGCAACGTTGTCTCCGGTACGTTCGTATGCTTCGGCAACTCTCGACAGCAGGAATATTTCGTAGTCCATGCTCAACCCGAAAATGATCGCGAAAAGCAATATCGGCAACGTCGCCTCAATCACTCCCATCGCTTCGAAATTGAGGACGCCACTGAAGTGTCCCTGCTGAAAAACGAAAACCAAAGCGCCGTAGCTTGCAAGGATCGACAACACATTCAGTGCGACCGCCTTGAGAGGAAGAATTACAGATCGGAACAAAAGCATCAACGACAAGTAAGTGATACCCAATACCGCGGCGATTATGTACGGAAACTTGCCGTACAAAGCGTTCACAATGTCGGTGATTTCGCTGGCGCCACCGTTTACATGTAACTCACCATCAGCGGGAATCAATGCTCGAATATCTGTGACTAGTTGCCGAGTCTCAGGCCAAAACGGATGAAGATCACTGTGAACTAAGAACAGAATCGCCCCGTTACGCACTGATTCTTCGACCAAACGAGCCGCGGCAACATCGGTGATCGATTCTGGATGTGTGTATAGCAACTCGTACTGATCTGGACCAAATGTTCGATCCAAGTTGACGATACTTGTCACACGAGAAACACCGGATAAAGTCTCTAGTTCACGACCAATATCGAACGCTCGCTCAAGGTTTTGCCTCGAGAACGGGTCGGCGGCGGCAGAATCGTCAGCCTCTTCAGCAAAGGTGTACGCCACTGGAATCACTGTCTGTAGCGCGAAACCAAACTCTTCCCTAAGTACATCGAATCCCTGCCTCGACTCCAGTGAGTCGGGAAGAATCGTCGCATCAACGGTTCCGAGTCTCATAGAAAGCGCAGGAACAGCAAGCAGAACCAACACGGTCGAAGTTGGAATGAGCACCAACCACGGTCGCTTCATCACCCAGTTCGAAAGAGGAACCCAAAAACCTCGGCGTTTACCCCAATCGGGACCGATCCTAAATCGATTGACCCTCTCACCTAGAATCGCCAAGATCGCGGGCATAAGTGTTAGCGCAGCAAGCAAAGCAGCGAAGATGACTGCGACGGCGCCAATGCCAACTGAACGAAGCATCATCACATCGAACGCAATCAAGCTCAGCAGTCCGATCAAACTAGTGACTGCAGAGAACAAGATCGCTTGACCCGCGTGAACGTGGGCACCGAGCACGGCGTCGTCTACTGACTTGCCTTTACCTAGCTCTTCTTGGAATCTCGACGTGTAGAACAGCGAGTAGTCGATCCCAATTCCAATCCCCAGCAGACTCACGATGTTGAGGGCGAACACCGACATATCGATGCCCTGAGACATGAAGAACACGATCGCTACGCCGACAAGGACTCCACCACCACCCACTGCTGCAGGCAATATCGCTGCAACCAATGTTCCAAACACTAAAAGCAGTGCGAGAGTAGCGATTGGGAAGGCTACCGTTTCACCTCGCCGCAGATCACGTTCGCTGGCGAGCGAAATATCTCGATACAGAGCCGGACCACCCGTGATGATCAGATCCAACGGCCCAGGGTCGACTTCAGCAGTTATCGATTCAAGGAATTCGAGGGATTCGTCCAACTCCAACGCTAGGCCCGCCGACACATGAGCAGTGTTGCTTGTCGCCGATGCTCGGGTCGGGTCATCAAGATGGGTTACGACAACGGTAATCTCATCGTGATCGGTTAGCCCTGCGACGGCAGACTCAACTGCTCCTGAGAATCGAGGATCGAATGGTGACCATTCTGGGTGGCTGAAAACGAAATCAACTGAAAGGGTGGTTAGCTCAAGGCGTTCCTGCAATACCTTGCGAGCTTGGACAGAAGGGAACGACTCGTTTGAGAATCCACCTGGCTTTAGGAATTCGTCAGCTCTCGGAAAAAACGGCAATGCAGCTAGGATCACGATGATCCAAGTTGCGAGGACTATGTACTTGCGCCTAATTACGAGCGCACCGAAAGCTGTGAACATCCTCTAATTTTGTACTTTTCGAATCATGACTTCAACCTGAACCACACTGGTTTACGTGAGAGAACAACGACCAGACTCGTCTCAATCTCTCAGCCAAACTACGGGGCATCAAATTAAACGAACTGGGCTGCCCTGAAATCCAGAGCAGCTCAGTCAATTCATTCGTTGAAGTTATTCTGACTATTCTTCAGAAGTTTCTTCCGTTACCTCGGCATCTGCGGTTACTTC
>JBDQHW010000031.1:0-26829 GCA_040264655.1 Dehalococcoidia bacterium | reverse complement strand
CCCCACCGACGTGGTGGAATTCCCTCTAAGCGTCAGGTCTGCTATTTCGAATGATTCGGCCGGGAATCGATTCGCTTGGCAGACCGGCTGTCTGTGCTGATAACCACTACGATGCCGTGCCCACACCACCGAAACATCGCGGTTCATACGGGCTATTAACCGTGAATCTACCTAAAGACCTACACGCAAACGCTGCCAGTCGGTGTACCTATCGGGCACGAGAGGGGGCTATCAGGGTAAGAACGAATCGTTCTCAAGCAGAAATGGCGGTATTACTTCCCTCACACCACGCCCAAACCATCGCCACAACAAGTAAAGGATGAAGAATCTGATTTAACGAAAAACACCGCCTGAGTAAGTGCACTCAGGCGGTGTTAGTTGCTTACGAAATCGAGTCTAGGCCAACAGCGAAACTGGCTGTGTGACCCCGCCGACTACGACGGTAGGGAGTTAGCGACAGCTTCCAACGTCTGTGCGATGTCGGCATCCGTATGTGCAGTCGACACAAACCATGCCTCAAACTGCGAAGGCGGCAGGTAGACGCCATTCTCCACCATTCCGTGGAAGAACGCTCCGAACGCCTCTCTGTCGGTTGCAGAGGCGCTAGTCATATCCGTAACGGCATGGTCAGTGAAGAAGACTGTCATCAGTCCACATGCACGATTGACTACAGCAGGCACACCGGCTTTTTCAAACACATCGAGAACGCCATCGGCAAGCTTGTCAGTCTTTGCTTGCAAACCTTCGTACACGCCAGGCTTGGCAAGTTCATCTAGCGTTGCGATTCCGGCCGCCATTGCAACCGGGTTACCCGAGAGTGTTCCTGCTTGATACATAGGTCCTAGCGGAGCCACTTCGTTCATTATTTCGGCACTAGCTCCATAGGCTCCAACTGGGAACCCGCCACCAACGATTTTGCCTAAACACGTAATGTCAGGTGTTACTCCGAATACTGACTGCGCACCGCCCAATGCAACTCGGAATCCTGAAATAACTTCGTCGAAAATCAGCAATGTGCCGTGCTCTGTCGTCAGGTAGCGAAGACCTTGGAGGAACCCGGGATCTGCATTTACGACTCCCATGTTTCCGCCGATTGGCTCGACAATCACAGCGGCAACATCACCCTTGTTTGCTTCGAGAAGAACACGAACAGAATCAAGGTTGTTGTAGTCGGCAACGAGAGTCGCAGCAGCATAGTCGGGGTGAACACCGGCTGAAGATGCGATTCCCTGGTTTGCAAGTCCTGAACCAGCAGCGACTAGCAGAGCGTCTTCGTGACCGTGATAACCGCCATCGAACTTCAATATCTTGTTGCGACCGGTCTTGGCACGCGCTAATCGAAGTGCCGACATCGTCGCTTCAGTACCAGAGCTAACGAATCGAACAACTTCAATAGAAGGAACGGCGTCGACTACCCGTCGCGCCATCTCGACTTCTAGTTCCGTAGGGGCACCGAACGAAGTACCTAATCGGGCAGCATCAACTGCAGCATCTATCACGACTGGATTTGAGTGGCCGAGGATCATCGGACCCCAAGAGCACACGTAGTCGATCAACTCGTTGTTGTCAGCGTCCCACACTCGCGAGCCCGAAGCCTTCTTGAAGAAGATCGGCTCGCCACCTACAGAGCCCCACGCACGCGCTGGACTATTTACTCCACCAGGAATAAGAGATTGTGCGTCTTTGAATAGCTGTGCTGACTTTGCACGAGACAAATTAGGCCTCCGAATATCGGACCGAACGAGATCGAAAATATAACTCACGTATTTTGGCGCGAAAAGGGGCACTGTAAACAGTGCCCCTTATAAAATTTGACCGAATCTGAGAAAACGCCCGGGTTTACTCGAGCTCTTCTTCTTGCTGTTCAGAGAGTGCGAAGACTTTCTGAACTGCTTCAGCAGCACTGCCTTCTTCGCTTCGAAGGAAGCTGATCGGGTCGGCGAGTATTCGACGAACCAGTGATCGTGTCATCTTCTCAACTGAAACTGCTTGCTTCTCAGTGAGCCCATCGAGGCGACCTAGAGTCTGCTCAACTTCTTCACGTCTCATCTGCTCCATTCGAGCACCGAGAGATCGGATAACTGGTTCACTATCGATTCCAGTTAGGCGTTCTTTGAAGCGGCGAACACCGTCATCGATGATGCCCTGTGCCTCTGCTGCAGCCTCTTCACGAAGCTCCCAGCTTTCAGCAGAACGTGCCTGAAGCTCGGTAAGGCTGATTAAGTTCACGCCATCAATGTCGCCTGAAGTCGTCTCGACGTCCCGTGGCATACCCAAATCCAGAATACTCAGGAGTCGGCCAGGTCGTGCATCCACAACACCTCGAACGACATCGGTGGTGATGACTGAATCGGTAGCAGCAGTGCAAGTAATCAGCACATCGGATTCGATCGGCGCATCGTTAATATCTTCGAACGCAACTTGAGGTGCGCCCAACTCGTCGGCAAGAATCTTGCCACGGTTCATTGATCGGCTGGAAACGACGATATCGTCGGCACCGTAGCGTCGTAGTGCTCGGGCGGTAAGTTTGCCCATCTCTCCTGCACCGACAAGTAGAACTCGAAGACCACTAAGGTCGCCAAGTGTGTTCTGCAGTTCCTGAACACCAAGCGAAGAAACCGAAGTTCGGTTTCGACCGAGGTCAGTCTCTTTGCGAATCTTTCGACTCGTGCGGAGTGCAGCGTGGAACATACGTGACAGCATCGGATCTACAGTTCCCGCTTCACCGGCTGCCTGCATTGCCCGAGTTACCTGTCCAATGATCTGAGCTTCACCAAGCGCAACCGATTGCAAACCAGCTGCTACACCAAACAGGTGTTCAGCAACTTCGTCGCCAGTCTTGGTGTAGATGTACTCGCCAATACCTGTGATGCCGGCATGCTCAGGAACAGCATCGATGTATTCCTTGAGTTGGCGCACCCCGGTCTCAGCATCCTCAGCAACCGAATAGATTTCGGTGCGGTTGCAAGTTGAAAGGATCACTCCCCCACCTGCATGTGTTGCGAGCCGCCCAAGATGTTCCTTGAGCGAATGAGTCGGTACTGCCACACATTCCAGTACTTCTACTGGAGCGCGATCAATATTTAGTCCTGCGAGTATGAAATTCAATATATTCGAACCTGCCGTTTTTGCCCCTGAACTGGTGCTTCCTCTACCCGAGAAATCCAGTCCTGTTACAAACGGCAGGTTAGTGCTGCTAAACGTTCGACTGTAAAACTTATCACGCTTAATTGCGTCTTTTACCTAGTAACGTGAAGAGTTCGTGATGGTTGGTGTAGCATCAGCGAACTGAAGTTAGAAGTTAAAGGTATCAATTAATCGGAAGAATTCCAGCCCGACTTATGAGCATTCCCTCGATAATCCCACCATCCGAACGTGGCTACTCAATTCCAGATGTATTTGTAACCACCGATTGGCTCGCTGAGCACATGTCCGATCCCAATGTCAGGGTTGTCGATACTGATGTTCCCGAGGACTATGAAGCCGGGCATATCCCCGGATCAGTCAATCCAATCGATCACTATTACAAGAAATCGTTAGAAGACCGAACGCATATTCAAGATCCTGAACAGTTCGCCCAAACGATGGCGGAACTCGGTATCGGTGATGAGACGACTGTCATTGGATACAACCGTGGCGGCGGTGTCTACTCGTTCAGGCTCATGTGGGCGCTTCACTATTACGGTCACACCAACGTAAAGATTCTCGATGGCGGACTAGAAAAATGGGAAGCTGAAGGTCGAGACACCACGACAACAGCTTCATCTGCATCGGGGCAAAGTGGGTCATTCACTCCAAAGGCGAACGCTGAGATATTCGCTTCACGAGATCGTGTTTTGAGCGCTATCGACGACGAATCAACGATTCTTCTCGATGTACGAACCGACGACGAATGGACTGGTGCGAACAAACGAGGCGGACCTCGTGGTGGGCGTATTCCAGGAGCTGTGCACTTCGAGTGGACGAATTTCCACACTGGTGGCGACGTTCCGGTACTTCGAACAGCAGAAGAAATTCGAAAGATGCTCGCTGAAGTAGGAGTGACGCCTGATAAGAACGTCATAACCTACTGACAGGGCGGCATCCGTGCGGCGCACGGATTCTGGACCTTGAAGCTGGCCGGTTTCGAGAACGTGAGAGACTACGATGGCTCGTGGCGAGAATGGGCCGAAGTTCCATCCTGCCCGGTCGAAGGTCTGACCTGATCGCAGAATCAATCCGGTTCGACCACCGATTCGACTTTGACTAAATCCGTTTGGCTCCCAGCAACCGTACATATATCTTACGGTTCGCTAATTTCAGCTCGTCCCCGCTGAACTCCTAACATCTAGTGCCAAAGCGCATTTCCTGATTAATCACGTATGAAACTCTCCAAATATTCTCTAATTCTCTCCTCGCTGGTCGCATTAACAGCGATTGTTGCAGTTGCCTGCGGCGGTGATCTTGATCCCGCTGACGCGCCAACTCAGGTGGTCGTCCGACCAACCACTGAAGCCTCAGCCGACGAACCAGCACCAACACACACACCGGTAGTTAGCCCAACTCATCCACCGCCTCTGCCTACCTACCCAGATGGAGTACTAGAAGTTCATGGTGGCACTGCATGGTTGAACTCTGAGCCGTTCAAGATTGCCGAGCAAACCGCAGATAACAAAGTTGTTCTGGTCGATTTCTGGACGTACACCTGTGTGAACTGCATTCGAACATTGCCTTTCCTAAGGGAATGGCACGAAAAATACTCCGACAACGGTCTAGTGATTCTCGGAGTACATGCGCCCGAATTCGAGTTTGAAAAAGACTTCGACAACGTTCATGCAGCAGTAGTAAGAGAAGATGTCGGCTGGCCTGTCGTGCTCGACAACGAAATGGATACATGGCGATCGTTCGGAAACCGTTACTGGCCGGCAAAATATCTAATCGGAATCGATGGTCAACTTACCTACCGCCACTTCGGTGAAGGTTCATACCTCGAAACAGAGCGAGCTATCCAAGCAGCCCTAACCGACGCCGGCTGGGACGTTTCGAATATTCCACTTGGAACTATCAATTCCGTCGACCGTGACCCTGTTGCCAATCGTGTCACCCGTGAGCTCTACGGTGGATACGAGCGGAACTACACCCAATCAGGTCTTTACGCAGGTCAAGAGGGCTACTACATCGAACCCGACTCGACACGTGAGTATCTGGATGACGGAAACTACACCCCGCAGCAGTGGTATCTGCAAGGTCTTTGGACCAACGGACCTGAGTCGATCATGCACGCTCGATCTACAGAGAATCTCGAAGATCACATTGCGTTGCAGTTCGTCGGGCGAAGTGCCAACGCTGTGATCAACCCCGAGGGAACAGAACCATTCGACGTATTTGTCGAAATCGATGATCGTCCACTGAGCAGCGATGAGGCTGGACTCGACATCTTGTTCGACGACCAGGGTCGTTCTTACTTCACGGTAGACGAACCACGCCTTTATGCGTTCTTAGAGACGCCTCAATTTGGTGAACACATCATCAAGCTGGCATCAAACTCAGATGACTTCGCTATATTTGCCTTCACGTTCGGTGTTTACGAAGGCGGAATTTAGTGCGGTTGAATTTGATACGAAGCTCAAACCTCAAGTTCGGGATCGTGGCACTGGCTTTAACGAGCTTTGCTTTGGCCGCTTGCGCGACGGATGACGACTCACCAAAAGTTGCATCACCAGATATGACTCAAACTTCAGTTCAGGTTGGAGGTCAACCAACTGCGTTGTCGCAATTCGCTGAACCTGAACCGAACTGGACGGTTATTTCCGACGATATCGATCTAGAACTAGCCACTCCCGATCTTGGGGTTGGCATGCAACGGTTCGGAATCGTACTCAGCGACGATACAGGGTTGATTAAATTTCCTGTCGTAAAGCTCTCGGCGAACTACTACCCCGATGGTTATGACTCGGAACCAGACACCGAAATATCGACATTTGGGTTCGGTCGCTTCTACGAATTCCCGTACGGAACTCGCGGAATTCACTCGACTGAAATCGAGTTTGATCGAGCAGGGCTATGGTCGGTTTCAGCTGACGTTCCACGACCCGATGGCTCAGCATCGCACGTAGAAGTTCGTTTTCCTGTGGCCGAAAAGGCTCTCTCCGTAACTGTGGGACAGAAAGCGCCTGCCAGTGAAAGTCGCACGCTATCTGGGGTAGGGAATATCGCAGAGCTGACAACAGGGAGCCAACGATATCCCGAACTCTACAAGTACTCGATTGCGCAGGCAGTCGAACGCGAACGTCCTTTGCTAATCGTCTTTGCGAGCCCTGCGTTTTGCACGAACGCTGTCTGTGGCCCGCAGGTTGAAATAGCGAATGAACTTCAAGAGGTTTACGGAGAGCAAGTCGACTTCGTACACGTTGATCTCTATACAAACCCGCACGAGATCCAAGGCGATCTCAGCGTTGCCAAGCTCACGCCGTTGCTAGACGAGTGGGGTCTTTCCTCTCAGGAGTGGACATTCATCGTCGGACCAGATGGAATAGTGACTCACCGATTCGAGAACTTCGCACCAAAGCCAGAGCTAATTGTTGCGCTAGATCAATCGATATCAAACGGCTGATGGTTCATCGTTGGCAACCCACTGGCAGTAATCCCGACCTACAATCCTGTGCAACTTAACGAACAACGTTGTACAGGATCGAAAATTGACCGACTGGCTATCTCTCGCTAAATCTCTCGAATCAGATCTTTTCGAACTAATCGAAAAACTGGTTCTCATCGAATCACCAACCAGCGATAAAGCTTCGAACGACCATATTTCGTCGATAGCCGCCGACCTGCTTCGCTCGCTTGGCGGTGAAGTAAAAGTTCACCCACAAGAAAAGTTCGGCGATCACATTACTGCTGACTGGCCAGCGAACAACGGAACCACTTCAGGGCACGCACTTGTCGTTGGTCATCTCGACACCGTGTGGCCATTCGGAACGCTTGAACGAATGGGCTACTACGAAGAAGACGGCCGTATGTACGGCCCCGGTGTGCTCGACATGAAAGCCGGAATTGCTACAACGATAATCGGTCTTCGAACCCTCAAAGAAAAAGGCCTCTGGCCTGATCGTCCAATAAAGGTTCTGTTCAACACCGATGAAGAAGTCGGTAGCCCGTCATCACGCCCCCTCGTAGAAGAATCGGCAAAGGGTGCTGCCTACGCACTCATCATGGAGCCGGGTCAAGCTGGTGCAGGTGCGTTGAAAACCCAGCGAAAAGGCTTGGGTGAATTCAAAATCTATGTCGAAGGCAAAGCTAGCCACGCAGGAGCTTTTCCTGAACGTGGAGCCTCAGCGATTCACCAACTGGCCTTAACTATTGTCGAACTCCAGTCAATGAACGATTGGCCTAACGGCATCACCGTGAATTCAGGATTGATCTCAGGCGGATCGGCTCGCAACACGATTCCCGCATATGCCGAGGTAACTGTCGACGTTCGAGTCCGAACCACCGAACAAGCAACGCAATTAGAAGCCAAGCTTCGTTCACTCGAATCGAGCGTTGAAGGCACAAGCCTGAGGTTCGAAGGGAATTTCCATCGTCCACCGATGGAGCGTACGCAAGAGCTTGCGGAGCTCGCTGGCAAACTCATCAACTGGTCGAGCGAGTTCGGATTCGAACTTACAGAAGAATCGACTGGTGGAGGTAGCGACGCCAACCTCACAGCCGCAATGGGTGTGCCGTCGGCTGATGGTCTCGGTTCTAAAGGCCTAAACCCCCACGCTGAAGGCGAAAACATCCAAATCGGCGAACAAGTCAATCGTCTGGCACTGTTCATGAAAGCGATAAACTCGCTGTAGTACAAGGACGATGACGCAACTGATCGATTCGAATTCACGGACTCAAGATGAGATCCGACGGCTAGCCGTCGACCGTGGAAACTCGCTCAATCTCGACCGAGTGCTCGTCCCGCTAAACGGATATCGACGTTCTGAGCAGGTTCTGCCGTTCGTATCGATGCTGGCGGATTGGTTCGGCGGTGAAATCACGCTGTTTCACAGCCTCCCGCCAACGCACCCAGCTCGTGGGGCACGACCTGGTCAGGTTCACTACCCAGATGCCCCGCATGATCGTGGAACGTCTCTCGCTGCTGCGTACTTGGAAGAGGTGGTAAGTCGACTCGGACCTCACGGTGTTAAGTCTCGCTGGGGCATTGCGACTGGCGACGCATCTTCAATGATTGCATCACGGTCTGCCACAAGTTCGTTCGGAATGGTGGCCGTTGCAACAACGGCTCGATCACGAGCTCATCGATTTTTCTCACCCGGATTGCTCGACAACCTCTGGCGAACGACTTCAGTTCCGCTCTTACTCGTAAACCCTCACCACGCCACACTCAACGGTGCACCACCGCTTGTGCCCAAAACGATCATCGTGCCATGTACTCGAGGATCAGCCGATTTCGCCCTGCCAATCGCAAGTGCACTCGCCGGTGCGAGTAAATCCAACGTGAAGGTCGTACTTGATCGTTCAACATCATCTGGTGGCGTTGAAGATGAACTCATCACCATGTTCACCGCAGATGGCATTCACGTCGAAATCGAACAAGGCGACAAGAATCTAAGCAAGCAAGTTCTGGACATTCAGTCGCAGAACCCGGGGTCGTGGATAGTATCGGGATCGAAAATGAGATCAGGACTGGTTCGATCGGTACTAGGCAGCTTTACGGACAACATTGCACGACAGGCAATTGGCCCGATAGTAGTTGTGCCTGACCCCAAGCTGACCCGGCAGCGAAAACGATCGGCTCACAACGCCACTCGCGACTTAGCCGTTTCTCAGTAAACTTCGCACCAGATTAGCTTCTAAGAGCTACGAAGTAGACTCTTCTTGGTTCTTGCGGATGTAGTAGCCACCGAGTGCTCCCACCGTTGCACCGAACCATGTGTATGGAATCAAGACCAGCACGGCAATCATTACCCAGGTGGTCGGTATATTCAGGATCTCGTCAACGCCAACTACAAACTTCAACACCAATACTGCCAGCGCTGGAATGAACATAAGAAGTGCCGTCAGTGCCCCGAACTTGATGATTCCGTCCTGATCGATCTTGGCGACACCACCACCGATGAATCCTGCAATAAACGGACTCAGCGGAGCAGAAACGTAGTGAACGATCGGAATCACCAATGAGGCGAGCATTATTCCGAATCCCACTAAAACACCGTTAAGCATCGAAGTTCCTTTATCTGAGCAAGTTGTTGCGACGAGCGAGTTGCAGACTCTTCAGGGTACGGCGAGGATTCGATCCCGCAAATAGCCACCACCCGAGAACATGCCCTATCCAGCTAGCCTCGCTGTCTCGTGAAAAACATGTGTACCTGCGAGTGTTTTTCTTACGGGGCACCTTGTTGATATGTCGGTGAGGCGGTCTAATTGAGCCTCATCGAGATCCCCATGCAGAACCAAGTCGATCTTGAAATGCTCGACCATGCCGCCGGAACTCTCCACGTTTGCCGCATCATCGGGATGGATCCTATCGTGTTGAATATCGACTTCGACTTTCTCGAGCGGCCACTCCTTGCGACGGGCGTACATCAACAACGTCATAGTCATGCAAGACCCGAGCGCACCTAGCAGCAGATCGTAAGGACCTGGACCCGCGCCGTCGCCAATCTCAGGCGGTTCGTCGCCAATCCACGAATGGTCACCGGCTTCCACCCGAACCTGAACATTCTTGACGCTCTCGACAGAAACACTAGCCACAAGCACCCTCCCGAACTAAACGCAATCTGTCATCTTCCATTGCCGAAGTATCTTCCAATATCGCTCACCACACCGTACGGTATCCAACACCGCTGATATCAACAATCCGCAGGTTGAACCAAACGAAGCATGCCTAATCAAGACGGATCGCTGACCGGAGCTGACACAGTCACGTTCACTCAGGTCCTAAATCGAATAATCCCAAGTGAAAGCCCAGAACTTGGTGCTGGAACCGTTGGGATTTTAGACGATGTCGTCGAACGGTCTTCAAAAACGCCAGCATCCCGATCTGCGCTCCTTCGTGTCGTTGAAGCTATGTCGCACGATATGTTGTCGCACGCAGTTGGCGGATTTTCAGCACTAACTGCCGAAGAACAAATAGCGTCTATTTTGAACGTTGAATCTGTACTACCGGAAGAATTTTCAGTAGTGCTGGGACTAGCACGTGATGTGTATTACGAACGTCCGCAGACGCCAGATCGCCCTAAATCGTTCGATGGAGAAGACGAGATGTTTGGGAAGGTCGTGATCGAAGACCAACCTGCAAAAAAGACCGCTAAACCTCGTCGATCTCGCAGATAATCAACACGGCACGGACTGAACCTGATTTGAGCCAATCAAGCAGCGACACAATTAAAGTAATTTTCGACACCGACATCGGTTCAGACATCGACGACGCAGTAGCGCTTGCTTACCTGCTCGCCCAGCCGAGATGCGATCTACTCGGTATCACTACCGTGTCAGGACAGCCAGTCGAACGCGCAAAGCTTGCAAGTGCCATCTGCAAAACGTCCGGGCGAGAAATTCCGATCATTCCCGGCAACGAAGACCGATTAAACGGTCCAACTCGCCAGCCTGACGTACCGCAAACATCGGTGCTTCCTAACTGGCCGCACGAAACTGAATTCAGCGACCAAAATGCTGTTGAGTTCATGGCAGAAACGATCCGTAACAACCCAAACGAAGTTGTGTTGCTCGCTGTCGGGCCAATGACTAATGTCGCACGATTGTTCAAAGCGCATCCGGACACCGCAGCCCTACTGAAATCGCTCCACATGATGATCGGCAGATTCTCGGATGCTTCAGGATTACCCAACTCTGAATGGAACGCACATTGCGATCCTGCAGCGGCAGATGGGATCTACTCAACTAGCGTTCAAAATCACGTATCCATCGGACTAGATGTCACACACCAAGTCGTGATGGACTCAGCACAGGTGAAGGAACATTTTCAGCACCCGCTACTCAAGCCTGTCTACGAGATGTCTGAAGTCTGGTTCTCGGCCCGGGATGAGCTGAAATTTCACGATCCGCTCGCAGCCGTAACGTTGTTCGATGATTCAGTATGCGAATACGAAAACGGAACAGCGATCGTAAAGCGAACTTCAGATCGAGACGACGGCGAAACTATTTGGGCACCTCACGAAAACGGACCGCATCGTGTCGGCAAGACAGTCGATGCGGCCCGTTTCTTCGAATCGTATTTCAGCGTTTTTAGCTAAACGCCCAAGCGGTTACGCCAGATCGAAATTGATCTCGAACTCTGCGCAAATGTCTCGGAACCAATCGACCACCTCTGGGTGCAAAGGCACACCGTTGGCTTGTCGCTCGATCCGAGTCTCGTGCTCCGGCAATCCTGCATAGAGTACGCGTTCTTCGCCAGGCATTGGCTTCGTAGCAGCCAAACCTTTCACCATGCCATCCATGTTTGCTTTGAACTCGTCGACATCACCGAACGCGTCGACTGAGTAAGCAGCCACGAAGTGGGCACGTCGAGTCTGAGCAAGTGAGCTAAATCCAGGAGCAAATGAAAGCTGACCACACAGAATGTCGACCATAACGCCGAGGCCATAACCCTTGTGCGACCCAAGCTCACGGGTCGATCCCATAGGCAACTGCATTCGCATTGAGTTCGCAGCAAATTCGGCAGTATCGCCACCTTCCATATCAGGAGTGCCGTCATCCTTAGCAACCCAACCAGGTGACATTCCCTTGCCCATGCGGTTCGCAAGACCAATCTTGTTACCAGCGATCGAAGTCATTGCAGCGTCGAACATGAAAGTTGGTTCGTTCTTGCCGGGAGCAGCAAATGCAATCGGGTTTGTTCCCAACTGAGGCTCAGCACCGAACGTTGGAACCATCGACTTACCACCGGCTGTCATGCACCAGCCGATCATGTCTTGATCCGCAGCCATCATCGCGTGGTACCCGGCTGCACCGAGGTGACCCGAGTTTCGAATGGCGACCACACCAGTACCGACAGCCTTCGCTTTCTCGATCGCAAGATCCATCGCCTTTGGAGCAATCATGCAGCCAAGACCGCCGTCACCGTCGATAGTCGCTGTTGAAGGAGTCTCTTTCACGATAGTCATCGACGGAGTCGGGTTCGAAGCGTTTGAGTTGTAGCCGGCAACGTATGCACGAAGCATGTTCGACACTCCGTGTGTATCGATACCGCTTTCGTCGGCGAAGAGCAGCACACCAGCACCGAGCTTGGCCTCTGACTCTGGAACACCACATTTCATAAATACCTGTTCAGTAGCCGAGCGTAGTTTGTCTACCTCGACCCGAACAGCGATGTCATCCGGCACCTGAAAGTGCTTAAGCAACTCGAACCTCACAATATGAACAATAGAGCGTCTTGGGTAGTCTCCAGCTTTGGAGTTTGTACAGACGCTTGATTCCTGTCGAACCGGCGGAATACTAGCACTATATTCACTAGAGATTCACACGAGCCTCGGATTTACGACCACCCATTTGCTAGTCTGGCAACGTTCCAAGTTCAGATTGCCAAGAGCATTTCGATGAATAAGGGGCTGTAGCTCAGTTGGGAGAGCGCGTCGTTCGCAATGACGAGGTCCGGGGTTCGATTCCCCGCAGCTCCACCATATTAAAAGTAAGCGCCGACTCAGAAATGAGTCGGCGTTTTTTATTGCATGTTCTTCAAACACGAATATACCGAAATCGCACTTTTGGGCGGAAATTCGCTGATTGGGTACTGCTAACTTGTCCCGATCTTTGAATGTTGACGTGGAAGAACAGGATGCGGTGGCGAAAATGTCCAAACGACGAATCGGTATTGCGGTTGTAGTAGTGCTAGTGGCGCTAGTTGCGATCATCGCTAAATCAGCTAGCTCGGACCCCGAGTTCACGATTGAGCCGTTGACTGACCAAGGCGCTCCTGCTGGTGTCGAGCAACTCGCGGGATCGCCCGACATTGATCTTCCGCGGGAATTCAACCGATTTGCGGGCAGCGTGAACGATACCAAGTGGCGGCACTACGTCTCCGATGATTCACCCGAAGAAGTATTTGCGTCGTTCGGTGCCGAACTAGCTCTCGAAGGCTTTGACGATGGACGAGTTCTAGACTCGGGTGGAATGCTGTTCATCACTGCATTCGAACGCGTAGGCATCTACGCCGTCGAGGTAGACGGACGCACGACGGTCGTCACATTCAGAGGCCACGAGTAGCGATCAAATATCTACTGCAGATTTTCTATTAACTCGTCGCAGTTCTGTCGGGCAACGTCCACGGATGCGCCGGGGCAGAACAGTATGACGTTTCCTACGAAGATGTAGTCGTAGAACTTAGGCACATCACAAGTTCCGAAGCCCATTCCTTGAACACCCTCGCATTTACGAGCATCGTTCAAGCCAACAGGCCATGACGACGTTGCTTTGGTTAGCTTGGCATCAGGCCAAGTTCGTTCAGCTGCAAGTTCGGTTCCGAGTTCAATCGCATCCAATTGGGAAGCGAAAATCCTCAGCTCAAAGTCTTTTCGGTCGTAGGGATCTAGTCCCCAGAACCCAAAATATGCTTCTTCCGCACCGGGTAGTTCCGCCACATCGTACGTCGAACTCTTCTTGAACCCAGCGGTTTTGAAGTCCTCAAATGAAAGTATTCGCTCTGGATCAACTTGCCGCGTGCCGACCAGATCAGCAGGATCGACAGCAGATGATCCACTACCAGTGCCATCCCCTCCGCAGGCAGTCATAACGACGGACGCTACTACAAACAATCCGATCATAGGCAACATGATTTTTTGAGAGATTGATCGATTCATGAATGATCCGGGGTTCATACGTTTTGGAGGATACAAAGTTGTCTCTCGATTTTACTTCCGCGAATAAACCTGTGGTTCCGGTGCGAACTCGACGTCGTCGTCTAGCGGGAACATCGGTCGTGCGCAGATGGTGTGACCTAGCGAAAGCAGGTCGGCGCTGGTCGATCCAGGTGCATCGACAATGATGTTCAACTCGCACCAATCGTCGAAGAATTCTGGCTCGCAGAACGGCGACTTCACGATGATCGAGTGGAAATCCTTAGGATCAAGACCGTTTGCGAAGAACGGCGCTCGATCAACCAGGTTTATCGCCCTTGAGAACACAACAAACGTGTAGTTGTCTGACTGGAGGACCACTGTCGGCCCGGCGTGTTCAATCGAAGGCCATTTCTCAAGCGGGAACGTGCCGTCTGACGCCGAAACAACTGTTGCTTTGACCTCGATAGGCGTAAATCGTCTATCGAGATTTCCACCGAGCTTCACAGTAATCCGACCGTCAATCCCTTTTTCGACGGCACGTACTACTGCCGACGGATCGACAATCGGAGCGAGGACGGTGTGTGGGTATCCAGTTCGAATCATCTCGGCGACAATGGCGTTGCTATCACCCGAGGCGCCTGAACTAGGCGCATCGGCAGCATCAGAGAACTCAATCGGTCCTTTCATCTTGCTGGCAGTCGCAACGGCTTCTTCAAGAGGCACAAGGTCGGCATGCATTTCGAATCGGTTGCCCCAGAATTCGTTTGCCGCCTTCAACGCGACTTCTCGGCCAAACTCTTCATCGTTGTCAGTCACGACGATCACCTGACTGCACAGCTCAGGGACGTCGGTGAACGGATTTCCGATCTGGAATCCCGCATTAAGAATGCGAGGATCGTCGTGCAGACCGCGTAGGTAGCTCACCTGGTTCCCGAATAGGCCTGTCTCAGTGATCAGCTGATTTCCGCGAACAAGCGCTGGGATCGGAATACGAACAACAACGGGCTTGGCGCCATCGTTGAGTTGTCGCAGTAGCTGCCGAGCGGCACGAGAACCAGTGTCAGCAAAGTCAACATGCGGGTATGTGTGATAAACGGCTACACCATCGGCATGTTGCAGCATCTTGGCGGTAGTCACGCCGTGAATATCTTGCGTGTACACAATCGGAATATCGTCACCCAAAATCTTGCGTGACTGTTCGAGTAGGTAGCCTTCAGGATCGAGTTCGTTTTCAGCACTCATTGATCCGTGCATCGCGAAAATCGCACCCGAAATTTCACCAGCGAACGGCTTTAGCGCTTCGAGGAATTCGCTGGAGATTCGCTCCCAAGAAGCCTGGTCGAGTGGACCAGCGCTAGTGGCGCCTGCGGAATACGACGAAACGACTTCAATATCGCTATCGGTCTTCAGCACGTCGATCATACCGGCTATTTCAGAGTTCTTACCGAGGCTGCGTTCTACGACCTCATCACCAACCGAAATATTGAAGTCTTCGTAGGTGCTGAACACCGGGTTGAAGGTAGAAACCTCTTGAGCCGCACCAGCAATCAATATTCGCTTCGTCAAATTCGAATTTCCTTTTATTCCTGCGATTCCGAGAGCGGTATACCGGTTTGCTCTCGTTCCTGAAAACAATACTGTCGGATTTGTATGACAGAAGGTAGCCCAATCGACGCACATATAAATATTACTTTCGAGAGACGCTGAAACCCCAACGGTCGACTAAGGTTTAAAAATCATGAACGGATTCGAACGCGCAATAGCTAGATACCAACGCTGGGATGCTAAATATCCTTATCTCTCGACGGGGTTGGTTACAGCGATATTCATGTTCTTCTTGCTCGCCGACCTGGACACTGAGCCAACTCCCGAGAGCGGATTCGTTCAAGAAAACCCCTTAGGTATTGTCCTAGCGCTCGGTCAGGTTCTACCGGTTCTATTCTTCAGAAAAGCGCCTTTACCTGCGCTTGTTGTGATCTACGTCGCATTCATATCTCATGCAACGTTCAACTACGGATTGATCTGGGTGGTCCAGTTCACAGCTCTTGGCGGGATGTACGTGGTCAGCAGTACGACCACCGACAGAAAGTCGATTTTTGCAGCAGTCATTAGCGTATTCACGATAGCCATTGTGTTCGGTGTGATTCAACAATCGCGAGACAACACAGTAGGGCTATTACTTCTATTCACTGCAGTCTGGATAGCCGCAAACATTATTCGAGCTAGAAAAAACAGACTCGAAGCCGCAGAAATCACAGTCGTTGAACTAGAAGAAGATCAGGAACGAGCAGCAGAACAAGCAGTCGCCGACGAACGTGCAAGAATCGCACGAGAACTGCACGACGTGCTAGGTCACACCCTAAATCTTGTAGTCATTCAAGCTGGTGCTGCTCAGAGGGTTTATGAATCGTCCCCTAAGAAGGCACTTGAAGCAGTAAAGTCGATCGAATCGACAAGCCGTCAGGCCTTATCGGATGTCGATAGGATGCTTGGAATTTTGCGAGATCCTGACGAAGTATCTAGTCATTCTCCGTCGCTCGAAGCAAGACCTTCTCTTAGTCGCATCGAAAACTTAATTTCAGAGCTAAGTTCTACAGGTCAATCCATAAACCTTTCGATTACTGGGAATATGGTCAAACTAGTGCCAAGTACCGACCTGACCGCGTTCCGAGTTGTGCAAGAAGCCTTAACCAACGTGATGACTCACGCTGCGGGTTCGAATGCCCAAGTTGAAATTTCATACGGTGACAAAGATTTAGAGGTCACGGTCACTAACGATGGATCAGGAACCGACACCTTGGCTGGTCGCAAATCTGGCGGTAGAGGAATCGTCGGAATGCGCGAACGAACTTCGATGTTCGGTGGCAAATTCGAAGCTGGCAAATCCGACGAAGGTGGTTGGCGAGTGAACGCTACGTTCCCTATAAACCGAGCGAGTACCTCTGGTGACTCTGGAGAATCAGAATGACCATCAGGCTTGTGCTGGTCGACGACGATGATCTGGTACGCACCGGGCTAAAAATGATCATCGAGTCAGATCGGGAGTTCGACGTCGTTGGTGAAGCAGCCAATGGTGCGCAAGGTATAGCTCTCGCTGAACGACTCAACCCTGATGTCATACTCATGGATATACAAATGCCTGAGATGGACGGCATCCAAGCAACGAAAATACTCACCGAGCAATCTCCAGATCCTGATCAAGGACCACGAGTACTTGTGTTGACCACGTTCGAGCAAGACGAGTACGTGTTCCAAGCTCTACGCGCTGGTGCCAGCGGATTCTTACTAAAACGAACTCCTGCCGACGATCTGATCGACGGAATAAAGATTGTCGCCGGTGGTGATTCTCTTCTTTCACCTTCTGTCACCCGCAAGCTCATCAACGAGTTTGCGCACACAAGTTATTCTGCTGCGAATCCAGAACTAAAAACGAAACTCGACTCACTCACCGAACGAGAGATGGAAGTCTTGTTCTTGGTGTCTCACGGCAACTCAAATATCGAAATCGCCGATGCGCTTGTTGTGTCAGAAGGCACCGTGAAAACCCACGTAAAACGAGTGCTCTCTAAACTTGAAGTGCGTGACCGAACACAAGCAGTGATCTTCGCCTACAACTCAGGCATTATTCAGCCTGACGCGAACGCCTAACATCGAATTTCGAACGTGATTCGTTCGAGAAACACGTTGTTCAGGCTGTACCCCTTTCGGGATACCCACCCGCCAAACAGCTCCGCCAAAAGAGCACAAAACTTCGCCCCTTTCGTGGACTAGCTTCACCCCCACGGGGAGACGATCAGCCGTCGAATCGCCAATAACTTGGTACTCATAACAACCCGCCAGGGAATCTCAACCGAGAGTCATCCAGCGGTGTAGGGGTAAAACCAATGAATGGCACAGGCATTACAGGAAAATTAGCGAATTTCAGCGCACGACGCCGCTGGACCGTGCTAGGCGCATGGGTAGTAGTTCTAGTCGCAGCCTTCTTCGCTGCAGGAACTATTGGCGACGTAACGACGAGTGAAGACGGACCAGGTGGTTCGCAACTGGAGTCAGAGCAGGCACGTGCGCTAGTCGCAGAACGTATCAGCACTGACGAAAACTCAAAGGAGTACGTAATTGTCGAATTCGAATCGGGCACAGCTTCCGATTCAACAAACAAAGCGTTCGTACGCTCACTAACTGACGATCTAGTAGCACTCGAGCACGTCGAAGGCGTGGTCAGCTACCTAGACGAACAACCAGGGTTGCTGAGCACCGACGAGACATTCGCATTACTACTAACCACACTCACCGTCGATGATAGTGAGGCCGGTGACATTATTGCTCCACTGGTTACGGCCGTTGAAACAGCAGACGAAACTTCCGGATTCCGTGTGAACACGTTGGGTCAGGGAAGTGTCGAAACCGAATTCAATCACCTAGCCGCGGAAACCCTCAAAAAAGGTGAAATGATCGGAATCGGATTCGCACTCATCGTTCTACTTGCAGTGTTTGGTGCAGCTGTAGCAGCTGGTCTACCAATTCTGTTGGCAGTATCGTCCATCCTCGTTGCTATTGCGCTTAGCGCAGTCATCGGCAGAGTCATGGATCTCGACCAGTTTGTTGTTCAGATCATTACGATGATCGGACTCGCAGTTGGAATCGACTACTCACTCTTCATCGTAAAACGATTCACCGAAGAGGTTTCAAAAGGACGCGACAAGATCGCAGCGATTACAGCAGCTGGCAATACAGCCGGTCGCACAGTGATGGTTTCAGGAATCGCAGTCATGATCGCACTCAGCGGCATGCTGATCGTTCCTGGGCTCACCTTCCGAAGCTTCGGACTGGGCGCAATCGTAGTAGTGATCGCAGCAGTCTTCGCAGCGACAACATTGCTTCCAGCAATCATGAGCCTGCTTGGACACCGCATGTATTGGCTCCGAGTACCGTTCATCGGACGTAAGCTCGAAGAAGTATCGGATGACTCCGACAAAGAAAGCGCTTGGGACAAGATCACGAACGCAGTTACAGTTCGACCTGTTCTCAGCGTTGTTGTAACCGGTGGCGCATTGCTCGCACTTACTGGCCTTGCATTCACCATGACCCTTGGATCGAGCGGACTAGGATCGCTACCTGACGATAGTCCTTCGCTACGAGCGTTCAACATCGTGAACTCGGAGTTCAGTGATGGGCTACTTACGACAGACATCGTGATCGACACTACAGACGCAACCTCACCAGCAGTTCAGTCTGCTATCGAAGCGCTACAAGCTGATCTCGCCAACGACTCGTTCTACGGCGACACAAGGATCACCATTGCCCCAAACAATGATCTGGTTCTTATCAACGCTGTGGTTCAGGGCGACCCTGCTAACGAGGAAGCTACTGATGCTCTGTCACGTCTCCGTGACGACTACATTCCGGCTTCGTTCGATGGTGTAGCAAGTGTGTACGTTGCAGGTGACACGGCAAACACTGTAGACAACGTTGAAGAGATGAAGAGCTGGCTCCCGATCGTATTCGGACTAGTTCTTAGCTCAAGCTTTGTTCTCTTGCTGGTAGTGTTCCGCAGCATCGTGGTTCCGATCAAGGCAGTTCTGATGAACGTGCTCTCAGTGGGTGCGGCTTACGGATTGCTGGTACTCGTATTCCAACAAGGAATCGGTGCAGACCTGCTTGGATTCAAAGAGACTCCGGTAATCGAACACTGGCTTCCGCTGTTCCTCTTCAGCATTCTGTTCGGTCTTTCGATGGACTACCACGTATTCCTCCTCAGCCGAATCAAAGAACGCTACGACGAAACTGGCGACAACAAAGGATCGGTTGCATTCGGTCTTCGATCCACAGCCGGAATCATCACCGGTGCAGCTTTGATCATGGTTGGAGTGTTCGGTGGATTCGCAATCGGCGACATGTCGATGTTCCAGCAGATGGGCTTCGGACTCGCAGCAGCGGTCATCATCGACGCAACGCTAGTTCGATCAGTACTCGTCCCTGCAAGCATGGTGCTTCTGGGCGACAAGAACTGGTACTTCCCATCATGGCTCGAATGGCTCCCACGTCTAGATGTTGAGGGCGAGTCGGCGGCTGCAGTTGAAACCCCTACGGCACAGCCTACTGGCGTACTCGTACCAAGTGGTGCAAGCGACTAGAGATAGCCGCAAGCAACACCTACAAAAGAAACGGGCGATGGAACTGAATCCATCGCCCGTTTTCGTTTGTTCTATTCGAACGCTAGCTCAACCGTGCTCTAGACATGGCCGTTGAATGCTGCAGCCTGCTTGGAGATCCGAGCATCGTGATCGTCAGCGAATCGCTTCACCGCGTCGAAGATCGAATCCTTGTCGAGGTGAGCTTCCTTGATCACGTCGTCCTCGGTACCACCGCTCAACCACTGGTTGTCCCAGTCGGAAGTCAGCGAGTACTCGTCGGTTAGAGGGCCTACACCAGTCACAGGCCATACTCGGCGAGTTCCGGTGGTTACAACCATCATGTTGAACTTCTCAGCATCTGAGATAACGCTCTGCTTGTACTCTTCAGACTGTCGATCGAACAGCTCTTCACTGATCGCAGCAACAACCTTCACGTTTACACCGGCGTCTTCTAGCTTCTCAAGCGAATCAACAAGGTTCACTGTCGAACTTGAACCCTGCGAAAGCACAACACCGTGCTTAGGCTTGCTCTCGTCGTAATCACGGATCACGTAGAAGCCCTTGGCAGCAGCATTGATGTCGCTGTCAGCAAACTTAGTTCGGTCTGCAACTGCGAAGTCAGGTCGTGCAACTTCCATGACAATCACACCGACCTTCGGGTCTCGTGCAGCAATTTCAGCGGCAGCGAAGTAGCCCGGAGCAACGTCGTTGTAATCCCAGAAGCTAAGAACGATTACCTGTCCCTTAGGGAACAGCTTCCAAACCTGCGGAGAGAAGATTCCGAAGTGAGTTCGTGCATCGGCAGCGGTTTCCGGACCCGAGTGGCCGGCAAGAATGTGTGCGACACCCTGACGGAACGGTGAATCCTGGTTTTGCTGGCTCCAAACACGAAGCGGTAGGTACATCAGTGGAGTGAACGCACCGTATGTACCTGAAATCGACCAAACACCGTTGAACTGTTTAGGGTCCTTCGAAAGTGTTTGGCTAGTAAATCCAACTGCGGTTAAAGCGTTACCGGCTTCCTGAATCGGAGCCTTCAAACGAGTACCAGCTTGGTTGTCGAGCGGGTCGTAGTGCCCCCAGATCGATCCGCTGTTCACGTTGATCGACTCGGCGAGGTCAGCGGCGATAATCACGAATCGGTTATCCGTAACGTAGTTAGCCCACTTGATGATCTCTGAGATCGCTCGACGAGTTCCCTTGACCTGACCCGGCTCTTCGTAGAGTTTGATCGCAACGTCTTTCGACTCGCCAGTGATGTGATTCTTGGCAGAAACAGTTGTTGGCTCGATAGGAAGGTTCTGAACCCGAAGTCGATCGTCCTGGAAGGGATCTGTATCGGTCTGAACGCTCAATGGAAGATCGTCGTTGACCTGATCACCGATCTCAACCAGTTTGTCTGCAAGCCAGTCGCCTAGACCGTGTGACTCAAGAACAGACATCGCGATATCGATGTTCGTCTTGAGCTGGATCATCTTTTCCTTCGGGTCACTCACAGCACCGTCTCGGATGCCTTCAAACTTGACGCCGAACTTGTCTTCAAATGTCGTAGCAAGAGCCTGGAAGTACTCGCCGTTCATTGGCATTCCGTAGGCGTGGCTGGCGTGGTCTTTGAGCTGCTCAACTCCACCAGGAAGTGCTTCGCCGTCTGGAGCACCAGGCCACCATCCCTTGACCGTGTTACCAACAACGATCATTGGTCGGCGGTCGTCTTCGTCCCAGTCTTCCATCGTCTTCAAAGCGGCAACAACCTGATCGTAATCAGTTGCGTTGTCGACCTTGAGTACGTTCCAACCGTACGACGACCACTGGTTCTCAATTACATATGTGTCTTCTTTTACAACGCTGCCGACGAGTTCATCGTCGATACCGGCGTTGTTGTACGACATAAGAACTCGGAGGCGCTTACCAACTCGATTAGCAACTGCTTGAGTCTTGAATTCCTGCGAGTGACCTGAAGTTAGAGCGAATTCACCTTCGATCGCGATGACCTTCAACGAAGAATCTGCACCCATCATGTCCCAGAAAGCAGCCTTACCAGCAGCGGTAGCAATACCGACACCGGAAGGACCACCGTTCACGTCGTTCGTGAGGTCGGTAGTTTCCGAGTGACCCGACAGTGCGCGAATTCCGCGAATCTTTGCCTGAGCGAACGCAGGGTGATCAGTCAGACCGTTCTCTTCGAGAATGGTTGCTAGCGCACCAGCACCTCGGCGGAATCCAAGTGCATCGATGGCGAGCATCGATGATTCAGGAGAAGCCTTGTACTTGTCGTCCCCAGTTGCTTTGTGTTTGCGATCAAGGGCTTCACCCATGAGCATCCACATTGCGTAGGTAACAGGAGCGTTGTGTCCACCGGCAAGCATGAACTTGTCGGAGAACGGGTGCTTCGGCTGACGGTAGTCGAACGTCATTCCACCGTTTTCAGGACCCGCCAAGTGGGTGGAGATTGTGTAAGGCGTATAAGCCGTACCTCCACCAAAGTGACCAGTCTGGTGATAGTTGCACATCAACACAAAGGTCATATCTGTCAGGAACCCGAAGTCTTCGAGTTGCTGCTTGTCGTAGTCAGGAACCTGAACCGCTTTATCGGTTGAAACCTGATCTGTAGACGATGTGTGGATCGTGACGGTTGAACTACCGCTTGGTGACATACGTTCAATTACTCCAGTTAAAACGCGAATTTATTCAAAAAGGGCGGGTGTAGTCATTAGAAAACGCGCGCGAAATATTCGCGGCGTCAGAATATCTGTGAATCGCCTCTCACGCCAGCCCGAAAGCCTCGTATACGAGTACTATCCCTGCGAGATATTTACGAATATCTGCCGTGGCTGGAATCAATCCACATAAATACGACTTAGCCGAGACGATAAATATGACCGACAACTCATCTGTGAAAACCCACCAGAACTTCATCGGTGGTAAGTGGCAAGACTCTGTATCTGGCCAGATATACCCAGTTGCGAATCCTGCTCACACTTCGCAAGTTGTAGGTAATTTCCAGTCGAGCCTGCCGCAGGATGCCGATAACGCCATCGCCGCGGCTCATGAAGCTTCTGCGGCTTGGGCTGCGATGCCTGCACCACAGCGGGGAGCAATCCTCTACAAAGCACTCGACATATTCGGCAGACGTGCACAAGAGCTTGCCGAGTCGATCACCATCGAAGAAGGCAAGCCAATCGCCGATTCGATGGGTGAAGTGAAGCGTGCGATGAACATCATCGAATACGCCGCTGGTGAAGGTCGTCGACTTTTCGGCTACACAACTCCATCTGAGCTTCCCGACACTGTCGCCTACACGGTGAAACGTCCTCTAGGTGTAGTCGCTCTAATCACACCGTGGAACTTCCCGCTGGCGATCCCAATTTGGAAGCTTGCTCCTTGCCTTATCGCTGGCAACACCGTGGTTTACAAACCGGCTTCAGCAACTCCGCTAACGGCCGTGAAGACTGTTGAAATATTCGAAGAAGCTGGACTTCCGCCTGGAGTTTTGAACTTCATTACTGGTCCTGGTGGATCGGTCGGTAACACGCTCGTTGAAGACCCACGTGTAGCTGGTATTTCGTTCACAGGTTCAACCGAGATCGGTACAGCAATCACAGCGCGTGGATCTGAACTGCTCAAGAAGATGCAGTGCGAAATGGGTGGCAAGAACGCTGCAATCGTTATGAACGACGCCGATCTCGCCAAAGCCGTTCCGGGTGTTGTGCAGGGAGCATTTGGTTCGACTGGCCAGCGTTGTACGGCAACCTCACGGGCCATCGTCGAGGACGGAATCTACGACGAATTTATGTCGACGCTGATCGCTCAAACCAAAGCGCTGGTTATTGGCGATGGCATGGACGAATCCAAAGACGTTGCGCCGCTTTCGAGTAAAAACCAGCTCGACACCGTGCTTGAGTACATCGGAGTTGGAACTGAAGAGGGTGCGAAACTCACTTTGGGTGGACATCATCTTCAAGACGGAGAGTTTGCCGAGGGCTACTACGTCGAGCCGACAATATTCGAAGACGTCAAACCCGAAATGCGTATTGCTCAGGAAGAAATCTTTGGCCCTGTGCTTAGCGTGTTCAGGGCCTCTGATTTGCAGGATGCAATTCGCATCAACAACGATGTTGAGTTCGGGCTTTCATCGTCGATCTACACTCGGGATTTGGTTCAGGCTCACGAGTACATTAACACTTCGCACAATGGAATGGTGCACGTGAACGCTCCGACGCTTGGTGGTGAGGTTCACTTGCCATTCGGTGGACTCGGTTCGTCGGGCATTGGTCAACGTGAGCAGGGAACTGAAGGCTTCGAGTTCTTCTCAGAAACAGTGACCGTCTACATCGACCACTCTGCCGGAGCGAAGGAACGATCCAGGTTTATTTAGGTGCCAGAGGCACTTTTTCTGGGCGAGCGGACTGAGAACCGATGACAGACAACAACTTCCCGATCGACATAGGTGCGAAAGCTTCGTTCTCAAAGACTCTGAGCGAGTTCGATGTGTACGGCTTCGCTGGCATCACCGGTGACTTCGCACCCAATCACGTCAACGAGGAATACATGCGCGAGAGCGGGTATGGATCCCGGATTGCGCACGGTGCTTTGCTGGTTGGATATATGTCGACTGCTTCATCGGAAATTCTCGACAAGCACGCCCGACCTACTCCCGATGAAACTGCTGTTTCGCTTGGCTACGACAGGGTGCCGTTTCTTGGTGCGGTCTACTTCGGTGACACGATCACAGTAAATTACGAAGTAACCGTGATCGACCAAGAACGAAGACGGTCAACTGCAGCAATCGAAGTAGTCAACCAAAAGGGTGACGTTGTCGCTGTTGCAACCCACATATTGAAATGGGTACCCAACACGTAATGACCCGTTTTCGCTCTAATCCGTAACGCACAGTTAACCATTGGAACGGGGCGAAGTGTACAAAGAGACGCTGTTTGCAAAATATCTCGCAGTCTCCTAAGTATCTATGTCAGAGCTTTCCACAGCAGCCAGAATTCGAGTTGAAGTCCTAGCCGGACTCACCGTATCTCTCGCACTCGTTCCTGAAGCCGTCGCCTTCGCCTTCGTGGCAGGAGTCGACCCGCTTGTCGGACTCTACGCCGCTTTCATCGTCGGACTCGTCACGTCAGTCACGGGCGGACGACCTGGAATGATCTCCGGAGCCACCGGCGCACTAGCTGTCGTGATGGTCGTGCTGGTGAAGGACCACGGAGTCGAGTACCTCTTCCTTACCGTGATTCTCATGGGAATCATCCAGATGGCAGTCGGAGCACTCAAACAGGGCCGACTCATTCGCATGGTTCCTTATCCGGTGATGCTCGGATTCGTGAACGGACTCGCCATCGTCATCTTCTTGGCGCAACTTGAAAGCTTCAAGTTCGAAGGGCCAGATGGTCACGAGAAATGGCTGGCCGGTACTGCTCTGTACACAATGCTCGGCCTCATCGCCGTCACGATGGCAGTTATCTACCTAATTCCAAAAGTCACCAGCAAATTCCCATCAGCACTCGCAGGAATTCTGGTCGTTTCAGGAATCGTAATTTTCGGTGGAATTGATACCACCACGGTCGGCGACCTTTCGGGCATCTCAGGAAGCCTGCCTACGTTCAGTGTTCCTGACGTACCGATGACCTTCGAGACGCTGTGGATCATCTTGCCGCACGCATTCATCCTAGCTGCAATTGGGTTGATCGAATCTCTATTGACCGTTTCGCTGATTGATGGGATTACCGAAACGAAGGGCCAGAACAACCGAGAGTGCATGTCGCAGGGCGCAGCGAACATCATCACCGGCTTCTTCGGTGGCATGGGCGGTTGCGCAATGATTGGTCAAAGCATGATCAACATGAAGTCGGGCGCACGATGGCGACTCTCAGGAGCGCTCGCTGCACTACTGCTTCTCGCATACATTCTGGTCGCATCGTCACTCATTGAGCAGATTCCGATAGCCGCTCTTGTCGGGGTGATGTTCGTTGTGGTAATCGGAACGTTCTCGTGGTCGAGTCTGCGAATCATTCGCAAGGTTCCGGTCTCAGATGCTTTCGTAATGATTCTGGTATCTGCCGTAACGGTCGCTACTGACCTGGCGATTGCAGTAATAGTCGGAGTTATCGTCTCGGCACTAGTGTTCGCATGGAACACTGCTCGGTCGATCTACGTTGTTGATGAGACTCCTGAGGGTGAGCCAAACCGCAAGGTGTACACACTTCACGGTCAGCTCTTCTTCGCTTCGATCACGGCGTTCAGAGATTTGTTCCACCCACCTCACGACCCGCAAGAGGTTGTTATCGACTTCCGACATTCACGGGTTTGGGATCATTCTGGTATCGAAGCGATTGTCGAGCTTGCACGCCGCTATGAAGCAGCCGACCGAGAATTGCACCTTCTGCACCTCAGTGAGAACTGCCAACGAATTTTGAGCAAGGCGAACGTGATCATTGATCGTGACCCAGAAGCCGACCCTTCATACCGAGTAACCGTTTCAGGTCTCGGTGGCGACGGCGGCCACTAGAGTTCGAACTGCCCAGCAGTTGTTGCTGGGTTCAGTTCGCCTAAAGCTTTAAATCAAAAAGAGCGGGGACATTGTTGTCGCCGCTCTTTCTTCTTCGTTCCCATTTAGTCGGTCAGACGAGCCAGTTATCTTATTTGGTTATCACTTTGTGTTGCCGTCGCTTCTAACAGCGATTTCCGGCTTGTGTAGCTAGGTTGAGCACCAGCTCGGTGATCCTTCTTGGGTGCCGCTTACAACTATCGGTTGCAGCGGCGTTATATGCCCTTATGAATCACCCATCCGCACTTGTAAATCATTTTTGCTACCCCCTCGAATCAGGGTTGTTATTACCTTGATTTGATATTAAACAACCCTCGGCACCAGTGGGGTGAATCCCCGTGAAGGACTTGTGAATATTTTCACGATAATTGTTTTG
>JBDQHW010000030.1:0-30063 GCA_040264655.1 Dehalococcoidia bacterium | reverse complement strand
GCTGTCTATCTAAATTAGTGCTGAATATCTGATTGGGAAATTGAGTTGACCCTAAGGTTGCAATGACGGGTAGCCCACATGTGACGTTAATAGAAACAGCCACCGGATTTCCGGTGGCTGTTTCACACGTTCTATTTCGACTAGGATCTACTTGAGGTCCATCACATTGTCGAGTCGAGCTGGCGACGTACGTTGAATAGCTAGGGTAGAACCCGCCTCAGGTTTCACTTCAAGCGTGAATTGGTCATTGACGTTGAGAAGCGTTCCAGAGCCTAGAATTCCACTACTACCGTTGGCGTCTGCCGCTGAATATGCAGCAACTCCATTGTTTGAAGTTGGGTCAGACACACCATTCAATCGTTGAAGCAACCAGACTGTGATTTCGGCTTTCTCCCCTTCCTCTAAGAGAAAGTCGTTAGACGATTGGCCAAGAAGTTCTATAGTCCAGGGCACATCGGAGAGATACTGGTTCTTGTCTTGGAACGAGATAACAGTCTTGTACTCGGCACCAGAAGAAATATCTGGGTCGGTACCCGAATCATCCAATGTGTATGGCGGAGTTAGGTCGATAGGCTCACCTGCAATCGCGTTGCTGAGCACGAACTTGATCTTGTAGATCGTATCATCAGCAACAGTTGTGCCTGCGCGCCCTTTAAAAGCGATAACGCTTCCGCGTGGTTCGAGAGAACTTTTAGCTTCCTCTAGACCCGAGTACACGGTTTCCTTAGATCGCTCTGAGGCAAACATACCGGTTGAAAGAACAGTAAATGCGAATACGGATGCGACTACTACGAAGGCAATCAGAATAATTGCAGTCTCGAGTCCCGTAATACCGTGCTGATGCCGGATTTCGTTATTGTCCAGCTTGTTTGTGATCATCTCTTGGATGCTCCTCATGGCTTGGTCTTTCCCTAATCCCCACACATGTGATGGAAGGGGATCAAGAAGGAGCGTGCGCACGAGAGTGCGTGCCCGACCTGACCGATCCAAATTTATCTACTCCAACAACAATATTCAGAGCTTGATAAGTCGGGTATTGGGATCGCACCAAGACCCTCGACGTGCCTACCCACATGGACTCCGGGGTGCCGGATACGAAATGGGTGCGGGAACGCACTCAGGTATTGCCACCTAGCATGACGCGTGGGCTGCTCTTACGACTGATGAACCATCGACGGACAGTATTAAGTAATACGTTCGGTAGGAAATGGCTAGTGATACCCGGCATCAGTATTGCACCTTCAGCCAACACCCTTCGGAACGGGGGCAAGTGAATTGGTAATCCCGTCAGATTACTTTCCACATAGCGGGGAAATACGAATGCAAACAATCTCAGTACTAATCGCGGACGATCACGAACTGACTCGTGAAAGTCTCGCGCTTCTTCTCGACCGAGAGTCAGGAATAGAAGTAGTCGGCGTTGCAGCCGACGGCCGAAGTGCCATCTCGATGGCAAAATCGCTTCAACCATCCGTAGCGATTCTTGATGTCAGTCTTCCAATGATCAACGGCATACAGGTAGCTCGACAGCTACGTGTAGACAGCCCACGCACGGGTCTTGTCATGTTGTCGACTCACGATCGTGGGGAGTACCTCAAAGAGTTCATGCGGGATGATTCTGCCGGCAAGGCATTCTTGCTGAAATCAACACTTCGCAACACACGTGACATCGTTCGTTCAATCGAAGATGTAACCGCCGGACGAACAGTACTCGACCCAGCAATGGTGTCGAAGCTCACTTCGGACGAAGGTGTGCGCTTAAGCGGTGCTTTGAAGAACTTGAGCCCACGTGAACTTCAGGTTCTCGGGTTGATGGCGAAGGCACACTCGAACCGTGCAATCGCTGAAGCTTTGTTCATCCAGCCACGAACTGTTGAGCACCACATCAGCAGCGTATTGGCGAAGTTAGGATTCAACTCTAACGGTGAAAGGCATGGACGAGTATTCGCCATCCTTACGTACCTAGAGTCGACTGGCCAGCTACCAATGCACGAAGGTGATGTCGAGCAATCTGCCGACATTATGTCGCCACTCCAGATGGTCGCCTAGATCAGATTCTTTAGAGATTCAAAGGGTCGGTGTTTTGCACCGACCATTTTCTTTTAACGTTCAGGTGTGCGATCACACTACTGGTTATGACGTTCGAACCACTCAAGCATCCGGCGGAAATACTCGCTGCGAATCATCGGATGTTTAGCTCTGAATATTCCATGGCTAGTACCGGGCAGCCTTACGAACTCGACCTCTTTTCCGTGCCGTTTTAGCGCTACGAAGAATTGTTCTGACTGTTCTATTGGAACCCGAATGTCCTCTTCTCCATGCAGCAGCAGAACAGGAGTGTTGACGTTCCGAGCGTAAGTGAGCGGCGAGTGTGAATTGTAATGCCCAATTCGTTCAAAGCGTTCGCCACTGAGTTGAGTTTCGGAGAAATTAACACCAATGTCGGAAGTGCCATAGAAGCTCAGTAGATTGGTCACAGGCGCTGCAATTACCGCTGCATTGAATCGATCAGTGTGCCCAACTGCCCAGCTCGACATGAAGCCACCGTAGCTTGAGCCGTGAATTACTACGCGTGTTTCATCGATGTAGTCCCTGGTCGCAACCTGTTCCATCGCTGCCATAACGTCCTCGTAATCGCCTATGCCCCAATCGGAGTGAACTGCAGTTGCAAACTCCAGACCATATGTCGATGATCCCCGAGGGTTGGGAGCGACAACGACGTACCCTGCACCGGCTGCTACCTGATGTATCGGATAGAACGAGTCGTAAAACGCGCTGTGGGGACCGCCGTGAACGTCGAGGAGGAGCGGGTATTTTTTCGATGGGTCGAAATCCGCCGGCAACCAGACTCGCGATTCGATCTCAAACTTCCCGCTTTGCACGGTGAACTTTTCGAGGGTTGGTAGCGAATGGTTATCGAAGAATTCATTGTTCATCGATGTGACGGTGTGAACGTCTCCTGAGTTCAAATCAATCAAAACTAGTTCACCATGCGACGCTGGCGAACTTGTGCATGCGATTGCGAATCCGCCCTCTGAGCTGGTCACGTGGTCAGTAATTTGCCAACCATCTGTGACTAATCGAACGGCTTCCGTAGATTCAGGATCAGCTATTGCGATATGAGACTGACCGCGCGAATCAGTGCCGAACACGATGCCGACACCGTTGGGGTGCCATGCCATCTGGGGGCTGTCGGCCGTCACTGAAAAACCAGAGCCATTCGCATGAGGCCGAATTGTGTCGTCGGTGAGCTTGGTTGGATCAGATCCCGGAGTCAGGATGTAGACGCTGGACTGTGTTGTGAGTCCATACCCGCCAACTTCCGCTTTATCTTTGCCTCCGGTAACCGCGATTCGTTTCGAGTAAGGCGACCAAGCAATTGATTCGACCATAAACATGTCGTCTGACCATTGCTCAAGGTAGCTGCCGTCTGCGTTGCAGACGTATAGTTCGGTTCTCGAAGTGGTGTCCCGTTCATCATTGTTGTCGGATATGAACGCTATTCTGACGCTGTCTGGTGACCACACCGGAGGACCGTCATCACCCTCACCGTGGGTAATCTGCGCAACTTTGCCAGTTTCGATGTTGAGAGTGAACAGGTGGTAGAACGAATCACCGCGCCAACCCACACCGTCCTGTTGATATCGGATACGTCGCGCAGTTCGGATCTTTGGCAAACTCTGGTCGCCGTTGATCAGAGCAAGTTCGTCGGCGCCAGGAGCAAGGGATCGGAACGCAATCTTGGCTCCATCAGGCGACCAAGCTAACGCATCAATATCAGCTACACGTTCAGTTAGGACTTTGGCGTCTCCGCCAGCTGCCACTCGAATGTGGATCTGCTTTACTCCATTTTTATCTTTGTCGAGATAAGCAATCTTCTTGCTGTCAGGAGACCAGATCGGCTTGTCGGCAGTTCCGCTATCGGTGATCTGAGTGAGGATCGAGGAGTCACCAAGACTCTTCACGAACACATCGGTCTTAGCTTCGTGAGAATCCGCCTCGAACCTGTGAACCGTGAACGCAACTGCTTTGTCGTTGGGGCTGATAGCGGGATTAGAGGCTGTCTTTAGGTGATAGTGATAATCGGGTTGAACTGGAGTCGCCAAGATTTTCGCCTGTGTGAAATTTACGGATCGTAAACGTACGATCAACGTGAATCGAGATTGTAGTCCTGTTTGTCGGCAGTTAATAACCACCGAACGCTATTCGCAAGAAGTAAAATTTCGCCGACCGCACCTATACTGAGTCTCGTATCCCGAACAACGATTGCTGGAGCAACCAAGAATGAAGATCGCCGACGTTAGAACTGTCGTAGTTGGAAATCCATGGAAAAACTGGATCTTCGTCGTGGTTGAAACAGATGAAGGACTAGTCGGCGTCGGCGAAGCAACTGGCGGGTCAGAAACTCAACCTCGTGTTGCCGCAGTCGAAGAGATCAAGCACCTCGTGATCGGCATGGACCCTCGCAACGTCCATGAAATATTCCACAAGCTGTATCTAACCGCATTCATCAAAGTAACTCAGGCGATGGCTGGGATCGAAATGGCGTGTTGGGACATTCTCGGCAAATCGCTTGGAGTCCCGGTTCACACGCTTCTTGGTGGAAAAATACGTGACAACGTTCGCGTCTATGCAAACGGCTGGTACTCCGGCGAGCGCACTCCAGAGGGATTTGCCGAGAAGGCGACAGAAGTAGTTGCCAAAGGCTACACGGCGCTCAAGTTCGATCCTTTCGGCGATGCGCACATGCAGATGTCTCGAAAAGAGACGCAAGAAGCCAAAGCTCTAATTGGCGCCGTTCGTGATGCGGTTGGGGACGACGTGGATATCTTGATCGAGGCGCATGATAGATTCAGCACGTTTGCGGCAATCGAAATCGGGAATTGGTTGAAGGACTACGAAGTAACGTGGTTCGAAACGCCTGTTCTCTCAACCGACGTAAGCGCTCTTGTTGAAGTGGCGCGGCGAATTCCAGTGCGAATGATTGCCGGTGAACGGATGCACGCTATTCACGAGTTCGGAGAATTTCTATCTCACAACGTGACTGATGTGATTAATCCTGAACCGTTGGGTGTTGGAGGAATCTGGCGATCACTCCAGATTGCAGGTATCGCCGAAGCGCACCACGCGGAAATCGCACTACACAACGCTGAGAGCCCGTTCAAGACTATGGTCGCATTGCATATCGATGCAGTGACACCAAATGTGTTCATTCAAGAGTGTTTCGACGATTTCCTTGAGCCGTGGGTGACCGACGTCCTCCAAGGTTTCCACCGAGTTGAAGATGGACACCTCACGATGCCAACAGCACCAGGTATTGGGGTCACTCTGAATGAAGAGGAAGCGAAGAAGCACCCTTACGGCAAGAGCAATTTCCTACGAATGTTCAAACCCGGCTGGGAGAAACGCGACACTGCAAAGCAGGAGTAGCAAGTTATGGATAGCAGCGTGCTTCTGATTTCCGGCCCTGCTGGAGCGGGTAAGTCGACCGTCGCCGATGCTTGGGCACACACGAGCAAACAGCCTTGTGCACATTTACAGCTTGACGAGTTCCGCCAGCTCCTGAAATCCGGGTACATAGACCCACGGTCTGATTGGGACGACCAGACTCAGGCTCAACTCGATCTGGCGAGAGAAAATGCTTCCGCCGTCGTTAAAACTTCCTACGTGAGAATTGTGACGTAGTCATCGACGACGTTGCGTTTCCGAACTGGGAGCCTTCTGGGATCGATCGATGGAAGAGTTCTCTTGCGCCACTGGATGTCCAACTTATCGTTCTGTTCCCAAATTGGGAGACCGTTCGCCAGCGCAATACAGAGCGACCAGCTGGCGATAAGTTGCCAGAGAAAATGCTGAGAACTATTTACGATGACATGGCTGGATGGCGCGATAGAGCCGGCGTGATAGTCATCGACAACTCGTATCTTTCCATAGAAGAGACCGTCGCCGAAATAAGTCGACGGCTCATCACGTAGCCGATTAGCGAGTAGCTACGCTGCCCTTGACCATGCTGGCTTCGTCGCTGGCGAGGAATGCGAAGACCTTCGAAATTTCATCTGGCGATACAAGCGCATCGATCTTCTCTTCGAGGTTTCCTGCTTTACCGGACGCTTCGTGCATGTCTTCGACGTTCGCAACCTTCAGTGGCGTGGCAACTGCTCCCGGAAGAACATCGTTCACACGAATGTTGTACTTCGCTAGGTGAGCTGCCATCACGAGCGATAGCCCGTGAACTCCGCCTTTCGATGAACCGTATGCAAGTGAAGAGCTTCCACCGGTAACTCCGGCTCCCGAAGAAGTGAGGATGATTACACCCTTGCCTTGCTTCTTCATCACGCCAGTTACGTATTTGCAAATAGTGAACGAGCCACGCAGGTTGATGTCGAGAACGGTATCCCAGAGCTCCTCTGGAAATTCGTCTAGTTCGACTGCTGCTCCCTGAAGTACGCCGGCAACGTGAATCAGAATATCGACGCCACCGAGCCAAGTTTCAGCGGCTGCTACTGCACCAGAAACAGCGATTTCATCTCGTACGTCAACATGCCAGTACCGAGCGTCGCCGCCTGATTCGTTAATGTCGCCGATAGTCGCAGCGCCATCAGGATCGTTCACATCGAAAGCCGCAACCTTCGCGCCAGCCGCAGATACTCGTAGAGCGGTGGATCGCCCGATACCTGTAGCAGCACCAGTGATGATTATTCGCTTGCCTGAGAGATCGACTGGCATGATTTGATTCCTGAAGTACCTGCACGCTTTGCTGCGTGCGGTTAGTTAATTGCTGAAGCTCACAGAGTTTTACAACGAGCTTCGACACTCGTAAACAATTTAATCTAGGCTTTTTCTAGTCCCATTCGATGCCGACACGTTCGGCAACCTTGCGAATACCCGCAGCAGCTACCGGAATCTTGTCGTCGGGAAGGTGCTCAACCAAAACGTGTGCCTTCGGGTTCACCTTTTGTAGCCCAAGCAGAAGCGCTTCGTTGTCGAGAAGGCTCTCTGGCTGACCAATTATCGATTCCTCGAAGTGAGGAAGCAGGGCGTTAACCACTGTGAAATCTTTAGCGTGAGCGCCAACAATTCGATCTGGAATAAGTTCGTAGAACTCGTTGATCAATGAAGTCGTGTCGTAAGCAGTGTCGAGCGAGTCAACGAAGTTCACGGGGTCCATATTCAGGCCGAGTGCTTTAGAACCGACAGCGTCGATCAGGTCTTTCATTCGCTGTGGTGAGTCGATCGGGCAAACCGTGCCACCTTCGACCGCCATCATGATTCCTTCGTTTTCGGCAACTGCACAGATTTGTTTTGTGCTGTCAACGAGTCGGTCGAACACCTCGTCTGTGTGGTTCAGCGGGTGAGGCATCCAACCGCCCTTAGGGTTCAAGCTCCCGGGACGAAGATAGGTGTTCGGACTGCCGAGGCGAGCGGTGACGTTCACCATTCGCTTTACGAATTTAATTTCGTTTTTACGTTCGGTTTCGTCTTCTGCGATGAGTTTTCCGCCGTAGTTTCCTACGGTCTGCGGCATAGGGAATCCGCGAGCTTCGAACATGGATTTCAGGCGAGTCACGTCTTTGTCACTCATAGACTGCGGATCGCTGACTCGAATCTGAACAGTCTTGAATCCGTGTTCGGCGACATTATCCAGAACAGCCCCGTCGATTGATTTCCAGTCACCAGGGACCAGACCCGCAACACCTAACAGCATTAGAAAACCTTTCCGTAATCATCACGTCAAATTGCATAAACATTGAGTTGATAGCTCCATAATTTGGAATACGAGCTCAATGCGCCAACGTAGTTAACCCTACGAACGGTGAACAGCTTATCGGGAACGGGGGCTATATGGGGTTGTTTCGGTATTCGATTTCGAAATGGCACCAATGGAACGGCATACGATGGCTACGGAAAATACGACTCCAGCAGGAATAGCTTGGGAGGTAACGGTTGTTGCCGAGCATGCTCAATCTGATCGCGTCAGAGAAGACAGCGGATCAGACGATTTCTGGCGTCCGCTCGCCCACAAGTTTGTTCCGCCTAAAAAGGGTGAAGCACCACCCGACGACACACTGATCAAACTTATCGACTTGGTGTCGTCGAGTGACACCGTGCTCGATGTGGGCTCAGGCGGTGGGCGGCTCGCAATTCCACTCGCCGAAAGTTGTTCCCACGTGACCGCCGTCGAGCCTTCCGAAGCGATGCGAGAACAACTCATGACTACTGCTGAGGCATGGGGCGTTGGAAACATCTCAGTTGTTCCCGATAGATGGGAACAAGCAGAGGTCGAACCCCACGATCTCGTTATTTCCGCACACGTTGTTTACACAGTCACAAAGATCGAGTCATTCATTCGTAAAATGACGGCTCACGCTCGAAAAACAGCCGCAATAATTACTTTCGAACGGCCGGCAACTGCGTCTTACTTGCCATTGTGGTCTTACATTCACGACGAAGAACGAATCGAACTGCCATCGCTCCAGCAGATAGAGCAGCTTTTGACGCAAATGGGTATCAAGTTCAAGTTCACTCCATTGTTGGGGTGGGAACCACGCCCTTTCAAGACTCGCGAGCAAGCTCAAAAAGAGTGCCAGACGAGACTTTTTGTCGCACCTGGAACTGAAAAAGATCAAAAATTATCTGAGTTGCTCAGCGATTCTCTGATACAGGTCGAAGGCGGATTTCGGCTCGAGTGGGCAAAAACGCACCGTCCGGCAATCGTTAGTTGGAACGTTTAGCTTAGGTTCGTGCTTGGCAGTCGCTATTGCTTGCCTAGTACGATGTTGTGATCGCAGCGTAATGCTTGAGTCGATGGTGGCTTGTGCCAAATCAACCGCAGAACGATCACAACTCAACTCAGAACTTGGGTCAGGAATCCGATGAGGATCAGCGCGTCTTAGTTTCAAGTGCCCCAGATGCCGAGCAGCTTGATGAGATTCAAGAATCGATTACAGAGTTGGTCGATTCAGGCGACGCCCAACAGGCTTTGTCCGAACTCCAAGAACTTCGAGTCCCTGATAAAGCCGAAGTGCTTGCCGATCTTGAACCTGAAAAGCGCCAGACTCTTCTTGGAAATCTGTCCAATGAAGAAATCGCAGATGTTCTTGAGCACATGGAAGTCGACGAAGCTGTCGAAGTTTCAGGATTAGTCGATGTAGACCGTATGGCAGCTGTTCTAGATAGCGTTTCAAATGACGTGGCTGCCGACGTTTTGCGTGGTATCGATTGGGCTGACGCCAGCAACATCCTCGTACGCATGGAAGACCGTTCTGCCATAGGCAATCTGCTCTTGTATAAAGACGACGATGCCGGCGGACTTATGTCGACCGAGTTCATCGCTATACGCGAATCATGGACAGCTACCCGGGCGATTACGGTACTCAGAAATTCCTCGTTGGAACCTGAAGACATGCGTCAACTTTTCGCTGTCGATGAAGACGGAATTTTGGTTGGCGTTCTCGATTTGCCAGACCTCGTGTTTGCTCGTGCAGGGTCGACAGTTTCTGATGTGATGAACGCCGATGTTGTGTCGGTAAAAGCAGGTACCGACCAAGAAGACGCAGCGCGTCTCATGCAGTGATATGAGATTCGCTCGATACCGGTCGTCGATGAATCAGGAAGACTTGAAGGTTCGATCGCAATTGAAGACCTTGTCGATGTAGTCGAAGGTGAAGCAACCGAAGACATGTTCCGAATGTTGGGTGTCCAAGGTGATGCTCGTCAGACAGAATCAGTTCGAGTTTCCGTTCGTAACCGACTTCCGTGGCTGCTCATTAACCTGGCAACAGTGTTGGCGACAGGATTCGTTCTCAATCTGTTCACCGAGACTCTAAGCTCTCTGACGATTTTGGCTATATTTCTGCCTGTAGTTATGGGTCAAGCCGGTATCGCTGGAACTCAGACGCTCACGATCATCGTTAGGTCGATGGCCATTGGCGATGTTCCTACGGGTGACGCAAGAAAACTACTCATGCGAGAAGCACTGTTGGCAATCGCTCAAGGCGTAGTCGTTGCGGCAGTTATCGCGGGAGTTGTTTTCCTATGGCGAGGCGATGCCTATCTAGCCGGAATAGTAGCTGGTGCACTTTTCCTGAACATGCTGATAGCAGCGCTTTCAGGAGTTCTAATTCCGTTCATTCTGAGAGCAATGAAGGCCGACCCTGCCGCATCTTCAGCAGTGTTCTTAACGACAGTGACCGATATGGCTGGGATTGCCGCATACATGGGCTTGGCGACAGTGTTTTTGTCGTTGCTCGAGAAAACTTAACGACCCAAAAGCCAGACGGTTAGTTTGAGCCACCGAGAATCGCGTACCACTTAGCGAGCACGGCTTCCGCTAGTCGTCCACGCACACCGTCTCCGGGATGAAGCGGAATGTCGATCATTTCATATGACCACGATAGCCCGGCTACAATTTCGGGTCTTGTCGCGATCACTTGGAACAATGCTTCTAGAGCGTTCGCCTGAGAGATTTCACCTGAAGGATCGCTCTCGGTAGCGACCGAGGGAGCATGAATGGTGTAGAAGAACACCGGATTGCCCCATCGGTCACCAATCGGGTCTACGCGTTCAACAAACCGACCTTCGTAATAGTCGACGAATTCAGCGACTGTTGTGTCGGCAGGCAGTTTAGGCACACCAACATCGTAGGTTGTTACGCCGTTGAAATCGGCCGTACCTGGGAACACATACCTGTCGGCACTGCCTGTGATGACGATCTTCCCTGAGTAGATGGATCGAACTTTTTCGATAATTCGTTTGTGCTCAGACTCGATGTGGAGAATGGTCGCGTGATCGTCAGGCCTATCGATCCAGTCGTACACATGGAACAGTGGACCCGGCAGCATCATGTACTCGGCCTCGATCATCTCGCCTACGGTCGCCTGCCAAGTCCACATCTCGTCGGCAAGCTTCATCCATTCGATCCACCACTCGTCGGACTTTGGACCGTTGTAGGTTTCAAAGCCACCCGGAGCCTGCTCCATGTTGAACTGAGGACCCCAGAACACGTCGAGTCCTGCGTCGTGTGCCTTCTGCGCCTGAATAATTGCTTCTTCAAGAGGCGTAGAAACCGTTCCTGCGTGAACTCCGCGGTATTCGAGGGTAGGAATCGGCTGAGTTTGTCCGTAAGACCAGACTGATGAAACGACAACCGCAGAACCTTCATGTTCTCGAATGTTCTTATAGGTCGAATCAGAGAGTGGGATCATCGTGTAACCGAAGAAATCGGGTGTGTAGTAGCCCTTGATGAAACCATCACGCTCTTCGACTGAGGAAGCCAGCCCGGGCCACTGAGTCACCCAATCGTTGACGACTTGACCGTCGTAATCTGTTTCGATTCTCCGTGCAAACGACTCGATTCCTTCGCTACGAAGCTCGTAGCTGAAGTTCAGGGTGCCATCGTGTCCGAACACGACTTCACCTGCGTACATCCACGGGTTTCCTGCCATCTGTGTCAGCTCAACACCATCACCGAGTGCTGGACGATCCCCAACGAGGAAAATTTGTGAATCGATAGGTGTTTCAGGCGGGACAGAAAGTCGTAACTTCACTGCGAGAGAACCATCTTCGCGTCGGGCAGACGGATCTCGCTGCGATGCCCAATTTGTTATTACATCGACAACTTCGCCACCACCTTCAGGCATTACGAACGACCGCTGTCCGTCGATGGCTTCGTCAGAACCATCTTCAGCATGAAACGCATCTCCCAAGATGTATCTGTAATTGACCGTTCCACCTGGGCTGCCACCGACCACCGTTGTGTATGAACCGTCTTCGTCAGGTTCCATCCAAGACGCTGGTCCCATGTTTAATGCGATCGGTGTGCCGGGCGGTGTGCCTATGGGCGGGAACAAGCGCAGGGTTGCCAGCGGCCAACCTTCGTTCCACCAGTTCTGAACGCTATCTGAACGCCGATCTCCTTCGTCTCCCACTACAAAGCTTCGGTAGACCTGGCGGCCTTGTTCTGCCGTCTCTTGAGCAACGCCAATTGGACCGATCGTGTAGAAATACTCGATGAACGCTCCGGCCGGGAGCATGAAATCTCCCGAAGCGTGGTCGCCATCTCGTTCGAGTCGAGGGATGAAAAAATTGGAAGGCGAATTAGGCCGTGCGGGGTGTTCGATTCGTCCCCCGAGTGAGTAGATGTTGCCGGCCAATTTAACCCATGCTGTGTCAGGCGTTGTGTCTGGGAGTAGCACATCGAATGACACGGGTACAAGGTGTGTCGAGGAAACAGCGAATCCTACTTCGGCAGCGCCGCCTTCAGCGAGAGTGACGATCTTCTGGACTGGATTGAAGTCTCCTGTGTTGGAATGAACTACGACGGTGTGCTCACCAGCGGGTAGGCGTGGGACTTTGAACGTGCCATCGACTCGGGTTCCAACATGAACTCCTGAGATGGAAACGTCGGCATCGAGAATTGGTTCGCCGGACTTTGAGTCGACTACAAATCCGGTTACTTGTCCTTCAACATACGGCTTCTGCAAATCAATCCACATTGGGACAGTGTCGTTTACCCGATCCAGACCAGGTTCAGCCATTAAGAATCTGTACTGCATCCGGAACGATTCGCCGAGAGACTCTCGTGTCTCTGCCTGAAGGCAGCAATCATCGATGAACTCGAATCGATCGTACGTATAGCGAACCATCGCGTTGTCAGATACGTCAGCGGTTGCTTCCCATTCGCCAGCGCCAAGATTCTTCATGCGAACGCGATCATGTTCTCCACCTGAGATATTGACGATCGTCAAAAATATTGGTTCGCCATCTGGGGTGTTTTCTGGAACTGAAACACTGAAGGTCATTTTGCGTTTCGGTAGTTCTATGGGAGAGAAACCCGGTACTGGCTCCCCAACAGCAATGCCCTGAGTAGGTGTTGCCGTTGGCCTATCGTCATTCGGGTCGGCAGGTTGCGCAGTCGACGTCGGCGAGTCTGGAGTCTGAGTATCAGCAGGGCGTTCCGTAGGGTTAGGTACAGACGTAGATTTGTCGGCGTCTACCGTGGGAGTGGATTGCTGTGAACCGGCGCTGGTCGGATCAGTTTCCACTTCATCCGAGCCGTTTGAGCACGCAGTTAAGCTGATCACTGCAATGGACACCAACAGCATCAAAACGAATAGATTTTGCCTTTGAACCATCTACTTGCCCTCGCTATTAATCGCTACTCACCGCCAGCGAATGCTGCGACCATGTGACGTCGCTGAATCTTGCCAGTGGCAGTTCTTGGCAGTGCATCTGCGATGTACACAACGTCAGGAACCTTGAACTCTGCCATTTGCTCTCGGCAGTAGGCACGAATGTTTTCTTGGTCTGCGTCCCCATTGAGAACGACAGCTGCGTGAACTACCTCGCCGTACTTTTCGTCTGGTACTGCGAAACACACTGCTTCTGCTACGGCGGGATGCTTGAGAAGGATTCCATCGATCTCAAGTGGAGAAATCTTTTCACCACCACGGTTGATCAATTCTTTGATGCGACCGGTGAGTGATAGGTACCCTTCGGCATCCAAGAACCCTTGATCGCCAGTTCGGAACCAGCCATCAACGAACGCTTCAGCGTTGGCTTCTGGATTGTTGTTGTAACCGTGCATGACGTTTTCGCCCTTGATCACGATTTCACCGATATCGCCGGTCTTCTGTAATTGACCAGTCGCCGCCATATCCATGATTGCGATTTCAACACCGGTTGCTTGCCCAACTGTGCCCGGAATACGCTTGCCTGGAGGCATTGGACTAGATGACATCTGGTGAGATGCCTCCGTCATTCCATAGGCTTCGAGAACTGGAGCGCCGAATCTTGCTTCGAGTCGTTCAAATACGGCAGGTGCGAGAGCTGATGAGCAAGACCGAATAAACCGGAACGATTCTTTCGGAGCGTTGTCGTCATCTGCTCGCATTAGCAAAATCTGGTGAATGGTAGGTACAGCTGAGTACCACGTGGCGTTGTTGTCTTTCTGTAAGCCCCAGAAACTTGAAGCTGAGAAACGTTCAGGAATTACTAGCGATCCGCCGGAGTTCAGAGTCGAAAGCGAAGCACCCATCAACCCGTGAACGTGGAACAACGGCATTACGATGATCGAAGTATCTTCGGGCGTGAGTTCGTAATGGTTCTTGATGTTGCTGATCGATTTCATCAAGTTGGCGTGAGTCAGCGGAACGCCCTTAGGCCGGTTTGTAGTACCTGATGTGTGAAGAAATAGAGCTACGTCCGATTCCGACGGCGCCTGAGCGTCAGCCGACTTCGTTAGGTTCCCACCGCTTTTGCTCAACACGAGCTTGCTGCCATCCAGCGATGCATCGATAACTGGTATACCGAGCTGAGTAGCTGCGTCCCGTCCGAGATGGGCTCCAGGTGGAACGATTGCCAGCTGAGCGTCAGCGTCTTCCATGAAGAATTTGAACTCGTCGACGGTATACGCAGAGTTCAATGGAGCTGCCACAGCTCCTGCTCGTGCTACCGCCAAGAACAAGATCATGAACTCGAGATTGTTAGTGAGCACGATTGAAACTGGGCGACCCGGTTTCACGCCTGCACCTGCAAGTAAGCCTGCTGCTCGCTCGATCTCTTCGTGGTACTGACCATACGAAAGTGTTGGCCCATCTGGAATTATGATGGAATCATCCGACGATGAGGCTGGATTGAGAAGGTGTGCAAGCGTATTTGTAGACATGAGTACCTGAATATTCGGATCTGCTGACAAAAGACTGTCCGCACCGAGCTATAAACCTCGATGATCGAACGAGTTCACGAATTGTAGTACTGTCGAGCCTGTTTGGTGAGGCTAATTTATCGAGTCGTTCGATCAGGTCTTACGTACTGTGGCGGCAGCGGCTCCAAGCATCACGACCGCGAACAGAGCCAATACGGCATTCTCAACCGCGACATCGCTCAAGGACGCCCCTCGGAGCATGATGTCCCGCAACGCCCGATTCGCGTAGGTGAGCGGAAAAATCCCACTGATCGCTTGGAAGTAACCCGGCAACTGTGAAGTCGGAAGAATCACTCCTGAAAGGAATATTTGCGGAGCTAAAAGCAGTGGAATGAACTGCACTACTTGAAACTCGTTCTTGGCGAAGGTCGATACGAAAACTCCCATGCTCACTGATGTGATTGTGACCATCAGCAGAATGAGGATGATGTCCCAAAGTTTTCCTGAATACTCAACATCCACAACAAACAGAGTGAAAAGAAGAATGATTATTGCTTGAACAAGGGCAAAAAGAAGGAATCCGGCAAGGTAGCCAACAAGCAGATCAGAACGAGAAACGGCGGTAGATAGTAAGCGTTCAAGAGTTCCTTGTGAACGTTCTCTCAAGAAGCTAATCCCAGTCAGTACGAACACGAAAAACATCGCCATAGTTGCGATTAGCGCCGGTGCTGCCTGATTCAGAACTGGTTTCTGATCTTGAAAACTGAACCCGATCAATCCCATAACAATCACGGGTGCGCCGATGATCATTGCCAGTGAACGTCGATCACGCCTGATTTCTTTAGCGATTCTTGTAGCGATCGCTAGCTTTCTATCGAATGACATCATGCACTCGCTCTCGATAGGTGCAGGAACGCGTCTTCTAGAGTCGAATCGGGTTTGCCGGTTGATTCACGTAGTTCATCGGGTGTTCCTGTTGCGATGAACTTTCCATCTCGCATGAACCCGAGCGTGTCGCAATGAGCAGCATCATCCATCGTGTGACTCGAAATTACGATAGTCGTACCGGAATCTGTCATCTCTTTGAAGTGCTGCCAGAACGTCGCCCGCAACTCGGGGTCTAGCCCCACAGTTGGCTCGTCGAGTAGAAGCAAATCAGGTTCGTGAACCAAGGCTGCGCCGAGACTGACTCGCTGCCGCATGCCGCCACTCAACTCTGCCATAACGCTGTCTGCACGATCACTCAGACCGACTAGGTTCATGGCACGAGCTACTGCGCTCTCTCGCATTTCTCCGTTCGCCAGCCCGAGCATTCGTGCGAAGAAGTCGAGGTTCTCACGAACAGATAACGACTCATAAAGTGCGTTGAGCTGTGGCATGTAGCCGACAGAGTCAGCGAGATCGGGACCAGGGTGTTTTCCGAATATTTTCGCTGAACCACCGGTGGCTTTTAGTCGACCAATCAGAAGTCGAACCAAAGTCGTCTTACCGGCTCCGTTTGCACCAAGTACTCCGAATGCCACACCCCGCGGAATCTCAAGATCAATGCCCTTGAGGATGGGCGTATTTCCATAAGCGAACTCGAGTCCGCTGATCGAAATGGCAGGTGCTGATGTCGCAGTGCTATTCGTAGTCACATTTCCTCGCTAGTCCCAGCTCCAAGTTGTTGTGGCGATAAGTGGATTTTCGCGGTCGACAAGAACGTGTCCGGTATCTTCAAAACCTCGATCTGCGAGTTGTGCTGCATCAACCGTGCAAGTCTGTGGCTCGACGCAAAGCGCATGTTCGGGTGAGTAGAACATGAAGTGGGTTATTTCCTCAGATCCCGACATTGTCATCGTTAGCTCTGGCCAGCTAATTACGGCTTTCCCGTTTGGATTCGCTAAGAAGCATCCATCGACTTCCCTAACGGCAAACTGCGTGCCGGTCTGGAGTCGATTGGTGATATCCGTAACTTCGAGTTTGCCGGTTGCTGTTGCATCGCTGGCTAGTTCCCACTGGCTTTTTACGTCAGCTTGGGCAGTCACTAGTTCTGATCCGAGAGTGGTGTTGAACCACGGGTGCCATCCGACACTTCCTGGGAATGGTCGAATTTCGTTCTCGCCAGCTATCAAACGCATCGTTTGAACCAGTGAGCTGCCTTCGAGTGAAAGTGAATACTCGATATGACCTTCGTAAGGCCACGGCTCCTCCAGTGATATTTCGAGTTCTACGGAGCTTTCCGTGAGCGTCTTTACAGTCCAGACGCGTTCACGAACATTTCCGTGAATGGCGTGTGGCGGCGCGTTCATGGGAAGTTCGTGAATACCGTCAGGAGTGACGAGCCTGCCGTCACGAATCCGGTTTACCCATGGAGCCATGATGAAAGAACCTTCACCATGTGGAAGGTCGGTCGGGTCATGTGAGTTATCGCCGCCAGAAAGCAGTTCGTAAGATTTGCCGTTCTTGTTGACCTTGATAGATCGAAGCGACGCGCCTGCTTCAGGTGAGAGAGTTACCGAAGCAATTTCGTTCTTAATCGTTATGTTTTCGGGCATTTTCAGTATTGTTCACTTGATGGGGCGTTATGATGTGGCTCGTTCAATCAACATAGTAAATGTTGATCCTCTCGGATCGCATATTAATTGGAGAAGTTATGTCTGAAGGTTTTCCGTCCGAAGTGGACACAACCGTTCACTTTGCTCACGTTGCATACCGGATGGAGGAGCGTTACGCCGCTCGCAGCCCTGAAGTGAACTATTTTCAGACGTGGACTGCCGACGAGACTATGGATCGCATCGAAGATGCTGACGTTTTCGTTGTTTCAGGGTATTGGGACAACGCACTTCTCGATCGGGCAAAAAATCTCAAATACATACAGTCGATTGGCGCAGGCTACGACCAATTTCCGCTCGACGAACTCAAGAAGCGTGGCATTCGACTCGCCAATGCATCAGGAGTGAACCAGAACGCTGTTGCCGAACACGCCATGTCGCTGATTTTGGGTCTCAACCGTCATATTCACACCGGTCGTGACAACCAGAACTCCACCACTTGGCGTGGGATGCTTGGTGACCTAACTGAACGCGAAGACGAACTGATTGGCAAGACCATGCTCATAGTTGGCATGGGGGCGATCGGATCACGGCTCGCACGATTCGCCAAAGCGTTCGACATGAAGGTGGTCGCAACGAAGCGTGACCCTTCGACTGCCGAAGGTCCTGCCGATGAAGTTGTTACTCCCGATAAGCTGAACGAACTGGTTCCACAGGCTGATTTCGTTGTACTCACATGCCCGCTAACTCCAGAAACCACCAACATCGTCGATGCTGATGTTCTCGCTGCCATGAAACCAACTGCATATTTGATCAACGTTGCACGTGGGCAGTGTGTCGATGAACCTGCGATGGCTGAAGCCCTCAAATCAGGTCAAATCGCAGGCGCGGGAATTGATCACTTCTGGAACGAACCTCTTGAAGAAGGTTCAGTGTTTTGGGATCTACAGAACGTAATAGTCACGCCACATACCGGTGGTGAGACCCGACTCTACGAAGAGCGCGTAATCGACATTCTCAACGATAATTTGGGTCGGCTCTGGAACGGCGAAACGGAACTACGGAACCAGATCGTTTAGTCGTCTAAATAAATTACTCGCACGAAAAAAGGGCAATGCAAGTGCATCGCCCTTTTTCAAACTATCTTTTTCTGATCTGAGTTAAGCAGCCTTAGCAGATTCGATCATAGTCGACGAGAGAATTCCGTAAACCTCTGTCCAAGCAGCCTTAGCCTCTGGAGTCCATGCATCTCCTAACCCCTGTTCAAGAGTCCAGAGCAGCGCTGCGCCGACGGTTCCGTAGTGGTCAGGAGTTACACCGTACTTGGCGTGTCGTACGCCGAGATCCTGAGCTGCAGGAACCAACTTGTCTGGGTGATTCAGCATCGCTACAGCGAACGAAATTGTCGCCATAAGAGCTTTCTTCTGAATCGAAATGTCGTCTTTGAACAGCTCTCGCGCTTTGGGATCGAGTTCAAATAGCTTGTCGTAGAAAAGATCGGCTGCGGTTTCTTTGATCTTCTTTACGGATGACCAGTTCGATTTGACCAGTTTTACTTGGTCTTCTGTTAGTCCTGCCATGTTGCGAAATCCTCACTAATCAAAATGTTGATTTCATCTACCGAGATTAGTCGTATCTGAAATCTGTGCTGGTACATGAATAGTTCAAGGATGTAACGACGAGGCTCGACGCACTTAGGCGATAAACGCAACTAGGACTAGGTAAACCAGCATAAAAGCACGAAAAGGTGCGACCGAGCAGTGCGGAAACTATGCTCTTCGATGCTGTTAATCGCTGCGTTTGTACTCACGAGGCGTGAATTCGGAGCCAGCTCGGTCCTCAGGTTTGTAGCCGAGAGCTTCTTTTGCGTGAGCTATATCGAAAACCTTCCACGTATTGTCGGAAGTGGCATTGAATATGTCGTACCGATGCGATTCTGGTGCGCTGATGCATAGATCCATGATCTGAGCCGTATCTCTGTGGCTCAACCAAACCGATAGAGCGTACCCAGAGAACGTCGGGTCATCGTGTTCAAGCACCCATCCGATGCGTAAGTGAAACGAACTCACGCCGTGATAGTCGTTGTAGTAGCTGCCCAGAGCTTCACCGTACGCTTTAGCCACTCCGTAGTAGCTATCAGGGCGAATCATGTGACCCTCGGTGACCAGCTCGTAGTTGTCCTGCTCGAGTAGATGGAAATCCCCATCCATGACCGTCTTCCACGGCGCATCGTGGTAGTAACCCCCTTCGGCGTGGTTCGAGCTGGCAAAAACGACTCGCTTTACTCCTGCCCGTTTAGAAGCCTCGAATACATTGTAGGTCGCGATGAAATTGTTCTTCAGGATCGAATCCCAAGAACCTGCTGGAGACCTATCTGCAGCCAGGTGGACAACAGTGTCGATTCCTTCAAACGCTGGTGTCATAGCTTCAAGATCGTCCATGTTCGCTACGGTCGACTTGATTTCAACTGCTTCTCGTAGATCGAGTGATGAAAACTCGTACTTGGCACCAAGCTTGTCGATCATGATGGAGCCGATGAGACCCGCTCCACCAGTAATCAGTACTTTTTGTTTTTCTTTTGGCATTTTATTTACTGATCGCTACTTGGCGGTACTAGTCGGCTCTTAGCTCAGACCCGGCTCGATCCTGAGGCTTGTATCCGAGGGCTTCTTTTGCGTGAGTGATGTCGAAAATCTTCCACGTGTTGTCAGATGTGGCGTTGAAGATGTCGTACTTGTACGACTCGGGTGCGCTGATACACAAATCCATGATCTGGACGAGGTCACGGTGGCTCAACCACAAAGTCAGGCCGTGCGAGGAGACCGTAGGGTCGTTATCTCGGATCACCCAACCGATTCGCAGGTGGAACGAGTTCAGCCCGTGATAGTCGTTGTAGTAGCTACCCATTGCTTCGCCGTATGCCTTAGCAACGCCGTAGTAACCATCGGGTCTGATTCGGTTATTCTCAGTTACAAGCTCGAAGTTGTCTTGTTCGAGAAGTTCGTAGTTGCCTTCGTTCACGTGCTTCCACGGAGCGTCGAGGTAGTTTCCACCCTCGGCATGATTAGAGCTGGCGAAGATAACCCGCTTTACGCCTGCCCGCTTCGATAGTTCGAACACGTTGTACGTGGCTATGAAGTTGTTTTGAAGATTCGATTCCCACGAACCGTCTGGTGATGGGTTTGCTGCAAGGTGAATTACGGTGTCGATGCCTTCAAATGCGGGAGCGATTGCTTCGAAATCATCGACACTGGCGACCGTGGACTTAACGTTCGGGTTCTCAACAAGATCGAGCGATGAAAACTCGTACTTTTCACCAAGGTTGTCGATCAGTAGGGAGCCGATGAGTCCTGCTCCACCGGTAATTAGTATTCGTGGCTTGTCGTTTGGCATGTATTCGAATTGATCTCGGAAAGTTGTTAGAAGCGGTGAGCGTTCGGCTTGAAGCTAGCCTCATAGTAATCAGCAACGTTAGTGCCCGGTGGCGCCAGCTCGTCGATCCTGTCGAAATCTTCCTGAGTTAGCTCAACATTCAGTGCGCCAAGATTGTCGATTAGCTGTTCGAGAGTGCGAGGACCGGCAATCGGTGCAGTCACTCCGGGCTGGGCTGCAACCCAAGCAAGAGCAATCTGGGCAACCGTAGCGTTGTGGGCTTTTGCGATCGGGACAAGGCCGTCGGCAATATCCATAACTCCGTCGCTAAATCGTTTGAGTTTGCCGGGGTCGGTTTCGTCGCCAAATCTCGTTCCAGAAGCTTGCTGGGCAGATCGTGTGTATTTGCCCGTGAGTCCGCCAGCCGCGAGAGGTGACCACGGGATAAATGCCGTGCTGTACGTTTGGCACATTGGTAAGTGTTCGCGCTCTGCACGGCGGTCAGCGAGATTGAACGGTGATTGCTCGCTGACAAATCTGTTGAGCCCTAGCTTTTCTGACGCCCAAAGTGACTCAACCACCTGCCATGACCCGAAATTACTTGTGCCTGCATAACGAATCTTTCCAGAGTCGACCAGATCATCCATCGCCCGAAGTGTTTCATCGATAGCAATGTGCGGATTCGGTCGGTGGAGCTGATAAAGATCGATGTGATCGACTTGTAGTCGCCTCAGACTGTCTTCACAACCTTGGATGACGTGGTGACGACTCGTTCCAATATCGTTTGGCTCATCCGACATTCGACCATTTACTTTGGTCGCCAGGAACACTTCGTTACGTTTGCCATTGCGCTGTAGCGCCTCGCCAACGAATTCTTCTGAGGAACCGCCTCCGTACACATCAGCAGTGTCGAGGAAGTTAATACCCTCACCGATAGCGTGATCGATGATCTTGCAGGTGTCCTCGACGTTGGTCTTTTGACCAAACATCATGCACCCCAAGACAAGAGGGCTGACATATACACCGGTACGTCCGAAAAGCTTGTAATCCATTGGGTCCTTCAGTTGAATTCAACGATGTGTGGAACAAATCATGGGCGTAGAACGTTATATCACTACAGGCTCGTTTCGAGCTGGGTAATAAGATACTTGCGTCAAGCACGATTGGCATTGATGACTTTTTATGACTATCAACCATCGATGTTCAGGACGAGGGACCGTCATGAAAAAGAAATTTGATCCTAGATATTTACTGGCGCTGATCGCCATTTTGGCGATTGCGCTTGCTGGCGCGTGCGCTTCGGGAAGCTCCGATGAATATAGCTCCTCAGATAGCGGCTATGGAGCTCCTGGTCCTGCTGGTCAGCCCGGTGCTGACTATTACGAAGACGGTGAATCTTCACAGGCATACGATTCTGATGCTACCGAGAAAGGCTGGGTGTCCGGCGGTTCCAGTGCAGCGGCGACAGCGAGACCTTCAGACCCAGAACCTCCTAGAGCTTCTGTTGGTGATTTCGATGACGCTGCCAACAGTGTTGTCGTTACGAAAGGTGATTCCGTTGAAACCTCTGAGCAAACCGGTAGCGGTTCTGCTTCGGTAGAAAACGAGATTGCCGCAGCTACTGACGGTCGAGTAATCATCCGAACGGCGGACCTCAACGTAACAGTCGACGATGTAACGCAGACCATGGACGATATTTCCAATATCACCAATGCAGCTGGTGGTTGGGTTGTTACGTCGTCTCAGCCTCGAAACTACTCTGGAAACATTTCAATTCGTGTTCCAGCAGACCGATTTGAAGACGTTATTGAGCAACTCTCTGATCTCGCTGTGAAGGTTAAATCGGTTTCGACTCGAAGCGAAGACTTCACGGAGGAGTTCACAGATGTGACTGCCCGTGCGCAGACTCTCGATGACACGTTAGAACGACTCCGAATTTTGTACGATCGAGCATTCACAGTTGAAGACGCTATCACGATTCAAAAGGAAATCACAGACGTTCAGAGCGATCTTGAATCTCTTGAAGCTCGACTTAACTTCCTATCTCAAAGTTCTGCGTTCTCGTTCATATCAGTAGCGCTTGAATCGGTTCCGGTTGAACTGACCATCGATGCTGGTGACGACATCGCAGCAGCAGTAGGTCACCCAGTAACTTACCGGGCAAAGTTCACTCCACCTGAAAGCATGGAAGATTTCTTCATCACTTGGAACTTCGGTGATGGCACACGAGAAGTATCAACAGACCGGGTTGCTCCTACCGGAAATGGCGACGAAGTCATTTCTTCGCCAGTCATTCACTACTTCGACCGGGACGAAGATTCTCCGTTCATCGTGACGGTAGAACTTCGAGGTTCAGGCGATGCTGGAATTGCTGAAGGTGAAGACACTCTAGTAACGACAGTAAGCCGGTTGCCAGTAATCGAGGTATTCGCTGGAGAAAACCAGACCGTTGAGTCGGGCAGCAAGGTAAATCTGGCTGCTTCGTTCACTCGACCAGAAGGCGTTTCAGACATCTCCTACTCTTGGAACTTTGGTGATGGATCAGCACCGACTGAAGGCGACATTGGCTTGGACGAAGATGGTGGACAGGTAAACACCTCGCACACCTACCAGAACTTCCGACCTAACCCTTACGTCGTAGTTCTAACCGTCACAGGTCAGACCAAAGTTGGTGAAGTTGAAGCAACTGGTGAGCTGCTTGTATTCGTACGAGAAACCATCGGTGTTGCTGCAGCAGAACTAGACGCAGGCAACACGACCCGAGATGCGGTCCGCACGCTTCAATCGGTAGGAGTATTCCTAGCCAAGGCCGGACTATGGCTCGCCATTCTTAGCCCCGCATGGCTAATCGGTGGTGCGGTTGTATTCGTGCTGGTCCGACGCAGGAACGCAATCCGAATTCCACGACGCAACTTGAAGTAGACCGTTTATAGAAGCGAGATAACAAAAAGGGCGGAGCCATAATGGTTCCGCCCTTTTTATTTATCTGGTCAAATCGGTTGGTTATACGTACAGTTCCATCGACGCCGGCTCTGTGAGCCAGTCGATTCCATCGTTGGTGATCAAGAACTGGTCTTCGATGGAGATGAACATGTCTCCGCCTTCTGAATGGCAGATCGTCGGTTCCAACGTTTCGATCATATTCGGCTGAAGAACTGTGTGATCGCTCAAAGATATGTACGGTGGCTCGTGAACCACTCTTCCGACACCATGGCCTGTGTACGGAATTACCGGTGGGTAGCCGATATCGTCATATAGATCGAGTTCGATCTGCCGAAGATCCGAGCACTTCATCCCTGGCTTCATCTCTTCCATGCAGCGTTCGACAAGCCACTTTTCTACGGCATGCGCTTTTGCAAGAGAATCGCTGACTTCGCCGAAACCGACAATTCTCGAAAGATTGCAGATGTAGCCTTCGTACTTTGCCTGTCCGTCGATTCGAATGAACATGCCTTTCTTTAGCTCCACATCGCCAGAAGCGGGCGAGCCGTTGGAAAGATCGAGCCCAGCCGGACCGTAGATTACGTAGGCCCTCTCGTAGTCGACCCCGTTCTCAACGCAGAGTCGCTTGTAGACCGCCTGAAGATCGGGCTGTGTCATGCCTTCTTCGGCTTCGTGGATCGTATCGAGCCAAACTTTGCTCGTTCGATCGCAAGCAATTCTTGATCGACGAATCTCTTCGTCGCACTTGATCATGCGTAGTTGCCAAATAGCGTCTTCGGCGTCGACAAATGTTGCGTTTGGGAGCAGCTCTTGAAGTCGCTCGGAATATTTTGATCCTAAGTAGCGCTTTTCAATTGCAATGGTGCCGCGCTCAAGCCCTTTTTCTTTGAGGGCATTAGCTGTGACTTCCATCGCATCACCAGATGGCGGATTGGGATCGAGCGGATTGTCCCACGTTTGGATGTAGTATCCCGGGCCCCAAAAACGCCGATCCTTGATCCACGGATCCATGATCCCGATGGTCGTAGATTCCGAAGCTCCTGCAACGATAAAAGCGTCGCGCTCGTTATCCGCTGGAAGTCCGACCACAGTCATATGGGTAGCTTCGGTGTCCCAAAGTACGTAGAACTGGTCGCTGACAGGGTGCCAATAGTCGGAGAGGTATCCGACCCCGTGCCTTGACGTGGCAAGGATTATGTCGATACCGGCCGACTTCATAATGTGAGTCGCTCGGTCGTATTCGAACAGTTGCATGCGGTAAATCTCGGAACAGTAGTTTCAGTGTCCCGAAGAAATCTTAGGGCAGCCGGGATTGTACGCCTTGTGCGACATCGACTAAATCTTGCCCGTCGAGCAATGCGTTGCTTTCATCATCAGCGGTAGAGCTCATCGAGATGAAAGTTGAGTCGAATACGTAGACCACAATCGCTCCTATTCCGCCAGCTTTGACGTCCATCAGGTACGAGTCGGTGCCAACGACATCCTGGTGGATTTCGGCGAGATCACCAACTTGTTCAGCCGTGAGAATTGCCGAGGCGAGAGTCGAGTTGTACAGGCTTTTCGCCAGATCGTTAGTTTCGAATCTGACTAGGGAAAGAGTGACCGTATCGCCGGGTGCAGGAGAATCCGATCCATCCAGCGTGCGGAACACTTCGATCAAGCAGTTCGCAGTAGCTCCGCTTGCTTCAAGCCCAGGAATTGCTGCAATTTCCAGCACACGAGCCCGGTCGACTAGACCTGAAGTGCCTGATTTACTTTCGACATGATCGGCTGTGATGAAGCCTTCACACGTGTCGAAATCGCCACGATCGGCGTTTGAAGTCGTTTCTGGTTCGGTTTCGCTGCTACAAGCAACTGCTGCAATTATGAGCAGCAGGAGCGCAAATGAGAATAGATTCGTTCGGTTCTGTAATTTCGACATTCAATCACTGTAACTTCGAAATATGATTTTCGAAAACGGTTGGTGTGTGAGAATTCGATACCTAAAGTACTGCGACCGCTACGCCTTGAGAACGTATCCGTAAGCTCGCATCGAGTGAATTACCCGTGGCTCGCCATTCAATTCGAGTTTCTCTCGTAGGTTTTTCACTGTGACGTTGAGTACGTTCGAACTGATTCCGTTACGTTCAACCCACACACGCGAAATGATTTGAACTCTGGATAGCGCCGTCCCCGGACTCTGTAAGAACGTATCTAGAAGATCGAATTCACGCCGGGTCAGGTTGAGTTCTCGTTCGCCACGAGTAGCAGTTTGGGTTTCAAGCGAAAGACGGATGTCACCGAACGATCTTGGCGTGCGGGCGGTTGCTTCACGTCGTTGAGTTAGACCCAATGGGTCGTCCATCTGTATTTGCCTACGACGTTCAGACAGCGCTTCAAGTTGGCTCGCTATAGAACGTTCTTCTAGCAAGCTCGCCAGGGAGCTGGTGCACTTTTCGGTGAATTGCCGGCAAGACCCAACTTGAGATTTCGTGAATGGGTCTTGTCCAACGAATATTAGTGCCCCGTACATTTCTCCATTGATGACGATCGGGACTCCGCAGCACCAGTTTTCGTTGAAACGGGCGAACGTCGAATTGATCAGAGATTCTGCGATAACACCATCGATGATTTCGCTGACTTTTGCTGAAGTCGTGTTTCCATTGGCAAATATGCTCTCAAGAACCGGATTGGCTGCAGCTGAAAAGGTAATTGTCGGAACCCAGCCCGATTCGGATCGACGTGCTGAATTGTTTACGTGAGCAAACAACTTCGTTCCGGTACCCGAAACCGAAGCAACAGTAACTTCGTTCGATTCAGCATCAAATGTCGCAAGGCACGCAAATGCCGCCGGAGTTAAGTCAGCGGCAAGGCGCGCTATTCGATTGTGAGTGATTAGATCTCGTGACATTCGTGTGATTGACTCGTTTTCACTTGTCTTCCAGCCCCACACATCACAACTGCACGTCACTGTTTAGCACGAATAACCGTCGACTGGTGCGTGATTGAAGGTCAACAAGCTCACAATCAGTGAGATAACAGTTAGGAAATACATCTCTTTCTAACAGGACCTGACCTCTCGCACTGGCAAACGGCTATTTCAAATGCTGCTGGAGCGTATCTCTCGTCGGATCGAACTCAGGTCGGTGAGTCCAAGTCACGCCCTGCTTCTGCATTACTTCCTTGATTACGGCTCTACGCTGGATACTGGCAAGGTTTTCGGCGGCGATATCGTCTGGGTCGAACTCGTCTAGCACCAAACCATTTAGTTCCGATTCAATATCGGCGTGATCCGGCGAACCAGCTAGATTGTTCCATTCCTTTGGATCGTCTTTCATGTTGAACAGCTGGGGTTCATGACCGTGTATGTAGTTGTACTTCCAGTCGCCCTTGCGAACCATAATGCAGGGAACTCCGACAACTTCGTGAGCCTGAACAAACACGTGCCTATCAGGATCTTCTTTTTCGAATAGCGGGATCAAGCTGTCGCCATCGAACGGTTGGGAGGCATCGCTGCCGGTCATTTCGCAAAAGGTTGGTAACAGATCGAGAGTCGTAACCGGTGTGTTCACCACAGTTCCGGCATTTCTGTTGTCTGGGTATTTGATGATCAATGGAACACGAGAGCAGAAGTCGTAAAACGCCCGCTTCTGGACCATTTCACGTTCTGCGAGCATGTCGCCGTGATCGGATGAAAAGACAACGATCGTGTTCTCATCGAGTCCAGTACGTTCTAATGTTTCGAGTAGTTCGCCAACTAGATCGTCCATGTATGTCATCAACGCGTAGTACGCACGACGCAGGCGGTACAAACCTTCAGGATCACGAAGATCGTAACGTGTGACGCCGTGATAGGCGTTTAGCCAGATATCCATCATCGAGCGCGTCTCTTCGATATTTTCAGGTAGTTCGGGAATATCTATTTGCTCGTCTTCGTACATGTCCCAGTACTTCTGTGGCGGCCAGAACGGTTCGTGTGGGTGGTGGTATGAGACGGTGAGCATGAACGGCTCGGGATCATTTCCTCGGGCGTTCAGATATTGAATAGCTCGGAAGTGGGTTTCCTGGTCGTACGCCAACGGTCCATGTTGCGCATCGATCTTCACGGCATCGGGACCGTAGTGAGAAGCGTTGTACTGCGTACGGTTCGCCATGATCTCTTCCCAAGCCTCCCCCTTCGATTCCTTCATGGCAACCCATTCTGGGCGTGTCCAATCGAAGTCGGCAGGGTAGATGTCAGTGTTGAGACGACGGCTGAATCCGTGAAGTTGGTCGGCACCAACAAAATGCATCTTTCCGCTCAATACGGTGTCGTATCCGTTCTGGGCTAAGTAATGAGCGAACGTCGGAATATCCGATCCGAACGGTGCTGCGTTGTCCCACGCTCCAATGCTTGAGGCGTGTCGCCCGGTCATCATCGCCGCCCGCCCAGGTGCACATAGTGGGAACGGCGTGTAAGCGGTGTCGAAGCGAACACCATTTTCGACGAGCTTGTCGATGTTTGGAGTCTTCACTACAGAGTGCCCGTATGCACCCATGAGTTCCGCAATGGCTTCGTCGGCCATGATGTACAGAATGTTCGGTTTGTTGTAGTTTTGGGCCTTGATTGTTCTCATGATCGCAAGAGTATCTGAATGATTGATCGTCTTCGCAAGGTACAGGGACGATACGCAGGCATAGACTTACTGGTCGGGTTCTTTGCGACCGCCAACATTCAAGCGCTCGATTCGATCTCATCTACTCGGAAGCAACCACAGGAACTTAATGGGCCTCAAAGAGAACTGGTGGCGGTTCAACTATCACGTCATTCGACTGGGATTCATCCCTGTGGCAAAACGCGCTCTATTTTTGAGCAGCGAGGTGCATGGTGAGATTCCCAATATCCGACCGATCATGCTTGCCCCTGTTCACCGAACTTCTGCCGATGTTTTCGCAATCGGAGAGGTAAGCCGAGAGTTCATTAGCTTCGTATCCACAGATTCGTTCGGCCACAACGGGGTCATCAACTTCATTCAGAAGAAAATGACTTCCAACATGGGTACGGTTATTTGGCAAGAAGACGGAATCGACAATCCGCGCAAGCGAGCCATAGAACTTGCGAAAGACGTTGAAGACCGATTAGATCGTCGGCTAATCACCGCTGCGTTTACTCAAGGCGAATACCAGTACGATTCAGTCGAATCGATCGAAGAAGGCCTGCTCGGGTTGCTCAAGCGGTACGAAGCCCGGCACCTGAAGCAAAAGGGCCACAAGCTTCGTATCCCGATCGTCCCGATCGGGATCGAGTACAACAGAAAAGGCAACGGTCTCGAACAATCGGCGGTTGGCAAATGGATATCCAAGTGGATTCCGTTCACTCCGAACTGGACCGTCCCCGCGCTCCGAACCAAAATCACAGTTCGAATCGGCAAGGCTCACTACTTCGAGGATCAAACGCCACGTGAGTTGACCGAAACCGTAATGAAGGAAGCTGCCGAGTTGAGCAACATTCCTTACGAGGTTAAGTAGCCGAAGCGTTTACGAAGGTCGAACTACTCAGCGGCACCGGCGAAGTGAACGCCCGATAGCTCAGACATTTCTCGTTTCCAGGTTGTTAGATCTCGAAGTTCAAATTGACTGAAATCGGTGTGACCACAAGCCCTCGCTAGTAGCTTCATGAGATCGACCGAAGAGTCGAAGAATTGGGCGAGCTGTTTGGCTGATGCCGCAACCATTATTCGCGCTCGCAGATTTTCCTTCTGTGTCGCAATTCCAACTGGGCAGTTGTTCGTGTGGCACGCACGCATTCCTAAACAGCCAATCGCCTGGATAGCTGAGTTCGAGATTGCAACTCCGTCCGCACCCATCGCCAAAGCTTTGGCGAAGTCTGCAGGAGTGCGAAGCCCGCCGGTGATGATGAGCGTTACATCCTTTCGATTTCGTGAATCGAGATGCCTTCGCGCTCGGCCTAGTGCCGGAATCGTCGGAACCGAGATGTTGTCTCTGAAAATCAGAGGTGCTGCACCAGTTCCGCCGCCACGACCATCGAGAATCACATAGTCGCAACCGATCTCGAGGGCTGCATCAATATCGTCCTCGATGTGCTGAGCCGAAAGCTTGAATCCAATTGGGATGCCGCCGGTGTACTCACGGACTTCGTCAGCGAACTTCTTGAAATCTTCAACTGAATCCCAATCTGGGAATCTCGAAGGTGAAACTGCCGACTGACCTTCTTCAAGACCACGAACGTCAGCGATTTTTCCTTTCACCTTCGCGCCGGGTAGGTGACCACCCGTGCCAGTTTTCGCTCCCTGCCCACCTTTGAAGTGGAACGCCTGAACGTTGTCTAGCTTGTCCCAAGTAAAGCCGAATCGGGAAGATGCCAGCTCGTAGAAGTACTTGCTGTTTGCTGCCTGTTCTTCGGGAAGCATCCCGCCTTCACCAGAGCAAATTCCAGTTCCTGCGAGTTCAGCACCCATCGCAAGAGCGACTTTTGCTTCTTCAGAAAGCGCACCGAAGCTCATGTCGGAGACGAACAGTGGAATGTCGAGCACCAGCGGCTTTTTAGCGTTAGGACCGATCACCAGTTTTGTGTTTACAGGGGTGTCGTCT
>JBDQHW010000029.1:0-32093 GCA_040264655.1 Dehalococcoidia bacterium | reverse complement strand
GTGCTTACCGAGTCGTCATCCAACAAAGGCACCGTGGCTAACTGAGCGGTCACGAACTGAATGTCGTCCCACAGCGGAAGTTCGTGTCCCGGTACGCCCATAGCGTCCATCGGGCCGTGCTCGCCGTTCTTGAGTCCGTCTTTGGCTAGATCACGAATGTAAGCGTTGTGCGGTTCGTCGTCGGTGCCGTGAAGATCGGCGTATTGGCCTAGATAGGCGTCTCGGTTGTAAGGCTGTGGATTATTCTGCTCCCACTCGTGAATTTCGTCGGAATCGACAACAACATTGCCGTCCTCGACCCACGCGTTGAACTTGGGGAGCTGTTCGTCGTTTGCGTATTCACTGATGCCGGTATCGACTCGGTAGTCCCAGTTGTGAACTCCGCAAATCAGGTTTTTACCGTCGATATGGCCATCGGCAAGCATGGCGCCTCGGTGAAGACAGCGTCCGTAGAAGACCGAAACGTTGTCGCCGTATCGAACGATCACGAGATCGACGTTTTCAACGAGTGCCCCAACCGGAGTCTGGTCGTTTAGGTCGTCCCACCGAGCTACCACATGCTTGTTCAACTGCCGTCCCTTTGTCATCACGATTGAATAATTCGCTAGCAATGAGATTCAGGATAACGAGAAAGGATTCAGCTGTGTTTGAATATCGATTCGGGAACGGTTTGCCCGCTCGACTCGTTTTAGTTTATGAAGGCATAAAAACTTCAGTGGGATAGTCTGCTGGAATTGTGAGCGCCTTTGGTGAGCAACTAAACGATGGACGAAGCACTTCAACACAGTCTGGAACGTCAGGCAGTCGATAAGTGCAGGGCTGGTGACAAGGATGAATTCCACGTCATCGTGAGCCTGCATTCGACGGCTATGTTCAGGACGGCATACGGAATTACCGGCGATTACGCGCAGGCGGAAGATGCCGTGCAAGACGCGTTTGTTCGTGCCTGGAAGAAGTTCAATCAGTACGAGGACAAAATTGTCTCTCATGTCGTTTACGAAACTGAGGTGGAGGCCGCCGCAGAAATGGAACGCCTGATTACAGAGTCACTAGAAAAGTAAAGATGTTGAAGAATTGGCTCTATGAATCAAAATAATCTCGTGATCGATTCAATTCGTACGGACGACATACCGGTGATGGTGGCTGCGTACAGTGAAATGGGTTGGCCGAAAAAAACGAAGCTTTACTCAAAATATATTCAGCTTCAACAGGATGGAACGCGAGACATTTTGATCGCAAGATATAACTCCAGCTTTGCCGGATACCTAACCATTAAGTGGCAGTCGGACTATCCTCCATTCAATGATGCGGGAATACCTGAGATAAACGACTTCAGCGTTTTGGCCCATCTTCGGAAAAAGAAGATCGGGAGTCGACTTATGGACGAGGCCGAATCAAGGATTAAACAACGAGCTAGCTCTGCCGGAATTGGAGTCGGGCTAACCCCCGATTACGGTCCTGCCCAAAGGCTGTACGCTCGCCGTGGTTATGTGCCGGACGGACGAGGTCTTATGGTCGACGATGTCCCAGTAAGTTACGAGCAAGTGATTACGGTCGGAGATCAACTGGTTCTTTACTTCACAAAGCTGTTGTAGGCATCCTTACCCCAAAACAACCCCGGTAAGTTCGATCGGTACGAAAGACTCGGAAAGGTAAAACTATGTTCCGCAATGCTCGCGATGAAGATAGTGATTTCGCCTACCAAGTTAGACGCGGGGCAATGCTGGAATACGTAAGCGCAACGGGGTCATGGAACGAAGTCGAGCAGAGAGCGATCCACGATAGGCGATTCAGCGCTAACCACTACCGCATACTTGTACACAAGGGCACAGACGTCGGAGTAGTCGCGTTTGAGATCACGGAATCAGCTTTTAGATTAAACCAGATCTTCATATTGCCTGAATTTCAAAGCATCGGAATTGGTGCTCGGTGCATGACGGCACTAGAAAAAGAAGCGAGCGAGCAAAGTCTCCCGCTAATACTGCAAGTGAGAAAGCTAAACACGAGAGCGATGGAGTTTTATGAACGGCTCGGCTACAAAAGCTTCGATGAAACGGAGCACCACATCCAATTCATAAAGCCGCTCGATACACAAGAGTTGAAAAGGTAAAACATGGCTCCATTCAACCGAGAAGAATGGCATCAACACATTGAGACAGTGAGCAATTTGCGGTCTGGATATATCGAACTGACCATCCAGATTGAAGATTGGTTGGACCGGATTATCCAATCAATAATCACACCCGAAGATGGTTCCGGCTCGATTATGGACACCGGTTTAGTTCGCACTGTCATATTGCAAGATCACGCGGTTTCTTTCGACACAAAAATCCGAATGTTTCGGCGGATGTCGAAAATCAAAAACATCGACGACTACGAGCCTCTTGCAAAGCGAATCGACAAAGTAAAAGACAACCGAAATATGCTCGCTCACGCTGAATCTGAGATCGTCTCTGGTGTCAAAGGGGTAGTATCGTTCACGAATCTAAAGCCGAACGGAGAATTCAGTCGCGTTGTTTTGCAGCCGGAAGACATCGAACAAATGAACAAAGAGATGTACCAACTTGAGTCTGACATGTTCCATTTGTACTCTGATCTCAATCCATGGTTGGCGGAAGTGTGATTAGCACGAACTGGCAGGTCCGTTACGGCATTATCGACAGGGATAAAACCGATTTCAGTACGAATTGTGCGACGAAACTCCAGGAAACTTTGTAAAAAATCATTACCTGGATCGTGCTACGTTCAACGAATGAACACGTATGACCAACGCCGATACGAGAAATCTAAACGCCACTGCGGAGTCAAGAACCCGTATGCATCTTGGGCTATGACACCCGACGAAATACGAGAAGCCTGATCGACTATTCCTCAAAGGGTCGCAGCTGCAAACTACCCTCCCTTAGTCCCTCCCGAAGGAGGGAGACAGGGCAGGTGCTAACTACTTACCCTTCCTAGCAATCAAGTCGTCGACTACCTCGGGTTCAGCCAGCGTTGATGTATCGCCGATTGTGTCGATTTCGTCGGTGGCTATTTTTCTGAGGATTCGGCGCATGATTTTGCCGGACCGGGTTTTCGGTAGAGCTGGCGCCCAGTGAATGACGTCGGGTGAGGCGATTGGGCCGATTATCTGTCTGACCTGTCCGCGCAGTATCTGCTTCAGCTCATCGGTGTAGTCCTGTCCGACGTTCAAAGTCACGTAGGCGTAGATGCCTTGTCCCTTGATGTCGTGCGGGAATCCAACAACCGCTGCTTCGGCGACTGCTTCGTGCAGCACCAGAGCGCTTTCGACTTCGGCTGTGCCCATTCGGTGCCCTGACACGTTGATAACGTCGTCGACACGGCCTGTGACCCAGTAGTAGCCATCTTCGTCACGGGTCGAACCGTCGCCAGTGAAGTAGTAGCCCTTGTACATGTCGAAGTAGGTATCTTCGAAGCGTTTGTGATCGCCGTAGAGCGTGCGCATCTGACCCGGCCAAGTCGCCTTCAGAGCCAGTACACCCGAAACGCCGTTGCCTTCGAGTGGTTTACCGCTTTCGGGATCGAGAATTTCAGGTTCGACACCAAAGAACGGCATGGTTGCTGCGCCCGGCTTGGTCGGAACCGCACCTGGAATCGGAGTAATTAAAATTCCGCCGGTTTCGGTCTGCCACCAGGTGTCGACGATTGGGCAGCGTTCTTTTCCGACGTGAGTGTTGTACCAGCGCCATGCTTCTGGGTTGATCGGTTCACCAACTGACCCGAGCAGCTTCAAAGTAGGCATCTCGTACTTGTCTGGGTACTCGTCGCCCAAGCTGGCGATTGCTCGAATTGCGGTTGGGGCTGTGTAGAACTGGTTCACACCCCATTTTTCAACGATCTGCCAGAAACGATCGGGCGCAGGATAAGTAGGAATTCCTTCGAACATGATCGTCGTTGCGCCGTTGGCGAGCGGTCCGTAGACGATGTAGGAGTGACCCGTTACCCAGCCGATGTCGGCGGTGCAGAAGTAGATATCGCCATCGTGGTAGTCGAAGACGTACTTGTGGGTTTGCGAGGCGTAGACCATGTAGCCACCTGTGGTGTGCTGCACGCCTTTAGGTCGGCCCGTTGAGCCAGATGTGTAGAGGATGAACAGAGGGTCTTCCGACTCCATGTGCTCAGCTTCGTTTACGGGGTCGGCAGTCGCCATGACGTCGTGGTACCAGAGGTCACGACCGTCTTTCATTTCGTGCTCAACGCCAACGCTGTCTTTGATTCGTTCGACGACGATGCAGGTATCTACGGGAACGCCCATTGCCTTCTCGGCGATGTCCATTGCTTCATCGGCAACAGTCTTCATCTGAACAGGCTTTGCACCACGGTGTGTGCCGTTAGTGGTGATGAGAGTTGTGCAGGTGGCGTCGGCGATTCGGTCGCCTAGTGCGTCGGCAGAGAATCCACCGAACACGATGGAGTGGATGGCTCCGATTCGTGCGCAGGCGAGCATTGCTACGGCAAGCTCAGGGATCATCGGCATGTAGATCGAAACGCGGTCGCCCCGCTTCACGCCGCGGGACTTCAGGACGTTTGCGAACTTGGAAACCTCTGCGTGAAGTTCGTTGTAGGAAATTTCTCGCTGTTCGCCTGGCTCGTTGCCTTCCCAGATGATGGCGGTCTGTTCACCTCGAGTATCGAGATGTCGGTCGAGACAGTTGTAGGCGATGTTGGTCTGCCCGCCCTCGAACCAGTTGATGTCTACATCGCCTTCGCGCACGTCGTAATTGAAGCGTCGAACGGTGTCCCACTTTTTGAACCAGTGGTACTCGGATGCTTTTTCAGCCCAGAAAGCGTCGGGGTCTGAAATCGAGCGATCGTACTCGGCTTTATATTCTTCGAAGCTCTTGATGTGAGCGTTCGCTGCGAACGATTCCGAAGGTGAATAAATTTCCGAATCAGACATCAGTCTCTCCGTATTGTGCTAGAGGCAAGCTAACTTGTTTTTGATTTGGCGATTATGAGATTTGTCGGGAAGGATACAGTTTGGAAGACAATTTACTAAGCGGCAACCGACTCGGCAACGGCTTCAAGTTGTGGTTCTTTGGCGGTCGATACGAGAAGTCCAGCTACCAAACAGAGCGCACCTGCAATTAGGAACGGCGCCAACCAAACGCTAAGACCTTTTTCGGCACCAGCGTCTTTGAACATTCCCGCCATGATTGGTCCCGCGATTCCGCCGATTCCGTATGCCGAGAACATTAGCCCGTAGTTTATGCCGAGGTTCTTCACGCCGAACCAGTTCGCAGTAGCGAGCGGGAATAGAGCGAAGTTTCCTCCGAAGTTGAATCCAGTTAGGGCTAGGAAAACATATAGAGCAACCAGTGATCCACCGAGGTAGTAAAAGGCGACCATGAGGATGCTCTGCGTCACTGCCATGATCATCATTGATCGTCGCCATCCGATGCGATCAGCGATGAATCCCCAGCCGATTCTTCCAAGACCGTTCGATAGGGCAAACGCAACTGCGTAGGCAGTAGAGGCGGCTGCACCAGCTGCTGCGAGATCGGTGAAGGCTCCGCTGTCTATTAATGCGTCGCGGCCGTACAGCTTGTTGATTCCGATGAGCATTAGACCAGCTAAGGCTAGGAACACGAACGACAACCAGAGGGCGTAAAACTGAGGTTTGGAGATCATCGAACGGGGGGTGAACTCGTGCGAGGCCTCTTGGGTGGCTTGCGCAGCAGGAGGGTTCCAGCCATCTGGGCTCCATCCCGCTGGTGGGTATGTCATTAGCAGTCCACCCAGGTGAACCAATACTGCGAATACAACGCTGTAGATCAGGAAGGTGTTGAGGACTCCGTAGTTCTCAATCAAGTTGCCCCAATCGCCTGCGAGCTGCACCCACAACAAAGCGCCGAATCCAAAACCTGCAACTGCAAACCCGGTCATCAGGCCTTTTTTGTCGGGGAACCAGCGAACGCCGACGGCGATCGGTACGACGTAGGCAAGCCCGATACCAGCGCCTCCAAGCACACCAACACACAGGACTTGCACCCAAAATTGCTGACCGAAGAATCCGGCGAGTCCGTATCCAGTTCCGAGAAGAATTCCGCCCGCGATCGCAACGGGTCTCGGGCCAAAGTCGGCGACTGCCTTACCAGCGACCAACATCATTGCGGCGAATGAGGCGAGTCCTACAGAAAAGATCCACTGTGTCTGTGTTGCAGTGAATCCGAAATCGCCATTCTCGTCGGTCAGTTCGCCGGTAAATACACCCCATGCGTAGATAGCTCCCAGCGACATCTGAATTAGGATCGCCCCGATGGCGACCAGCCAGCGGTGACGCGTAAGCAGACCGTGCTCAACCTTGTCGATCACATCGACCATCGGATGGTGATGTTCGAACTCGTCGATTGCGGATTTAATCGTCATTTCTACTTCGACAAGTAGTTCCGACGGCCGCATGTGAAAGAGAGAGTGTCGTGTGCTCATTACTTCATAGTTTCACTTCGTCTCGTGAGGTGAAATCGAGGCACGTGAAGCACTTGTGATAGAAATCACAATTTGCCTCAATTGTTCACCTTGGCTTTTGTGCATCTGAAATTTGCTTGCGACAATGGATGTTCGAACATACATTGAAATCGATCAATCAAAAATTGTTCGACCGAAACTTTCAGGAGTTGAAACTGCATGTACGAAAACATCCTCGTACCAATCGACGATATCGAGTCTGCTGAGCTGGCGGTAACCAACGCTAAGGGCATCGCCAAAGCAACTGGTGGAACTGTAGTGCTGTTGCACGTGGTGACTCCTGACAACCCACTTGTGATGTCTGACGAATCGGTGCTAGGTGCTCATGCTTCAGCCGAAGTTGTGGAGTTAGCACGCCAAGATGAATCTGTTCATCTTGCCGAGCAACAGTCCGAGCTTCAGAAACTGGCTGACAAACTCAGCTCAGACGGAGTCTCGGTGACTGCAGAGGCTGTACTCGGACATGCACACGAGGCAATTGTGAAGTCGGTCAAGGATTTTAGCGCCGATCTAGTGATTCTCAGCACTCACGGACGCCGCGGTATATCTCGGGCGTTCCTAGGTAGTGTCGCCGACCAGTTAGTGCATGACATTGACGTCCCGGTCATGCTCGTAAATCGCGGGTAAATTCAGGATTAGCTAGCGGTTGCAACTGTCAGCGACTCTAGTTCGCTGAAGTGATCGCGAGTTCCAAACACGACGATGACATCGTTTGCTGCCAGCATGGTCGATGCTGGTGGCGACATTTCGAGAGCGCCGTTTTTTCGTCTGACGGCGATAACCATGTAGCTGGCGCCTTCAGGCGTTGTATGTTTCTCGAGAGTTGAACCGTCGAGTGGTGAACCGGGCTCGACGATCAGATCTTCAATTGAAAGTTGTATTTCTTGATCGCCGAGAGCGATGTCGGTGAACTCGACGGCGTTGGGTCGTAGGGCAAGCTGGGCCATGCGCCTGCCAGTTGATCTGTAGATAGGAACGACTCGGTTCGCTCCAGCTTTTAACAGTTTTTGTTCGTTGCTCTCTTCGTCGGCTCTGGAAACAATAAAAATTTCAGGATTCAGGGTTCTCGCAGATAGTGCGATCATCAGATTCGTAGCATCTGAACCCGTGGCTGCGATAAGCCTGCTGGCATTTTCGATGTTTGCGTCGATCAGGGCTTGGTCATCGCCGGCATCACCCTCGACCGTTAGCCAGCCCGAGCTTTTCATGCTCTCGATCACATCGGAGTCATTGTCGATCAGGACGATTGGTTGCCCTACCGATTGAAATTCTTGTGCGATGCGGATGCCGATACGACCGTAGCCGCAAACAATCGTGTGGCCTTTGAGATTTGAGATATTTGTCCGCATTTTTCTTGCTCTAACCGATCCTCTGAACTCTCCAGCAACAACATATTCACCGAGAATACTGAACGTGAAAGTGAATGCCGAAACTCCAAGCAATATCAACACGATTGTGAACAATCTTGATGAATCGCTTAGTGGCTTGGTCTCGCCGAATCCGACAGTGCTAACTGTGATGACCGATTGGTAGAGGGCATCTACCAACCCGAATTCTTCCTCAAGCAGCAGGTAACCGATCGTTCCTGTTGCAATAACAAGAGCAAACGCAGGCACGATTATCCGAAGTCGACGCAGTAGTGCGACGCTCTGAGACGTGTGGGTGCGAGTTCGGGGCATCATGGAATGAGCATAAACGATTCGATTGTCGTGGGGCATCGATAGACGGCGTGCTAATTCGAGCGATCTGATCTGTGACATGGCTCATTAGCGGTAATATCCTGCCAGCCCTAATGAATTGCTGGATAGGAGACCTTTGTCCAAACAACTAATTGCTCATTCTGTTGAAAATGCAGAATTCCGTGACTACTCGATGCCTGAGCTCGGACCCAATGACGTTCAAATACGTGCCCAATTTGGTGCGATGAAGCACGGAACTGAGCTGGCCGGTCTCGCTGGGTATGCGGGTGCACGAGGACGCTTCGACGAAGAGTTGGGATTTTTCGTTTCAACTGAGCAAACTGGTGTTAAAGCCGAGGCAAGACCAGTCGGTAACATGGTCGTCGGCACGGTAACGGCAGCGGGTAGCGAAGTCGATAGGTTCATTGTTGGCGAGACTGTCGCTGCTCATGCGCCCATGCGGGAAGAGCAAGCAGTGGATAGTTCACGATGTTGGCAAGTTCCAAACGGCGTTTCGTGGAAAAGTGCTGTTTGTCTTGACCCTGCCCAGTTCGCTCTAGGAGCGATACGCGATGGATACGTCAGGGTTGGCGATGCCGTAGCTGTGTTTGGGCTCGGCGCTATTGGTTTGATGGCGATACAGATCGCAAAAGCCTCGGGCGCTAGTCCGGTCATCGGAGTGGATCTCGCAGAAAACCGCCGAACTGTTGCATCTGAACATGGGGCGGACTTAGTGCTCGACCCAACCAAACTAGATGTTGGCGTTGAACTGAAACGTGCGACCGAGAATAGAGGCGTCGATGTTGCTGTCGATTACAGCGGATCTGCACAGGCGATGCAAGCTGCTCTGCGCGGTGTAGCGTTTGGTGGCACTGTTGTAGCAGGTGCATTCCCACCACCGTATTCGGCGGGGCTCGACTTCGGAGCCGAAGCTCACATGAACCGTCCAAACATCGTGTTCTCTCGTGCTGTCAGCGATCCGAATCGAGATCACCCGCGTTGGGATCAGCGTCGTATTTTCGAAGCGTGTTGGACGATGTTTGAGAACGGTTCACTGAACGGAGATTTAGTGGTCGATCCTGTTGTGCCGTTTCATGAGATGGATCAAGCGTTTGCTCGGGTAATGTCTTCTCCTGATGAAGGAATCAAACTTGCTTGCTTCTTTGACTAGCTGCTGAAAACAAAACCGAACAACAAAAAACGCCGACTCGATTGAGCCGGCGTTTTCTTTGTTATCTATAAGACCGATATGAATGGTCTAGAGAGCTTCCGAACTACTATCGAGTAGTGATCGGAAGGTCTGTGCGGTTACCCCACTCAGTCCATGATCCGTCGTAAACCTTCACAGTCTCATATCCAAGAAGTTCTTGGAGAACGAACCATGAGTGTGTTGCTCGAACGGCAGTCTGGCAAAGCGTGAAGACGACCTGGTCGCCCTGAATGCCTTCGCCGTCGTAAATCTCCTGCAGTTCAGCAGCATGAAGGAACTGACCTTGTTCGTTGACAGCTCGGTTCCAGTTCACGTTTCCAGACTCTGGAATGTGTCCCCCGGCATCTGCTCGAACGTCCTTTCCTGAGAATTCTTCAGGTGAACGTGCGTCACAAACGATCTTGGAAGGGTCGTCGACCGAAGTCAGAACTTCTTCCCAGCCAGCGATGATGCTGGTGTTTGGCTCGCCGGTGAATGCATAGCTAGAAGCAGTAACTTCAGGAGTTTCAGTTGAAGACTCAAGCCCGTTTGCGTTCCAGTAGTTCCATGATCCGTCGATCAATCGAGTGTCGCCGTGACCGTAGACATCGAGAGCCCAAAGAGCTCGGCTTGCCCATAGGTTTGAGAAGCCGTCGTAAAAGACAACGGTGTCGGTTGACTCGATACCGAGGTCAGAAAGAGCTGAAGCTATGTGGTCGGCTGCTGGAAGCATACCGGCAACGCCATTCGCGTCTTCTTCCTGGAACACAGGGTTAGGTGTGAGTCGAAGCGCACCTGGGATGTGACCCTCTGCGTAGGCTTCTTCGCCACGAAGGTCGATAACTACAACATCTTCGTTGTCGAGGTTCTCGAGCATCCAGTCAGATGTAACGAGCTTTGCGGAAGGCTCGACTTCGGCTGGGGTGTCGGCAACAACTTCAGTTGGCTCGACTGTAGCTGCCGCAGTTGGCTCTACTACCGGTTCTGGTGTTGCGTCTTCTTCAGACGAACATGCTGCAACGACCACAGCGGCAACAATAAGTGCCGACAACGTGATCAACTGCAAAAATTTTGAACGAACAATCACTCTGTTTCTCCTAAGAAACTAACTTTTCGATAAGCGCAAACGCCATTCGCCGGCGCCTAGCTCATCTATCTCTACTTCGTAACCGCGCTTCATAGCTTGGGGTGGGACTGTCGAAAGCACTGGCGGGTGGTCCGTAAGAACATCGAGAATTGCGACGCCTTTGTGGTCCCCATCGAGGGCTTCGTTTGTCTTCATCATTGGGTATGGACAGATTTCTCCACGCACATCCAAAATCGGTATTTGCTCATCAGCCATATATATCTGCCTCTCTTTCCGGTCTAGTTGATTTATTCCGCTGACAATTTGATCTGCCATACGTCGTCAGCTGGCATCGACATACGCATCTTCAGGCCTTCTTTTGCCGCAGCAGAGGGAACGTACTTGATCACGACTTCTTGATCTGTCGTGAGAACAACATCGTTTCCTTCAGTAGCCGTAGCTACAGCTTCGGTGGCGCGTTGGAGATGCCCAGGCATAGGGACGCCACGAAGATCGACTTCAATGATTTCAGGCATGTTTAGCCGATCCTCTTGATCACTTGCGTTCCTGTGAACGCTCCGGCAGCCATTGCTAGCCCGAACACCCATCCTGATAAGGAGAGCGAAGGAACTGCCGAGAAAAATGCTCCGATCGTGCAGCCGACTGCAAGACCAGACGCGTAACCCATCATCACTCCACCAGTGATCGACTGGAGGTAGCGACGCTTCTGGGTTGGAAGACGTAGCTTGAACTCTCCGGCGAAAAGAGCACCGATTAGTGCACCGGGTAGAAGTCCGACCGTGATCGCAAATGTGTGGCCGAGGAGACCTGGTTCGCCTGATCGTCCAGTGCAGCCACCAAGAGTGGAAAGACCATCGAGCACTGGTACATCAACGCCCATCCAGCCAAGCCCGAGCTGCGACGCTCGCATGAGTTCACCGGTCACGCCTAGAGGCATGTGAATGGTGTACATGATGATGCCGAGAATTCCGAGAACAACTCCACCGATAGCAACCGGCCAGCCACGTTTGAAAATCGGGTCGAGAGTTGATCGGACTCGGTCGTCGAAGTTCATCGCCGGGACGACCTTCTTGTTGATGTGGGGCATGAACAGCCCGTTCTTGTACTCCATGAAGGTGACAAGAAGGTAGACGGCAACAAGTCCGAGCAGCGTGACGACAATCGCACCGGTGTATCCGAGGTTGCCTACTGCTGGGAGCCATACTTTAGGCTCGTTTGAAATTGAGAAGCTCCACCACCAGTTCCAAGTGAGTGTGAGCGCACCGAGGCCGATGATTACTCCGAGGATCGCAACCCAAGAGGCGATGTAGCCTTCAGCCATTCGGTAAAGCGAACCTGATACACAACCACCGGCGACCACCATGCCGACACCGAAGAGAACTCCACCGACGACTACTGAGAGTCCGACTGGGAGTATGTGAGCTTCGGCAGGAAGGAATCCGGCTCCAGGGTTTGGAATGATCCAGCTCATGATCGCCGCGAAGCCGATCGTGGATATTCCCAGCCCGATAAGAATTCCCTTCATGTTGTGGCCAGAGCCGAACAGGAAGAGGTCTCTGAATGCAGATGCGAAGCAGAATCGTGCACGCTGAAGAGTTAGGCCAAACGCGTTCGCAAGAATCCAAATAGCCGCGACTTCACCGTTAGTGCGTGAAATAAATAGCGCTGTTAGGAGGCTGAGGAGTACGACGGTGATCCCGGCGAAGGTTTGGCCAGAGATAGGTCGTAGTGCGTTCGGTTTAGAGTTCTCTATCGAAAGAGAGTCAGTAGTCATAACCGGGCGGATGCTTCAGTTGACGTGTGCGAAACGTGCGAGACAAAAAAGAACCCCGACCAGCCGGGGATTTTTCTCAACCAATAAATACTATCCCCGCGATTGCAATTCGGTAAGTCAAAAACCTATGAATCTATTTTCAATTTGCATATCTGCACAGGTTTGACGCCATAAGAAGATGGTTTTCGAATAATTGACTAAGATTCGGTGTGTTATTGGTAAATTTAGGCGATCTGATATTTCAGATTCTGTGAATGGGTACGTCCATTTATCGCCTAATCGAACGGCGGCAGGTTCACGCCTAACACGACTCTCATGTAGTTGACGTTGTGGGCTAGGTAATCGTCTACAGCTAGATCGAGATTGCCACCGATAGCATCGAACCCGTCATCGCCTTCACGAGGTCCGTCCATATCGAACACAACCCAGCCTTTGTAGTGACGGTCTCGCAATAGTTTCATCACGGCAGGGAAGTCCACACCTCCGCCTCCCATGTTGTGATAGACGCTCGCCTCGAGGTGCTGCTCTTTCGTTGGGGTTGATTCGAGATTGCGATATTTCGCGTAAGTATCTTTTAGGTGCACCTCAGCGATGCGAGGCAAATAGTCGCTCATGAGCTGCACGGCGTCCATTCCTCCAAGCGTGAGGTGCCCTGTGTCGGGAGTCATCCAAACGTAGTTGGGATCCGTTAGGTCAAGCATTCCTCGAACTTCATGTTCTCGCTCGACGGGTCCCCAAATGTGTGGGTGTGGCGCGATTCGAACGCCCATATCGATAGTCTGACGACCGATCTCGTTTAGTGTGTCGGCAACTCGTTTCAGCTGGTCGTCAGTAGTGCCACCCTCAGGGCGAACGCCCATGTTGCATTTGAAAAGAGTGCTGCCGACCGGTTGAAGGAAGTCACGTGCAAATGCAACGTGATCGGCGATTGTCTGAGGAATTTCTTGGGGATCGATGAAGTTAGTTGACTGACCTTGTGCTCCGTTGGACACATCGATCAGTGTCACCCCAGATTCATCGAACTTCTTCTTGAGTGCCAGCGGGTCAGCGCGATGGTTCTCTATCTGTTTCGCATACGGCTCAATGCCCTGAAGTCCTAGTGCCGCAATACGTTTGATCGCCCATTCGATTGGGTGCCGAGCATCCCAAAGGGAGCTTGTTGATCCATACAAAATGTCTGGGTTTTCGGGGTCAAGCGGGCGATGAGTAACAGCGGTCATTTATGCGATTCCTTGAGCACTTGGTTCGATTGAGCGGAGTATAGCTCGCTTGATCGCAACGAATGGGTGGCAACGGGAATCACCAGTGCAATTTGTTGTCCGAGAGCCGCTTGGATCTACGATTGACTGCTTGTTGAGCTTGCGAGGCTGATCGTCACTACGGTTCCAGATTCGTCAACTGACGAGATGTCTAGCGTTCCGCCCATTCTGCTCACAGCTTCGTCGGCGATTGCGAGACCTAATCCAGAACCGCCGATCTTCCTGCTTCGAGCTTTGTCGGCTCGGTAGAACCGTTCGGTAACGTGCGGCAAGTGCTCTGCGTCGATTCCGACACCTGAATCTCGAATAATAAGCTGGCAACGACCACTTTGCGTATTGGCGGCGAGTTCGATAGCTGCACCGTTTCCGGCGTACTTAATCGAGTTGTCGATTAGTGAAAGAGCCACCTGCCGGAGCATAACTCGATCGGCTGAAGCCAGAATTGGCTCTCTAGGTGGACTCACCGATATCTTCATTCCTGAGTTCTGGACCAGAACGTCCATTGATCGAGCCAGTTCCTCGTTCAGTTGTCCGATATCGACGCGTTCAAGCTGGGACTGGCTGTCGCCTTGAAGTCTTGCCAGTTCGGACAATCTGCCGATCAGTTCGCCTAAGAACTGACTCTCAGTTTGGAGATCTTCAAGGATGGCAGAATCGTCGTTTTCGAGATTGGGGACAAGTCGTTGTATGGCGTCTGCGTTCGCTTGAATTACTGCAACTGGCGTACGAAGCTCGTGCGACGCACCGGAAATAAAGTCTCGTTGCAGCTCGAATGCTTGCTCGACGGGTCGCATCGTTTTTCGAGCAACAAATGCCCCGCCGATTGCTGCGAGGACGATTCCAATTGCGCCCGTGATTAGGAGTGAACTTATGATCGGCCGAAGCTCAGGTCCTACCGAGTCTGGTGCTGAGACTTGAATTACGATCGGTGGGTCGTTGGTTAGTAGAGGAAAACTTACGACTCTAATGTCGCCTGCTTCGGTTTCGACAACAGATTTCTGAACCGACCCGTTAGCAGCCTTATCGACGTCTTCAAGACGTGATGGGTTGGAACCGCTAGTTGTGGTCGACGCCTGGAACACTAGGCCATCCAGACCGACAATCCAATACGAGGTTGAACCAGAGGTCGAAATGGTCTCGGTCTGGAATTCAGATCGATGCTCTTCGTACTCTTCGAAAAGTTCGTGGAGGTCTGATTTGGATATTGCGTCCGCAACGTCTTCGAGGTTCCGATACGCCGATCGCTCAAGATTCGTGCGAATGAGAACGAATGCAACTGCCAGTAGTAACACCACTGCGACACTTGCCATTGCGATGTCGATGAGCACTAACCTTCGAAGGGCTCGCTGAAACATTACGAGCCACCTCGCAGGGCGTATCCGGCGCCTCTCATCGTTTGAATCAAGTGCGGGGTAGTGAAGTCGATCTTGCGTCGCAGGTAGTGAATATAGGTATCAACCACGTTCGATTCACCGTCGTAATCAAAACCCCAAACGGCGTCTAGCAACCGCCCACGACTCAGTACTAGGTCGGCATTTCTCATCAAGAATTCCAGCAAGCGAAACTCTGTTGCTGTTAGCTCGATGTCTTCGCCAGCGCGAGAAGCTGAGTGGGTGCGAAGATCAAGCGTTAAATCTTCGACTGCTAGTACATCCGGTGTACTACCGGTCGCTCCTGAACGCCTGTGCAATGCGCTGATTCGTGCGAGTAGCTCTTTGAACGAGAACGGCTTAGTTAGGTAGTCGTCTGCGCCCGATTCAAACCCTTCGACTTTACGATCGACATCGCCGAGTGCTGTCAGCATGAGAACGGGCGTTTGGACGTTGGCTGCGCGCAGTCCTCGGCAAACAAGATTGCCGTCCAACCCAGGCAGCATCACATCAAGAACGATCACGTCGACCTCATCTGCCACACCCGCGGCAAGACCTCCGGGTCCCGTTTCTGAAACTGAAACCGAGTGACCCTCCTCAGTTAGGACCCGAGTGAGTGTTGAGAGCAGTCGCTCGTCGTCTTCAATGATTAGTAATCGCATATCTCATTCATGGTCTCACCATAGCGACTTTGAATGATGAGAATTTTCTAATCTTCGCCAAAAGTTCCTCTAATCACGGTGCTTGAACATGGATTTTGTTCGAGTAAACAAATTTTATTGGAGGTTCGATATGAATTTACGAATAGCTGCTTCGGCAGGACTTGCGACGGTTGTGGTGCTTAGCGTGTTCACGATGACGAGAGTCGATTCTGATGTGTCGGCTGACGGCGCAGAGGGTAAGGAATATTACTCTCCAGCCGCTGTTGCTCAGCTGGATCAGTCTGCCTTCACACAGGATTCAGTTCTTGGTGATGGGCAATCGGCAGCCTCGTTGAATTCAGGGTTGGCGGGATCAGGAGATCCTCAGTTGGAGCCGATTTACGTCTACCCAGATGGATCAATTGCCCCTGCACCGTCTAGTGAAACAGGCTACCAATCAGAAGAGTATGACGACGATCACTACGAATACGACGATGATTATGACGAAGATCATGAGTATGAAGGTGAACACGACGAAGACGAGTTTTTCTTGGCAAAGTTCGTAGGTCAACTCTTCTCTGACGAAGATGATCATGAAGCCGATTTCGGTTATGACCGAGACGACGAATATGAGCACGAAGACGAGTATGAGGACGAATACGAGCGAGGCCACGACGATGACTATCCGAGCCAAGCGATTCGGTCCTGACCGAGTCCGAAACGCGGTGTTCACGGTTACTGCCGCAGCATTTGCACTGGCATTTGCTGCGGTGAGTGGTAGTGGCGGTGATTCAACCACGGAGCCAGGTGAACTGGCGGTGGTCGACAGCTCTGCTGCGCTGGCAGTAGCGCCACAGGCGATCAACCCGGCGAATCAGCCCACCACCTCAACTGTGATCCAAGTTGAACCAAATCAACCGACGGTCCGACGACAGGTCGTCGTTCCGTTTCCACGAGCAAGAACAAGGGCTTCGTGACATGACTTTTAGAGAAGTAGACCTCATGTTCTCGGCGATGAACACCGAGATTAAGATCGTCGCAATCGATCCTGAAACCAGATCGATTGTTGAGCAAGTTAGGGAACTGTTCATTGAATCCGAAGAGCGATTTAGTAGGTTCATCGAATCGTCTGAACTTAGTTCACTAAATCGTTCAGGCGAGTTGATCAACGCTTCCAACGAGATGATCACCATTCTCGAATCGTGCGTACGCCATCACGAGCGTACGAAAGGCGTATTCGATCCGGTGGTGCTGAGTGCCCTTGAGTCTGCCGGGTACGACAGGTCGTTTGAACTTTTGACCGAGCGTCGAGCGTCTATGCAGACGCCCTCTGCCATGTCATTGAATCTTCGCGACTCTCTATCGATAAATCGTCCTGGTAAACGAATCAACACCAAATCACGATTGGATTTAGGAGGAATTGCGAAGGGCTGGACCGTAGATCGTGCGTCTGAGCTGATGAGAACGAGCTGCTCCGGTTGGCTGATCGATGCTGGCGGCGACATGTTCTGCGGCGGTGATTCGCCAGACGAGAGCGGGTGGATCGTTGGTATTGACGATCCATTCACCGATGGCGAACTAGCCGATGTGGTTCGGCTTGATGATCGCGCAATTGCGACGTCGTCCACGGTCAAAAGGAGTTGGACAGCCAATGGCGAACGCCAACATCACATCATCGATCCCGGCACCGGTCAGGCTTCTTCAAGCGAACTGGCGGCTGTAAGCGTTATCGCTGAAACCGCAGAACATGCAGATGTGCTCGCAAAATGTGCGGTAATTCTCGGTGAATCATCAGCTCGTGAGTTGCTCCTTCAGAGTGATTCAGAAGGAAGATTTACACGCAGCGATGGGACTTACAGCTCTACGGACAAGTGGCCGTCGATCCTGAACTCAATCACAGATCACGCACGCACGGAGTGGAGGACACCAGCATGAATATTAAATTAGTCACGCTCGCACTGGCAGCATTGACGATAGTGCTGTTTGCCGATGTGCAACAGTTGTCATGGACAGTTGCGAAGGCATCGGGATTCGTCGCTACGTTGCTATTGGTTGGATCGATGAGCGTCGGGATTATCAGCTCAACGAAGCTGGCGAAATCCAAGTTTCACGCTGGAGACATGTTCGAAGTACATCGAATTGCTGGCTACTTGATGCTCGTGGCGATCGGAGTGCACATGGTCGGACTACTCGCCGACGACTACATCAACTTCAGCCTTTCCAGCGTTCTCGTTCCGGGAGTATCGGAATACCGTTCGGTCGCAGTTGGAGTAGGAATCATTGCTGCATACATGTCGCTGGTAGTGGCGTTCAGCTTCGACCTCAAGCGATGGTTAGGAACGAAGTTCTGGCGTGTTACTCATATGCTGAGCTATCCGCTACTTGCAATGGCATTAGTACACGGCGTACTCGCAGGAACGGACACAGGCTCTGTGGGGACTCAGGTGTTCTACTACGGAAGCGGCTTCATCGTTCTGATGCTCACCATCTACAGAATCATGACACCCCGACCAGGCCCAGCCCGACGCCCTAAACCAACCACCTAGCCAAAAGAAAACCATAAAAAACGCCGACTCTTGATCGAGTCGGCGTTTTGAATTTCTGGTGGAGCTGGAGGGATTCGAACCCTCTACCTCTTCAATGCCATTGAAGCGCTCTCCCAATTGAGCTACAGCCCCGTTTTCATACGAGGTGGGCGCTTCAAGCAACATGACTACACGCTGACGAAAATGCCCAACTAAAAAATCGTAGCACAGAGGCGAGTCGTTATCGCCAGTAATTTTCTGCGCTAACTCTTCTAGTAAGTCTCAGGATCCTCTTCGTGCTGCTTGAAGTCTGTATCGTCACGTTGTGACAGTCCCTTCTCAAGGTTGAGCACCTGCCCGGCATCGTCCTGCGGCTCGTAACCGAGCACTTCGCGTGCTTTGTCGAGAGAGAAGATGTTCCAGTAGTTGTCGCTCATCGCAAATACAACGGTGTACATCAGGTCGTCAGGTGCATCGACAGCCTTCACGTGTATCTGCGCTGTATCTCGGTGCGACAACCACATCGCAAGTCCGCCCGCAGCTACCGTTGGGTCGTCGTCAGAGATTGTCCAACCGATTCGAATATTGATTGAAGAAATACCGTGCCACTCTGAGTAGTAACTTCCGAGTCCCTCAGCGTAGCCCTTCGATGCACCGTAGTATCCATCGGGTCGGAACGGTACTGTTTCATCGATCTTCTTGAAAGATCCGTGTTCGATTCCGTCGTAGTTTCCTTGAAGAATCGACTTGTACGGCTCATCTCGGTAGAACCCACCGATTGCGTGTTGCGAACTTCCGAATACGACTCGCTTCACACCCGTGCGTTTTGCGGCTTCGTAGACATTGTATACACCTACGAAGTTATTTCGAAGGGCTGATTCCCAATTGGCGTTGGCGCTTCGGTCGGCTGCCAGGTGGACAACCGTGTGTTGACCTTCGAACGCTGGAATCATTGTTTCGATTTCAGCGATGTTGCCCTTGAAATTATGAGCATCGTCTAGACCTTCAGTGCCGTAGCGAGAGAGCGACGACAGTTCGTATCGTTCTTCGAAGTCGCTACGAAGTGCTGTTCCGACCAGTCCGCTGAGTCCGGTAACTAGCACTTTTTTCTTATCTGCCATGCGAATCATCCTCTGTATAAGCCGTGGTCGGGTCAGCGAATCTAACGTCGATTGTTGAGGCGATGATATTAGCCCACTTTGAAAAGCGAGAGCGAGCTATTCAGATGCGCTAGGTGAGGAGCTTGTGGACTTTTTAGCTTTTACCGCGTGCCATACGACGAACAGGATTCCACCAAATAGCACCACACTGAGCCAGCTGATCGTGCGGTCGACGGCAACAAGGCTTATTGCTTCATTGTCAGTGCGCCCGAACAGGATCAGCAGGCCGGTTAGCCCGCCTTCAACGAATCCGAATCCACCAGGTGTCGGAATGGTCGTCAGCATTGCGTTTGCGAGTGCAGCGAACATCACGATTCCGAATGAAATATCGATTCCCATCGCATCGGCAACAAAGTAGAAACGAGCTATTTCAAGCAGCCATCCAATAACTCCGAGCAGCAGTTGTGGTGGGATGGCTTTGCCCGAGAAGCTGCTCAACGTTCCACGCTGGAAGTTGACATATACAGCCTCGAATCGTCCTGGCAATCGGTGCGACAATCGCTCTCCGGCGATCCGCATAACAACAAGAGCGAGAACCAAGGTTGCTACGAGAGCGAATGCTGCAAATACGACCCAGCCGGGAACCTTTGAATCACCTTCAATCGTGAGCCAAACTGCGGCGGTGAGAACGAGTATCAGCACCGCGGCCATGTCTTGAACACGTTCAGCCAATACGGTACCAAGGCTCGAAGGAAAATCGCCCTTCGACTCTTTTGCCAATGCCCATCCGCGATAAGCATCACCTAGTCGAAGGAACGCAACCGAGTTAGCGAACCAACCCATCAATATGATTCCCGACAGAGTGGTCGTGCCAGGAACGTTCTTTCCTTTATCGCCGCCAATATCGGCAGTCTGCGCGATCATTCGCCAGCGAAGGCCTCTGAACCAGAAACTAAGGTAGTAAAGAACAACTGCCAGTAAATATTTTCCGGGGTGGACGTTCTTGATGTTGCTCCACACTTCGTCCCATTCGAAGTCGAATATGCGCCACATGGCGAACGCCAAAAGTACGGCTCCGACCAGAATCGCAATCAGCGTAGGAAGCGACAAGACGCGCTGGCGCAATGTGGCTGCGCTCGGCATCCCCGATTCATCGTGCGGTTCGGGAATATGTGGCTGGTTAGACGGTGTCTCAGACATTTACTTGGGTGATCTGCCCTGAGCGCAGATTAATCGTCGTCGACAGATTGTTCGATTAAGGGCGACTGGTGCGGGATACCCACTCTACGTGGAAACTCACGAGGGGTTGAAGAGATTTTCATCCAGTAAACCATGTCATCTGGAGGAGAATCACCGGGTTTATCAACCTCAAGAGTCAAAGCTGGGGCTGCTCCGAGCACTTCGGCGGCAGCAGATGCTTCTTCAACTTCATCAGCTACACCTTGGCTCTTTGGCAAGATTACAGTTCCGCCGATTTTTGCGAATGGAATCGTCAGCTCCGCAAGCTCGGCGAGACGCGCTACGGCTCTGGCAACGACAACGTCGTATTGTTCGCGGTGGCTGTATTCCTGACCGAGGTCTTCCGCCCGACCATTGATAACTTCGAGACCGGTGAGTTCGAGCTCGTTGGCAACCTCGATTAGGAAATTAGTTCGTTTTCCGATCGAATCGAGTAAAGTCATTCGCAGTTCAGGGAGAGCAATCTTGATGATCATCCCCGGAATACCTGCGCCAGTTCCGATATCGATGGCGCGTTTGCCGGCGAACCACTCTGGAGTCGGAACATTTCCACCAGCGGGTGACAGTACTCGTAGTGAACGAATAAACAGTTCTTCTCGAATTCGATCCCACGTTTTATGACCAGTGAGATTGAACTGCTTGCTGCGAAGCTCGATTAGTTCGCGGTATCGCTGGAATTGTGCCTGCTGCCTGGCATCGAGATCGACTCCAAGCAACTGTGCTGCTGCGACTACAGATTCCAAATGGTTAACTTGCCTCAAGTGTTTTCATCCGCTTTTTTCAGTTGCGGGATGAACGGTATTCGGGAAGCTACATCCAACTCCTACTATGAAGACTCAGAAATAACGACTGATCGGTAATGTTATAGGCGGTTGCATAGATTTCTACTGGCAGAAACTGCCGCTATTATCGTGTTTTGAAAATCGATGTCTCGCATTCGACTATCGCTGGAATTGGAAAAACTTTATTGACTGTCCGAATCGTGGTTCTTGCCAAACAAGTGCCAGACCCTGAAACTCCGCCATCGCAATTCAAGATCGATGAAGCGTCTAACGCCGTGATTCCGCCGAGCGGTGTTCCGCCCGTTGTAAACGGATTCGATTTGAACGCCGTTGAAGCTGCGTTGTTGTTACGTGATTCGGGAGCAGACGTTGAAATCACGGTGCTGTCTGTCGGCAATGAATTCGTCATGGACGCAATGAAGAAGCCGCTTGCGATGGGAGCCGACCGATTGGTTCTTGTCGAAGACGATGATTTGGACAAGCTCGATTCTGCTGCAACTGTGAAGGTTCTAGCGGCGGCAATCGAAAAAGACGGTCCATTCGATTTGATACTGGGTGGACGTCAGGCATCTGACTGGGATCAAGCCCACGTCACTCTCGGTCTGTCTGAAGTTCTTGGGTTACCGCTGGTGTCGTTAGTTCAGAAGCTCGAACTAAGCGGTGATTCGGTTTCGCTGCAGCGAGTAATTCCCGATGGGTATCAGGAGATAACCGCTCCTGTTCCATCCGTTCTGACGATTACAAACGAGCTCGGTGAACCTCGGTATCCGAACCTTCGTGGAATCATGCAAGCGAGTCGCAAGAAGCCTGAGATTTTCTCCTTGGCAGACCTCGGAATTTCTGCTGGAGATCTGGCTCCGAAAATGGCCCTTACAAAGCTTTACGTTCCTGAGTCAAACAAACAAGTTGAACTGATTGAAGGCGAAGACGAAGCGGATTCTGGCAAGAAACTTGCCTTACGACTGCGTGAGGAGAAGTTGATCTAATGACATCTGTATTACTTATTGCCGAGCGCGACGAACAAGGCGAAATAAGTCAGGCAACGTTGCAAACCGTTGTTGCAGCCAACGGATTATCTGAAGCTCAGGTAACCGTAGTGTTTGCCGGTGAATCTCCAAGTTCGGCTAGTTCACTGAACGCAGAAAAAGTTCTGACCATCTCTGCAATAGATTCTTCTGATGAAGGTATATACGAACAGGCAACAGCCGACATTTCTGCTCTGATCGATTCCACTAGTCCCGACGTCGTTCTGTTCAACAAGTCCGATTTTGGATCGATTGTTGGTGCCCGTGCATCGTTCAGAGCCGACACCGCATTTGCATCAGACTGCACCGAAGTGTCTAACTCAGGTGGAACTGTCGCTGTGACACGCCCCGTTTACGGTGGGAGCGCGCTAGCCGAGTTCGAGATCGCAGCTACTCCAGCTGTGATCACGCTTAGGGCAGGTGCATACGAACCGTCGACAGAATCAGGATCGCCCTCTGTTGAGGTCGCCGAATCTGCTGGTGATGTTGAGCAACGAGTGAAGGTAACAAACACGGTTGCAGAATCACGTGACGGAGTTCGGCTTGAAGACGCCGACTTTGTCGTGAGTGGTGGTCGTGGTCTCGGAGGACCTGAACCATTCAGCGTACTTACTGATCTTGCCAACGTTCTTGGCGGTGCTGTCGGTGCTTCGCGTGCTGCTTGCGATGCAGGTTGGATCGACCACTCTCATCAGGTAGGCCTGACTGGTAAGTCGGTAAGTCCCGACGTTTACATTGCAGTTGGGATTTCGGGTGCGAGCCAGCACATGGCAGGCTGTTCAAGCTCCCGTGCGATCGTCGCGATTAACAAAGATGGCGACTCAAACATCTTCAAAGAAGCTCGATTTGGTGTTGTTGGTGACTGGGAGAAAATCCTCCCATCATTTCTTGCTACTGTTCGGGAACTCAAAGCCTAATAAACTACTGAACGCTGTAAGCTGAAACTTACTCGGCAAAGTAGCAGCCTCGCTTTGAGGTTTGTGAATCGAGAGGTACAAATTGGATTTCGGATACGGAAACGGCGTGGATGGTGTGTTCAAGTTCATCTCGAACGCTGAAGTCATGGCCGTGTTCTTTCCTAAATTCGGTCAATCTGTCGTAATTGACATTCGCCCGAAAGAAGGCGTGAAACCTCTCGTGAAAGTAGTTCCGATGGCTCGATCCATCGCAGATCGACTCCGCACAATCAAGCGCATGCGGCCCGATCTACCACGTCCGCAAGACATCATCGCTGTTCCGTGGGTCGGCTACGTCGACGCTATGAAGACTTCCGGTCTTTGGGGCAAGGTATTGTCTCGAATCGAAGAATCCGGCTTCCCTGAGTCTCTCAATGCTGCCGAAAAGGCATTCGACGAGCTAGTTCGCATGGAACGTCGTGAACTCGCTCAGCTAATAATGGGCGAACAGTACGAAACGCTCTGGGCTAGACCCACTAGCTAAACAGCCGGTTCATTCGAGCGAATGAAGCCCGATTGTTGCCCACTCGACGTATAACTTGTTTACGCTCTCACTAAAGTCACTGAACTGTCTGACTTTTATTTGCGTTGAACTAAGCCACGGTATGTCGATTGCCCAATATTCGAACCGCACCTTTGAATAGATTCTTGATGTGGACCGCAGGGACACTGCTGTTGATTGTGTTCAACGTTGCCATGTGGCTAGTGATGTTACCGTTAGGGCGACGATCAAAATGGGTGTTTCGGGTCGCTCTAGTTGTCGTTTTGTTCTTCAGTTGGATCGTTCCGACTGGCGATAAGCGCTTTGACACCCCGGCTGCTTCGGCTTCGCTCGAACACGGTTACGGTTTGGTGTCGTGGGAATTCGATAATTTTTTCGACAAATGGACGCACCGAGTGTGGACCGCTTTACCGTGGACTCCGACTAGTGAAAGCGATCGCCGGCAGGCACTTGATCGGTACGAACAACTTGTCGTTGAACTTCGCGATGCCAAAAGCCAGTTGAACAGAGTCACTTCGGCAGCCGAAGTAGATCCGTTCGAGATCGAATCTGCTCAGAATGATGTCGATGCCTTAATCGCCGAACGAGATTCGATTCGTCCAGCTGTAGAAGAATTTCTCGAACAGATCATTGCTGAGACAGTTCGTACCGATGAAATCGATCTCGTCAGCTCATTCGTCTGGCCACCTGTAGATTTTCGAATTGGCGACCCACCGAAGCTGCTTGTTACTTCTCGGCGAAATGAAATAGTTCGTATCGAGGATGTTCTGATTGATCCTGATATCTCGACCGAAGAAATGTCGAGGATTGAGAACGAACTTGAAACTGATCACGATATTTCGGCTGTCGTTCTTCAGACAGGTGGATTGGCGAGCTATCCGAATGTGATTCCAACTACCCACCTCAAAAGTCTGGTGGATGTCGCATCCCATGAGTGGCTGCATGCCTACCTAACGTTTCATCCGCTCGGTAGAGCTTATTTCTCAGGTGGGGAGATTCGTTCCATGAACGAGACTCTCGCGGACATATTCGGACGAGAGGTTGGTCTGCGAGTTTATTCCCATGTGACAGGCGAACCGTTTGTTGCACCGACTCGACCCGAAACCGCGTCAAAGCAATCAGACGTAGCAGTGGTTGAAGTTGTCGAAGACCCAGAGGCGTGTAGTTTCAACAGGTTTATGGGTGAAACTCGAACCCACACAGACGAGATGCTTGGAGATGGATTGATTGAAGAAGCGGAAGAGTACATGGAGTCGAGGCGAGTTGAATTGCTCGATCACGGCTACCTAATTCGCAAAATCAATCAGGCTTACTTCGCGTTCCACGGCACATATGCAGAAAGCCCTTCATCGACAAGTCCGATAGCTCGATACTTGTGGGATTTACGTGAACAGGTCGAATCTGTGGGAGAACTGGTGAAGCTGCTTCGGCCTTTGGCGTCGTATGAACAATTTGAACGGCTTCTCGTTGAGAGAGGAATTGAACTGGATTAAGTTGAAAAGCAGTTGAAATCGTATGGTGAAAACACCAAACGGATGTGAAATGCATGAATTGCAGTTCGAAACCGTCGCTCGTCGGTATACTTGGCATACGCAATTCAGGCTGAACAATTATTTGGTCAGTCAAAATTAATTGGCACGCTCTGCAACCGTGAATGCGGCTGGCGGGGCGAGCAAACGAACACTACGCAGCGTATTGGTCGAAATCAGACTAGTACGAGGAGATGCGATGGCGGCGTCAAACGAAGACACGCAGGTCGTCGATAACAAGATGTATCGACCACCGCAACAGGAAGAAACACAGCTGACTCTGGATGAGGTCATTGAGCGCCTACGCGCTTCATTGCCAAAAATTCCAGGGATTGGCGGAGCAGGATCGGCCGGGCTGATTTTCGCAGCACTGGTCGTGATCGCAATTATTTGGGCAGGAACTGGTTTCTACACAGTTGGACCCGACCAGGAAGCCGTACTCCGTACTTTCGGTAAATTTACCGGAACTACAACAGGTGGTCTGCACTGGCACTACCCAAGCCCTATCGGCAAAACTAACGTTGTTGCCGTTACGACTACCCGACGTATGGAGCTTGGATTCCGTTCAGGATCTGACGGCTTCACGGTCGCTCAGTCCGTCACCAACGAATCGTTGATGATTACCGGTGATGAGAACATCGTCGACGTGCAGGCTGTGGTTCAGTACAGAATCGCTGATTTGCAGAGCTTCCTATTTGAAGTTGATGACCCAGGTGATGCCGACCGAGGTATTCCAAGTGGTCGACCAGACGGACGTACTTTGCGTGACATCGCAGAAACTGCACTTCGTCAGGTTGTCGGATCACGAAATATCGACGACGTATTGACTACTGAGAAGGAACAGGTTCAAACCGAAGTCCTTCTGAAGATGCGAGAGCTTTCTGCTGACTACTCAACTGGTATCGACGTACTGCAGGTTCTCTTGCAGAACGTAAACCCTCCGCTTGAAGTTCAGTCGGCATTTGAAGACGTTGTTCGTGCTCGTGAAGACCGAGAGCGTCTGATCAACTTGGCACAGGCTTACGAAGCTGCTGAAATTCCTAAAGCCACTGGTGAAGCTGCAAAGATCACCGAGGCCGCTGAAGGTTTCAAACAGGGTCGTATCGCAAGAGCTCAAGGTGAAGCCGACGGTTTCGAAGCGATTCTCGAGGGTTACCTCCAATCGCCCGACATCACTCGTCAGCGTCTCTACCTAGAGGCAATTGAAGAGATTTTGCCTGGGGTAACGAAGTTCATTCTTTCCGATTCTGGAGTCCTCCCGTTCTTGCCACTCGATGGCGCTAACGGAAGTACGACCATCACCGGAGTGGGAGGAGCACAGTAATGGCTAAGCTCACTATTCCACTGATCGTAATAATCATCGCCGCAGTTATCGTCATTCCGCAGACACTGTTTGTTGTGGACGAAACTGAAGTGGCGATCGTCACCCGATTTGGTGAATTCCAGCAGTCGTATCGCTCACCTGGCCTGAAGGTAAAAACACCTTTTGCAGAACAGGTAACTCGATTCGACAAGCGGTTGCTCAGAGTTGACGTTGCCCCTGCATCGTTGCTCACCGCCGACAAACGAAACCTCGTTATCGACTCGTATGCACGCTACAAAATTGTTGATCCTCTGGTGTTCTTCAAGAACTTGAGGAACGAATCAGGTGCAGCAGCTCGTGTTGGTGACATCGTCAACGCTCAGCTTCGACAAGAAGTTGCTCAGGATCTTCAGGAAGAAGTTATCTCTGAGACTCGTGAAGACATCATGAATCGAGTTACTACAGCAAGTAACCGTATCGAAGTGTCTCGTGGTGACCTATTCCGTGATTACGGATCACTTGATCACCCAGCGGTTTCAGTATTCATCGATGAAGATACGAGCGATACTCAACGTTCACGATTGGCCACAGATGCAGAACTAGCCCTGTTGGCGAATGACGCTAACCCTGCTTCACTCGATGGCGCATCGATCACCTACTCAGCTAGCGTGATCGAAGCCCTCGGAATCGAGATCGTTGACGTGCGTATCAAGCGTGCAGACTTCCCGCCGGACATCGAGACTAGCGTCTTCGCCCGAATGGAAGCTGAACGTGAACGTATTGCTAGTGGTCTTCGAGCTGAAGGTGCACAGGCTGATGCAGAGATTCGAGCTGATGTAGACCGACAGGTCAACATTGTTCTCGAAACTGCTCAAGGTACTTCGGCACTACTTCGAGGTCAGGCTGAACAAGAAGCAATTACGATTCTTGCAAACTCGCTTGAGAAGGATCCTGACTTCTACAGTTTCCGACGTTCGCTGGAGGCGTACAAGGTATTCATGGATTCACAGACAACGGTCATCATCGACCCTGAAAGTGATCTGCTGAAATTCTTGAGCGACCCTAACGGCGGTTCGTAGAACTTAACGCAGAAATAAAACGAAACGGCTCCGATGAAATATTCGGAGCCGTTTTTTATTTAAATCAGGTTGTGAAGTCGGCGATAGAGCACAATGCGCACGATCGAAATGATCACCGCAGACGTCAGGATAAAAACGACCGAGTTGATCGGAACCGATGTAGCAAGTCCGAGTGCCGTTCCGGCCGCCGGTGCGTGTTCAGTGTTGGTGACTGTCATGAACAGGATCACCAACGCCAGTGATGCACCCTGCAAGGTGTGAATAACTAGTTGATTGCCGGCAACGGCATCTGGCAGAAGCATCATCACTCCAACAGTGCACAAAGCTGCTGCAATCGCCGATACGTGCCCTCCGACCAAGCGGAACGGCTTTGAGGCAACCGAGTGCGGAACGAAGAATACGATCGCAACCGAGCTGGCGACCGCAGCAACTACGGCCCCGTTCGTTAGGGCGTCTTCGGCGATGAGAATGCCTATTAGTGCGAGCCCTGCCAGGAGAGACTGGACGAGATAGATTCGAGGTCGGTGCACGAATCTTGCGTCGATCCACCGGAGCAGCGGGTGATGTCGTAGCGCATGCAGGCGTTCATGTTCGTGTTTAGTTTTTCTTGGGCCAGAGTGAGTCGACATTACGAGAAATATGCAGGTTGGATATGAACAGAATTGAACGTATCACTAGAATCTTCACGGAGCATATATCTCCCCTGTGTAATTGTTCATGAGAGACTTAAATCGCATTAAACATTTGCTATGTATGTAAACGATCACTAACATTGTTTATATCAACCTTCGGTTGAGTAAATTGCACTATGGCTACAAGAACACGGCTTGACCACCAAACTAGGCAACATCAGATTGTCGAAGCAGCTCGCGATTTGATCGCTAGCGGCGGTGTTGACGCGCTCACAATTCGAGGTATTGCATCGAAGGTTGGTGTGACAGAAGCAGCGATTTATCGTCACGTTGCATCTAAAGAAGAAGTGATCCTGCTTCTTATCCAAGAAGTTGAAGAATCACTGTTCCAGGCGATCTCACGAGCTACTCGGTCTGACCGACATGCTCTTGAGCGTTTGGAGCACATGCTGCAGCTCCACGTTTCGTATGTTGAGTTACGGCAAGGTATTTCGTTCGTAGTTATTGCCCAGGCGGCTCAATTTGAAGAGCCAAGAGTTCGTTCCGCTGGTCGCCGATTGGTGGAAAAATACTTGTCCCTGGTCTCCGAGATCATTTCTCAAGGTATTGAGAGAGATGAAATCGACAAAACTGTGTTGCCAGACGCTGCAGCGATGATATTTTTCGGTATGGTCCAGTCAGCAGTGACAAGGTGGTTGTTCGACCCGTCGACGCACCCACTTGGTGAGAACGCAGTTTCGATGTGGAAGTTGTTTAGAACTTCCCTTGAATTCTCAGATGAAGATGCAGATATGCACGCTGATCTGAACGGTTCGAGCGAGAGCGTAAGGAGCTGAAATGTCTGTAATTACAGTTGATGGACATATTGGTGCTGGTGGCCCTGAATTGGGTAAGCGCGTTGCGAAGATGTTCGATTTCGAATACATCGATCGAATTGCTCTGCCACGATCGCTATCTGAAGGCCAGAAAATCGCTCCTACGGGTATGACCGATCGCTTCTGGGCGATTTTCGAGCGGGCGGTTTCTGGTTTCGCACTCGGCAACGCAGCTGGCGATCCTTATTTCAACGTTCCCGAATCTCTCTTACTTCCTCTGACTTGGGACAGCGATGGCCCTTCAGAGAAGCACATGCCAACAAACGAGGCGACAGGCGTAGACAATCTGTTCAACCTAGGCAACTCCGTGCTTGTGCACCGAGCAGGCTGTGTTGAAGCTGGTGAGCGACCTGCGCTGAAAGTCGGACTCTTCGCTTCTTGGGATGACCGAGTTGAGCGAATCATGAAGCGCGAAGGATTGAAATCGACAGCCGACGCTGAGTACACCATCGAGCGACGAGAAAAGCTTCAGCGAGAGTACTTTGGAGATATCCACGGCGCCAAGCCTGATGATCCAGGGTTGTACGACATTACGATCGATACAAGCACCGAAAACATAGCTGTTGCGTCGATCAAGGTTGCACGGTTCGCTCGACAGGCACTAGCTTTACAGCCTGCCTAAATTCTTGAAGCACGGATTATTGGATAGTTATGCACGCTAGTTTCACGCGTTCGGCGTTATAGTGATGCATATAGATTCAACTCGTATTGATGGAGCGTAAGTGGCTCAATGCTCACTAAATTGGCTAGCGAAATAATGACCTCACCAGTTGTAACAATTACAGCTGACAAGCCGGTGTCGGAAGCTGCCAAAATAATGCTCGACAAGAACGTCGGGTCGTTGGCGGTTATCGACGAGACAGGTCAATTCGCTGGACTGATGTCCGAGTCAAAATATCTTCCTGAAGAAACCGTGATGCCGTATCTACGTCAGTCCGTGCTACGAGTTCTCGGAAGCGAACTTGGCGACCCTGAAAACATCGAAGAAGTAATTCAGGCGGCTCGCAGCACGTTGGTCGGCGAAGTTATGCGGAAGGACGCAGCTACCGTTGCTCCAGATACGCACTTAGCCGAAGTCACTAAGCTTATGGTCGACGCCGAATCGCATCACATACCGGTTCTAGAAGACGGTAAGCCAGTGGGAATGATTTCTCGTCACGATCTGTTGCAGCTCTTCGCTTCGGGCGACTAGCCACACTCAGCGAACTGCGCAGCTTCTAGTTGCTGTCGGCGAGGACTAAACGACCCTCGTTGATCTGATCGGTGATGTCGCTTAGATCTTTAGGACTTTCGATGCTTGTCCACGCCATTTCCGAGTGGTACGCCGAAAGTTTGCCCTGTTTGGCTAAATCCTGAAACGTAGATGTTTCGTGATCGCCGATATCAGGCAGTAACGATTCGATCTGACGGTCAAACAGATACACTCCTGCGTTGATCCAGAACGGTAAGCTACCTTTTTCTATGAACTGAGTCACGATGCTTTCGTCGTTCGATTCAACCACGCCGTATTGGCTTGGGTAAGGGACAAGCATCATTGTGCCGGTCGCTTCTGACTTTTCGTGAAGTTCAGTGATGGGCTCAAGCGGCTGATTCGTGATGATGTCGCCGTTGGCAACTAAGACGTTCTTAGCGTCTCTAGGGACGAGAGACAGCCCCTGCTTGATAGCTCCACCTCTTCCGAGCGGAGAGTCCTCACTCGAATAGTGCGCGGTGATCCCAAACTCTGATCCATTGCCAAAATAATCTTGAATCATTCCACCCATGTAGCCAGTGAGGAACACGACATCGGTCACGCCCTGCGCCCGCATCCAGTCGACCTGATAACTGATTATGGGTTTTCCATTGATTTCGACCATGGGTTTAGGTCGGTTGTCGGTCAACGGGCGAAGTCGCTCACCACGTCCACCGGCAATGCTCAATGCGAAGAATCGGTCAGACATTTGTGTCCTATAGCGTAGATTCAATCAAACAGTGTGCCGAAGGTTACCAGTCGCCCACGTGAACGACGCCACTCGTTGAAATACCGGGTATACGCAGTTTGTGCACCGATCTAACTCAGAGAATCAACAATTCTGCCGAGTAGACCCTGCATTGATCGTCGGTCTTCGATCTGCTCGTCTGAGTCGAACGCTCCACGTGATGGGTATATTCCGGGTGATTGAACAACTACAATGTCTAGGCTCGGGCATACCCATATGTGTTGATTTCCAGCACCGCTTGCTGCGAAAGAATCTTTCGGCAGATCAGGCCATACTTCGCCTTGGTCGTTGCACCAGAACCCTAATCCGTAGACGTGACGCTCTTTCGGCTCGTTCTCAAGAATCTCATCCGAAACTTTTGTTGCCTTGTCGATCCATTCAGCAGGGATGATTTGAGTACCGTTCCAATTGCCGCGATTTAGCCACAACCAGCCCATCCGTGCCATGTCTCTCGATGACATCTGATACGACGTCATATAGCCGAACACCCCGAGTTTGGCTTCGGGATGCATGTCGAAATTGCCGTACTTCCACGACCAGCTACCGTCGATTGGGTTCCTTATCTTCCATTCGGTCAGCGTTCCTAACCCGGCACCTTGCTCAGGTTTTAACGTTTTGTACAAGCTGTACGCCGATGCGATGGCATGAGTCAGGATGTTCATTCCAAACGTTTGGTAGTTGAATACTTTTCCGGGTGCTTCGCCGAGCTTCATGTAGCCAGACGTGTTTCCTATCAACTGTTTGAACGTGATGCCATCGTTCTCCGGAAATGCGTAGCGACCTTCTTTTGGGCCTTCTCCCGGTGCGACATCGAGCATCTCAGGGTAGTAATCGGCAACCCGGTCGTTCTCAGACTTGATTACGCCCTCATGAATAGCAATTCCAAGTATCGACGAGAATGTCGATTTTGAGGCCGAGGCTTGGTGAGCCTGAGCGATCGGGTCGGATCGGAAGTTCCATTCAGCTGCGATTTGTCCGTGACGAGCGATCAAAATTCTGTACGGCTGATCAACCGCGATCTCAGCCTGATATCTACCGGCTTCAGCGAGCTTGCTACGATCAAACCCCAAATCTTCCGG
>JBDQHW010000028.1:0-34401 GCA_040264655.1 Dehalococcoidia bacterium | reverse complement strand
TTGCCAAGGAGAGGGTCGCGAGTTCGAACCTCGTCTTCCGCTCCAGAGAATAATAAAAAGCCCTCGGACGAATCGTCCGAGGGCTTTTTATGCGTTTTTTTTTGGACAACACCGACCACCAAGCATTTCGGTCAACCCTCGCGGATGAGACTATCGCGTAACTACACCAAGTAGGACTCGGTATCGAAATCACAATTTGCCTCAAATACGCAGTTAAAATCCCGCTGGCGATGGCATCTCAGGTTGCTCTATATCCGTGATTTTCGAGCAAACTTTCTCCACACCTGGGGCACTCTTGAAGGTCGGTTTTGAACTGCCTAGTGGGTGCTAGCACACACGTACCGTTGAGCCACAAGGATCATGCAATGAGCCATTAAGAATTACTCACCAACCCACCCCAAGAGGCTAGGGGCGCTAGAAAAGCGCAATGTTTATTAGGCATGGATCGAGGCAACACTTTGTACCTCGGGTTCGAGCATGGGATCTATGGGCTGCACGGCTAACGAGATGAACATGACAAACAAATCTGACAACGCGGTAACACCCTTGGCAACTCGAATGTTCGAAGCAAAGAATATTCAACAGCGCCGAGTTCTAAGAAATCTTAAAAGGTCGGTAGCACCAGTAGCCATCTTGGTTGTTGCGCTAACCACGGCGTGTGCGCCTGTCACAGGTGCGGGTCGAATAACGACCTTGCGCCCTTCAGCGGATGCGGCGAGTCAGTTTGTCATTCACTTTGACCGAACTGTATTTGATTCAAAGGGTGACGTAACGAGTAAGCTCGAAGCCCTCACCGCTGGTCAGCATCTTGCAATCGAAATTGGCGATCTCTTGCCTGCAGGTGGCACCTCGCAGACCAGCATCACTATCGACACTGAACGCTTTGATTTGATGGACGATATGTCGGCACAGGTGTTGGCATCAGTCGCATCTGAAATGGGAATAATGGCTACGGAAACCAGCGATGGAATATTGCTGGCGTCGTCAGGATTTACAAACCCAAGCTCTGGCTCATCCAGCAGCAGCAACGGTTCTGAGGGAATATTCGCAGCTTCGGGAAATTCGCTCGGATCTAGCAATAGCGCAACAATCGCAGGTGTGCCTGGGCTATCCGATGGCACGAGTTCGACAGGGTCGTCTGAATCTACCCCTCCTGCCTCCTCTGATGAGGGATCTGCCGAGTCTGACAACGGTCCTACAACTCCTCCAAGCCTTAGTGACGAAGTTCCTGGTTCGGATCGATCGACCGATCATTCATCGTCAGACTCCACCGGTTCTGAGGAAGACACAGAGCAGCTTGGATCTAACGATCCTGAGAACGAAACTGCCGAGACAGCATCTGACGAATCTTCAAAAGAAAAATCCAACAACGAAAACGCGGGTGGAAACGACAAGGGTGACAACGGTGCTTCGTCGGATAACAGTTCATCTGCGGAGTCTGACAACGACAACTCTGACTCGACGGCAGATGAGGACGAGACTGCACCAGGGAATTCTGGAAACTCAAATGGCAACAATGAGGCGAACACCGATGACACCGAAGAAATCGTAGAAGACGGTGAAACCGGCGCTGAGGATGACTCTTCGACCGAGACCAGTTTAGATGACTCGACTCCTGGCAACTCAGGTAATTCGAATTCTGGAAATGGCAACGGAAACAACGACGACTCTGAAGATGAACCGATTGTTGAGGACGAAGCTGTTATCGAAGAGCCTGCCGGCGATGTTGAAGAAGATGACGCCCCTGGTAACTCAGATAACTCGAACTCCAACAACGGCAACGGCAATGGCAACGGAAACAACAACGACTCCGAAGAAGAGACCATCGCTGAGGAAGAACCCGTAGTCGAAGAGCCTTCTGAAAACGAGGCAGTCGAGGAAGACTCCGGAGTTTCCGGAAACGACTCGTCACCTGGAAACTCAGGCAATTCAAACGGCAATGGAAAAGGTAAAAATAAGTAGTTGGTTAGTGCGATAACCATTGACTCGCACACACCGCAGCTCAGTCAGCCAAAATGCAGATATCTACCACAACAACCAAGATAACCCCTCGAAAGTCAGGGCTATTTGGCGTGGGTAAATTCCGCATGACAGGGCTATTTCTCGTCGTGGCCAGCCTGACATTTATTGCTGTTGCGTTAGCGATCAACTATTCAACCTCGCAAACTGAAGAATCTCAGGTCATAGATGCAGCGACTGATGAAGCAGTTGAGCAGGCACTGGATATTGCTGAGATCGTGTCGAACTTGTTGTCTGAGTCGTCTTCTGCCGGAAATCTGCTGCCATTTGGCGACACCACCGATTCGTCGCAAGCAATCGGCGAAATGCTGAACGGATCGAACATTGTCCGTCTGAATTTGTACTCCCCCAGCGGTGAGTTCGTTTGGAGTTCGACGTTCGTCCAACAAAATATCGATGTTGAACAGGCTTCAATATTCGCAAAAGTATCCGATGGGTCAATCGCATCTGGCTTGATTCGTGATTACGAAGTCGCCCCACCGTACGGAAAGAAGTACAACGCCGATGTTGTGGAGACATTCATACCGTTTATTGACGGCTCATCTTCAGAACCGGTGGTCGTTCTTGGCGTAACCAGTGATGTGAGCGAAATACTGTCTCTCGGAATTGGACGAACCCGATCTCCGATTATTCGTTCAACGATGACAAGTCTCGCAATCGGGTTTGTGATCCTACTGGCGACAGTACTTGCAGCCGACATTCGACTATGGAATCAACGGATGAAGTCAGTTCGCCATGAACGTCAGCTGGCTTCGCAAGCAATCGCCTCTGACAGGCTGGACTCTGCAAACCGTGAGCTTCAGCAGATCGACGAAGAGCGAACGAAGTTCCTCTCGACCGTCTCGCACGAGCTCAAAACACCGCTAACGAGCATCATAGCTTTCACCGATATCTTGTCTCGCAATCAGGCGGGCGAGAAAAAGGACCGGAATATGAAGCAGCTCGATATCGTCAAAAATAACGGTAATCACTTGCTCACTCTGATCAACGATTTGCTCGATTATTCGAAACTCGAGTCAGGTGATGTGAAACTGGACAAACAGCAGTTCGACATCGAGACGGTCGTCGAAGAAGTCAAAAACGTGATGTCACCCCTGCTCGCTTCGAAACAACAGAAATTTGTGTTCGTAGGAAATCTTCACGGGCATCAGGTTGAAATGGATCGAACTCGAATCGCTCAGGTATTGATGAATTTTGTGAGCAACGCCCACAAATATTCGCCCGCTGGAACCACAATAAAGATGGAGGGACAGATCAAATCGGGAAACCTTCAGATGGCAGTGGTTGATCAGGGAATCGGAATATCTAATGCAGATCAAGCAAGACTGTTCACCAAATTCTTCCGTGTGGATAACGAAGAAACGAGATCTGTTTCTGGTACTGGGCTAGGACTTTCCATTACGAAGGGCATAATCGAAGCACACGGGGGATTCATCGGTGTGCAGAGCGTCTATGGCGAAGGGTCGAGATTTAGCCTGACGATCCCAATAAAGGCGGCGGCAACTGAAGCCGTTGAGGAACCTACCTCGTCCGCTCAGAGTCAGACAACAGTACTTGAACCTCGACTTGGAATCGACTTCCGAATCGCAGATTCCACAAAATCCTAGACGAGCCTAACTGAGCTTAGTCCAGACCTTTGGCGCGCCGTCGATTGTTTCTCCGAACGTTGGAGGCGATCCCCCACGTCTTATACGAAAGATACCCGGCGGCGGCACCTGAAAGAGCAATACCGCCAGCCATCATTCCGATTTGACGACGATTCGACCGCGCAAGATCGGTATCTTCTTCCCCCGCATAATTGGCTCCGAACAAAAACAACACACCGACTAAAATTGCGATCAGGGCATAGAATCCGAGCAATATCGAAGATACACGAAGGAACTTGGCGAACACGGAATCGAGCAGACGGCGAGATGGGTCACGCTGATCTCCAGACATTGCAGCCTCAGAGCCTTGAACAGGACTTTTGTACTTATTCATAGTTCTAGGAGCAAGAGATTTGGCGACTCGGACTTAGTGCAATTTGGATGCCGACAGGATATCACCGGTCACCTAGATAGAACCCATCAGAACGTTATCTAGTCCGCTCTGAGCGAAATTTCAGAGTTGCCATCACCGTACATCGACTCAGCATTGTGCTGAGGGTTGTAGCCAATCTCGCGACGAGTCGTTTCAATGTCGAACACGTTGTACGTGTTGTCTGAAATCACGTAGTAGTGAGCACTCGATCTTAGCTTCCCTGCACGAGCCGTTTTATAGCAGGCATCAACGAATCTGGCTGAGTCCTCTTGATGACACCAGACCGTGAAATACGAAATTTCATCTTTCTTGCCGTTCGTAGGGTTTATTCCTCCCCAACGAGCTGCGACAGCGTTCTGTCCCTCCGCACCCAATCTGTGGCACCAGGCTTCCACGTACGCCTTCTCGACACCGTAATCGCCGGTTGGGCTCGGCTCGGTCATCACCGATAGCGGCTCGGGCCACGGATCGACTTCGTCGAATCTCCGATGGGCTATCGGGGAGTTTTCTTCTCGGGTATAGCCATAGTAAGCCGCTCCTGTGGCGTGCACTGAACTAGACCCGATCACTACAGCATTCGGGCAAACATCCTGAATTGCTTTAAACACTCGATCGGTCATGGCATTCATTTCGCTCAGAGGGTCTTTTCGAGCGAGGTACACAACCAGATCTCGACCGTCGAGAGCCTGTCGTAACTTTGCGTGGTCGACGGATGCGTCGAGTTCGATGAATTCTCGATGTGCTTTGGGATCGGTTGCTTGGTCTGGGGCACCAGGTAAGTCCGCAGAGGTCACTTTGTAGTTCGCATCGAGCTGAGGTAAGTATGTACGCAAGCCCGCGCCGATAGTCCCTTTTCCGCCAATCAATAGTGCGTCGATCAATGCAATGTCCCTAGGTCGTCTGTGGAGTTCAGATATCCGACCACGCTTCTGATCGGTGGCCGCAATGTTAGCTTTGCCCAGCCCCGTTGAACCTCATTCATTATTCCTTGCATCAAAGCTTCCACGAATATAAACCACACTGTCTTAAGAACAGAGGAAACAACAAAATGGCTACAACAGCAGACGTGATCGCACACCATCTCGAATCCATCGGCGCTGGTGACCTTGAGGGACTTCTGAACGATTACGCCCCTAATGCAGTTCTGATCACACCGAACGGAACATTCACCGGTCCTGACGAACTAAAAGCGTTCTTCGAAGGATTTATTGCATCGCTACCAGAAGGATTTGTCGACAATATGGTTGTCGATGTGAATGCAACCGCCGGTGAGTACGGATACATAACTTGGCATTCAGGCGAAGTTGCACCACTTGGCACCGACACGTTCCACGTTGTCGATGGCAAGTTTGTGATGCAGACATTCGCTGCGTACATGCCTTAGAGAACATTTCGTTCTAAATCGAGTCAACTAAAAAGCCCTGCTGGAGTTCCGTGAAAACTGGAGCCTCAGCAGGGCTTTTTTGCGCACATTGATTGGAAAAACGACTGCCTAGATATCGCGCAAGAACGTGACGTCCTGAGCGAACGCTTCTTCTTTGCCACCGACGACATCGAGTTGCCCTCGACCTTTCACGGCCTGCTTTGATCCGTCGCGCTCTGGTTCAGCGTACTTGTCGAACCATTCTTGGAGTTGATTCCGCATGTGTCTAATAATCGACCGGAACGCTATATCGTCGATAGCGTTCGTCACCTCATTGGGATCATTCGCAAGATCGTAAAACTCGTGTGGTCCGTCTGGGTAGCGGTGAATGTATTTCAACGACTGAGTTCGGATCATTCGAGTCGGACCATATTCGTCGAGAACCACCACCGGTCCCCCACTTACATCAACTTCTCCATCGAGCAATCCCGCAAAACTAGTACCGGGCAAGGAATCTCTGACGTTTCCAATCGTGTAGCCCAATCGGACGTAATCGAGAATCGTCGGCATTAAGTCGTAGTGGCTCAGAAGATTTCGCTCGATTCGCCCCTCTGGTACATGACCAGGTCGCGAAATCAGAGTCGGAACTTTTACCGCGGTGTCGTACATATTTGCAGGGTAAGTTCCATTTCCTTTACCCCAAATACCGTGGTGTCCCATGCTCATACCGTTGTCACCAGTGAAAACGATTAGTGTGTTATCTCGAAGATTGTTTTCTTCAAGCCAATCAATCAAGCGCCCGATGTTTTCATCCATCGAGGTTACCGCCGTGAAATATCCACTCAGCACTGCATGTCGTTCCTCAGCGCTGGTACCGATGCTTCCGAAAGCCCCTTCCTTGTGGAGTTGGTCGGGGTGCACAGGATCCCAGCGAACCGATTCAAACTTGCAGTTATCGAAATAGTCGTCGTAAATGTCACTTGGGTGCTGTTCACGTCCCCAAGGCGCGTGAGGAGCTGTGTAGTGCACATTCATCGAGAACGGCTTGTCGGAACTCTGTTGATCATCGAGATAACCAATGGCGTTATCGGTAATGACATCACTGAAGTACCCGTCAGACGTATACGGTTCGCCGTCAGTAAACATGGGGGCGTTGTAATAGTCGCCAGACCCCGTTGCGTGAACATTCCAGTAGTCGAACCCAGCCTGAGGCGTGGCTGAATCACCAATGTGCCATTTGCCGCTCAGGGCGACATCGTAACCATTCTCAGCGAGTATCTCGGTGTAAGTCTTTCTTCCTTCGAGATACTGAATCGTCTTGCCATCGTCCGCGACGTTTACTCCGTTGCCGGCTCGAAGAAAATCCTGGACACCATGTTGTGAAGGAATCTGGCCCGTGAGAATCGAAGCCCGTGCCGGAGAACATACTGGGGACGCACAAAAGAAATTCTCGAACCGAATACCGGTTTCAGCGAGCCGATCCAAATTTGGAGTCCGCAACTCCGGCGTTCCCGCACAGTTCATCGCCCATGCGCCCTGATCGTCGCTCAAAATGAACAAAATGTTTGGTTGTTTTGGATCGGTACTAGCCACAATAATTCTCAGTTCAATTCAGTCGATGAGCACGGATGAAAACATGAATTCTAGCGGTGAACGAGTCGGCGTTGGGGTCGAGGTTGCGGAGCCACACACTCAAAATCACAGTATTCGTCAAGCTTCGATGACCGCCCTACTCGATCGAATCAATCAGGCCCTGACAGTCCTCAATCTTGATTTCACAAAGAAGGATCAGATTTCCTACGATCGCATACGCTGAATAGCTCGTCCGGGTAGAACTAATTCCGCCAGAAGCGAACGGTGCGGGTTTCCTTCGTCCAGTTGCGACATCCGCGATTTCTTGACCGCTATCGATTGCCAACTGTTGTGTCCCATAGACTCGAACCTCTACGTCACGCTGCTCATAGAAGCCGTACCAAACGCTCTCAGCATCGGGGAGAGTTTCAGGCGAGAGTTCTTTCGAATTCTTCCATCCTGCAGCTTCAACATCCTCAACAGTAAACATTCCGTTAGGCCGGATAATTTGCACCGGCTCTTCGTCAATCCCGATTACTGATTCATCGCTGACCAACGGCTTGCTTTCGGAAGAGCCACAGGCGATGAGCACAGCTGGGCCTAACAGCGACATTGCAATAAATATTAGTAGTTTTCGAGTCCCCATGGTTCGGCAGTATAGGTGATTCGTAAAAATTACGACCGTTGCCCCTTCATCACACTGTCTTCGAGAAATGGGGTGCGGCTCGATTACTGCTGAACGTACTTTGTAATCTGGCTCATCGATGCCACTGCGGGGCCGTTCCAATCGACTACCCCGACTCTCAAGACTTCTCCTGATGCAGGAGTGAGGTCGTCGATCATCACGGCTTTAATTCCTGCTCGAACGGCTCCGTTTAGCTCGTCGGACCCGCCATCTCCAACAAACAGTGCACTGTCTGGGGTTACGGAGAGTTCTTCGAGGACAGTGTTGTACGCACGCGCATCGGGCTTCCGAACATGGGTAACACATGAAAAATGGGTTGCCGAAAAGTACGGTGCAAACACCGATTCAGGCCAAACAGCTGGTACGTCGTAGACGCAGTCGGTCACGAGTCCAATTTTAATTTCTAACGACTGAAGCTGGGTCAACATTTCTAGCACACCTGATTTAGGAGTCAGAAAATCGCGAGTGATTGCTCGACGGAGGTTCATGCACTCCGCCATCTGAGAATCGGATACCTGAGCACCAACTAGTTCGGCAGCAGCCAAAATATCGCCTTCCGACGAACCGAATCGCCCGTCAAGGCGTCCATCGTTGATCGACATCCAGGGTTCACTGAAGTTTTCGAATTGCTCGCCCAAGATCACAGCGATTTGGGCCACCATCTGCCGATAGACCGTCATCGAAGGCGGAGCAATCAGTGTTCCAAATAAATCGAACAACACGGCTTTGTACATATTCTCTCCCAAATAGCTCGACAGATGCCTTACCAGACCTCGAACCCAGACTAATAATCTCCCGCTGGATAATCTCGATATTTGTGTCCCCAACTTCGGTATAGCGATGTAAATTAGCCCACATATTAGATTAGAGCGACACAGACGAATCAGCCGCGAACAACACTAGGACGAATACATGAGCAACGAACGTATCGGATTTGTAGGCCTTGGAATGATGGGGCTGCCAATGGCCCGCAATCTTGTGAGCGATGGATACATCGTCACTGTTTTCGATCTGAACGACACGACTGTGAACCTAGCGAAAGATTTTGGTGCTGGATCTGATGAATCGGCTGCAGCTGTTGCGTCAAAATCGGACATCGTTATCACGATGGTTCCGGATTCGGAACACGTTGAGGCTGTAATTGCTGGACCAAATGGAATCCTCGAAGGCCTGAACGCCGATTCTGTAGTCATCGATATGAGCACGATCGATCCCGAGATGGGCAAACGCATGGCGAATTTGGTCGAAGCAAAAGGATCAAGCTTCATCGATGCACCTGTCACCGGAGGTGTTGGCGGGGCCGAAGCTGGAACACTTTCAATACTCGTCGGCGGAAACGCTGAAATATTCGAACGAACATTACCGGTTCTGAACGTACTGGGTGGCGATGTGTCACACATGGGGCCAGTCGGTTCAGGGCACACAACCAAGATCGCAAATCAACTGATCGGAGTGGCAACACTTGCCGGAATTTCAGAGGCGTTCGTGCTCGCAAAGAAGTCCGGGCTCGATATGCAGGCATTCTTCGACGCAGTCAAGAACGGTGCGGGTCGATCGTGGGCTTTGGAAACGCTCGGACCAAAAATCCTAGAAGGTGATTTCACCCCAGGCTTCATGGTCAAACACATGCAGAAGGATCTTCGCTTGGCAGGTCAACTTGCTGCCGATACAGGTACTGCCCTTCCGACCAGCACGTTGATCGCACAACTCTATCGTTCGGTGCAGGCTGATGGACCTGACTCCACAAGCCAGGGACACCAGGCACTGGTGCAAGCGATCGAAAAGCTATCGAACGAGCAAGCACGAATTTAGGTTGAGATTGGGTCAAGACCCTGCCAAAAGTAGCGACTGGCGAGTGCGCACCGTCTAGTGATGCACGCCTTCAGAAACTCGGTACGACCTCTAACTGATCAATTTCAGCGGACAGGGGGCAATCTAGTAACCGAGCGTTAGAATGCCTAGACGATGCACACTCAGTAATTAATACGCCAGTAGTGATTAATCGGTTCCAAATTGAAAAGCGAACGAAACCGACTCACTGACTGCTCCCGATTGATGCTACTTAACTAAATCAATCGTATTCGTAAGGGGTGTTACGTACGGTCACGCTGGTCAATTCGGGCTGAACGTGCAATGCTCGATAAATGTCCGGTTCTCGCAAAATAAAGATATCCTCGCTTTTGTTGAGCGTATTCACAAGTGCGCTCTTATCGATGACTTGCAGCACTGAGCAAGTACAGTTCTATCTGACTCCAACCGTCGCGAGTCCCGGTGAATTTGGAGTACCTCCAACACCGATTCCTGCGGCTACTGAGCTATCGGGCACACAACAATCGTTGCCTGATCTCGACGACTTGGCATCTACAGTCGAACCATCCAGAATCGAAGCGGTCGAAGTACCGTTGGTTATCCCGCAACATCACTATCGAACAGTAGATGCAGCGCTAGCCGCAGCGGGAGATTTCGGCTGCACCGGTTGGACTGGTGTTTCGATCGACGGAATACCGTTCTACCGCGTCTGCGCCGACGGAGAATTATATGAACAGCTGTTAGCCGATGAGGCATCCGATCCGATGGCGACGGTGCAGCCACCGCTTGTTGCTCCGATAGCGCCTACACCTACAGCGAGCCCTCAACCAACCGTAGTTAGTTCTTCACAGGAATCAATCTCCCTACCGCCCTACCACTACCTCTCAGAAAGTGAAGCAAACACAGGCGCACGTGAGTTGGGCTGCTCAGGCTGGACTCGACGTGAAGTAGCTGGTGTTTCCTATTTCCGGTCTTGTGGTGACGATGGAGAGTTCGAACTGTTGTCCAACGGCGGACTGAGAACGTTGTCGGGTGATGCATGCCGGCTGCAGAGCGACCCGCTTGTTCGATTCAATGCCTTGCCTACTGATCTTTCGAAAATCGCTTCAATTATTCCACCAGGGTCTCCCGCGGGCGGCGTGATCAAACCACATTCGTACTTGCACAACAAGAATAATCCTGACGACACAAACGTCCGGGTCCCTGTATTCGCCGTTGCCGACTCTGTCCTTACGTCGGTTGCCTACTACGCCACGACAGTGGATACCAGCGAGTACTTATTGTTCTTTGATGTAAGTTGCGAAATCAGTTTCAAGTTTGATCACATTTCAGAGGTGGCACCGAAAATTGCAGCGGTTGCGCCCGCCACCGCTGCTAACACCAGTCAAACCACTCGGACTGAGGCGATTCGATTCGAAGCAGGTGAATTGATCGGTTACACAGTCGGTGCGGGAGGTTTTGGCGCGTGGGACTTCGGAGCGTACGACCTGACTTTCACGAACCAATTTGCGAATCAGGAGCGTTATGAGAAAGGACACATGAATCAGTCGATTCATACCGTCTGCCCTTATGAATATTTTGAAGAGCCTCTCAAAGGTCAGATGTACGAATTATTTGGAACGCACGATCAGCGCCTGCTACCCGGCATTGAGTGTTCTACGACCGAGCGGGATGTAGTGGGATCAGCTTCAGGGGCGTGGTTTGATTCACTTAACCTGGAGTTTTCGGAGTCGAAAATCTCCCTCGGACTCCTACCGGGTGATTTGGTCACGATCACCGGAATCGGAAGCGATGTACGGATCGCTAAAGATAATCAAACTTGGCGCGATCCGTCGCTACTAACTGGCTCGCATTGCTATTTCGACAACGGACGTTGGTTCTATTTGGAGATTTTTGACGATGGAATGCAGATGACCCTGGCGCACGGATCTGGGTCGTGTCCACAGGCCATGCCTGCTGGTGCAACAACTTACTATCGGTGAAGACATAGAGGCCGCGTTAGCCGTTTGATTTTGAAATATTCAGTGTCGACTAGATCATCACCAGTCAAAGAACTGGAGTAGAGGATGCTCACTACCCATGTACGTCCAGATTTACCCACTGAAGCTCGAACTATGACGGTATCACCAGAGGTTTCTTCCGAAATAACTTCTAGATCTAGTGCAGCGACATCAATGCTGTTGACGTTCCCAGGTTCGCCATCTCGACTCAGCAACAACCAAACACCAGCAGCAACGGCGATGAATAAGAACAGCGTCAGCGTAATGTGCCGCGGTGCACCGCAGGGCTTCGTGAACTTGCCCGAATCCTAGAAGTATTTGGGTCCCAATCAATCAAAGTATCTACTCGTTGTCGTGAGAGTCTTGCTTGAAATCTAAAATGTGAATCAACTGACGAAACTACGGACCTGGCACAAATTTCGGATCAACCGTATCGGCGAGATTAAGGCGTTGGGCTTCAGAGATTAAGCGACGTTCATAAGAGCAATTATTCTGAAAAGGACAAATGATGATTAGGTTGTGAAATTCATATTTCACCCCACGTATATTTTCTTTCGGAAACTCCTGAGCAAGTGCTTCGGTGGCAACCGCCAACTGCTGGTCTATTTGCTCGATCTCCGCCGAAAGACCGCTCACATTTTCACCATTGCGCAGGATCATCGTTGTAGGTGAGGATCCTCCTCGGGAGTAGACGGTGTAACCCGATCTGATTTCCACTGTGTGAGGTCTAAGCACCTTTTCGACGTGCGCCTCAGTGAATGTGTACGACCTCGAGTCATGAAAAACCAGCCACCATACGCCGAACACGAGAAAGATGATCACAGCGAAACCGAATACTCGATCTTTCGAGTTCAACTGTCTACCAAAACGTTTTTGTCTCCGCTGGTAGTGATCCAGCAGCGGATCTTCTGTGTATTGGTGCATTTCGGTCGGAATCCTTAACTGCCACACAAGTTGTCGCCAACACCTGTATCACGTTCGCGAAAATCTCAGTTGCGCACGTTTCCAGGCAAATCAGGACTTACTAAATGCAACGATAGCATCAATGTTCGTACTGTAACGAAGCTAATCTCCTACAGTATTCAACCTCTTAGTTTCCTCGTTGGTCTTGATCTGTTCCAAGTCCTGTAAAACTGCACACTCCACCTAAAAGTGTAAGATCGCAGTCCAAGCCACATTCATCCCATGCTCGTCGACCGGCTTTGAATCATGATCCACAGAACGAAAACACTTGTTGTTCTGCTAGTTGTTGCGTTTGCAACGATGGCGCCGGTCTGTGTGTTGTCAGGTGGCAATACGACCACTACTTCATCCTCAATCGAACTTAGTAGCAATGCGATTGTTGAAGTTATTGGTGAAAACGCAGAGCTGAGGATCTCTCGCTCACTGTCGAGATCACTCGACCTAAAAGCGACTTTCCACAATTCAGAATTTGTCGACTACTACACACAAAGCCTTTCGTCGGGTCTGAGCGAACATTTCATAATTTCAGCGACTACCAGCACCGGCGGTCAGACGACAGCGAACTCGATCATTGAGATTGAGATTCCTGACGGAGCGAGACTGATTGTTCTCACGACGAACAGACCGGTATCAATCGTCGATGTGACAATTGATTCAGCAGATATATCAACTATCGATGGCAAGATTACGGTCCGAGACTCAGCTGGCGATTTTGATCTCTCGACTACTAATTCTGAAGTTCTCGTGCAGTCCGTGATTGGTCAGGTAAACGTCTCCACTACTAACGCTCACGTCTGGTTTGATGGAGTGGTTTCTGAAGGCTCAAACTCGATCGCTACTTCCAACGGAGATGTAGCCGTTCGGCTTAGGGCAGAGTCAGATGTGTTTGTGTCAGGCAATACCCACAATGGCGACGTGACCGTCAATGAAGGCGATTCGGGGATCACAAAAGACGGCGACAAAGCATCGTTTGAGCACCAGGTTCTAGATGGCACGGCGTCGTTTGAAATCACGAACGGTCCTGGCGCCATACATATCAACCCTGACACTATCGCAGTGTTCGATGGGGACAGCTAATATCGGGGATATGCCCGATCACAAACTGCCATCCGAACTCGAGAAGATCCTCGCCGACAGCTTTTACATTCGCACAACACTGACCCGAAAAAACGGCACGCCTCGCACAATCGAGACCACGTACGTTTGGACTCAAGAAAACGGCGTAAACAAAATCGTCTTGTCGGGCTACCCCGGTAAAAGAGATTGGGTCGCCAGCATGTCGAGAAATCCTGATGTGACTGTTCATTCAGTTGAGTTTGAGCCGTGGTTTGATATTCCCGCTCAGGCTAGGGTGATTCGGGATCTAGACGAAAAGCTTCCCAAGATTTTTGCGTTCATCGAGCATTGGGCATTGCGCCCCGGATTTCCTCGAACCAAGTTCAAGATTCTTCTTGGCGCAGTGAAGATAAATCGAGCTTTGAAGCTTCCGTGGTGGGGTCCGTTCATCATCGCCAAGCGAATTTTCAGCGGTATGCCTTGTGTCGAAATCACATTCACAGGTGATGCGGTGATTCGTGCGGAGAACGCGCCGCCTCCGATGTCGGAACCTCAAGATAGCCGACCGTTTTAGACTCGTCAGGCTCTCGGTCGAGACTGAAATTAACGCTCTGGCAGATATCCGTTCGCTGCAGATTCAGCAATCTTCCGAACCTCTTGTTCGAAGTCGTCTGAACCTGAAACCCACTTCAAGTACGGCAGATCGTTCCCTATGACCTCAACTAAACGTTCGCCCCGATGCTTGCCGAAGTTCACCAGCGCATCACCTTCTTCGCTCCAGATAAATTTACCCTCTGAATCGATAGCCGTATCGTCGATTCCCTTCGCCCACGCAGCGAGTTCGGCGGGCGTCACAGGTACCTCAGCCGAACTGCTTAGCTCACCCTGAATAATGTTGAAAACGTTTCTGGCACCTTGGGCTTCGTCATCTGATTTCGGTAAAGCACCACCAACGAATCGCGAATATGCCGAAGAAAGATTTCGTGGCTCTAATCGATGGAACACAGTCATTGCGTCGACAATCGCTACCCCGTCCGTAGCGAACAGTACGTCGTTTCGCTCAAACTCACCTTGTAGAAGAGGAAGTCCAAATCGCTCGATTCCAAATCCGGCCAAATCACAGCCGTCCAAATGGCCTGACAGAGCTTTGGCGTACGAGGCGAACGACGGTTTATCCATGACGTCGAGATCCGAGATACCGTGAACCTGTGTAGCACCAGGCGGGATTGGTATTCCAGGGTTTACCAGCACTGATTTCACGTGCTCCGATCCATCTGTATCGACGCGAAAAACCGAGAGTTTTACGATGCGTGCACTCGAAGGGTCTAGCCCTGTAGATTGGACATCTAGAACCGCCAACGGACGCGAAAGCTCAAGCTTTCGCTCGGAGGTGTGTTCGGTGCTACTAGGAAAATCTTCTGACATGACCAGAGGCTAGCACGAGCCGGCTATTTGATCGAACTTAGAAGTCGCTCAGAATCTGATTTAACTGTTACAGCGGTAAATTCTAGGTCTTGAATCGAGTATTCCGACTAAATCGCCGCTAATATAGGTAGTCCGCAACTCGCATCGAGCCTCCTACAGGTTTGAAAGCCGAGTGCCCCAAAAAGCCGGAGTGGCGGAATGGCAGACGCGATGGATTCAAAATCCATTGAGGTAACACTCGTGTGGGTTCGACTCCCACCTTCGGCACCAAATAACTTCGCTCAATGTCACATGCGACACCATCGAATCTTCAGTTTCTCTGCCGAACCAATCAACCGGAGCTTATCGAGCGAGTCCTCAACACGAGAACTCTCCGACAGTGTTCTCTACGTCTAGATACTCGCTAATCCTTTAGATCCGCAAGGCCGTTCTTGATACCTTCAGTCGCCCACTGAGCCCATGGCTGAGTGAAGAACTTGTACCCTTTAGCAATCAACGCTTTCTGATCCATCTCGGGCGGAATGAAGTACATTCCAGGAACCACGCCATGCCGCTTGCATGCCTCGGCGATAGTATCCAGTCCCTTGTCGTAAACATCGCTGTTGAACTCCAATGGAACGTTGAGTTCGATCGAAAGGTCTGAAGGCCCTATCAAGAGCACGTCGATTCCAGGAACACTAAGAATTTCGTCGATGTTATCGATTGCCTGCTGTGTTTCTATCATCGGAATAATCAACAGCTCTTCGTTCACTGTGTCCATGTAGGTTCGGTAGTCGTCAAACTCGCCCCATTCTCCACGAGGACCCGAGTTACTGCGGTCGCCGTCTGGCGAGTACTTGCATGCGCGGACCATTGCTTCAGCCTCAGCCTTGGTATTCACCATTGGAACGATGATGCCTCTAGCTCCAGCGTCGAGCGCAAAACAAATCAGCTCCGCACGGTTGGCGCTGACACGAATTATTGGCGCCGCTTTTTTACCACTCATCGATTGAATGGCGGGGTGCATCTGCTTCACTTCAACCGGCGTGTGCTGTGTATCGAACAACAGGAAATCGAATCCTGCGTCTGCCAGCAGTCCCATGTCACCGGTGATCGTTCCCGCTGTTCCGATGACGGTTTCGCCAGATCTCAGCAAATCTCTAACAGCGTTCATAAGTGCAACAACTCCACAGTGAAAAATTAATGACGACAGATAACCCGGTGAGACTTAAGCGAATCTCCGGTGCGGCGCATTGTTGCACATTGTTCAAGCAAGAAGGGATTCGTAGGCTGACCAGACTTGCCGGTCGGCAAGGCTAGATAACGGAACCAGACATTGCGTGATTCTTGGGTCGCTGAACTAGTCGTTTGGCGGTACGACCAAAACAGGGTGACCCGACGCTCGAATAACTTTGTCGGTCACGCTTCCGACAACGAGTCGTTTCAGACCGCTCTGACCACGAGTGCCGATCACGATCATAGTGTTCTTGTTTTGGTCGGCAATCGTTACCAATGTGCCGGCGGGGCTTCCTGTTGGCGTCCGCATGGACGCAGAAACTCCAGCCAACTTCGCATGTTCGACGAACGGCTCGAGATACTGCACTGCAAGGTCAGACGCCCGACTGTAAGACACAGGACTCGTGTAGTAGATCCCGGCGTCACCCATTGCGCTGTGATAAGCCATATTGCTGACCCGAACGAATAACAGTTCAGCTCCCATCTTTGCAGCGACAGTGCTTGCCAGAGGCACGACGGCTTCGGAAATTGCAGATCCGTCCAGCGGAACCATAACGACATCAGGTTTTACCGGTACCGTTTCAGAAACACCCTCAGGGTGCATGGTTAGAACCGGGATGGTTGAATGCGTCACCACCCTATCTGTGACACTTCCTAGAACGCCTCGTGCCAATAGCGACTCGCGATGTGTCGCCATGGTTATAAGGTCAACCTTTTCGTCCCCGGCGACTTTCAGAATTTCCTCTTCCGGGTTCCCGATGGTCACCATCGCTCGAACTTTGAATCCTCTCGAAGAGAGCCGACCAGCAACATCGGTCACATAATCATTGGCACGCTGCGCCACCTGCTCAATGTGCTGCGTTCCGTAGCCTGACCGGTTTTCTTCACCAGGGGTTGTTGGAGACGTGGAGATCACTCCGCCGAAGCCGATGGCGGATGTCGATTCATCAGCACGATGAGACTCGTCGTTTGGTCGAGATCCGGCAGCGGGCCGATCACGCTCACCGCTCTCACCGGAGCGATCTATCTTTTCAGGGTCGACGACCATGAGGAGAATGAATTCGGAGTCGAACGACTGTGCAATGCCTTCGCTCCATCCGGCAATTTTCTCAGCATTTGCCGAACCGTCCAAAGGAATAAGAACTTTGCCAAGCATCGGTATTCGTCCTTTCAATCGTTACCCTCAGCCAGATCTGATCGAGACCAGACTGCAACTTTCACCTTCCTCATATTTTCATCGAAGCGCGCATGAGTTCATACCAAATAGCGTGGAGTGATCATGAGGCATGATCACGAAGCTGCCCCTCGGCGAAATTCGCAACTGACACACGATTTGGCAGATCGATAAGAGTTTCGAATATCATCAGCGAATCGAAACTGACAGATAGAGGACACCAAAATGGACATCGAAATCAAAAGCGTAGAAAAGCGTCCAGTTGTGGGAATTCGCCGACGAATCGAAAGCTCGGAAATCGGAAAATTCATTCCTGAGGTGTTCGCCACGGTAGGTCCGTTCTTCAATTCAAAAGGAATGGAAATGACCGGTCCGCCGGTCGCTATCTACTACGCTGTCGATGGCCAGCACATGGACGTCGCTGCTGGTGCTCCCGTAACTAAAGTCACCGATACGTCTGGCGAAATAACAGAACTCGAACTCTCAGCAGGGAGAGTTGCTACCGCCGTTTACACCGGCCCTTATGAAGGGATTTCAGCTGCGTGGGATGAAATGATGTCTGAGATATCTTCTCGTAACGAAAAGTCAGTTGAACCTTGTTGGGAGGAGTATCTGACCGACCCCTCCGAAGAGCCAGACGGCTCGAAGTGGCGAACACTTCTCGTTCAACCCTTGAGTGATTAACTACTTCCCGAACGTCAGCGAATAAACGGGCAACGGTTCAGGTCGTTCACACGTCGTTGTTAGTTCGATTCGAGTTCCAGAATCTGAGCTGCATCCAAACGCGTGCAAAATTTCGAGCACGTGCGACGCCATTGCTCCGCTAGCACGGTGAGGTTCACCGGAAGCGATGCTAGACGCCATATCGGCGACACCTAAGCCTCGTGAGTTTTCAGAAAATGGGCGAGAGTATGGCACGTCTTCCCATTCGCCTGACTTGCTTGTCAAGATTTGTACCGGGTCGCCAAAGTTGTTCGGGTTTGGAACCGACAAGGAACCTTCGCTTCCATAGATTTCTATGAAAGGCAGCTTAGCCCCCCAAACATCGAAACTCGTCATCACCGTTGCGATTGCGCCATTTTGGAAATCGACTGTGCCCGTGACGTGGGTCGGGATTTCGACGTCGATCTTCGTACCGCTTTTTGGTTCGCTCGTAATCATTCGCTCCGGGTAGGTGATCCGAGCCGCGCCTGAAACTGATTTAGCGGGCCCCATTAGGTTCACTAGTGCGGTCAGATAGTAAGGTCCCATATCTAGCATAGGGCCACCACCGACTTTGTAATAAAACTCAGGTGCGGGATGCCAACGCTCGTGGCCGGGGGTTGTGAAAAATGCGGTGGCACCGATTGGTTCGCCAATTGCCCCTGAATCGATCAGCTCTCGGCAGGTCTGAATACCCGCTCCTAAAAACGTGTCAGGTGCGCATCCAACACGAACTCCAGCTTCGTTAGCCAGCCGCAGCATTTCCTGAGAATCGTCGAACGAAACGCTCAGTGGCTTCTCGCCATACACGTGCTTTCCTGCCGTTATTCCGGCTTTCATCACTTCGAAATGAAACTGAGGTTGGGTTAAGTTCAGCACGATTTCAATTGAAGGATCAGCAAGCAGCTGTTCTGTTGTTACGGATTTAATCGAAGGGTATTTATCGACAACGGCCTGAGCCGCAGCAGGATTCAAATCTGCACATGCAACCACTTCAACAGAATGAAACTGGGTTAGATTCTGGAAGTAAATCCCACTGATAACTCCGCACCCAATCACACCGATTTTCACTGGGTTCATCGTGCTGCCCAGACCATTCCTCTTCGCATGATTTCACGCGCTTCAGGTACATCGAAATCGTTGGACACGTGACCTACTGAACCGTAGAAAATTCGCCCTGTGCCCCATGTTCGTTTCCAGTACACAGGCATTTCGACGCCCTTGATCCAGTACTGTCCGGCCTGATCACCTGCGAAAGTCGTGGTAGCCAACACCTCGTTCGAAGGGTCGATATGCATGTAGTACTGCTCGGAATGCAGTTTGAAATCATCGAGTCCTTGCGTGATTGGATCGTCGTGATCGGTGATGTTGACTTCGTAGTCGATAACTCCACCGGGGTGTGCCACCCACTGGCCACCAACCATGAATTGGTAAGGCGGCTCGAATCTGAACGAATCCGCCATGCAACCGTGCCAACCGGCCATGCCTACGCCGGAATGGATCGTCGTCATAAGACCTTCGAGTTGCTCTTTGGAAATCGTGCCCTGTGTCCAAATAGGTACCACGAGGTCGAGGCTGCTCATTGCATCAGTCTCGGTGTAAACGTCCAGTGATTGCTCACGCCGTACATTGAATCCAGCTTCTTCAAGTAGGGGTTGAAACAGGTCTGCACTTTTTTCTGGGGTGTGACCTTCCCATCCACCAACGACCATTAAGGCATTTTTCATCGAGCACCTGCTTATTCATTACCGTCTGCTGATATACCACGCAGCATTGTGAACGAAAAACGGTGATTTGAAGTAAGGATTAGCGGCAATCTTGAGTGAATTACTCGTGGAACCATCGACGAGTACTCTAGGACTTTAAACTGACTTATCCGGCAGGTTGCTTCCGGAAAGTCAGTGCGAATCTGCTGCCACCAGATCCGCTCGGTTCAACCGTAGAGTTCCCACCGTGAGCGGCGATCGTCTCTGATACAAACCTCAGCCCGGCACCCCGTGAAAATACGCCGGCTGAGTCAGCAATATGCTTTACAACTACTGGCAGAGACTCGATCGAACGTCGCTCATCAGATTGCAGCTCAGAGAATCCTGGTCCATCGTCAGAGATGTCCACTGTGAACTCTTCTACGCTATTCGAGCATTCGATCACCACCGTCGCACCGCTTGATGTGTGCTTGAGTCCGTTGTCGAGAAGATTCGAAATTGCCCGGAAAATCTGTGTCCGATTGCCATAGAATTGCGGAGGACGTCCACTTGCGTTCATACGCAAAGTTTTTCCGGCGAGGTCGTAGATTGGCGAGTAGACGGCAGCTACTTCCACAAGAAGTTCTAGCAAACTGAACTTCACGGGAACTATGTCATCACCAACCCCACCGGAAACCAGCATTGCTGCTTCTGCACAAAGAAGCGACAATTGCTCGCAGCTCTTCTGAGCAGAAACCGCACGTGATCGCTGAATCGTGTCGTCTTCAGCCTTGGCGGCCAGTTCCAACAGATCAACCATTAGCGCAACAGATGTCGTGACCGATCTCATATCGTGGATCAAATATGAGAGCTGTTCCTCATCCCGAATCACAGGGGCAACATCCCGTTGAAAAATCTTTCGCTGCGCACGTTCCATCAAGTTTCATCTCCGACTTTGCCCGTATGTAGTCGCTGTACTCAAGCGATGAAAAAGCGGTCAAGTGCTTAGTCTCGCCTATTTCTTACGTCACGTGCTTAGTAAAGATTTGGTCAGGAATTGGTAATTATTTGGTGTGGATACCAGTCGTGACAAGTATAACCACACGGAAACGGGTGTTTCATGCGCAAGTGATATATAACCCTTGTGAAATCTCTTTGCTTCGTCATTACATAGACATCCGAGATATTTGCGGCAAATCAAAATTCGAATCCAGACTCTAAACAGCGAGGAAAACTAATGGGAAATCTCGACGGCAAAGTAGTTTTTGTTACAGGTGCAAGTTCCGGGATTGGGCACGCGACCGCACAAGTCTTAACCGCTCATGGTGCTTCGATCGTTATTGCCGCACGGCGCGAAGATGAGTCGCTCGAGCTAGTTAAGGAACTACGTGGTAAAGGTGCTGAAATTGATTTCATCAAAACCGACGTTACAAGCGAAGATCAGATCGAAGCAGCAGTCGATTTCACTATTCGACGGTTCGGCGGTTTACATGCAGCCTTCAACAATGCGGGAGGTGGATTCCGAACGGGGTTCGATTGGCCGCAAGATTCCACCGACCGTCTGGATAAAACATTCGATCTAAACATGAAGGGTGTCTGGACCTGCATGAAGCACGAACTAGCACACATGCTTGAAAACGGTGGCGGATCGATCGTCAACACCTCCTCTATCGCCGGGTCGAGAGCCACTGAGAGCGAGGCTTACACCGCCAGCAAATTCGCCGTCGAAGGTCTCACGAAATCAGCAACACTCAAATACGGTCATCAAGGTATGCGAGTCAACGCAGTGGCACCGGGGATCATCGACGCCGGGTCATGGAAGCCTCGTTTCGAGACCGACCCTGATTTGCGCGAAAGCTGGAACGGTGCAATTCCTCTAGGCCGCCCCGGTAATCCAGAAGAAGTAGGCGAAGCGGTTGCGTGGCTATGTTCCGATCAATCCTCCTGCGTCACAGGCGCTGTAATTCCTGTTGACGGCGGGAATGCATTCACCATCGATCGTCCAAGCTAATAATTGTCTGCTGTGAAGTCCGTATTTTAAGAATCCTAACCTTCACAATCAAAATGGAGACCGTTCAAATCTCTAAATGCGAAAGTTTGCATTTACTATAATTTGCACCTAATGTTCCTGCTCGGCTTCAACTCAAAGTTGTTGAACGCCTTAGCTCAAGTTGTTAGCACACGTCGGAGATACGAATTGGCCGCTGAAATCGGTGTAGCTCTTTTAGGAACAGGATTGGGCCTCGGCCTACGTCACGGTGTCGATTGGGATCACATTGCAGCGATCTCCGATGTCACTAGCTCCCAGAAGAACAATCGTCGAAGTCTGGGCATGGGCACCCTATACGCCCTTGGGCATGCGGCAGTGGTTGTCGTTCTTGGCCTGCTCGCCATTTGGTTCGGAACGCTATTGCCTGAGTGGGTCGACGGTTACATGGAACCGGCTGTGGGAATCACCCTGCTGTTTCTAGGCGTATGGCTAATCTGGTCGATGTCTCGCAATCAAGGTCGACTTGTCCTGAGAAGTCGTTGGATGCTGGTGTTCGACCTCGTTCGATCGATCGTTCGCAAGCTCAGAGCTAACTCTAGTAAGCCAGAAAAAGATCAGGCAACGAACCCACCTCGTGAATACGGATCTGGGACGTCACTGTCGATCGGCGTGATACACGGCATCGGAGCCGAAACCGGAAGCCAAGCGCTTCTTCTAGCCGCCGCAGCCGGTGCAACTTCTGCACTGACCGGTAGTTTCCTATTGATAGCGTTCGTGGTCGGGCTTGTCGTCTCCAACACACTTATCGCTATTGCAACCACGGCTGGTTGGCTAGGTAGCGACAAGCACCACAAGTTTCATACTGCGCTCGGAATCGTTATCGCCGTATTCAGTCTGGTTCTTGGAACGATGTTCGTTCTTGGCACCACAGACGGACTGCCAACCTTCTTCGTTTAGTCTGTTCGGTCCGACGCGATCCCCTGCACTCCGCACGGGACAGGCGTAAACTCCCGCACGAATATCTTCTTTCATTTAGTTGCCGATGTTGATTGGCACAGGATCTTAGTTAATGTCGAAACAGTACAAAGCCGCAATTGTTGGTTGCGGATCCATCGGTCAGGCACACATGCAAGGCTACGAACGACTCGACAATGTCGATGTTGTTGCCGTGGTTGACCCGCTTGAAGCAGCTCGTGACATGTACATGACCGAGTACGGAATTCCGAACGGCTACGCCACCGTCGCCGAAATGCTAGAAAAGGCCGAGCCAGACATCGTAAGCGTCTGCGTGTGGCACCTGCTCCACGACACAGTCACCGCCGAAGTAGCAGCTGGTCCGTCGGTAAAAGGGATCATCTGTGAAAAGCCAATGGCTATCGGAATGGGCCGAGCCGATGCAATGGTGGACGTCTGTGAAGCCAACGATGTGAAGCTTGCGATTTCTCACCAGCGCCGGTTTACGCCAGGTTGGGAGAAAGCTCGTGAGTTGGTTGAAGACGGAGCCATTGGCATCCCACTACGCGCCGACCTCCGAGTGAAAGAGGGACTCGCCAACTGGGGAACACATTCCATCGACGGTGCTCGTTACATCCTTGGAGACCCCGTCGCCGAATGGGTGATGGGTGCTGTTGAACGCCGAACCAACAAGTTCGAACGAGACACTGCTATCGAAGACGCCTGCATGGGACTAATCCATTTCGGAGGAAGTCTGCAATTCTTCATTCAGTCCGACCTATGGGATCGCAACTGCGACGCAGGAAAATTCATCATTCGTGGAACCGAAGGAATGCTTCACGTCACTGAAACAGTTCTGAAGCTATTCAACGCCGAAACAGCCGGTTGGAAAAGCATCGACCTTGGCCTGAAAGAAGGTGATCAAGCAATTGGTGGAAACACCAACGGTGCACAAACAGCTGAGCTAATCGAATGGATCGAGACCGGTAAGGAAAGTCGTGGCTCCGGACGTATTGCCCGCGACACAGTTGAGATGATGATGGCGATGTACGAATCAGCGCGTCATAACAAGGTTATCCGGCTCCCAATGGCGGAGAAGGAATACCCACTTGAGCTGATGATCGACGAAGGCAAATTGCCTCTTGAAGACACTGAACGATATGACATTCGAGGCTTCCTAGACCGATCCCAGATTGATGAAACTCGATACCAGCAGCTTCGTGATGATGGAATTCCTCATCACCAGGCGATGAGCATTGTTCACTCTGAAATGGGGACCGAAGGAATTCGTCCTGCGCCAGACCTGCCTTCGCTCAAGAAGTAAGCCTGAACCTACTTTGACTCAGTGACGACGGCCAATTCCTCACCAACGAGGAGTTGGCTGTCGTCGATTTCTATTCGGTTGATTACAAGAGACGCTTCGATGAACGATTCGAAAAGTACGGGTTCACCAGCCTGGGCTGATGACTCTTCATCAGAATCATCATTCGGGCCGGTTCGAGAAATACTTAACACCTGAACATGATCAAACTGCGGTACATCTTCAAGCAGCCGTATGTACGCAAGCATTTCAGGGTAATCGTCTGAAGTAGCTTCGACGGCGACGATTTCTCCGTCATCGTCGATCATCTCGACTGTCACATCTGAAGGTGCAATCCTGCTGATTATCGAAACCGTGTCGCTGTAGCCGGCTTCGCGATCCTGCAAAACCTCGTTCGCTGCTATCAAGCGTTCAGTCTTCGCTTTCGCTTCCTCGAGTACCAATCGGGCGGACCGAGTTTCTTCGATCGATTGAGTACGTAGATCTGTTCTCAGCGTTAGGATTTCGACGTTGCGTTGCGCAAATTCAAGATCACCCGCCTGATCGGACTGCAACTGGTAGGACGTGAAGACGCCAAATCCGAGAATTAATGCGACCGCAATTTTCATTACTGCAGCGACCGGCAGAGGTCGAGGGCGGTACTGAGTCGGACGATAATCAAATTTCGGCGTAGACAAAAGGTGGACAGGAGCGCGCTGCCAGAATCGTTTACCCGATACGATCACCAAACCAACGTTCGCTGCATATTTCTCGAACGAGAAACCATCGGGCGCACGCAACGTTTGGGGCATCTCAGATCGCACATAAGGCAGGCTTTCGAGTGCATTATCGACAGCGTTCAACGCTCGATCTGTGTCACCAGTTAGGAACACCTCTACATCGGCACCTAGCGGCTCTTCTGGGAATATTGAATCGTAGAATGAAACCGCACGCGATATCTGAGTAGCAACCAAGTTTTGCCAGTCAGATTGCGACATGTGATCTTCGATACCGACTTCGCGAATCACCTCTGGTAGCCCGTTGCTTACGACGGCAGTGATCAGGGTGCCTGATTCTATGTCCAGCACCACACCTGCTCGGCTGTTTACTGCAGCGGCAAGGGCAAGAATTTTGGGTTGAACACCTGCGAAACGGGTACTGAACTCCGAAACGGTACGCAGATTACGGCGGATTACATGCTTGTGTAGAGCCAGAGCATATACATCGTATGGGTCACCGTCCGGTTCGCCTTCGATGTCTATCGTCAAGTTTTCTAAGCTGAGCTCTTCTGGCGCGCTGTCGGTTGGTGCGTGGGCACTCGACTCTTCAGGCAATTCAGAATCCGAGAACGAAGGTTCGTCATCCTCGTATTCGTCATCTGTCTCGTCTTCTTCAAATTCATCTTCATCAATTAGATCGAGTTCTTCGGCATCCCACTCAATGTGCATTTCTTCTGTGCGAACCGACATCGACTCAGAGCTTGCATCAATAATCGCCGCACCAAGTTCGTTTCCATCTTCGACATAGATCGTCAATCGACGTTGGACCATGTTCCGACCTGTAACCGCAATAGCTACCTTTTGGCCGTTGAGTTTTCCGTTTCGAGTGACTTCCTTGATTACTTCGCTGAGTACTTCGATAAATGTCTGCTCATCAACGATAAGACCGTGCTGAACAACACCTTCTGGTAGCTCCGATTCTGCCCAAGCTCGCACCTTGTTTCCACGTGCTGTAAGAACTCGCACGAAACCATCAGCAACTGTGACCGTGACGAGCGCGCCGAATGGAGAAGACAGCGTGCGGCCGATCGCACTCGCACCACCTTTGATCGTTCGAGCGGTGTTTGGTCCAAGTCTGCCAAAAGGGCCGTTGTCATGAAGCTCATCGGGCAAAGCCTGACTTGCCGGAACAACGGATTGGAACATCAAACCGGAGACAATCGAGCCGATCTTTCCGGTGAGCCTGGAAATCGCCCCTGGTCCAGATTCAGTATCGACATTTTTAGGTGTACGTCGTTGCCATTTTGTTGAAATCATTTTGCAACTCCTTCACCGACAGGTGCTATCGGGGTGACTGCGATCACCGCATCCTTTGAATCTATTTCTGATTCACCGAAGTTTTCAGGCAGCGAGTAGTACAGACCTCTCAGTGTCAGTTGATACGCAGTAACACCCTTTTCGACGAGGGTCGAATCGATCCCGAACGCAGAGAAATCATCAGTCTCTAGCAACGCAAGATACGACTCGATTCCTTCAATCGTTCCGATGGCGCTAATCAACAACGGTGTTGATGTGAACGTTTCGTTTTCTAATATCGCCGGACTATCGAGAGTAGTTCCCGTTTCCGTTATCAGTACACCAGAATCAGCTGCTGCATCGATCACACGTTGAACCAAATCCGAATCGGCAGGCCGAGTGACGCGACTGCTCATCACAACTTGATATGCCGTACCCCAGCCATCTGCTTGGCGCAGCAGGGCTTCTGGTTGTGGAGAAGGTTGATCAAGCAAGATATTCAGTTGTTTGATCTCGGAATTCAGAGTCGATTCGGCCTGAACGTCTTTCAACCACATGAAGCCCACGGTCAAAAATACAAGACCAAATATCGGAACGAAAACTACTAACCTACGGAGATGCCAAGCGCCGAGTCTCACCATCGCCATCATCTGTTTGCCGGACGATAGTTCTTCTTCGACAACCTCGTCGGTTTCGAAACTCTGACCCTGTTCGTAATTCGCTCTGCTTGTCATGATCTAACTCTCAACCCATGAAATAACTTCAACACCGCTGGCGGTAACGTTGGCGACAATAGTCACCGTGACACCGTTTTGCGTAGCGGTAATCGTGAAGCTCCTAACAACGGTGATCGGCGCGGTATCACCGGTCGAAGCAGTTGTTTCCTGACTATTGGCGTTTTCGTCTTCCTCAACACGAACGCCACTCGTAGCAAAATATGAGTTCGGCAACAGCGTGGCTGTCATATCGAACGAAAGCGATACGGTTCCGCTCGGAGGAATCGTTGAACCTGAAATATTCCAGGTCCACTCCCAACGATTGTTACCCATGCTGTCGCTGTTCCTAGAGGGATCAGTTATAGCGATGCCACTCGTGGTCCCGGTTGAGTGGTCGAACAGTTTCGATGTCCAATGCTTAACGAATTCAGGTGTGTAATCCTCGGTTCCGTTGTTGGTCATTTCGATCGTGAACGAGTAGGTCTGAAGCGACCCCGCGATCACCTCGTTCGGGGTGACTACAGTTGTCACTTCAAGATCATTGGTTTCGGTGGAGCGAACCGATCCAGACAGCGGAGCATCAACGTTTCCGATGGTGTCGATACGGACGGTCCCCTGCATCCAGTACTGACCATCGTCTTCATCGATAGTCATGTCCCACGAGATACTCGCAGTTCCACCGAAGCCGTTAACGGTGATAGGTGTGATGAGAGTCCATCGCCACTCACCGCTCTGATAAACGGGGTCAGCGGTAGTGGCACCCGTCGTAGTTCCAGATAAATACGTTGGAGAGTACGAACTGCGCGGATCGGCAGCGAATCTCGTTATGTCGTGCGTTTCGACATCATCATTCGTAAGCGTCAGGGTGTACGTAATGGTCGTGGGTGTTTCTTCGTCGACAACACTTGGAGTTACAGACAAACTCGCCGTCAATCCGTTATCAGCGGGCGGGTCTGAAGACGCCAAAATATTCACATTAGCGTTTCCGGTAGCGAAGCCGAGAATGTAATCGGTCTCAGGCGGAGAACCGATCATTTCATCGTGAACCGTGGGGTCGTATCGCAGTCGCCATAGGGCATGTTCCGCTGCCGAACGTGCATCGATCGAAGCGGTTGCGCCGGTCGTACCGCTAAAGGATCCCACAACTAGCTGGCCCGCTGGGGTTGCCAACGATGTACCCACCAGCAAACCGATGAGAGCCATAGCCAACATCGATGCACCGCGCTGGTTTGCCGCATCCCGTGACCCAGAGCGAGGCAAAGCGAATTGAGCAGCTTTCAACACGAATTTGAGTGCGCTAGTACCAAACATTAGCCTGCTCCCAATGCGACATTGAGTGCGATCGAATCACTAACATCTGGTCGATCAGCGGGCGAAACGTCATATGAGATCGTGATCAATTCACCAACTCGTTCAAACGTCAGATTGGCGATGTTTCGAGCGATGCTGATAGTCGTAGCATCACAGGTACGCGAGAATTCAGTTGAAACCAATGCGTAATCGCAAACGTGCGCGCCACCGCTATCAGACCAAGTGAACTGAGCTGTGGCCTGAGCACCCGCGCTGTCGACCAAATCAGTGTCTGTGGCGAGATGAATATCTCGGACAAGCCATGTAGTCGAAGTGGACGCATCTACTGCAACCGTCATGATCGCCGTGTTGCGAGAATTAATCTCCCAGCCCTGGCCCAGCATGCTCACTACGAGCGAGCCGAGAATACCCATAAAGCCTACCGCCACTGCAAATTCGAGCAGAAATAGCCCGCGCTCACCAGAGCGGTTTGAGTTTCGGGTATTGGATTTCGCTTTTGAAATCAACGGTTCACCTTCATGGTTGAAGCCTGAAAGACGGTTTCACCGTTTCGGGTCACAGCGACATCGACGATCTGAATATTGGTGTCTCCACCGGGCACCGCCGAAGTGGCGTTCGTGATCGCAAATCCTGTTGGGGCAGTTACTGCCGTGTATGTACCCGGGGTCACAACGAAGGTCGCTGCCCGTACGAGTTCAATCTGAGATGTGGCAAGCCATTGGGCAGTAGTCGAGTTGTCGACGAACTCTGCGTTCTTCGAAGAAGTCGAAAACGCGGTCAATACTGCAAGCATTGCAGTGCCGACAATCGCTACTGCAAGCATCATTTCGATCATGATGAATCCACTCTCGGATCGGGGTGATCGAGGTGAATTCTGCGTTCGAATTGTAAGGCGTGACAGTGGCATAAAACCGGCCCCCACTTGAGTGGAGTGAATGAACTAAAACCCTTCTCGGGTTGTAGTCATTTCATACTGCGTATCTACCGATTGCCCCCTGACTGCCTAACGTGGGTATTCGGTGTGTACGCGAACCAGTGGAACCGAGCTGACTATGAGGACGGTCGCAAACTATTGCTCGATACTGCCAAGAATCGAGTACATCGGCATGATTACTGCCATCGCAACGAACCCGACTGCAAGCGCGACCGTGATCGTAGCCAACGGTTCGATCATGCCTACCAACCCTTTGACCCGTTCACTCGAGTCAAGTTGGTAAAAATCTGACATTCGGCGCAGATTTTCGTCGAGAGTACCTGTGTCTTCAGCCACACGAATCGATTGGATCAGCGTAGTTGGAAACATTCCGCTTTTAGCGAGCGGACGCGATAAGCCGTTACCAGCAACAAGTCCTTCTCTAGCTTCACTCAGGGCTTCTCGCACGAGAATATTGCTCGCTGTTTCCTGGGCAACTTCCATCGCTTCAGGTAGCGGCAGTCCGACTTCTGAAAGCGACGCCAACGCACCGGCAGACCTCGCCACATCTCCTCCGATGACGATCTGCCCCAGCATTGGAGTTTTCAGCATCATCGAATGAATAAATCTAGTTCCTCGCTCGGTTTTAGACAATTTGAGCGTGCCAAAAACACCAACTACTAACCCTCCTAATTCGTGGAGTGGATAGCTGGTCATGATTCCCGATATTGCTATCAAAACCTTCGTGGGCATCGGCAATGACGCACCCATCGTCTCGAATAGACCAATCATTTGTGGCAGCGAAACGGTGAGCAGCATTGTGACAACACCGATCCCCACCAATACGATCATCATCGGATAGATCATCGCTCGCTTCGCCTGTGCCATCGCCGACTGCGCAGAGTCGAGGAAATCTGCCGCCTGGCTGAGCGTTCTATTCAGTGGAGCACCACGGTCGGCACTCGAAACGGTCCGAACGTATACCCGTGGGAATACCTTCGGCTGCGAACTCATCGACTCAGCGATAGTTTTTCCGGCATTAAGGTCATCTTTTAGTTGGTTGATAACCGGTTCAAATGCCGAACCAACTCGTTGTTCCATCAACAAATTAAGTGCAGATTCGATCCCGATACCAGCGTCAATTAGTGTCGACAGCTCACGCGAGAACGCTATCAACTCGGAGCGCTTGATCTTTTTTGCCGATATTTCGATCGAGTTCAGTCGCTTCCACAGTGACTGAGGCGGATCTTTACGCGCCGACTTGCGGCGAGTTCGAGTTGCCTTGCGTTTTCTTGCTGTGGTGGTCATAACGCGTACACGCTCCGCATTACTTCAAATGGCGTCGTGATACCGGCTTTCACCTTGTCGATGCCATCTTCTTTGATTGATCGGAATCCGGTTTTACGAGCCTCAGCCATCAATTCTCGGTTGGTAGCTTTTTGCATTACCAACTGTCGGAACTCTTCCGATGCGGAAAGCACTTCATATATTCCCGTGCGCCCTCGATATCCGGTGAATCCACAGAAGTAGCAACCTTCTCCCATAGGTATTGCACTAGACGGAGCCATGCCCATTTGCTCAGCGGCCGCGGCTTCTTCACCCTCTGGAATTTTGTCGGTGACACAGTGTTCGCACACTCGTCGAACCATTCGTTGCGAAACGACTCCCAGCAGGGCTGATGAAAGCAGGAATGGCTCGACACCGAGGTCGACCATTCTCGATACAGCTCGAACAGCGTCGTTTGCGTGAACCGACGACATAACCAAGTGACCTGTGAGCGCAGCTTGAACAGCAATTCGCGCCGTTTCAGCGTCACGAATCTCACCGACTAAAACAACGTCTGGGTCTAGTCGAAGCACGGCCCTTAGAGAAGTCGGGAACGTAAGCCCAGCCTTGTCGTTGATCTGAATCGAGTTGATCCCAGGGAATCGATATTCAACCGGATCTTCGATTGTGATGATATTCAGTCGGCGCGAGTCGATTTCGTTCAACCCTGCATACAGAGTGGTGGTCTTACCCGCACCAGTAGGTCCGGAGACCAGAATGATGCCGTAAGGGGCCTTAATAAGATCGCTCAGCGAGTTGCTGATTCCTGGTGAAAGACCCAGATCCTTCAACGAAAACAGCTTAAGGCTTTTGTTCAGGATTCGAAGCACTGCCATTTCACCGTGGACGGTATCGGTCGTGGCGGCACGAACCTCGATTTCGTTCTCAGCAATCTGTGCAGCAAAGTGACCGTCTTGCGGACGTTTTCGCTCTGCAATGTCCATACCTGACATAATTTTCAAACGCGAAATAACAGCGTTGTGAGCGGCTAACGGAAGATACCCAACCTCTTGTAGAAATCCATCCACACGAAAACGCACACGCACCCGTGATTCCATCGGTTCGATGTGAATGTCGGTCGCTCGTGCTTTCGCTGCCTGAGAGATCAAGCTATCTATCGCCTGAATAACGGGCGAATCGTCAGCGTCGTCAGCATCACCTGAACCAACAACCAGAGCGATTTGCCGAATTCCGTCACGTGCGTCGTACGGCGCAGCGAACTCGTCGTCCATCGCTGTCGAAATCGAATCCGGCATTGTCGCCGAATAGTGAATATCAATAGCGTTCATCACATCGGCAGGTGCGCCTTTCACAGGCGAAACTTCCATACCAGCGCGAAGTTCGAGAGTTTGAATCGCTCGATAGTCCTGCGGATCGGCCATCACAAGCAGCAGCTTGTTATCGATCACGCGAGCGGGGAACGACAGGTACTTGCGAGCCAGATCTTCAGGAAGCAGCTTTGTTGCCGCTTCACCTGATCCAAGACTCGACCAATCAAAATCTTCAACCTGTGGTTGAGCCAGTAATACCAGCTCAGGCTCACCAGGCTCCTCGACGACGTCCTGCCCTGAAGGCTCGAACTCGTCGGATTTACGAAGCGGTAAAACCATTGCTAAGCAACCAGACTGAGTACAGGTTCTGACTGTTCAAGATCGATCCATGAATTTTGAATACCGAACCGAACGGCGTGCGCACGATCACGTGCTCCGAGTTTCGACAGAATGTTGGTCATATGATTCTTGACGGTACGTTCGGAAATAAAGAGGAGCTCTGCGATTTCCTTGTTGGCGTTGCCGTCGGCCACCAACGAAAGAATGTTCAACTCTCTAGCCGTCAAAGGGCACGCTGTCGTCTCGACTTCAACGGTTCCGCGAGACTGCCGCTGAAACTCGTTAAGCAGCCCCGTAAGTAGATAAGGACGTTCTGCAACATCACGGTGGATCGGAAGCTCACCAGCAAGCACTTCGATCACCGTTCCCCGAATCTGTTTCGCCGGAGATGCCTTAGAGACGCATGCACGTGCACCAGCGCCCACCGCGTAGCCCACGCGCCCGTCATCTAGTGAATCGAACAATGCGATTACTGGGACTGGATCGTTGCCGCAAGAAAGGTTTCGAACCAAATCGGATGTTGCTGCTCCAGGAACGCTCATATTTACGATTGCGATTCCGAATTTTCGAGAATCGACTTCCGATAGAGCACTCTGGGCAGAATCGATTCGAGTGATCTTCTCGATACGGGGATCGACAGCTAGCTCGAACTGGGCACTATCCCAAAACCGCTGGTCTGAGTCGACGATTAGAAGTCGTGTAGATGTCATTTCAATTCTCCGTATCTGGTGATTCGCAGCTTGCCGGTGTCGATTTGATCAACCATTTGCTCGCTGCTTGAACTGAGTTTGCGCTACGGCAGGATGGTGTGTAGGTGAGGCGGAGAGTGCTCCGGGAGTGGGCGTAGATTTCGCCAAGAGTTCCAAACGTGTGCGGCAGGTGTGCCCTTTTGGCTCATTGAATCGCCGGACTCAAGGCTCATAAGTGGTCCAGCCAGCAGACAAAAGGCTCATGTATACACGCCTCGCGTGCGTCCGTTAACCCCTGATTTTTTGGCGTTGCCCGATAGTCCTACAGCGGGTGGGACGTATGGACGGTGCGGGCTTGTTTAGACCGTTTGTAGCTTGGAGTCATGGCTTTTGAAGCCGGGTTGAGAAAAAATATTTAGAGGATATTTCAAATGACTACTAATACTTCACGTAAAGACCGAGGGTTCACCCTCGTAGAACTTCTGGTTGTTATCGGCATCATCGCTGCGCTTGCAGCTGTGGTAATTCCGAATGTCAGCCAGTTCGCAAACAGTGGTGACACCGCTGCTCATCAGACCGAAGGTGCGACTGTTCAATCAGCCGTTGACCTCTACCTTGCGCAGAACGGAACTATCACCGCACAGGTAGCGACGACCGACATGACTGCATCTACACCGGTCCTTTCGCCAACCTACATGCGTCTAGGTACGACTCAGTGTTCCTACGCTTGGACTATTACGGGTGCGGTTACACAGAGCGCCTGCCCATAAACGGTTCCTCAACCCAACCGACTCTTAGCTGAGTCGTTATAGCCGGAGAGTGTGCGTACTCTCCGGCTATTTTCTTTAATTCAACATTTTTACGATATCTGTGGTGATGGACCAGACACGATTCTCATTGTCCACGTAGCCAGGATCCAATCTCGTCAACGACCCTAAAGTCCCATATCAAATGTGAACACCCTCACCTACCGTAGGTAGGAATCCACAAGCGATTGTCGCTTTCTACTGAAGTCGAATCCGACGGTTCAATCTAGGATTAGAAGCAAGATCTAGAAGATCGCCAACCACATCAAGTTCCTTTGGTTTGCTGATGCCTCAAGAAAAAGTCCTCATAGTTGAAGATAGTCAGGAAATTCTCGATGGGCTCTCGGAGTTCTTTCGGGAAGAAGAATATGACGTCAACGGAGTAAGCTCCGGCGATGAAGCTCTGAAGATTTTTTACCAGTATCAGCCCGATCTGGTTTTCCTTGACGTGATGCTCCCCGGAATGACCGGGTTTGAGATCTGTGGCCGTATTCGTGAGCTCTCTGAAGTGCCTGTAATTATGTACAGCGCACTGGGCAGTGAAACAGAGAAGGTTGAGGCGTTCGAAAAAGGCGCCGACGACTACATCGTAAAAGGCACCGGCATGGGCGAGGTGATGGCGAGGGTATCCGCAGTTCTTCGGCGTGCAACATCGGGTTCGTCCGCTGAGCCTTCCGACTCGTACATCGACGATGTGCTGAACATTAGCTACACCAGTCAGACGGTTGCTGTTCGTGGTGAGCAGATCGATCTCACACCCACTGAGTACAAGCTACTCACAACCTTGGTCAGCCAGAAGGGTCGACCGATTCCTGCAGATCAGCTTTTGCATGGCGTTTGGGGTCGTGAGTACAGCACCGACGAACTGGTCAAATGGCACATTGGTCATCTTCGACGCAAACTTGAGATTAACCCATCAGCACCCAAGCTGATCGTGACCCGACGTGGCTACGGCTACGTCTACCTACCTGCCAACGATTCAGCAGCAGCGTAGCCGACTCGTCGTTTTTGGTCCGTCACCGATCTGAGCTCAACTCGTAATCCGTGAGGGTTGAAAATTTTAATCGGTACTTCCAATAATGAT
>JBDQHW010000027.1:0-35166 GCA_040264655.1 Dehalococcoidia bacterium | reverse complement strand
CTCTTCGCAATACCTGTGAGGTACTCAGAGTCGTGTGTTTTGATAACATTTGAATGTGTGGCGATTGTTCAGGGTTTAATTAGGCTGAAGTAGGTAACAGCAGAAAAAAACAAAACAACCCCCCGGGCCGGTTCGTTTCCCCCGCCGCTTCTTACTTAACTCAACTTACCGAACCTGATTTACCAGGTTGGCTTGCCTGAACTCCATGCCCAGTTGTCAGGCGGCCATACGTTTCGGCCTACACGAGCACCGCCATCGCGGCTGGTGTCGTACATGTCCTTCACTTCTTCAACCCACTGCTTAATATGCGGAGTGCCCTTGTGGTACTCGAATGCATCAGGGTTGGCGTAGACCTCGTAGAGGTACAGCTCTGTAGGATCGTTCACGTTCTGGTATACATCGAAACGCAAGCAACCCTGCTCTTCGTGCGTTGAACCTACGCCGTCTTTCGTCACCGATTCGATGAAGGCATCAACATGCTCTTCTTTCACAAATTTCGGAGCGTGAATCACGTGCAAGCTAGAAGCGAAGTACGGGTCGTCAACAATGTGCGCCCGGTGAGAATCCCAGTTGGCATCGCCAGCAGGGAACACTGGCTTGCAGAACGAAACACCGACTTCACCATCGAACATGTCTTTGACGGCAGCATCCCAAACCTTAAAGTGAGGTGTCTCGGTATGCGAAGCAAAAGCTGCTTCGTCGTTGTAGACCTCGCAGAATGCGAACGATGTTGGATCGTCGGCAGCCTGAACGATGTCGAACCGGCGACATCCTGTCTCGTTGAGAACTGAACCTTTAGCATCACCAATCGACGCTTCAATAAAATCATCTACTCGGTCAGCTTTGACCTTCAGTCGCACCATCAGGATGTACATCACAACTCCAAATTAATGGCCGACCGAGGAAACTGCTTCCCACAGGACGGCTTACTTCATATGCTGGCGGGCGGAGTATACGCTTGGAGAGCTTCGAGGTGTGCATTTTCACCCGTCCAATGATCCAAGGCAGCGGTAGTTTCGGTGATATCGGAATCGAACATACTGAAGAACATTGAGACGCTAAGCGCTACCCCGAGAAACTCAGCCGAGAATTCTGATGAACATGCTCGTGCTGCCAATTGGATTGCAGAACAATTTGATCAGCTCGGACTGACCGTAATCCGACAAGAATTCGAGATCCCCAATCAGTCGCCTCCCCGTTCGGGCACGAACGTAATTGGAACCTTGAATCCCGATTCACCGATGCGGCCCATCTTGATCGGTGCTCACTACGACACTGTAGCCGGCTCGCCCGGAGCAGACGACAACGCCAGCGGTGTCGCAGCAATGCTCGAATGTGCCGAAGCTCTTGTCGAGCTAGGAAGTCAGCGGCAGGTCGTATTCGCAGCCTTCGATTCAGAAGAACTGCAACCTCCCGTCGAAGGACTCCACGGATCGACTGCTTACGTAGCCGATTTAGCGACCACCAAAGTTCCGTCGTCCGCAATAATTCTGGAATCCGTCGGATTCAGTTCCTCGGAGATAAAACAGCAGCTTCCAGGTTCGTTTAGGTTCCTGTTCAGACGGGTTTACAACGCGTTGCGACGCCAAAACTTCAACGCCGATTCGCTACTGATTCTTTCCAAATCTGACGGTAGACACGTCTCAAGAGAACTTGAACAGATAGCCGCCAAAACCAACGTAGGTCTTCCAATCTTGCCGTTAGAAGTACCGTGGTGGATGCCCCTCGTCCGCAACTTAAGGCGCAGCGATCACGCCCCGTTTTGGAAAGCCGGAATACCGGCAGTGATGATCAGCGACACCGCCAATTTCAGGAACCCTCACTACCACCAGCAAACTGACACGGCAGAAACCGTCGATCCTCAAATGATCGCAAAACTGGTTCGCACCATCGTCGACGCCATCGACAGTGAGGCGATCTAGCGTCTCTACCCCAGCAACCTGAAGCGACTAAACGCTCGGGCCATCTTCAGGCTTTTTCTCTTCGTCTGAAGTTTCCGGCTCCTCGGCTTCGACTACTGAATCTGGCTGATCTTCGTCTTTAGGCTCTTCATCGTCACCCCACTCTTTTGGGATCGACGTTGCACTTGCTGAAGCAGCAGCCGGTTTAGCCCCCTGGTAGCCAGTACCTCCACCCATAGGGGTGCCCTTCTTAGTACCGAGCATCGAAATAGCTATTCCGGCTACAAATGCGATTAGCCCACCAACAATCCATGGAACCGTCTGGTTACGCCAGCTCTGCTGCCACGAATCTAGCGCTCGCTCGAATCGGTTGTTCAGCTCGTCGCTCTCTAGTTCGGCGCTCAACCTCGGGTAGTCCGCCCTAAAATCGGCACTCACTTCGGTGCCGTAGTCAGGAACGTAATCCTGAGCCAAATCGTTGAACGACCAAGCAACCGCAATTCCGCCATAAACGATTAGAGCACTAACCGCAGCAACTCCACCGGCCCACTTCAGCCTGCCTACCCAACCACGACCACCAATCAAAGCGATCACGAACAGCGGTATCAAAACTAGGATCCAAAGAATCCATCGGATTCCAAGTGCGGTTCCTGCGTTGTCTCGAACACTGTTGAACTGTTCAAGCGCATCAGGCTCGAGGTTGTCGATGATGTCCGCTTCCGTGATCATCACGCCATCAGCAAGAATTCGAAGAGCCTCCTCCGCATCAGTTCGTGACTCTCTGGTGCCATCGGACATTGCTTCAACAAGATCTTGATCGGTGAAGTTCACACCTTCAGAGATTCGAGTTCGCAGGTCTTCGATCGTGTCTAATCCGCCACCCGCGTACTGTGCGAGTTGGTCCCGTGAATACGCCACTTCGTTCGGAACCTGAGCTTCAACGAACGATGCCACCTGCTGGTCCATGATCGGACCAAACGATGTTAGTGCAAGATCGATAGTCGCCTGGCCTCCTGCCATACACCGAGGTATCTGGTTTGATGCCAAATCCTGTGACGCTCCGAGTGCGTCAGCTGGTGAAGCACAATTCGGAATAGCACCCAGTGTGCTGCTCAGCTTGACTCGTGCCAAATCCTGCAACGTCTGGGTCGCATCACCCTTTCGGCTGCTCAAATCGACGGCGTACTCGAGCGAATCGGAATCACCGACCAAATAGCTAATAAGCGCATCGATAACGCCTTCGCCCTGCTCTTCAACCCACGGCTTTGGTGCGATGAGTTCGAAGGTTTCGACAACTTCTGCCTCAGAAAGGGAAATGCCGAATCCAACAGACGTCGATTGCGCAACTGTCTGCTGAATCAACGGGTCGATAACCTGATCAAACACGAGGTTGTATAGCGTGTCGTCGTTTACCAGTTTGTCCTTCAAGATTCTGCCGATAATTACCGCACGGTCATCGAATCGTAGAACTACATTGAACGACTCGGTGTCGCCGGCGAAGAACGGTGTTATCTCATCTATTGCGCCGAACAACTGAGCTTCGAGCCACACTGGCTCGAATATCTCACGGGCAGCGGCATCTAGCTCTGCAGGCGTAAGTTCAATTCCTAGAGCCTGCTCTGAAATCTGATCCGTGAACTGATCTAGCTGTGGAAGCAGCAGGTCTTCAATCACCTGCTCTGTGAGATCGAGATCAGTCACAACCTGTCGAACGGCACCGGGTACCGCCCTAACCCGTTCTTGAACCTCGAGGTCGATCGTGAACTCGTCAGTCTCACCCTTAGCGTACGGAACTACTCCGTTGAGGCTAGCCTCAAGCTTTTCCTGAACGTACTCTCGGGGAACGAGAGTCTCGATGAGATTGGTGATTGCAAGTGCTGCGGCATCAGGATCATCGAACGTGAGAACCGTCGAGGCCGCTGATCCATCAAGCCCAGAATCTACTTCGATCCCAGTGCTCAGAGCATCGTGAACGAGGTTGCCAACGATGTTGTCGTACACATAGTCGTAGGCATCCGCATCGTCCAGCATCCCAGTAATCACACCAGGGTCAGAAGCGGTATCGACGACTTGGTTCACCGTTGTAGCGATGAAAAACAGAATCAGAAACAAGCCAGCGAGCAGTACTGCGAGGATTTTTCGCATCTCAAAGTTCTCCGAACAGAGATTCGCCTAAATCGGGCGAATTTCAGGCGAGTCTAACAATCCCCTCGCTACGAATTCGTTACGAATGGTGTGAGTTAAGAACGTGTTCGGTCTGGATCAGCCTCTACCGAGATAGTCCTGACCAAGTGGCAGCACAATCGCTTCCAGCATGTTCGAACCATCAGGCAAAGTTGCCATCAGAAGAGCGGTTCGCCCCATGTCTTCGGTCGAAATCAGCGGTTCAGGACCTTCGTCTCGACCGGTAGCGGACTTACCGTTTCCACGTCGTTCAACCATGACGTTTCCAGGGTGAAGAGCGCTCACTGCGATATTGTGATCACGACCTTCAAGTGCCAGCGACTGAGTCAGTCCCCAAACGGCGTGCTTGCTCGTCGTGTAAGGAGATGAACTGTGGCGAGGCTTCTGTGCTGCGATACTGCCGATGTTGATGATTCGGCCTCCGCCCTGCTTCTTCATGATCTTGAACGCTTCCCGGGAACCCAAGAACGGGCCGGTAACGTTTACGTCAATCACCGTCTGCCACTGCTCTAGGGTCAGGTCTTCAACCGGCCCACCATCGAATGCACCAGAGTTGTTGACCAGCACATCGAGTCTACCGAACTGATCCATGGTCTTAGCGAACAAGCTAATGACCTGATCTTCGTTGGTGACATCGGTTGGAACTGCGATAACGGTCGCGCCAACGCTCGAAAGCTCTGCGGCTGCGGCATTGAGTCGTTCACCATTTCGAGCCGCGATAACCACCGAACAACCCTCGTCGGCGAAAGCCTTCGCAATACCCTTACCAATTCCAGAGCCGCCACCGGTAATGATTGCGACTTTTCCGTCGAGCTGTCCCATTTGTTATCTCCTAAATATCCGTTCGCCGTCGGTTTAGAACCGCCGGATCGATGTCTGTCATTGAGCGGTATTCGCACCGCCCGTTTTACTCGTTATTTTCAGATGCATATACGCGGGTCTTAGCAGCAGCGAACAGAGCTACTGCCACGAATCCAGATAATACCCAGAACGTGAGGCGCCATCCAGATAGGAACGCATCGGTGACCGCTGGATCTGTAGCATCCGCCAGCTCACTCAACTGAACCTCAGCACCACGGCTAAGCATTACTCCGGCGATTATGGCTGTAGCCAGAGCCTGACCAATCACACTTCCAACATTGCGCACCAGATTCAAGAACGCACTCATCGAGCCGTAATCGCCTCTGCCGACAGTCGAGAGAGTCGCACTCATATTAGGTGCCATCCACATTCCTGTCGCAGCACCGTTTATGAACAGCACTGGCATCACCAACCACAGCGGAGTGTCGGCCACGAAGAACGCCATGAACAGGTTCATTACCAAGTTGATGCTTATGCCCACGATTGTGAACACCCTGAACCCGTACTTATCGGAAAATCTACCCGACAGCTGAGACGACAGCCCCATGCCCAGCGCACCGACGAACATAATCATCCCGGCTGATCGCTGATCGTAGCCCATGAAACTCTGAACGAATATCGGCATCAGGAAGAACATCGCCGAACCGCCCAAGAACGCCAGGAATCGAGTCGAAGTTGACCAGGCGAACGTCGAATTCTCGAAGAACCTTAGGTTGATCATCGGCGAATCAACCCGAAGTTCCCACCACACCAGCAACGCGAACAAAGTGATGCTTAGAGAGAATCCACCGATGATCTGGAACGAAAGCCAGTCGAATGCGAACGGATTGGATATTGTGAGAATAATCAGCGTTAAAGCTGCGGCTGAAAATATCGCCCCGAGCCAGTCGTACTTCGCTCTAACCTGACCAACCACTGATCCGATTCGTGAGTCATCCAGAACTACGAACGCTGCGATGATTCCCGCTGCCGTTGGGATCATAGTCACAAGGAATACGGCTCGCCATTCGAATGCCTGAATGATTGGGCCGGCAATGATCGGTCCCGCCGCCGCACCGATTGCGACCATCGTTGTGATCATACCGAGAGCTTTGCCACGCTCGTTGTCTGGGAATGTACCCACGATGATCGCAAAGACCACCGCCTGCCCCATCGACGCACCGATCGCCATAACCACTCGGGCGGCAATCAACGCTTCAAGACTCTGAGCGGTGAAAGCCAACAACGCTCCGACGACGAAAAACAACATTCCAGCAATGTGGAATTTTTTACGACCGGTAATGTCAGACACACGACCCAGCGGAAGCATTATTGCGCTGGTGACCAGCGAGGTAGAAATCGCGACCCAGGTCACTGCACGAAGCGTAACCCCAAACTCTTCAGCGATAGACGAAAGAGCAAGAAACACGATTGAGAAATCGAGAACCATCGAAAATAGTGCGATACCAACGGTCCAGAAAACCTTCCAGTGATAATTACTAGAGGGATCTTTGGCGGGTGCGCTTGATTCGGTTGTCAATGGAAGGCGGTCGATCTCAATTTATTCAATAGGTGGCGTAACAGGCGGCGAATTATAGACCCGCTATCAGCCAGTTGGTGATAGCTGCAAGTTCAACCGTGATAATCTCTCGTCGGCTTACACGGCCACCCACGTGGGAATCAATCCACAAGAAACTTCTACGGATCAATATTGGCTACACAATCACAACGACCTTTACGAGTAGTTATCCCGCCAGTCCCCGAAGGCACTACGATTGGCGAGTGGTGGCCGGTCAACGTGGCGGTTGAGTGGATCGAAACGCCTTACACAGATGGCAAACCCGACCCATCGGCACTAACTAATGCTGATATCTACATCGGTACCGATTTCAACGCTGAGATGGGTGCTGCTTCCAATTCGCTAAAAGCGATTCTTATCGCCGCTGCTGGCTACGACCGTATCGACCCGACCGCTGTTCCAGCAGGAGTGGTTGTCGCAAACGCATATCACCACGAAGCCCCAATTGCCGAATGGGTGATGGCAGTTGCGGTCGCTATGGATCACGAACTTCTGGTCAGCGAACGAACGTTTCGAAACGGCGATTGGTCGCAATGGCCTGCGCGTTTTGGTTCTTACCGAGAGTTGTATGGAAGAACATTCGGAATCATCGGATATGGTGCTATCGGCAAGCGAGTCGCCCGACTCGCCAACGCCTACGACATGAAAGTAATCTCAGCCGGGAGACGACCCGAAACCGGTGAGGAAGCTAAAGCAGACGGAGTGGAATACGGCTCAGGTCCTGAAGCAATGGATCGGGTTCTAAAGGAATCTGATTTCGTGCTTGTTGGAACTCCACTGATCGATTCAACCCGCGGCCTAATCGGGGAACGCGAAATCGGCCTAATGCGAAAAGATGCCTATTTGATCAATCCAGCTCGTGGCCACATCGTCGACGAGAAGGCTCTATACGACGCTCTGGTAAACAACCGAATCGCCGGTGCCGCAATCGACACTTGGTACGACTATCCGGTCAGCGATACCGATGCTCCTCGCCCTTCGAAATACCCATTCTGGGAACTCGACAATGTCATCATGACACCGCACCACTCGGGCGCAACGGTAGGTACTAGAGACCGACGAGCCGCGACAGTTGCAGCGAACATTGATCGGATCGCGAACGGGCAACCGCTAGAAAATGTCCTCACCGACATTTCTACGCTCTAGACTGCGAGCAATTTCGCCTACCGACGCTGCCTGAATGCCTCGTAAAGGACCAGTCCTGCACTAACCGATGCGTTCAGAGACGAAAGCTCGCCGACCATCGGAATCGAAGCAACCTGATCACAGTTCTCACGTACTAGACGTGAAAGCCCGTCACCTTCGGCTCCAACGACGATAACAACAGGTCCACTGAAATCGGCTTCGGTGTATTCAACGTCACCTTCAGCATCTAGCCCGATCACCATCATCCCAAGTTCTTTGAGCCGTTCGATGGTGCGATTTAAATTCGTAACCCGCGAAACCTTGATGTGCTCAAGTGCTCCCGCTGACGCCCTAACTGCACCAGCAGTAATGCCAACGGCACGACGTTCAGGGATGATAATTCCGTGGGCACCAGCGGCATTCGCAGTACGGGCTATTGCTCCCAAATTGTGCGGATCCTGGATGCCATCAAGCATCACAAGCAGTGGCGCTTTGTCACCGGTCTCGGCTCCGAGCATAAGCTCTTCAGGTTCGTGGTAGCGAGGGTCTGGGACGACTGCAATCACACCCTGACTTTTCTTCGTTTGCGATTGCGCCTCAAGCTCTTTTCGTGAAACAGCAAGAACTTCAATATCGGCATCGGATGCGAGCATGACAATCTCTTGGAACTGAGGTCCCATCTCAACGTCTTCGACCATGATGATCTGCCGTATGTCACTACCTGCCCTGAGAGCTTCCAGGACGGCGCGCCGCCCTTCTACCGTCTGACCATGAACCTATTTTGCTCGAGAGAAACGTGACATTTTTTACCTGAATGATCTGGTGCCGACGAAAACTGCGAGGATGCTCTCCCCGTCTGCACACATAGCGCTCAAACCAGTGTAAGTTTCATCGAGACTTCACGCCATCGGCGTACATACTCGTTTCGCCGAATGACAACGCCGGTATCAATTCAACACAAGGAGCCAGAATTTGGCACGGGAACGCGAATACAGCACAAATCAACTCAAGAAGACCATCGAAGAAGGCGGCGTAGGCGTGATTGCCAACGGCCCCAACAATTCAGAGATGTGCGATTTCCTCGGCCACATTGGCTTTGATTCAGCATTTGTCGATTTCGAACACGGCGGAGTCTCGTGGGCTGAACTAGCCGACATCACTCGAGCCTGTGAGTTGTGGGGCATGGCAAGCGTTGTTCGAGTAAACAAGCTCGACGAGGCACAAATTCTGCGAACTCTGGATCAAGGCGCCAGTGCGGTAATGATCCCGCACGTCATCACGGTTGCCGACGCTGAACTAGCTGCCAATGCCTGCAAATATCCGCCAAACGGAACCCGTGGAGTCGCAGGCGGTCGACGAGCATACGGAGTTGACGACTACTTTCGTAAGTCGGATGAGGAAGTACAGTGCATGGCGCTCATCGAAGACTACGAAGCCATCGACAATCTCCCTGAGCTAACCAAGGTCAAAGGGATTGATGTGTTCTATGTTGCTCCATCTGACATGGCAGCATCCATGGGCCACACCGGCAATCCAGAACACCCTGATGTTCAGGCAGCTATCGAACGCGCCATCAAATTGATAATTGAAAATGGCGCAATAGCCGGAACGCTCACGAACGACTCAAATCTCGACAAATTCCTTGCAATGGGAGTCAAGTGTGTAGGCGTCCCATGGCAGATTTGGCTCAAGCAATCGGCTGAAGCGTTCATCGAGCGCACCAAATCCGCCAACTGAGCCTAGTTACTCACCAACCATGCCCGTTCAAACGCACTCCGCTATTGGGGATTACACCTACGGAGTTGCGCGAGAGTGCGGACGAGAACGCTTGAACTGTAAGCAATACTTCTTGTGTGGCGCAGATGATCTATGGATGTGGTGCAACTTTGCATCCCACTAAAATCATCGTGTTCCGTCATCACGGATCAAGTGGCGAATAACTTACCAAGATCTACAGAGTTGAGCGAAGAGCAAATCGGGCTGGTTGGCACGGTTCGGTCTATCGCTCGTACGGATGGTGCAGATCGTCTTCGGATGATTGCCTACGCACCTGCAATAGTGACCATCGTCACTGTGCTAGCAATACAACTTGGCGCTGGCGGATACAAAGACACCGCTGGATCTTGGCTACCTCTCGCTCAAGTATTCGCCGTGATGGGCAGCGTTCTCGGCGGAACGTTGTGGTTCGGATGGGGACAATCTCGAGTTGCCACACGAGCAATGAGCGTTCTCAACACTGCGGAAGATGAACGCCGAACTATTTCAGCTATTGGGATCGGTGCAAACTGGGACCTTGATCTAAACCGCATTTTCGCCCGGTTCAGTAACGACCTCACTACCCTCATCGACTACGATCGCCTAACTATCACAACAGCACGACGTGACGGCCGAATGCAGCTCGAATTTGTCGCTGGAATGAAAGCTCCGGAAGACGAAATCGGTGGAGTCGTTGTTTCGGTCGTCGGTAATCCCGACGGGCTTGTAAATCCAAGAGACTACGGCCTGCACTCTCAGCTGACCGTTCCGATTTCAGCGATCGACGGCACAATCACGATCCGCAGTCGAGAACGGAATGCTTACGACCCTCACCACGTAGACATTATGCGACAGGTCGTAGCTCAAATATCACCGGGCATAAGCAACGCTATCCACTACCAAGACTCACAGCATCGAGTCATGGAACGCACGGCTCTCGCAGAAATCGGACGTGCCGCCACCCACGAAACCGATCTCGATTCAATCTTGCTGGTCGTCAGCGGTGCTTTATCCAACCTGATGAAATTCGATCACTTAGGCACCATCCTCAGTGACTCATCTGATTCGGCGTCCGACAGCAAAGCAAAAGTCGTTTGCTGGTCAACTCCTGGGTTACTGGGTCTCGACGTTGGTGACAAGGTCAATCTGGATGGCGCTCAATCCGGTTCAGGAATTCTTTCTGGTCGGGGTCGCGACCCACTTGGACTCGGAACCAAAGAAAGCATCCCTCAGCAAGAAGATCGATTGTGGATGCAAGTCCCTCTTGGAGAGCAAGACAACCTTCTAGGAATGTTGGTAGTCAGCGCTCCCGCCGATGCAGTGCTTAGCGAAGATGAAGCCGATCTACTCCAGCGAGTGGCAAACCAGATTGCACCTGCGATCCAAAACGCACGATTGACTGCTGACCTAACTCGAACACTAGAAGAACGTCGCGTCATCGCTATTATCGGGCGTGCTGCCAGTAGTGAAACGAAAGTCAGAAAAATCTTTGAGATCGTTGCAAACGAGCTCGAATGCATCATTTCATATGATCGACTCTCTGCAACGGTATCCGTGCCTAATTCTTCTTACTTGGATGTTATTTACACTCGAGGAATTGACTACAACGGAAAAGAGGAAGGCACGCGCATTCCAGCACCTTCCACAGACGAGCTCCTCGAACTACGCGCCAGGGGAGCAATAATTCAATCCACCGTCGAGGACAGAGTCCAGGACGATTCAAGCCTCACGAGTTCAGGACTGATTTCTTGGATCCAGATTCCTATTGGTGATGTCACCGACCCGATGGGTTACCTAAGTCTTCGTAGCAAACAACAAAACCAGTACACGAAAGGGCATCTCCGATTTCTTGAAGAGATCGCACGACAAATTGCCCCTACGTTGAAAAACGCGCAGATGTTCGAGATGGAGCGTGCGCTCCGTGATCAGCTCGACAGCCAAAACCGAGAGCTTCAAGACGCCAACGCTGCAAAAACTCGATTCCTTTCGACTGTGTCACATGAACTGAAAACGCCTCTAACCATCGTCTCAGGGTTCATCGATTTGCTAACCGATGACGCTGACCAATTCACTAGTGAACATGTCGAAGCGCTAAACATCATGCGCAAAAACTCCTCACGACTTGGGTTGCTAATCAACGACGTTCTAGACATCTCTCGAATGGATGCTGGAAAACTTCGTATTGAACCGACAACATTCCTCGTAAATGAACTAGTCGAAGAGCTGGACAAGAGCTTTGAACCGATTCTCGAAGACAAATCTCAGAGCCTTACGGCGTCAGTTGGCGATGAGCCGATTTGGATTGAAGCTGATCGAAACCGGATCGCTCAACTCATTACGAATCTGATTAGCAATGCCCATAAGTACTCTGGTGAGAACGCTCACATCCGCCTAAATGTCGCTGTAGACGAGCAAAATCTAAGTGTGGTCGTGGAGGATGAAGGCATCGGCATCTCTGAAGAAGACCAGAAACAGCTATTTACGGCATTCTTCAGAGCCGACAACCGGGCCTCAAGAGAAGCCGGCGGAACAGGTCTAGGCCTAGTAATCGCCCGCTCAATTGCTGAGCTGCACGGTGGCAAGCTATGGCTGAACAGTATTGAAAATCAAGGAACCACTGTGGCGTTCCGTGTACCGGGGCTCACCTCTGAACCAGAAGTGAGCCTCGATGAAGAAGCCGAACTAACGCTCCTGGCCCAACGCTCTCGACTCTACCCAGACACACCTTGGGAAGACATCGGAGAATCGGCTTAATTATTTTGTGATGTGTGAGGTCGACCAGGAGTCGACCTCGGCAAGTGCGAGAGGGAACTGAAATGAACAAAATACTAGTAGTAGACGACAGTTCGGACATCCGACTGCTGTTGAGCCGAACGCTCAAAGCAGCCGGATACACCGTTTCTGAAGCAACTGACGGCGATGAAGTACTCGCCGCAACGTTGTCTTACGAGCCAGACATGGTCTTGCTCGACGTTGCAATGGCGCGGGTCGACGGCTTCAAGGCGTTGGCTCAACTCAAACAAGATCCGAGAACCAAAGATATTCCTGTAATCATGGTTACCGCCAAAGGACACCCGAACGATCTGGAAACAGCTCGAACACTCGGTGCTCTCGATTACATTAATAAGCCATGGGCGCATGGTGAGGTGGAACTACGCGTTCAGTGGGCGATCACATCTGTGACACGCAAGCGTGAAGCTCAGGCCAACATCGACCGACTCGCCGGATAGATAAGCGCTCGAAACACGACAATCGGTTCGGTCGATAAGTCGTGGTGATAGTCAAAGAACCTCTCTCGCTCTTTGCACATTAAAGTGGTCTTCATTTCGAAGATCACTTTGCGCGTCATGGAGATTCCACTTTCTTAGATCCGCCCGCAAATCCATCACATTTATGTCATTTCTCACATGTTCGCTACGATAGTCCAGCCCGTTTAGCGTAATGTATGTGCCAGCGAACTCGAGTTCTTTTTCTACGGAAGGAAATGTGATGGCCGAGCGGTATCAAAACTATGTAAACGGAGCCTGGACTGACGCCTCGACTGGTGCGGTTTCAACAAGCACAAACCCGGCTGATTTATCGGACGTTATCGGTGAATTCCAAGCATCAAGTGCAAGCGATGTCGATGCGGCGATCACAGCTGCCCACGATGTGAAAGAAAGCTGGCGTCGTACTTCTTCCCTCGCACGAGGAGGCTACCTGCTCAAGGCTGCCTCGTATCTCGAAGCCAACCTCGAAGAGTACGCTCAGGCTGTCACTCGCGAATCCGGTAAAGCGATTCTCGAATCTCGCGGCGAGGTCGGTCGAGCGATAGCCCTACTCCAATACTACGGTGTCGAAGGCGCCAACCCGGTCGGTGCAGTTGTCCCATCGGTTAACCCAAACATCCTGCTCTACACCAATCGAATGCCGTTGGGAGTGGTCAGTCTCATCACTCCGTGGAACTTCCCTCTGGCAATCCCGATTTGGAAGATGGCACCAGCGCTGGTCTATGGAAACACCATCGTTCTCAAGCCAGCCTCAGCCACTCCTCACGTAGCGACCCTAATCGCTCGAATGTGGGAAGCTGTCGACTTGCCAGCTGGAGTATTCAACCTAGTAACCGGCTCGGGTTCACAGGTCGGTAACGAACTGATCACCAACGACAAAGTTGCTGCAATTTCGTTCACAGGCTCAACTCGAATTGGTATGAACATCGCATCCGAATCGGCACAACGCGGCAAGCGATACCAGTTGGAAATGGGTGGCAAGAACCCTGTGATCGTTCTCCCAGACGCCGATCTTGAACAGGCTGCCGAAATTACTGTTTCTGGAGCCATGAAGTACTCAGGACAGAAATGCACGGCGACATCTCGTGCCATCGTGGTCGGGAACATCATGGAAGAATTCACCAATCTAGTTGTTGAGAAAACCAACGCACTCAAGATCGGTGCTGGTGCAGATCCTGAATCCATAATCGTTCCAGTCATCGACCAAGCGTCGAAAGACAATATCGCTTCGATGATTGCTCGCGGAGTAGCCGACGGAGGAAAGGTTCTTGCAGGCGGAGGCGTCCCAACTGGCGGCGACTTCGACAAAGGAACATTCGTTGAGCCAACTGTGATCAACAACGTCGCAACCGACGCTTACGTAGCCTGCGAAGAGATCTTTGGCCCTGTGCTTTCGATTCTTCCTGCTGCAAACGCAGAGGACGCTCTCAACGTCGCAAACTCTGTCGACTACGGCCTAAGCGCAGGAATCTTCACCAAGGACCTAAACTCTGTTCTCGACTTCGCAGACCGAATCGAGGCAGGCATTGTGAAAATTAATGGTGAAACCGCAGGTCTCGAGCCTCAAGTTCCGTTTGGTGGTATGAAATCAAGTTCCTCGGGTGACAGGGAACAAGGCAAAGCGGCGATCGAATTCTTCACCCAATCGAAGACGATCTACGTTGACCGTAGTGCAACATAAGGCACAACCCTGATAGCTTATGAGTCCGGTGAACATCTGATTTCATTTCGATGTTCACCGGACACTGCTTTGCCGGTAAACCCGGCGACATCGGCCACTAGATTCGGGGGGTACGTATGCCAGACCGCAGCTTCAGCGGAGTCTTTCCTATTCTGCAAATGCCTTTTAACGAGGCAGGACAGATCATCTTCGAAGACCTACGAGCCGAAGTGGAATACGCCATTCGAGGCGGCGTCCACGGAGTAGGAATCGCCTTCGGATCAGAGGTCAACAAGCTCGACGACCACGAACGTGACGAAGTGCTCAGCGCTGTGGTCGACCAAGCAAACGGCCGAATCAAAGTTGTGATGAACACGGGTGCACCTTCGACGGTTCAGACCATCCACTACTCTCGTGCCGCAAAGGTCCTTGGCGCTGACGCCGTAATGATCGCCCCTCCCGCGATACCCGGAATCCCAACCTCGCTGGTACATCAACACTTTGTCGAGATCGCGGAAAGCACCGACATTCCGATTTATATGCAAGACATGACGGGGGCGGGAATGTCTCCAGCTTTACTCGCCGCACTTTCTCAAGCCAACGAGAATCTTTGCTACGCCAAAATAGAAACGTTACCGACGCCAAACAGATTCTCTGAAACTGCTGAACTAGCTGGTGAGAATCTTTCGATGTTCGGTGGAGCCAACGGAGTCTTCTTCATCGAAGAGATGCGCCGTGGTGCCGCAGGTACGATGCAAGGAATTTCACTTTGCGACATCGTCAGGAAGACCTGGGATCTATTTCAGGCTGGCGATGAAATCGCAGCGGAGTCTCTTTGGAATCACTACCAACCCCTCGTAAAGCTGTACACGCTTGCCGAAGGTCAACTCTATTGGGTTGCCAAAGAAATACTGAGACGACGTGGAGTGTTTACTGAAGCGTATCCACGTCTGCCTGCGGTAACTCCTGATGCTGGAATTTATCGAGAACTTGATGCACTTATCGAACGGCTCGGGGTTGCTGCAATTTGAGCGATCTACGCGGACCAGACGGTAAATCTCTGAAACCTCAACTCGAAATGATCCGAGGTAGCGAGCCAGTCCCTTCGGTACGTAAGCCGTCACCGGGTTACGTTCTCAGGCAAGTAGCGCTCGAAGATCGCCATTCTTACGAACAGACTTTCGCTACGGCGTTCGAAGACACATCGCCGTTCGGTGATCTGATGAAGCACACCCTCCCTGCGGGATTCTTTGTGGTCGAGCACCTACCAACGGGCACAGTCGTCGCTGCATCGACGGCCGCTGTTTACGAAAAATCTCAGCACCTCGACGGACATAGTCTTCAGTGGGTAGTGGCTCATTCTGATCATCGGGGAACCGGCGCGGGTCAGGCAACCGTTGCCGCGGCTACAGAAGTATTGGCAAACAGTGCGCCAAAGTACTCCTATCTATCTACTGACGACTTCCGAATTCCAGCAATCAGCATCTACTTGAAGCTCGGATGGAAACCTCTTCTCTTCGAGGAAAGTCAGTACCGCAGATGGGCGAGAGTATTCGAAATTTTGAACAAGCCCTTCGACGAAAATGATTGGCCGACGAAACCTAGCTGATCCGGTCACATCAACAGTTCATCGCCAGAAAGAATCACATAATGCCCTGGGATCCCTCCCAATACCTGAAGTTTGCCGACCACCGATTGCGTCCAGCAGTTGACCTGTTAAATCGGGTCGATCTCGACTCACCTTCGGTTGTCTACGATTTAGGAGCCGGGGCAGGCAACGTCACTGAACTACTGGCCAACCGATGGCCTGACGCGCGAATCATCGGCGTTGATGATTCAGAAGCAATGCTTCAAGAAGCTGCGAAGCGAGCACCCAACATCGAATGGGAAGTTGGCGATATCGGAACGTGGGAGCCTTCAGAACCCGCTGAATTCATATTCACCAACGCTGCTCTACACTGGATAACCGGCCACGAAGAATTATTCACCCGACTTATGTCCTCAGTGGCACCAGGCGGTGTATTTGCGGTGCAAATGCCTCGTAACTTTGGGGCGCTCTCGCACACTTCGATTTCTGAAGCGGCGAAGTCAGGACCGTGGCATTCCAAACTCGAACCGCTCTTACGCCCTGCCCCAGTTGAGCCACCGCCGTTCTACATCGATATTCTCTCGAAGCTGAGCAGTTCGCTCGATGTGTGGGAGACCGAATTCTCGCAAATTCTCACCGGAGACAATCCGGTCAAAGAATGGACGAAGGGCACGTGGTTAATGCCTCTTCTCAATGCGCTTGAAGAGCCTGAACGCACTGACTTCGAAGATGCCTACGCCGAGTTGATTCTAAGCCGTTATCCCAAACAGTCCGATGGCACGACAGTGTTTCCATTCAAACGAATGTTCATCGTCGCCAAGCGATAACGAAAAGTACCGTCAGCTTACAGAACGGCGAAAAGAAAAAATGACTCAGCCCCAAAACCGTCCTCCCTTCCGGATGGAAGGGAGCTAGAAGGTAGGAGAACTGCGATGCGAAGCCGGGTTACAAAGTAACGAGCGCGCCTAACGCAAATTACGCCGGAGGCGCAACCACTACATCGTTGTAGGCATGTCGTGAGCCAACCATGTTCGAGTGCTCGAATACGTCCAAAGCAGCCTCGTACAGATCTGGCTCGACAGCGATATCACCAGACCAAGTGCCTAGCTTCTGATACGCCCCTACAGCAGCGGCAATCGCCGATTCAGCCATGTCAGGGAAGAAACTAGCCTCAGCCTTCGCAATGTCGGCAGGGTCAGCTGTGTTGACCCACTCCCGCGAAGCTCTGAACGCTGATGCAAATCGTTTAGCGTCGTCAGTCTCCAGCCAGTCCCAACGACCGACTAGACTAGAAAACGCAACCGGTCCAACGGCCTCACCGACAGAAGCGACAATGTTTGCCTGTCCATCGTGCTCGAGCTGCTGAGGGAACGATCCTTGCTCGTGGAAGTAATCACCCTCGCCAGAGCGCCACTGCGCCATCATCTCGTCACCGCCGGGTGAATCAATGTCGTCCACAGCGTCAAGATCGACACCCATCTTGTGAGCACCGTAGCGAAGCATCGCTTCAGGCTGTCCACCGTGGACGTGAAGGAACTTTCCTTTTAGTAGTTTGTTCCAAGAGAAATTAGAATCGGCTTCACGAGCAGCGATGAAAAATCCGTCGTATCGGTTAATCTGAGCGAAATGTGCGAACGGGGCCTTTGAGCCGTTATCGAGAGGACCCCAACTTGCCGAAACTGCCGCTTGAGCAACATCCATGCGACCTTCCGCGACGGCCATACCGCTGTTACCACCCGGTTCAACAACGTGGTATTCGCCTGATAGTCCCTCTTTTTCGAGGAAACCACCGGCGATAGTGCAGATCATCGGGCTGTAAAAAGCCGAGTGGCGAGAGGCCATTATGTTGAGTGTGGTCATCTGTAGTTCCTGTGAATCTAGTTAGCCGAAGCGGCTTTCGTATTACGCCAGATTCTAACGCCTCAGTAACCCGAATGAGCTACTCCCAAATGTGCAATATGCCATCTTCGGTACCCGCACCGATCACCAATCCACCATCAGACGTCTCGGCAACTGTCAGATTCGAAGAGAGTCGCGACCCCATTTCGAGTCGCCATACTTCTTCTATCGAATCACCCACTCGCCGTAACGCAATCAATGTCTGCTGGTCTCGGGACGGTACTAACAATTCGACGGAACCATCTCCATCAAAATCGCCAGCAACTGCTTGGTCTAGGTTCCTTGATCCGTTCAGATGAGACATGTACCCGCCCGCCTCAGAAGCGGCCAGCACTAACTTGTCGCCGACCAGCCTGTAGAACTTGGCGATTCCTCCAACATGAGGAGTCTCGACCACAGCAATTTCTATCTCACCTGCCGGACCAAACGGTGCCATTGCTATTTGATGGAGCCATCGGAATCCCGTTCCGATAGGTTCTGATTCGGCGATTTTGACCAGCTTGCCCGACTCGAGCCTGAACGCCACCAGCCGTGCGCCATTACTTGGATGGCTAACTGTTGTAATGATTTCTTGTTGCCCATCACCGTCCAAATCTGCGCTCAGCGGGAACAGTCCCTCAAATACTTCGTCATCGGGCAGCTCGAAAACGCCACCACCAAACCCGGGTTCCTCCGACGAAACGACTAGCTGGCTCCACTCAGTCTTGTCGCCCAGCGCACCATGCGGGTATCTGTCGGTAGGTCCTGAGAATGAATATAAAAGCGATCCGGCTCCGCGAACTGTCGAACCGTCCGGGACGTTTTCGATGGCCGACAACACCCCTGCGAGTTCTAAGTTGACCGGATTCGAAACTGCGTTGATGTTGAGACGCAGACGTCGACGTTCGTCTTCGATGAGTACAGGCAACAGTTCATGCTCTTCCAGCGGTGATGCCGATTTCGGTTGCGTCACATCGCCGTCCTTTGAGGTGAACGTCAACCATCGGCCATCGGCCCGCACTAGTCCCCATGAAATATCTGCCCCAAACTCTGAACTAGCGACGACCCATTTGATTGTTCGATCAGTAGACGAAAACTGAACTTGGGTCGGCTCAGAAGGTAGCGATCCTGAGCCAGTGAAGAACCGATTCGCAGAGTGGATAACGTAGGTGTTCTTGTTCGAGAATGGGCTTGGATTTATCGGCATATCTTGAATCGAGTCGTCTTTCTCATCGCCGCTGCATCCTGAGATCAAAACAACGACAGCAATTGCGAACAGGACTTTGGCTATTGTCATTCTCGGCATAGTCGAAACTTGGGAATGTGAATTGGAATCCTGACAGCTGACGTGAACGTTTCACAATCACCAGCCAGATCAGACCTAGCATTTTAGGTGCTCCAGTCGATACCGTCACAATTCGCAATGCGACTACTTACGGATCGAACAAGTCAGCCGCATCAACCTTGGACTGGTCCGATTTTGATCGAACCGTGAACGTACGGTCACGGTCAACGGAAGTTATCCTTTACCCAACAATGCATTCACTCAGGCGTTACACAGCGCGAAACACAGTTCCTGCGACTTCCGCAATCACGTTTCCGATTCAATCGTCGCTACGTCGGTTATTGATCGTATCGACGCTCGTGCTGATGACTGTCGTGCTGTCCCAATGTACGAACGATGAGCTTGAGCCAACCGCTGTGCCGCCGACCTCGACGGCGGCTCCTGTGCCTACTGCGACTCCAGGACCGACAGCCACGCCGTTTGTCACACCGACCGCAGTTCCTACCGCCACAGTAGCTCCGCTGCCAGAGAATCTAGAACGTGGTGGAGTCTTGAAATTTGCGATCCCCGAAGGACCTCCTCACCACGACCCTCACTTAACAGTTTCAACCGCTTTGGTTAGTTGGGGAGCCGGTCAAGCCTATTCACGTCTGTTCAAGTTTGAAACTACCGATAGAAACTCGACCGTCGTTTGCGACCTTTGCGAATCGTGGGAACAAACCGCAGCACTCACGTTCAAAATCAAATTACGTGAGGATCTGAAGTGGCAAAACCTTCCTCCTCTGAACGGTCGATCGCTAAACGCTCAGGACGTTGTCTACAGCTTGAATCGTCAGGCAACTCCCGGTTACTCAAACGCTGCACTTCTCTCAAACGTGACGGAGATTACGTCAGTTGGTGAGTACGAAGTTTTGATTCGGCTTGAATCGCCTGACTCAGAAATCCTCGAAAAGCTTGCCGACTCACACACTCGGATAGTCGCCCGCGCCGCAGTAGAAGTTGGCGGTGATTTACGCCGAGGTCCACACGTAGGAACCGGACCTTGGATCGCCAGTGAAGTGCACGCAGACACGACACGACTCATCGTCAATCCCGACTACTACGACTCTGATCTCCCGTACCTCGATGGTCTCGATATCCAAGTAATGCCATCCAGCTCGATTCGAGCCGCCGGGATGAGAGCCAAAATAATCGATCTGGCTCAGGTCAGTTTCGATGATGCTGATAGTGCTCTAAATTCGTTCGACGAAATTCAGTACATCGGCATTGAAAACCCGGCAGCCGGTGTTGAATTAGCACTGAATACCGGTCGAAGTCCGATGGACGACATCACGGTTCGAGAAGCGATGATGCTCACCTGGAAACCTGGCGATTTCTCAAACTCTCCGGGCGAAACTGAATTCCAGGGAACTCTGCTAGGTGTCCCGGGCATGAGCTTAGGCTTGCCGCTGTTAGATCAAAATTGGTTGATCGACAGCAGTTCCTTTTCAAATCGATTCGCTGACATTTCCAAAGCAAACGAAATCCTAGCCACGGCAGCCATAAAACCCACCGACAACATCGTCATCAAAGTCGGTGAATTCGGGCAACAATACGTAGATAAAGCAAACGAATTCGCCGAAGGCCTAGCTTCCGTTGGCATTCGAGCCGAGGTCGAACGAGTCTCAACCCGAGTATTCGGTGACGAAGTCTGGACCATCGGCGACTACGACATCATGGTTGGCGCACCACCACCGATCTCAAGCACAACGGCGTACTTGTACTCCGTGCATCACAGCGCCGGACCGTGGAATACGACCGGATATTCAGATCCTGAGATCGATCGATTAATCGAAGCCCAAGCGAAAGAATATGATTCCGGTAAACGCGGTCAAATGCTGCTCGAAATCCAAGAGAGAATTCTCGCCGGGTCGCACAGATTCATAGCGAACACTCGAGTCACGCACTGGATGTATTGGGATTACGTGAACGACTTTGAGCCATTCACCCCAAGAGGCGACACTGATTTCCTGACCAGAGTCTGGCTAACGAACTAGCTGCCCTGATGCTCTTTCAGAGCATCATCGAGTCCAACCCAGCTAAGCAAGGCGCACTTGATTCGGACAGGGAACTTGCGAACGCCACCGAGCGCTTCGATGTCACCAAGAACATCGGCCTCTTCGTCGGTAATCTCTTCGCCCTTCAGCAACCGTCGAATCGAATCGACTGCTGCGTGAACCTGCTCAGTTGACTTACCCTCAACCAGTTCAGCCAGCAAAGATGCTGAAGCCTGACTGATAGCACAACCTCGGCCCGTAATTCCTACCTGAGAAACGGCATCGCCATCAACCTTGAGTTGAATGTGAAACTCATCTCCACAGAACGGATTATTTACTTCGAGATCAACGTCGGCTTCTTCAACTGGAGCCGTGTTTCTAGGGCTGCGGTAGTGATCAAGAATGATCGCCTCGTACAGCTCATCCATCTCGCCCAGACCACTCATGCCACCGGTCATCGGCTGAAATACCCTTCGGTTTCACGAAGTCCGTTGACAAGAGCGTCAACTTCAGATTTCGTGTTGTAAATATAGAAGCTCGCCCGAGCGGCTGCCACCACATCGTAACTTCGTACAAGCGGCATCGCACAGTGGTGACCCGTTCGAATCGCAATTCCCTGCTGATCCAACGCCGTACCCAGATCATGCGGGTGAATCGTGTCGTGAATGAACGAAATCACTCCACCACGTAGAGACGGATCCTGCGGACCAAGTACGCGTACGCTACCCAACGAAAGAACTTGCTCCATCGCGTAAGCGGTCAGCTCTTGTTCATGGTTCCAAACGTTATCCATGCCAAGCTCGGTCAAATAATCGACCGCAGCTCCTGTAGCAATAGCGTCTGCAATGTTTGGCGTTCCAGCCTCAAATTTGTATGGCAGGTCGTTCCAATTGGCGTCCTCGTAGGTCACCTCAAGAATCATGTCGCCACCAAACATGTAGGGCGGCATCGCCTCTAGCAGATCATATCTACCCCACAGAACACCGATACCTGTAGGTCCCAGCATTTTGTGAGCCGAGAAACACAAGAAGTCAGCATCCAGTGCCTGAACATCAACAGGCATGTGTGGAACACTTTGCGCTGCGTCGACAAGAACCACGGCGTTGACTTCGTGCGCCAATGCTGCCAATTCACGAATTGGGTTGATCGTACCGAGCACGTTCGACATATGAGTTGCAGCAACGAGCTTCGTTCGAGAATCGATCACACTCGAAGCACCTTCGAGGTCGATAACTCCGTCGTCGTTGTGCGACAAATACCGAAGCTCGGCGCCCTTCTTGAACGCAAGTTGCTGCCACGGAACGATATTCGAATGGTGTTCCATCGCAGTAATGACGATGTTGTCGCCCTCACCAATGTTCGCCTCAGCCCAAGTAGCTGCAACCAGGTTCAGAGATTCGCTGGTGTTACGAGTCCAGATGACTTCCTCAGCCCGAGGAGAGTTGATGAACTTCGCAACCTTTGTTCGGGCTAGTTCATAAGCGTCGGTCGCTTCGATCGACAGAGTATGAACGCCACGGTGCACATTCGAGTTCGTCTGCTCGTAGTAGTCAACCAGCGATTTGATCACTTGGCTCGGCTTCTGCGAACTTGCTGCGTTGTCGAGGTAAACCAGATCGTGTCCGTTTACCTTCCGTTGAAGAATCGGAAAATCGGCACGAATTGCATCGATGTCGAATGCTCTTGAGCTTGCGTCAGAACTGCTCATGCTGTTCCCAACGTATCTGACTCTGCGAGCAGAATCGGGATGCGTTCATCAGTAACTCGTTCAACAAAATCGTTCAACGCCTGCGGCTCAAATTCGTTGAGCATCTCCTCAGCGAATCCACGTATCAGAATGGCTTTCGCAGCCTCTTCGTCGACTCCACGAGACTGGAGGTAGAACAGCGTGTCACGGTCGACGTGCCCAGCCGTAGCACCGTGTGCTGCGACCACATCGTCGGCGTAAATCTCGAGAGATGGCTTGGCATCAATCTCCACGCCGCGAGATAGAAGTAGGTTCAAGTCTTTCTGGGCAGCTTCAGATTTCTGAGCATCTCTCATCACGATCACTTTGCCACTGAATACAGCGTGCGACTTGCCAGAAAGGATTCCTTTATAGAACTGATCTGAACTACAGCCTGGCTTAGCGTGAGTCGTGCTAATTTCTTGGTCCTGCTGCTGGTCGCCACTGGTCATGTATAGACCGCGCAACGTGCAGCTCGCACCCGGAGCATCCAATAGTGTGTGCACGTCGTTTCTAGCGATCGAAGCACCAACTGCAAATGTAGTCGAGGTGAAATCCGTGTCGCCCTGCTGACTCACCCGAGTGGTTCCAAGGTGGAACGACGACTCGTTCTCCATCTGAACTCGATAGTGACGAATAGTCGAACCATCTCCAGCGAACATCTCGACCACCGGAGCAGAGAACTGCGCCGAAGCTGAAAGGTTCACGTGGGTTTCAATCAAGATGACGGAAGAATTGTCTCCGGCGTCCACCAGTAATCGTGGGTAACTCGCTCGGCTAGATGCTGCATCCGAAGTTACGAAAACAACCTGCACTGGCTCATCAAGTTCGGTTCCGGCATCCAAGGCAACATACGCACCGTCATCGATGAATGCAGTGCTGAGAGCCGTGAAGGCATATTCTTCCCGCCCGGCGAGACTCGCCAGTTGAGATTCGATGCTCCCTGTGCCTGCCGAAATGGCTGCAGACAACGAACCGGCGTTCAGCCCAGCAGTACTGTGGAGATTTGAAAGCTCAGCATTGAACTTTCCGTCTACGACGACCACGGTGTTCCACGAGTCATCCCATGGCGCAGCCGACTTGATCTGATCAAGCGAAACCGATCCGCCTACGTTGAATTCAAAGTCAGCGGCTGCCAGTGGTTGGAGATTCGTGTACTTCCAAAGCTCGTTTCCGCGTCGAGCAGTAGGAAGTCCGAGTTCTGCGAACGTGTCCCAAGCCTGCTGACGAACGTCCTTCAACCATTTCGGCGAAGACGTACTGCCAGCAATAAGAGATTCATAGGCAGCTGAAAATTTATCGACAGCCGCTGGTGATGTTGCGAGCGTCATATTTAGGCGTTTGCTCCAACTGCATCGAGGTACTCTTTGTACCCGTCCTTCTCGACTTCAAGAGCCAATTCAGGACCACCGGTTTTTACTATTTGACCCTTGACCAAAATATGAACCACGTCAGGTGTGATGTAGTTCAGCAAACGCTGGTAGTGAGTCACAACGATGAACGATCGTTCAGGTGACCGCATCGAGTTCACACCTTCGGCAACAATGCGAAGTGCATCGACGTCGAGACCTGAGTCGGTTTCGTCGAGAATGGCCAGTGTCGGCTGAAGAACTTCAAGCTGAAGCATTTCGTTGCGCTTCTTCTCACCACCTGAGAAGCCTTCGTTTAGAGATCGCTTCACGAGAGTTGGGTTGATTCCAACAGCCTCGACCTTCTCGTCGAATAGCTTCGAGAAATTTCGTACCGACATCTTCTCTTCGCCACGTGATTCAGCCTTCGAGTCGAGCGCAGCTTTCAAGAACTGCCACGGTCGAACGCCCGGAATTTCTGCCGGGTATTGGAATGCCAGGAACATGCCCAAGTGAGCACGCTGATCAGCACGAAGCTCGATGATCGACTCGCCTTCTAGCGTGACGTCGCCATCGGTAACTTCATAATCAGGCCGACCCATCAGCACGTTGGCCAAAGTGCTCTTGCCGGAACCGTTGGGTCCCATGATGGCGTGCACTTCACCCTTGCCAATGCTTAGGTTGATCCCTTTGAGAATCTCTGAATTTTCGATGTCCACTACGGACGCATGTAGGTTATTGATCTCAAGCATTTTTGTGTTTTTTACTTTTGGATTGAACGTTCTAGACAGTAATAATCAGATTGAATATGTGCCGGGCACTTACCCGACGGCTCCCTCTAAGGAGACTTTGAGAAGTTGTCCTGCTTCAAGTGCGAACTCGAACGGGAGCTCCTTGATCACATCACGGCTCCAGCCGGTGATGATCATGTGGTGAGCTTCCTCTTCCGAAAGCCCGCGAGCCATCAGGTAGAACAGTTGGTCATCACTAACCTTCGAAGTTGAAGCCTCGTGCTCCAATCGAGCGGTTGGATTTCTTACTTCGATGTAAGGAACCGTGTGTGCGCCGCATTCATCGCCTACAAGCAGTGAGTCACATTGGGTGTGGTTCACAGCATTCTCGGCGCCGGGCATGATCTGCACTTGGCCTCGGTAAGTGTTGTTGCCCTTACCGGCAGAAATACCCTTCGACACGATGGTCGACTTGGTGTTCTTGCCGATATGGATCATCTTCGTGCCTGTGTCGGCTTGCTGATGATTGTTCGCTAGAGCAACAGAGAAAAATTCACCGATCGAGTTGTCACCTTTTAGGATCACACTTGGGTACTTCCAAGTGATCGCTGAACCGGTTTCAACCTGAGTCCAAGAAATCTTGGCGTTGGTGTCCGCACGACCTCGCTTGGTCACGAAGTTGTAAACACCACCCTCACCCTCTTTGGTTCCTGGGAACCAGTTCTGGATGGTTGAGTACTTGATTTCAGCATCATCAAGCGCAACCAACTCAACGGTCGCAGCGTGAAGCTGGCTCGTCTTGCGGAAAGGTGCTGTGCAACCTTCAAGGTACGAAACGTACGCACCCTTGTCGGCAACGATCAGCGTTCGTTCGAACTGTCCTGATCCCTCAGTGTTGATGCGGAAGTACGTCATCAACTCGATTGGGCAGCGAACACCCGGTGGGATGTAGGCAAATGATCCATCGCTGAATACCGCGGCGTTTAATGCTGCAAAGAAGTTGTCGGTATAAGGAACGACCGATCCCAGATACTTCTTGATCAGCTCTGGGTGGTTTTTCACCGCTTCGCTGAACGAACAGAAGATAATTCCGAGTTCACCGAGCTGCTTTTCCATCGTCGTAGCGACAGATACCGAATCAAATACAGCGTCGACGGCCACTCCGGCCAGAGCAGCCCGTTCCTGCAATGGAATACCAAGCTTCTCGAACGTTTCGAGCATTTCAGGGTCTACGTCGTCGAGGCTTTTAGGAGCTTCGTTCGTGCCTTTAGGCGCGGCGTAGTAGTAGATGTCCTGATAGTCGATACCTGGGTAATCGATCATTGCCCAGGTTGGTTCAGCTTCAGCCTTTTCCAGTTCGACCCAGTGCCGATAGGCCTTGAGTCGCCATTCGAGCAACCATTCAGGCTCTTCTTTTTTAGCTGAAATCAGTCGAACGATGTCTTCGCTCAGGCCTTTTGGCGCTAAATCAGTCTCAACATCAGTTACGAAACCCCACTTGTACTCACCGCCTGAAAGGTCGGATTCGCGTGAGATCGTGTTCTGGTTAGTCAATAAGTTGCTCCGTAGCAGGGTGTTCGGTCAGGTATCGGCGTGAAAATTTGGCTCTCACAACATCGGATTTGAACTCAAAAATACGTGTTTTCTATTCCTGACCCATTCGGTACGCAATTAGTTTAAAACCGACGACCAAACGAGTCAACGAATTTCGTAACTACAAACCGAAGTTGGTGCACATGCGAAGCACTTAGCTTTTACACGCGATAAAGCATGTTTTTACAGGTGAACCAATATTTCTTACCAAATACACCTCGGCTGCGATTAAACTAAGCGTTTCGCAGTTCATTCTTGAACGTGATTCGGTCTGGAAGAGAACGTGGCTCGACAGTAAAGCCGCGCTGAAAGGTAACCCACCTCGTGGAGTACGAAGCAGTAATTGGTCTCGAAACGCACGTGCAGCTAAAGACACGTAGCAAAATGTTCGGCACTTCAAGCGCCGAGTACCAGACTGCAGAGCCAAACACTCTCGTCGACGTCGTCAGCATGGCGTTGCCCGGTACTCTCCCAGTGGTAAACCAAACCGCCGTCGAGTACGCAATGATGATCGGTATGGCGATCAACTGCAACATCGCCAGAATCACTAAGTTCGACCGTAAGAACTACACGTACCCCGATCTCATGAAGGGCTACCAGATCACACAGATGGACGAGCCGATTTGCTACGAAGGCTTCATCGATCTTCCTATCGAAGAATCTGTTCGAGTTCGCATCAACCGTGTTCACATGGAAGAAGATGTCGCTCGCCTCGTCCACGTTGAAGGCCCAATGGGCGGAACGGTTCACTCCCTCATCGATATCAACCGCGCCGGCACTCCTCTCATGGAAGTTGTGACCGAACCCGACATGCACACTTCCGAGCAGGTCGAGTCGTACATCAACAATCTTCAGCACATCATTCGATATCTCGGTGTCGGTACCGCAAACATGGAAGAGGGATCTTTCCGTTGTGACGCCAACATCAGTGTACGAGAAAAAGGAAGCACCGAGCTCACCACCAAGGTTGAAGTGAAGAACATGAACCGTGTTCGAGCAGTAGTTCGAGCGGTTGAATACGAAATCGAACGCCAGATCGAATGCTACAAAACTGGCGAACGAATCATCCAGGAAACTCGTGGATGGGACGATGGCAAAGGCATTACGATCTCTCAGCGAAGCAAGGAAGAAGCGAACGACTACCGCTACTTCCCAGAACCTGACATTCCGCCGCTGATCATCAGCGAAGAGTGGATCGAAAGCACACAGGCAAAAATGCCTGAACTCCCGATTCCGCGAAAAGCTCGTTTCATCAGCGAATGGGGACTCAGCGAGTACGACGCTGATCTTCTAACTGTTCTCCGTTCGACAGCTGAATACTTTGAAGCCGTATGCGATGGCGTCAAAGCCGAATCATCGGAAACCAAAGAGGCGTTTGCGAAAGCCGCAGCCAACTGGCTCACAGGCGAGATGGCTCGAATGATGAATGACGATGAACTCGTGAACATGTCCGACACTAAGGTCACTCCTGAAGGACTAGCTACCCTCGTTGAAAAATTCCGCAAGCGTGAGTTGAACAACAACTCTGCCAAGCAAGTTTTCGAAATCATGTACAAAAAGGGAACTGCACCGGAGACGATCATTGAGGAGCTAGGGCTCGGAGTTGTGTCTGGAGCCGACTCGCTTGGACCAATCGTTGATGATGTGATCGCCCAAAATGAGAAGGCAGTGAACGACTACCTCGGTGGTAAAGAAGTCGCACTTAAGTCACTCATGGGCCAGGTGATGAAGGCTACCCGTGGCCAAGCAGATCCGGTTCAGGCAACCGAGCTCATCAAAGAAAAACTCGCTGCCAAATAAGAAATAGACAGACCGACCGAACTACGTCGCTGCAACGCCGGAGCATAACTCGTGCTGCAAATTGTGGCGATACTCGCTCTGTAGCCCTAACATAGATAGCTGTTGACCACTTGCGCCCCTTACTGGCGCACAGGAAATGTCCTAAGAGAATTTATGGAAACCGTATTTAGCCTCATATTGATGTTCATCGCAATTACGCTTATTGCCGTATTGCTTCTACAGGCTCGCGGTTCTGGTTCGTCGCTATTCGGTGAAGCGTCCAGCACGTTCCGATCACGACGTGGAGTTGAACAGTTGTTGTTCAGAGTCACCATCGTTCTCGCAGTTGTATTCGTCGGTGTGGCAATCGCCAACGTTAGATTCAGCTAGCACTCGACCACAACTGTCACGTAATTCACAGGCGCCATTCGAGCGCCTGTTTTTTTGTCCCGATTTTCTGTCGATCGACGCCAATTGCAGTAGTAGCAGGTGTAATATCCACCGCTATGCCTAACACTCAAAATTCCGATTTCATCGTTGAACTAGATTCTGCCCAAGCCCTCAAATCATCGATTGTCGGAAGCAAAGCAGCCTCTGTCGCAGACCTAATCAAAAAAGGTGCAACGGTACCTTCTGGTTTTGCGATTCCAGCGAGTGTTTTCAGTGAATTCATCGATCCTGTTCAGGACGAAATCACAGGCATTCTTGCCAACGTGGATATCGAAGTCGTGTCATCGGCATTCACCGCGGCTGACTCGATCGCTGAGATTCTTCGATCTGCAGAATCCCCGGCAGGTCTTTCCGCGGCGATCAACGCGCGGGTCAAACAGACCAAAACCGGTCTGGCCGTTCGCTCTTCAGCAACGGCCGAAGACCTTGAAGGCGCCTCGTTCGCAGGCATGTACGACACGTTTCTCGACGCCACAGACGCCACGTCAGTACTCAACCGAGTGCGTAACGTTTGGGCTTCCTACTACACCGGTCGAGCGATCTCGTACCGACAAAGCCAAGGCATCCCGCACGAAGCAGGCTCTATGGCGGTGCTCGTAATGGAGCTAGTAAATGCCGATGCAGGTGGTGTGATTTTCACCCGTGATCCACGAGACGGTACCGATCAAATTCTCATCAACGTCGCGCTAGGACTGGGTGAAGGAGTTGTATCTGGCGAGGCACAGGCAGATTCGTTCACACTCAAATCGGATTCGTTTGAGATCACAAATCGAAACGTGATCGACAAGCAGGTGATGTTCGTTCAGGGCACCGCAGGATCAACGGACAATATCCCTGTTCCGGCCGACAAACGAAGTTCTCCTGCGCTTTCAGATGAGCAGCTCGTCGAAACTGCAAAAGCCGCAACAGCGATCAAAAAAGCATCGGGCGACGATCGTGATATCGAGTTTGCAGTAGTAGGAAACACTGTCCACATTTTGCAGTCACGTCCCGTCACAACGGGGGCGAAAAAAGACGATGAAGAGACTGACTTTCCAGTCGAGTGGAACAAAGGCGAGGACCAGAATCTACATTGGAGAGGCGGAGGTAAAACACCTTCACTCCCGCTAGTAATCGCTTACGTCAAGATGGCTGGAATTGCCGAGAAACGCTCGGTCGATTTCACAGGTCAATACATGGGGCGCTGGGACCTGAAGAAGTGGGTCAACGGTTACATCTATACCGCCGAAACACCTCGGGACAAAGAAGAGCTAGAAGCGCTTAGCCTGAAACATCACTTGATGGGTCGTCGACATCTAGAGAAAGGTTCAACCTACTTCTATGACGTCGTCGAACCTGAGCTCCGAAAAAATCTAGCCGAGATCGAAGCAGCTCGTCCGAACGACGATGCGCCTACAGCCGATCACATTGCGTACCTACGTCGAACAATGCAATTGGCCGCCGACCACCAATGCGATCTTCACTGGCGATCGTGGGCAGGATTCAAAACCAAAGACGATCTCGGCAAGCTGTTCGCTGAAATAACTGGACGACCTGAAGTCGAAGCATCGGACCTCATACTCGGTATCGACCACATGACCGCACGCCTATCGGCGCGAATGATCGGCATGTCGAAGCTGGTGCAGTCAGACACATGGCTCACTGAGGTATTTGAAACCCGCAATTACGACGCAATATTTGCCCGTGGGAACGGCAGCCGACCAGCCGTTGCAAAATTCCGATCCCGGTTCCGTTCTTTCATGAAGATTTGGGGTCGACGTAACGGCATTGGCTACGGAACTGCTTGGAAGCCGACCGATCCTTCGTGGAACATGAAGCCAGAAATTCCGCTCGATTCGATTGGCTCCTACGTACGGCAGGATCTCGATACGCAGGGTCGTTCGCACTCCGATCTCAAGGTTAGACGTGAGGCAGCAATCGCTGCGGTAAGAAAGAAAATCGGTCGTAATTCGAAGCTTCGCAAGAAATTCGATTTTGAGCTGTTCAGAGGAACCCATCACATCAAAATGATGGAGAACCACAACTACCTCATCGAACAGTGCACATTTGGGGAATATAGAGAAGCAATCAACCGTGCTGGGCTCTCGTTGACTTCGGGTGGATGGATTGATACGCCCGACGACATTTTCTACCTCTTGCTAACCCAGCTCGAAGAAGCTGCCAAGAAAAGCAACTACTCAAAGCTTCGCTCGCAGATTATCGACGCAAAAGAACAATTTGCAGAAGATTCAAAATTGACGGCCCCGACCTCAATCGGAGCTGAACCACCCGAAGATAAAAAAGACGATGACAAGGAAGAACCAGTTCGCGGGCTAAGCGAAGACGGTCAAACGCTGCACGGTGAGCCATCATCAGCCGGTTCGTTCACTGGAATAGCACGGGTTGTGATCACGAGGTCATCAACTCCACCAGATATTCGAAAAGGCGAAATACTCGTCACCGAAAACACCGGACCAGATTGGGTGCCAGTATTCCCGCTGCTAGGTGGTTTGATTCTCGATGGCGGAGACAACTTCCAGCACGCTTCACTGATCGCCAGGGAATACGGAATTCCATGCGTGATTCAAACTAAAGAAGCTACTGCGAAAATAGCCGATGGTCAGCTAGTCAGCCTCGACGGAACCGAAGGCACTGTCACGCTCAACCCAACGGTCTAGTTACGTGACCAGGCAGTCTCGCCACCAGTATCGGTGATCGTAATTCCAGCCGCATCGAGCTTGTCTCGAACAGCGTCCGCATCACCCCACCGTTTTTCGGCGCGGGCATCTTTGCGTTCCTGAACAAGCGTTTCGACTTCGGCGTCACTCAAACCTTCAGCCTTCTGCGGCGGAGCGGCGAGTGTCATACCCAGCACACCGGTCAGTTCACGAACCAGCGCTGCAGCGGCAGATACATCGTTTCCATCGCTGCGGGTTCGGTTCATCTTCCGGCACAGATCAAATATTGCCGCCAAAGCCTGAGGCGTGTTGAGATCATCGTCCATCGCCTCGGTGAATCGACGTTTGAACGGTTCAGGATCGAGCGACTTTTCAGATACAACCGGCTCAGCTTCTACAGCCTGACGAATTCTTCGCATCGATCGTTCGGCGTCACCAATCAACTTCTTATCCAAAAGTGGATTTGTGCGGTAGTGACTTTGCAAAATCCAGAGTCGAATGGCGTCTGAGCTGAACTCCTCAAGGGCAGCATTTACGTTGAATGCGTTTCCAAGAGATTTGCTCATCTCTTGCCCATCGGCAATTCGCAGCATTCCGTTGTGCATCCACGTGCCAGAGAAAGGAGTTTTGCCTGAAGCTGCCTCGCTCTGTGCAATTTCGTTCTCGTGGTGAGGGAAGATTAGATCCAAACCACCGCCGTGAATGTCGATCTGCTCACCAAGATGCTTGAACGCCATTGCTGAACATTCAATGTGCCAACCCGGTCGACCAGGTCCCCACGGACTATCCCAGTTAGGTTCGTCTGGCTTCACTGCTTTCCAAAGAGCGAAGTCGGCGGGATCTTCTTTTCCACCGACGGTTTCAGTACGTGTTGCCGCCAACATTTCATCGATGTTCTGACCGCTCAACTTGCCGTAGTCAGGCTTGCTGCGGACACGGAAGTACACCGATCCATCTAGCTCGTAAGCAGAACCACCGTCGATCAAACGCTCGATCAGCGCAATGATCTCTGGCATGTCGTCGGTCGCACGTGGGTGAACCGTCGCACGTCGAACATTTAGTCCGTCGGCCGACTTGAAGAACGATTCAATGTATCGCTCTGTAATTACCTGCCAGGGAGTTTCATCTGCGACAGCCCTGTTGATGATCTTGTCGTCGACGTCAGTGAAATTCTGAACCTTACGAACCTTGTAACCTCGAAATTCAAGGTAACGATCAAGCACATCAAACAGAATACTGCTGAGGGCGTGACCGAGGTGCGAGTCGTCGTAAACCGTCACCCCGCAAACGTAGATTTTCACTTCGTCGCCCATAGGGACGAATTCTTCTTTGGTGCGGGTAAGTGAGTTGTAGAGCTGAATCATGCGTGCGTTTCGAGGAGTTACTTTGGTACTGGTATTAGGGTCGCCACGGCTTGGGCTGCGATGCCCGCACCCGCGCCTATCGCGCCGACGTGATCAGTCGACGTTACTTTTACATTGATACTGATATTTTCAAGACCATCGATATCACCGATTTTTGCCGCCATTTTTGGCGCCGACGATGCAAGTCGCGGTCTCTGCGCTATAACCGTAGCATCGAGATGCGATACCAGCCATCCAGCTTCCCGCGCTAATCGAGCCGACTCAGCAATAAACTGCGCCGAATCGAAACCCGCGTAGCGCTCGTCCGATGAAGGGAATCGTCCACCCAGATCGCCAAGTCCAGCGGCCCCAAGAATTGCGCTTGCCACTGCGTGGAAAAGCACATCGCCGTCCGAATGGCCATCCAAGCGTTGATCGAACTCGATATCGATCCCGCCGATCCTCAGAGGACCACCGTCTACCAAGCCATGACCATCAAACCCGATCCCGAATCGTGAACCGGTGACATCGATCCCACCGGAACCCGATTTCAATTCTCCGGCTCGACGACCATGGATCAAGGTGGCAAGCTCGAGGTCTTCTGGCGTGGTTAGCTTTATGTTGTCGTTTGAGCCAGTAAAAACCGCGACCATTCCACCGACCAGCTCCACCATCGACGCATCATCAGTCACATCTTCGTCGGTCATTTCGTGTGCGGTCTTGAGCACATCGAACCTAAAGATTTGGGGGGTCTGAACAGCCCACATTCCTGATCGGTCCGGCGTGTCCGTTACAACTCGATGAGGTGCGACCTTGATCGTGTCCTTTACAGGAACTGCAGCAATTGCTGCTCCGATCTTCTGTGCAGTCGCTAGCCCACGGGCGACCATTTCATCGTCAATAAACGGTCTTGCGCCATCATGAATTGCCACGAATTCCGGGGTGCCACTAGGTTGAGCAGCGATGAGATCAAGTCCGATTTTCACAGAGTCTTGTCGACGTTCTCCGCCAGCGACAACATCTATGACTTTAGAAAACCCGCCGGCTTCAACCGCCAGCTTTCCGGCTTCCAAGTTGTCGGCGGACATTACCAACACGATCGAGCCGACCTCGGAATACTGCTCGAATACCCGTAGCGAATGCGAGATGACAGCCTCGCCACCGAGCAAAGCCACCTGCTTGTCGACGCCTTCCATACGAGAGCTTCGACCTGCGGCAACAACAACTACACCCAGCTTGGCGCTTGTATCGCTCATCCAAATAACCCCATGATCCAGTCGATGCCCCACAAGCAGGCATAAGCGATGGACGTTGATTTGACCATCTTTGCGAAAAATACGATGACAAGGAACTTCTTGACTGGGTATCCGATACTTCCGGCGGCGATCCCGATTACGTCGAATAGTGGATTTGGAATGACCGCTCCGAAGAACAAGATTATTCCACCACGTTTCATCACAAGCCCGCGTACTTTCGGATAAAACCTGTTGCGCTCAAGCAACGATCTTCCAGACAACCCAGCTATGTAGCCGGTCATTTCACCGAGAGCCTCAGCGGTTGCGGAAACGAATCCGATCAATAGCGGAGTCATACCCAGGTCTGGTGCAGCAGCTAAACAAACGACCGCCGGTCCCGGGATTGGCAGCACGATCGATCCAGCTGCGATGAAGCTGACTATCCAAACCCCACCGTAGCCGGCGTTTTCGACACTCAGTGAATCCGTCAGCCAGAGAACCGTAGCGAAAATGACGAATCCGAGAACGAATGCCAGTAACGCCATCCGAAATGCGAACTCTTTGTTATTCGAAAGCCAGAGCTGAAAGCCGGTTAATTGGACTGTCGAATTTGAAGACGCAGGCCCATTTTCAGCGAGCGTCGATTCAGGTGAATCTGATATTTCAGAGTTACTCGAGTCGGACATCAACTAGTACCAAGCAAACGAAATGCTCGGCGAACTAGACGAGGTCGACGAGCCAAGAAATAGATTGACGGCAGGCGTACGCGATGATCAGAAACTTGATCAGCTTGCCCAGCCCAACCCAGAGAAAAAATCTGGATATCGGGTAGCCGAGAGAACCAGCCGCAAAGCCGCCAATATCGAACAGCGGATTTGGGACTATCGCGAGAATAAACAATGCAAACCCACCGCGCCGCACAACCCAGCCGTGAATTGGCTCATAGTAGCGCGATTTCTGAACGACTCCTTGGCTACCGTAACCGGCCAAATACCCCGTCACTTCACCCAGAGTCGAGCCAGCAGCACCGGCGATTGCCAAGAAAACGAAGTTCAGTCCTAGTTCAGAAGTTGCACCAGCACAGACCGCTGCCAATCCCGGAACCGGAACAACTACAGCCGCAGAACCGACTAAGTTAACTAGGAAAGCACCCCAGTAACCGGCGTTCGAAACATCGAGCCAATCGGCAGCCCAGGCAATCGT
>JBDQHW010000026.1:0-35428 GCA_040264655.1 Dehalococcoidia bacterium | reverse complement strand
ATGATGGCTGCCGACTGGGGATTCAAAGGTGGAAAGCTCAAAGTCGGTCTCGATCAAGACGCTGATCTTCGTCGGATCGGCAGGATGAAAAAAGGTCTAGAGCGGGCGACCGACACACCTATTCTGTACATCGACGCCAACGAGGTCTGGAACCCAAAGATGGCGATCCGCAAGGTTCGAGAGATGGAAGAACAGTTCGACATTGCATGGGTTGAAGAACCCGCACGTCGCTGGGATTTCCTCGGACTACGACGAATCTCCGACCAGATTAAGTCTCCGGTTTGCGCTGGCGAAAACCTCGACTCGCTCGGTGATTTCCTCCCGTACTTCCACAATCGCTCGGCAGATGTAGTTCAGGTAAGCCACGGAATGACTGGTATTACCTGTGCTCTGCAATTGGCCGACGCAGCGTACGGTTTCGAACTTCCAATCACTCTCGGCGGTTCTCCTGGAAACATGAACGCACAACTAGCTCCATGTATTCCTAATTTCTTGACCCTAGAAGCACAGAACGCAGAGCCTGATGACGGCGTGATGACATCCGACATCAAGATTGTCGATGGTTGGGCGGTCTGTGGAGATCAACCCGGAACCGGTGTCAGCTTCGATCCAGAAGCCCTCGCGAAGCAGAAAGTCGTAAAAGTCACGGCATCTGCGGGTCCATCTCCATTCGGTCGACGACCAGGAGCTGGCCTTTGGGACAACCCACCTACCGAGGATGAACTCGCCGCTGCCGCTTCAGGTGTGAATGGTGAGCACTACGTTCCAGCCCACGGTTCGAAGACTCAGTAATCCAAAACGAAATTCTTCCAACCCGCATAAATATTCAAGTAACAAAACAATGAAAATCACCGGATACAGATTAGAAAAATTCACCCAACAGCTCGATAGGGCTATTGGTGATGCAAACTACCCCGCTGGCGACGACCTTATGGAAATGGCGATCCTCTGGATCGATACTGATGAAGGCATCAGCGGAATGGCACCAGCTGGAAATGATGCCGTTGCCAGCCTATTTCACGTAATTGAAGGCAAAGACCCACGTGGTGTTGTCGGACTGTGGAAAGAGATGGTCGACTGGGTACACAAAGGTAATAACGAGGGCGCTGTGAACGGTGCTATCGCAGCGATCGACGTCGCGCTATGGGATCTCAAGGCCAAGATCGCAGACGAACCCCTTTGGAGAACTCTGGGAGCACGCGAAGGACGAGCGAAGGCTTACGCATCAGATATCGGGTACAACCTATCTGACGATGAACTTCATGCGTTCTACTCTCGAATGGCCGACATGGGAGTCGATGGCGGCAAGATCAAAGTCGGCCTAAACATGAAGGATGACCTTCGACGAATTGGCATCATGAACGATGCTTTCCGTAGGGTAAAAGATCGCCCTTACTTGATGATCGACTCAAACGAATATTGGTCAGCCAAACAGGCGATCCGGTACATCAATCAGATCGAAGAACACTTCGACATTTTCTGGGCAGAAGAGCCAGCTCGACGCTGGGATTTCGATGGACTCCGACAGGTGTCACGAAATGTGTGTGCCGCCGTCGCTTCAGGTGAAATCCTCAACGATATAGGGCAGATGTACCCACTGATATCGCAGCAAGCAATCGATGTCGCGAACGTTGGTGTCGGCCACTCAGGAATTACCGGTGCTCGTCAGGTTTCCAACATGTGCTCCGCCTACGAAATTCCAGTAACGATGATGAATTGTCCTGCGAACTTTATGGCTCCGCTTGCAGCTGCCTTACCCAACCACAATATGATGGAAGTTGTTGATCCCGGTAGAGAAGGTGCGTTCGACAGTTGGGATAACCACATCGAAGACGGCTGGATCGTAATGGGCAACAAACCCGGTCTCGGCATCGAGGTTAACACTGACAAGATCAAAGCCATGCAGGGTGTCGATTTTGGTCGCAAGCCTGGATTCCCGTTCCCACGCCGTGAAGGTGCGGCACTCTGGATCAAGGACATTGAACCGGGTGAAGTTAGCTGGAAGTAGAAAACAGAGCTTCCTCAATTTGGTAACCAGAAAGAAATAGGTGTTAAGTGACTGATCGGCTAAAAGGCAAAGTGTGTTTGATCACTGGTGGTGGTCGTGGGTTAGGTAAAGCGATGGCTTTGGCGTTCGCCAACGAAGGCGCTAAAGCTGTTGCTATCACGTACAACTCGAATGAGCAGTACGCAGAAGAAACGTGCCAGTTGATCGCAGAAGCCGGAAGTACGGCTTATATGACGCCTGTTGAGGTCACAAATCGAGAATCGATCAAGGCATGGATCGGACACATCGCCGACGCTGAAGGTCAGATCGATGTACTGGTGAACAATGCCGGTATAAACCGACAAGGTCCAATCGACACGGTCACAGAAGAAGATTGGGACGAAATCATGGGAGTGAATCTGAAAGGTCCATTCCTCGTTTCGCAGGAAGTCTTGCCTTTCATGGTCGGCAAGCATGCGGGTCGAATCATCAACATTGCTTCGGTAAGCGGACTGTACGGTGGACCGACGACGGCGCACTACGCGGCGTCCAAAGCGGGCCTTATATCGCTGACACAGGTACTGGCTCGATGGGGAGCCGAGCACGGTATTCTCGTCAACTCGATATCGCCCGGAATTATCGAAACTGATCTGACACGAGAAGAACTCCGATCCGGCGGTGGCGCTGGGGTTGTAGCCCTGACGTTGCTCAAGAGGCCGGGGCAAGTCGATGACGTTTCTTCGATTGCAGTAATGCTCGCAAGCGACGAACAGAACTACATGACTGGGCAAACGATTTCACCCAACGGTGGAAGTTACTTCACCGACTAGGATTTGTGACGACAGAATAAAAAGAGGGCGCACCGTTTGGTGCGCCCTCTTTCTTTACCTCTACCGATTTGACGATTAGTCCATATCGTCTTTGGCTATCGTTAATCCCATCGCTAAGAACACAATTCCCCATATCAGTGCCATAACCCCGAAGATCATAAATCCTTCCTCGGTTTTGACAGGGAATATCGAGGTCAGTACTACTGTTACCAGACCGACAAGCGAAACCGCCCATCCGAACTCTTTTCGAACGATTCCACTAATTGCCAGTCCGCCTCCGAGCGGAATGAGCGACAAGTACGCTACGTATGTCGCAGTCTGATACATACCGAATAGTCCCGCATGTAGCGTTTTAGCGATGAGCGTTGCCCCAGCTGCAGACTCAGCTGCGCCAGCAACGCCCGCTTGGGCTCCCGCAGTCGCAGTCGCCAGCTTCTCGGCGATGCTTGTTTCCGCCAAGCTCAACCCCAAAACGACAGCCCACAGCGCCAAAGCTGACGTGGATCCAATAAGGCCAATCGTCATTCGGTACCTTGACGAACCCTCGGGAGCGATTCTCCAAAGACCAATGATTGCTTTGGTACAGAGAATTATTCCGAGCAACACGATTACAAAATAAACCTGAGCAATTCCAGCATCGGCACCAAGTGCAGCGATGAACGCATCTGAATTTTCAGGGTCAATCGGTTCAATACCGTTTGTCGGCGATAAGAAGTTGAAAACAACAACCAATATCGGCCCGACAATTAGCGACCATTTCGCAACGGAATCCAACTTGCCTGTTGGTGTCACTGCTGTAGTCATATAAGCCTCCCGAGACCGCACCATACGACGAAATACCATCATTCATCTAATAAATGTTCCGGTTTACGATCTCCGCAGGAGGTTAGGTTTTCCCACGATTTGACGCACATTTCGTATTTGGGAAACTGGATTTACATTAGTGACTATTGGATTTCGCTCTCGGCATCATGGGTCGATATTTGGCAGTTAGTGATTATTGGATTACGAAATCCATCACATAGAAAACCCATTAGCAAAGGCATCGAAAATCCACTTAGTGACCAGTACCGTACGATCTCAGCCAGTTACACTGCCGCCGAATCTACATCTCCAAAGGCGTGAAAATGAAAGTAACCAAAATTACTAGCTACTCAGTTCAGGGCGAATCTGGCCGTGGCTACTTCGTTGTGAAAGTCGATACCGATGCTGGCCACTATGGCTTGGGCGAAATCGGAATGCGTGGTTGGGGTGTAGCTATCACTCACGCAATCGAACATCTTTCAGAACTCGTTGTTGGCGCCGATCCGTGGGAGACAGAACGCCTTTGGCAAGAGATGTTCCGTTCGGGGTTCTTCCCTGCCGACACGGTTTACTCGTGTGCTATTTCGGCTATTGATATTGCGCTTTGGGACCTTAAGGGAAAATCCGTAAACAAGCCGGTCTACAAACTTCTAGGCGGACCAGTTAGAGACAAAGTCGTTTCTTACGCTCACGTACAAGGTCAAGAAGTCGATGACGTAGCAACTAGCGCCAAACAGTTGCAAGACGATGGTTGGAAGTTTCTTCGATGGCACCAACTCGAAACATCCCCGTTCGATAGCGATGGTCTCGGTATATTCGACCCACTCGAATCGATGCGTAAAACCGTCGAATCGTTCTCAGCGGTCCGAAATGCAGTCGGATGGGAGACGCAGCTATGTCTTGACGTTCACACTCGACTAAATCCTGCTTTGTCGATTCAGATGAGCTACGACCTAGAAGAGTTCAAGCCGTTCTTCATTGAAGACCCAATTCGATCTGAAAATCCGGGAGCCTATAGAAATCTTCGACAGATGATGAATCTGCCAATTGCGGCTGGCGAACAGTGGGGTTCCAAATGGCCGTTCCGCCAAGTAATCGAAGAGGACCTCATTGATTACGCCCGAATCGATCTTTGCATTGTCGGCGGAATCACTGAAGCTCTGAAAATCACCCATTGGGCTGAAACACACTACATCGACATCGTTCCACATAATCCACTCGGGCCAGTATCAGCGGCAGCATGTGTATCGCTCTGTATGGCTTCTACGAACGTTGGAGCACAGGAAATGCCACGTAAGCCCGGTTCTTCAGACAACAAGCTATTTCCACGTCAAATCGAATGGGAAGACGGCTACTCGTGGTGCGCAGACGTACCAGGACTGGGAGTCGACTTCGATGTCGAGGAAGCCGAAGGTGCGTATGTGAATCCTGCCGGAATGGGACTACAACTACGTCGACCCGACGGTGCTAAAACCAACTGGTAATTCAAGAAACTACAGATTCTGGAGATCGTTCAATTATGAAAGTTACACAAATTCGCAGTTTCTCTGTTCAGGATGAAGGCGGTCGCGCCTACATGATCGTGAGAGTCGATACCGACGCTGGTCATCACGGCTTGGGTGAAGTTGGGATTCGGAACTGGGGTCGAGCTATCGGCGCTGCGATCGACCATCTAGCGGAACTTGTCGTTGGGGCTGATCCATGGGAGACCGAGCGACTCTGGCAAGAAATGTTCCGATCTGGGTTCTTCCCTGCCGACAAGGTTTACACCTGTGCAATTTCAGCTATCGACATCGCACTGTGGGACATCAAAGGCAAGTCAGTGAACATGCCTACCTACAAGCTGATGGGCGGCCCAGTAAGAAACAAAGTAGTTAGCTACCCGCACACTCAGGGCAAGACAATCGATGAGCTGGTAGAAAACTCCGTGAAAGCCGTCGATGAAGGTTGGAAGTTCGTTCGTTGGGGTCAGCCGGAAACTGGTGGATCGTTCGAGACACCGGGGATTTCAACGCTCGAACCTGTAGAGTCTATGAAGATCGCCGTCGAACAGATGGGACGTGTTAGGGAGGCGGTTGGACCAGATATTCAGATGACATTTGATGTCCATACCCGTCTCGACACAGCTCACGTCGTACAGATGTGCAAGGAACTTGAACAGTTCAAACCGTTCTTCATTGAAGATCCAATTCGATCGGAAAATCAGGGGAGCTATCGGAATCTGCGAAGGCAAGTGAATTTGCCAATCGCCGCTGGCGAACAATGGGCTTCGAAGTGGCCGTTCAGAGAAGTGATTGAAGAGGACCTAATCGACTACGCCCGCATTGATTTGTGCATCGTCGGTGGGTTGACTGAAGCTCTAAAAATCACCCACTGGGCAGAGACGCATTACATCGACATCGTTCCACATAATCCGCTTGGCCCAGTGTCGGCGGCCGCTTGCGTGGCGCTATGTATGGCATCAACGAACGTCGGTGTTCAAGAGATGCCACGACGCCCCGGTTCTTACGCTACCGAGTTGTTCCCAGAACAGATTGAGTGGGCTGACGGATACTCATGGTGTCCAGACAAACCTGGACTCGGTGTCGAGTTCGACATAGATGCCGCCGAGAGTGCTGCTGTCGATCCCCACGGCTGGCCGCCACGGCTCCGTCGGAACGATGGATCGATTACGAACTGGTAAACAGTCAGATTCTTCCCAATGACATTAGAAAGCAGTGACAAGTAATGCCTTTTTTCTACACACCATCGGTTTACGGGTTCGCCGGTGCGTTGATCTTTTTGATCCTGGCGCTGACCTCGTTTAATTCAGACGGGAAACTAATCAACACAGCGATGTGGGGATTGCTGGGTGCGGCGTACCTGTTGAAGCACCTGCCGAAGTTCATTGTGCTCAGGATGCTGAACATGGTGGCGCTTGCCCTACTGGCGGTCGGTATGTTGCTGTTCCTGATTGAACACTTGCCGAACATCAGCGGTTAATCCGAACCGGACACGCAGTGAACTTCGGCGGACTAACCGGTTCTGCGGACCTTACCGACGTTTGATCCAATTCCACCGTGCCCGATTGTGGCAGTAGTGATCTTCAAACCATCGACCGCTGCATCCTTCGTGGATTTGGTCTTAATGCCGGGTGCAACTTCGTCGTCTTCATAGAACTCATCATCCAATTCATCGATCGTCGGAGGAGTTGGCTCCGGTGCCGAGAATCTGGCTGACTTCAGTTTGCCAGGAGCTGTAATTGGCGTCAGTTCTGCTTCTGCTTTTGCAGCTTCTATGTCTCGGGCTTGATCTGCGATCTTCCATATCGATGACAACGGCCTGCTAAGTTCAGGCTCGATCCACTGGACACCGCGCATGGCGGATTTCAACACAGTTTCAAGAACATCGACCCGAGCGGCTGTCGTTTTCTTCACATAACTCCATGAGGATCCGAAACGGCGAGATTGAATTCGTAGTTCTTCTACATCTAGTTCAGGAACGAGCATGACGATAGCCGCACGGGTGCGGGTCTTCTGCATCATTCTGGCAGTGTCGAGCCCAACGTATTCTCCACCGAAGTCCATGTCGAATACGACAACTTCAGGATGCTCTTGAACGAGCATTTTTAGCGCATTTTCGGGAGAATCTGCGAGACCGGCGAGAGTAATTCCTGGAACGGAAGCCAACTTCGGAAGAATCAGGTTACGCACCAGATTGGTGGTGGCCATCAATATTGGAGAACCTTCAGGTTCAACTGCGGCAGAGGATTTGGCTACTTGCCTCTCAGCCGTGGCAGCTGATCGTGCTACTCGTCGGACAACGCGTGACCCGGAAGGTCGTCGTCGTCGAATTACTCTCCGTGCCATAGATTTGTCTCTATCCAATACGTTTATATAAAGACGATCTGTACTGATCTCTACTTGTATGTTCGCTCGACATATCAGAGCCAACCAACCGGCTAGCTACCACATTTCCAGTAGTACCCACCGAAACTGAACTGGTGAGAATAACCATCAGAAATGATCTCATCAGTCCAACAGATCTGACGTTCCAAGCTCAAGCGGTAGTGTTCTCTGCAACGCCAGCGAAGTCGACCCACCGACATTAAGTTCGACAGTGAACGTATCTCGTTGTTGCAACAACTGCGATGCGTCGTCGACGAACCCGTCTGAACTACCTGCACCAAGATCGTAAAGCACGTTGGTACCGTCATACTCGTGCAGCCATATAGTGATTTCGGCCCGTTCTCCCTGGTCAAGGTGATAGTCGCCGTCAGAATCTCCCATAAATGTGACTGTCCACGGTACATCGCTCGTAGAAAATTCATCCCAAGAGACAGCTACATACGTCGATGGGGATAGTCCACTGGAGTCTGGATCCACCAGCGTGTCATCTGTCGTGTTTGGGGGAGTTAGATCAACGGATATGTCTGAAGCTACCTCCACCACAAATTTTAGTTTTGCGACGGCAAGATCGTCTACTCCGCTGAGCAGAATCGTGTCGTTCGCGTCGACGTCGATTTCACCACTCACAGCAACTACGCCAGTTCGCAAGCTAAGTTGTGAAGCTGATCCCGTAATTCCATCGTTCACAATTTCATCTCCGTTACCGGTGATGATGAACGATGTACTTAACAAAGCGACGGCACCGAGAATCGCAACAATGAAACCTGCGATTGCAATAATCGCAACTTCGATCGCTACCGATCCGCGTTGGCGTTCTGGTTGGTTTGTGTAAAACCTCTGGCGCATCACCCAACATTAGAACTGGAAATACTGTGCGAATGTCGAACTGTGCACATCTACGTCTGTGTGTAGTTCCTACATACAAGTTTCCTACACACCAAACCGCTACTTCATTCCACGATAATGACTACGTTTTACGATGCAATTTACGATTGAACGAAGGCTAATCGATAGTAGCTCCACCATCGATCACTATCTGCGCACCGGTCATAAATGATGCTTCTTCAGATGCGAGGAACAGCGCACCTGAAGCGATTTCTGAGGGCTTACCCATACGTTTCATCAACGAGTCCTGACCGAACTCTTCGTACGAGGCTTCAGGGTCTAGACCAAGTTCCGCAATGTGTCGATCGGTTGCCCGAGTTCGAATCGAGCCCGGGCACACGGCATTCACTCGGATGTTGTCGACGGACAGATCCATCGCCAAGCAACGAGTCAGCTGAGCCACGGCTCCCTTAGATGCGTTGTACGGAATGAATTCAGGTTGAGCGATGAACGAAGAGACCGAAGCAATGTTCACTATCGCACCACCGTTTTGTCGGCGCATCGATGGCAGTACCTCGCGTACGAAGTTGGCGTAACCAATAACGTTCACTCCAAATACTTTCGCCCAGTCATCAGGGGTGACGTCTTCAACTTTTCCGAAAACGAATGCCGCTGCATTGTTTACGAGAACGTCGACCTCTCCGTGCGCGGAGATGGTCTCAGCCACGGTGTTTTTAATTGCGTCAGCATCGGTTGTGTCGGTGTGGACGAAGATGGCTGTACCGCCTTCGTTCTCTATTCGTTCTACAGTTTCTCGGCCAGCTTCCTCTTCGATGTCAGCAACCGTGACGTGAGCGCCTTCAGCGGCGAACCTCATGGCAATGGCACGACCAATTCCATTTCCGCTGCCTGTAACAATCGCGTTCTTACCGTCTAATGAATTCGCTAGTCCCATGGTTGAATCTCTCCCGTCTATCTGGTCGTAAACTTGAATGCCGCCAATATACTGCGAGTTACAAAGCTAGATGACGAGTAAACTTCGCATTACGCTGATTTTCGATCGCATACATGACCGATTCACACGGGCTGAAAATTGATCAATAACAAATTCTTCGGACGACGACGCTCTGAGCCTGCTAGACCTGTACCACCAGGTCAATATCTCGAGGATGGATTCCCTGTTCTATCGGCCGGACCAACACCACGAGTAGATACTGCCACCTGGAATTTTTCGATTGAAATAGCAGGATCGAAAATTGGCACTTGGTCATGGGATGATCTCAATGCCCTACCCCAGACTGATATTCACACCGATATCCACTGCGTCACAAAGTGGTCGAAGCAGGACACCGATTGGCGTGGTGTAACCATCGACACGCTGCTCAAGGATGCAGGGGTCGACTCACCTTCAGGATTCGTCATGGCAGAGTGCGACGGTGGTTACACAACTAACGTACCCGCTGCCGATGTGATCGATGGCAAAGGGCTCCTCGTTCACACATATGACGGTGAGCCGCTTGCACCTGAACACGGTGGACCTGTGAGACTGCTGATCCCACATCTTTACCTTTGGAAATCAGCTAAGTGGATCCGCAACTTAAAATTTATGGATGAAGATGCACCAGGGTTCTGGGAGCGATACGGCTATCACATGTATGGCGACCCGTGGCGTGAACAGCGCTACACCAACGACTAATGGTGGTCTTCGAACCCACCAAGGATTGGAAGATTGCGACAGTAAAGTCAGTTCAATCCGAAAGTAAGCGCGTAAAACTTTTTCGGCTTGAACTGCCGGAAGAGACTCGGTTCCGAGCTGGTCAGTACTTCGATGTCAGGCTTACCGCACCTGACGGTTATCAGGCACAAAGAAGCTACTCGGTCACATCATCACCCGCTGAAGCACCTGAGATCGAACTTGCGATTGAGTTGATCAAAGAAGGTGAAGTATCTTCGTACTTCCATGAGTTTGCTGAGTCTGGAGACCAAATCGAAATCCGAGGCCCGGTCGGTGGGCATTTCACTTTGAGTCCAAATTTCACCAAGCCTCTGTTGCTCATAGCAGGTGGCTCCGGGGTCGCTCCGATAATGTCGATGCTCCGCCAGCGTCAAAGCGTAGAAAGTTCTGCACCCACCATTTTGATGTTCAGCACTCGGACTGAAGACGATGTCTTGTTCAGGGATGAGTTGACGGAACTCGCGACGCAAGACTCAAATTTTGAGCTAACCCTTGCGCTCACTCGATCCCATGATGCTGTTGCAGGTGACGAGCTAGAACGTCAGTACCGCCGAATTGACCGACCAATGATTGATTCGGCGATTGCTAAGCTCGAATCGTTGCCAGCTCGGGCGTATGTGTGTGGTGGTTCAGATTTCGTAGAAGCGATTGGAAATCACCTCCTCGACATTGGTATGGCTCACGACGATGTCCGAACCGAGCGATTCGGTCCTTAAGAGTCAGCATCCACATTGCAACACGCGAACAGGACTGCGGATTTCATGTACTTATATCCGTAATTTCACGTACTCACGTAAATCGGTCTGCTCTTATTCTTCTCTTAACGTTCCGCCTAGGTGTCACTAACCAGCCAGCCGTTTGGATCAAGAAAACAATGCTCAAAGTTCTCGTAATCGACGCAGATTCAGATTTCGCCTCACTCGTAGGTCGATCCCTGTTAAAAGCTGGTCATGAGACTCGAATTGTTGGTGATGCCAAGTATGGAATCGTTCGTGCAAAGGCGTTTGAAGCCGATCTTGTCCTTGTCAGTGGTGAACTTCCTGGAGTTACCACAACGGACTACATTCAGGAGCTCAAACCACATGTCCCTGGACGAATTGTCGTCTGTGGGAACAGTGAAGACGCCAGCGTAATCACGTCGGCTGTGACAGCTGGAGCTAGCGACTATGTGTTGAAAGATTCTGGACCGGTAAAAATACTGGCACGAATTCTCAAAGATGCCGAGCCAACTGCATCCTCAGACGAGACTACCGAATCAACTGATGCAGATTCCGACGACGAGTCTGATGATGCAGTTGAAGCCAACGCAGAGGATGGCTCTCCTAAAAAGGCAGCGATGGTCTCTCTTCGTGCCCCAGTGCGAGATGGCAAACGACCATTTGTTGTCGTAGTCGCCCACAGCGATGCGGAGAAACGTGCGTTCCAGCGGGAGATCATTGAGCGGCTGAACACCTCAGTACACGTCATCGAAGTCGCCACCAGTGCCGACGCAATCGAAGCCTGTGCAGAAAATCGAACCGTCATGGTGACGCTAGACTGGGAACTGGCTGACCCGTCGACAAAACACGCCATGAAGACTATTCGTGAAGCGAAGGCAGGGAAATCCATCGCCCTGTTCATTACATACAAGTCGCACTCACCTGAGAAACAGCGACTCGCCGAGTTCGGTGGTGCAATGGCATTCGCCGGCGAGCCTTGGGATGACGGATCGTTGGAAGGTCAGATCAAGCACACTTTCGACGTGATTAGAAAACGTCGCCGCAAGGCAAAAATTTTGGCTTTGAAGGCTCAAGAAGAAAAAGCTGCAAAAGCCGCTTCATAGCTGTCGACTCGTCATCACGCCCTCTTCGCTCTGGTTCGCCTTCACATTCGCTTTCCATCTAGAACATAGCGAATAAGCTCACACATACGCCTTGCAACGACGCAATCAGTAATAGATGCCCCACTGCGCTTACTTTTACCAAATGTTTGTAAACGCTCACTTACTTGGCTATACTTCCCGCACTAAACAGCGCTTTTAGCGCAATAAGTAGGAGGTGGAGCCCATGCTGACTATCACCATCGGCGGACAGGGCGGAGCCGGAGGCCACGAGATTGGTGCTGAAGTTTCGAAAAAACTCGGACTTCCATTGGTACGAACTCTCGCAATCCGAAAACTAGCTCGAAGACTCGATGCGAGCGTCGACGCAGTTGTCCGCAAAGAATTGGGATTCGGCAGTAAACGAATTCGATTCGCCAATGCCCTTGAGTACGGGTTGTACCGTTCAGCCATGTACGGCTGGGACCCTCATTTAGCTCCAGATTTTGGCTTTTGGACGGGAGATAACTCAACCAAGAGATTTCTTCCCGACCAAATAAGCACCGATGAATACCGCGACGCTTTCTATGCGACCTCCGAAGATCTAAGGTCTATGGGCAACTCGGTTGTCGTAAAAAGAGGCGGCTGTCTGAATCTCACTGATTCTCCTGGAGTTGTGCACGTCGGCATTTTTGCTCCACTTGCGCAGCGAGAGAAACGGCTAGCAGATCGCCTCAAGGTGGGAGCTGGTGAAGCTTCACGGCTTGTGCGTCGATTCGACAACGATCGTCGAGCATGGTTCTCCAAACTAGCGGGAGCAGAGCCTGAAGATCGCGACTTGTACGATGTCGTATTAGATGTTGATCATGGTACCTCTGATTCAGAGATTGCAGACCGGGTTGTGAGGGAATCAATTCAGGTCAAGTACGGCAGTGAATCTCAGCCAGTAGTGGCTTTTTAGACAATCCCAAAACCACAGAGGCACCGGAGCCATTTCGTTACACATGCAAACGATCTGACTCCGGTGCCTTATTAGTTAACTTCGATTGGGCTCATACAAACGAGCCAGAAATGATTCCTGCTAGTTCTCGTACAGCTCTACAACAGGATCGAACGTTACGCCTTCATCAAGAGGGAATATCGGCCTGTCGCAGATGGTATGCCCGAGTGATCGAAGGTTCGCACTTGTCGATCCCGGAGCATCGACGTTGAAGTTATGTTCAGCCCAATCGTCAAAAAATTGCGGCTGACAGTGCGGGGATTTCACCACGATCGAGTGGAAATTCTGAGGGTTTAGCCCGTGCCCAAGAAAAAGCGACCTGTCAAAAAGACTGACTGGGCGAGAGGTCACGACGAGCGTAAATACTCCACTCTCAACGACTACAGTTTTTCCTGAGTACTGTGGAACACCCCACGACTCCAATATGTAGTTCCCGTCTGAGATGAGCTTAACTTTGAATTTCATCTCGAGAGGCGTGAAACGAAGATCAAGTGAACCACCGATACTCGCCTGAAACTCGCCACCAATTCCAGCAGAGATTGCTTGTTCGACAACGGCTGCGTCAGTCAGGGGAGCAAGGACAGAGTGCTTGTAGTCAGTTCTTGCCAGCTCAGAAATAATCGCATTCGAATCACCAGGCGAGCCAGATGAAGGTGCATCTGCGGCATCCGTAAATATGATTGGCCCTTCCATACTTGCGGCCTTCGATGCAGCGTCTTCCAACGCAATCAAGTTGGATTGCATTTTTTCTCGGTTGTCCCAAAACTCAGCTGTGAGTTCGAGCACAATTCTTTCGGCGGTAGCACGATCACCATCGGTAACGATGAACGCCTGACAGCACAGCTCTGGCACGTCAGTGAACGGGTTTCCGATCAAGAATCCACCAGAAAGAATTTCACCTTTATCTTCTAGGGCTTTAATTTGCCGTATTTGATCACCGAAACAACCTGAATCGGTCTTCAGCTCGTCGCCACGAACTATCGCAGGTACACGTACTCGAGCGACGACTGGTTTGGCTCCTCGCATGATGCTGAGAAGCAGCCTAGCGGCACGAATTCCGGTGTCGTGAAGATCTACATGCGGATAGGTGTGGTACGAGGTGACCCCATTGCCGAATTCCAGCATTTTGGTGGTCAGTATCCCGTGTAAATCAAGAGAAAAGACGATCGGAATATCGTCTCCGAAAAGAAGTCGAGTTTGTTCCAACACCCAACCTTCCGGATCAAGTTCACTCACGCCGCCCATCGAACCGTGCAGTGACAGATAAATAGCATCTACTTTGTCAACATGGGGCCGCAACGAGTCGACAAACCCGGTGGAAAGCTGATCCCAGCATGCCGCCGACATCGGACCTGCGCTAACGGCTTTCGCAGCAAAAGTAGTCACAAGATCAATCCCTTGTTCAGCCTCAAACGTCTCCATCGCCCCTGCTATTGCAGTTGTCGTTCCGCGGTTTACATCGAGCACTTCATCGTTCCGCTGAATTGAGAACAATTCGTACTCGGTTGGAACCGGGTTAAATGTTGATATTTCTTGCGCAATTCCTGCGATCAATATTCGTGACAACTATCTTCTCCAAATCGGTACATATCGGCACAATTCAGATTTGTGCCAGCGGTGCGAATTGTATTCCTCGCGGTTCGATCATTGTTCATGTTGCTCGTCTGATTACGAGACGGGTCTAAACGACAGAACTGCTTTGGGTTTGCAGCTGGGTTAGTACACAATTGGTAACCGCTATCTCAACCGAAGGTAGCTTTTTCATCGTCATATCGCTTTGAGCGCCCCAGTCACTTCATGACAACTGATATCGACATCCGGTCTATCCTGAAATCTCACTTCGGATTCGACGGATTTCTGCCGCTGCAAGAGGAGATAGTTTCCAATGTAATCGCTGGAAACGACTCACTCGTCTTGATGCCTACCGGGGCTGGCAAGTCGCTGTGCTACCAGTTACCAGCACTCTGCCAAGACGGGTACACGATGGTTGTTTCACCATTGATCGCCTTGATGAAAGATCAGGTCGACTCGTTGCAGGCGAACGGAATATCAGCAGCATTCGTGAACAGCACGCTGACTCCTGAAGAAAACGAGCGAGTCCTTTTTCTGGCGAATTCGGGTGACTTAAAAATCTTGTACGTGGCACCAGAACGAATCGCTACATCGCGGTTTCAGGATTTCCTCAAAACAACTCCACCCAGCTTGATCGCTATCGACGAAGCGCACTGTATTTCCGAATGGGGTCACGATTTTCGACCTGACTATCGGAACCTGAAAACTTTGCGTCAGAGCTTCCCACAGGTACCCGTCATTGCTCTCACCGCGACGGCCACCGAACAAGTCCGCAGGGATATCGCCGATCATCTGAGGCTCGAAAACAGCAATTGGTTTGTGTCGAGCTTCAATCGCCCAAATCTCTCATACTCAGTAAAGCCGAAACAGCGGGCATTTGAATCGCTACTCCAGTTAATTTCTCGTTACAAAAATGAGTCAGTCATCGTCTACTGCTTCTCTCGAAAAGAGACTGAGAACCTTGCTTATGATTTGTCGGAACGCGGAATCTCGGCGGCTCCGTATCACGCGGGATTAGACAATGCCCTGCGGCGCTCAACCCAAGATCGGTTTATCAAAGACGAAGTGGAAGTAATCGTTGCTACGATCGCTTTTGGTATGGGAATCGACAAGCCCGACGTGCGGCTGGTCGTCCACTACAACTTGTCGAAGTCGCTCGAAGGCTACTATCAGGAAACGGGACGAGCGGGACGTGACGGGTTGCCGAGTGAATGTGTTCTGTTTTATTCGTTCGGAGATCGCGTAAAACAGGATTTCTTCATCAATCAGATTGAGGATGAAGAAGAGCGACAGCACGCGTCCGACAAACTATCGGCGATGGTCGATTACAGCGAGCTTCGTACTTGCCGTCGTAAGTACATGTTGCAGTATTTTGGCGATGACACCGATGTTCTGACCGCTCAGTCCGCCCTAGCGTCAGCCGGCGAAGATTCGGGGTGTGGTGGCTGTGACGTATGTCTGGCTACTAAAAAGGAATTCGACGCTACCGAGATCGCACAGAAAATACTGTCGGCAGTTATTCGCACTGGAGAAAGATTCGGCGCTAAGTACGTCGTAGATGTACTTCGTGGTTCACGTGCAAAACGAATTCGGGATCTTGAGCACGATCAGTTGTCGGTGCATGGCATCGCGTCTGATCTACCAGATGATGAACTGAGGGAGCTGTTTGGGTTATTACAAGAGGCTGGACTTGTGGGAGTTGCTGCTGGTGAGTACCGAACCCTATATGTAACGCCTGCAGGACGATCGTTTCTGAACAATCGAGAATCGCTTACGCTGTCGAGAATTCCACAGGTTGATGAACAGCGATCATCCCTCGCCGTCGACGATCGTTCCGACGGCAAAGGGCTCGACTTTGATCGAGATTTGTTCGGTTCACTTCGCGCGCTTCGAAAAGAAATTGCAGAAGAACGAAATGTCCCCTCTTATGTCATTTTCGGCGATGTAGCGCTGCGTGAAATGGCTTATTACATGCCAAATTCACTCGATACCTTCGGCTCGATCACAGGTGTCGGAGCAACGAAGCTGGAACAATTCGGTGAACGATTCACAAATCTGATCGCTAAATATTGTGACGAAAATGACCTCTCGCCACGGGTGATCTCAGGTTTGCCACCACGCAAGAGAAAGACAAAGAAAAAGGCACCGAATGATCGGCCGGCGATCAGTCGGAGTTTGAACGAAACGAGGAGGCTGTTTCATGAAGGGTTCAGTATTGAAGAAATAGCAAGTGAACGTGGGTTCGCCTCGAAAACCATCGTCGCTCATTTGGAAAAAATCGGACGTGCCGATCCAGATTTCGATCTCGAACAGCTCCTGCCTTCACCCGAACGTTTTATGGCCATCGAAGTAGCGCTTAGTGCGAATGACAGCGGCTATCTAGCTCCGGTCAAAGAAGAGCTAGGCGACGACTTCACGTACGAAGAAATCAGAATGGTGCGGTTACACATAGAGCGAACAGCAGAGCCAATCGAAAGTTAATGAACGTTGGTTACGCGTAGGCTCTTGGGCTACCCGGATATGTTCCACCGGCGTTAAGCGCTAGATTGCCACCGTCCATCGGTAAAATCGCTCCTGTCACGAAACTCGATGCATCGGATGCCAGGAAGATGGCAGGTCCTTTTATCTCTTCCGGGTTCCCGAGTCGTCCCATTGGGATCCCACCGAGGAACGTCTGTTCCAGCTCCGGCACAGCCTCAACTCGCTTGCGAAGACCCTCATTCCAAACCTGTGCAGGAAGAATAGCGTTGACGCGAACACCCCTAGATGACCACTCTGTCGACAACTCACGTGTCATCTGAATCCCAGCACCCATCGCCATTCCGTAAGGTGTGTGTCCTCGACCCAAAGAATTCCAGCCACCGATCGATCCGAAATTGATGATGGAACCTTTGCTCTGCTCGAGCATCCGACGACCGGCTTCTTGGCATGAGGTGAATCTCCCCACAACAAGGTTCTGCAAAACTTCCTGAAGCTTCTCGGCAGGTAGCTCTTCCGGGCGGCCCATATGCCCTTCACCGGCAACATTGCCAACAACATCGATACGACCAAACTCGTTGTCGATGGTTTTGTAGAGTGATCTCACTTGCTCAATATCAGAAACGTTACATTCAACGGTGACAGCCCGCCTGCCGATCGATTCGATCTCGTCGGCAGTGATCTTCGCCCCAACCATGTTGATATCGGCAAGGACGATGTCGGCTCCAGCCTCAGCGAATCCGAGCGCCATCTGACGCCCCATTCCACTAGCCGCCCCAGAGACCATGGCGACCCGTCCTGAAAGATCGAATAATGGATGTGACAAACCTGACTCCCTAATTGGCTGTGCGACGGATGAACAAGATGACAATTGTTCGAACATGCGAGGCGCACACTATCATTTCGTACTGCAATCAGCGCGCTGAATTCAGATATCCTCCGGCCTTGTGACGAGATCGACAAAGCGAAAGAAAGACCAAACGAAAATAAATGATTACTGCTTATAGTTTCGGCGCAAGCACGGCTGCCGGGTCGATGGATGATCAAGGCGGATTCATTGCGCGACTTGATCGGTTTCTAAACGATACGAACTCAGGTTCTGCAATAAACCATGGCATTGGTGGTGATACTACCGATGTGATGATTGAACGCCTGCCCGGTGTGATCGAAGACATGCGGTCACGTCCAAACCCGCTGGCATTGGTGACTCTGGGAATAAATGATGTCCCTCGAATCGTCGATGAGAAACCTGAAATCCGCGTGCCACTCGAAAGACACTCCAAGTCGCTTGCGGAAATCCTCGCGAAAACAGCCGAAATTGGACAGGTGGTGTACCTCACCCAATACCCGGTCGATTACGTGGCACGCAGTTTAGATCCTGAGTTAACTCGGGAATACATCACGCTCGGGGAGAAAACGGCCCGAGCAGCTGGCATCGACATCGTCGATATTTTTGGAATGATCACGCCAGAACGCTTCGGTGAATTCATCTGTGAAGATGGACTGCACTTCAATAACCGAGGACATCTGTTCATCTGCAATCAGATCATCGAGTATTTGAAAGCGAATCTATCGATTTAACTGGGTAGGTCGGAATCGTTCAGCGGTAACACTCGCTGGAGCGGAACGCGCTGGAGGGCCTAATTGGTGGGCCCGGAGGGACTTGAACCCCCGACCAATTGATTATGAGTCAACTGCTCTAACCGACTGAGCTACGGGCCCACGTGTTCCGCACTGCTGAAGATGCAGGCGGTGGAACATTACTGATTCTCTCATGAGTTCGGATTAGAGCAACATAGGAATCAGAGGCCCCTGGATTCGATTTCGACGGTTCCATGAATCTACTTACGATAGCGTCTATAAAAGAATGGCTCGACTTGAATACTCAGCAACGAGTTCGAATTAAGCGATTATTTGTGGGAAGTAACTGCTATTGATAACCTCTGCGGCACTACGTAACCGTCCAAGATTTACAGATTCACGGGGCTCCCGCATGTCATCTATTTTCAACCTGACCTCATCGCTACGACACGCCCGTTGGCTAATACTGATGCTCTTATTCGGGGCGCTGACTTTGGCGGTTGCCTGTGGTTCGGGTTCAGATGACGCAGATTCGGGGTCCGACGCAGGAGCTGCTTCGGGCGCTGAAGATGATGCACTATCTGACGTTTCTCGAATTCTAAATCCAGAAGCATCACTGACGTTCGACGACTATGTTGCAGCAGGCTGGAAGAAATCCAAACAGTACGACACCGAAACGGTGCCCGAAGCTACTGACATTTGGTACGGATTCTTCAACTCTAAGGACATCGAAGTCCGCTTCTACGATTCACATGACATCGCCAAGACCGCAGGATACGAAAACGCCTCAGAAGCGATCGACCAAAGCTTCCGTGAAGGCGGACAGTTTGGTGCGAGCAATCGCGGTGCCGGATCTTCGGCTGTAACGAAGTACAAGGCGTTCGCTGTCGTAGGTAACACCGTGATGCTCTGCGAGCAGTCGGTCGACTCGTGCATAGCGCTTGCCGATGTTCTCGGTGGATAGAACTTCCGAGAACTGAGCTCATTTGAATAACGGCAGGTGGCTTACGTCTAAGCAGCTCGGAACTGGTTGAACAGTATTTCGAAAATTCCGATGGGCCCGAACACAACCAGGAAAACGACTACCAGTGCAGCTGCTGATGTTGCGCCCAGCGTTTTCTTCACACTGAACGTACTGCTGTTTGGTCCGAGGAACTGGAAAACAACCGAGCCGATAACTACGGCTCCGGCTCCGGCCCAAAATGCTTGCTTCATGCCAGTCATAGCGTAGGTGAGCACGAAGAACGGAGTGCCCCAAATCCACGAAGAAATCGCTTCGCCAACCGATACGTCGACGACAGACAAACCGAATACGTCGAGTAAGAACAAGTTGGCCGGCAACATAAGCCCAACCGAAAGTGGCATGAAGATCATGTATATGAAAACGGTCAAGATCAGCGGAAGATAACGCCCTTCTCGCCCAGCGATGGCAGTCGAAATGAGTCCAGCAACCAGCATCGCTACTCCGCCACCGATGATAGGGGCGAACGAAAGCTTGATTACGTTCACGAGCGCAGGTCGGTGCAACACGAACTGCCAGTCGGCATCGTCGATTGCTACAACGATGTTGGTGTAGTGCATTACTAGCGCCATCGCTATGCCGAGGGGAACAAGCGAAATCGCCATTCCTCGACGGCGTCGACGATCGTCCTCAAATCGATCTTCTTCGATCTGGTCTCGTTCGCTATAACTCTGACGGAACGAAGATGTATCTGATTGCATGCTTTCCATACATTCCACGTTAGCACTTACCTCTCAGAAATAAATGGTGAGAAAAGATCATCGACAGCGAAACTTCATCCCGCAAATTGCCGTGTTGAACGTCTTGACGACCAACTGTTCGCTCCTACGCTGCTACACTCCGCCCGAATCTTAGTTTCCACTCAGAATTCTTAGTAGATGCAACTACATTGCCACTCCGCATGCGAACGAAGGTAATTTTTCGATGAAGATCACAGATGTACGACTAGAAATGTTCAAGTGGCCACGGGCTGTCCCAATTACAAACGGCCTCTACACGTACACCCACAATTTGTTGAACATCGTGGTTATCGACACCGACGATCCCGACATACAAGGAATCGGTCTTGCTGGTGGAATCGAAACGACTCCTGAAGTTGGCTTGGCGTTTGTTGAACACTTCAAAAAAGGCTTAATCGGCCAGGACCCTCTGAACAACGAAGCGCTTTGGCATGCCATGTGGCGTCCGAAACTTGTTGGTCGGCGAGGCATCTCGACTCGCATCATCGCGGGAATCGACATCGCGCTTTGGGACATCAAGGGCAAGATCGCCAACATGCCGGTCTACAAGATGCTCGGTGGATTTACTAACAAAGTCGATACGTACATCGCTGGTGGATACTACGAAGAAGGCAAAGGTCTGAAAGAACTTGCCCAAGAGATGGAAGACAACGTCAAACTTGGCGCACGTGCGGTGAAGATCAAGGTTGGTGCGGTCTCGATCAATGAAGACATCGAACGAGTCCGAGTGTGTCGCGATGCGATTGGACCTGATGTTCGTCTGATGGTCGACGCCAACAACGCTTACCGGCACTACCAGGCCATCGAATTTGCCCGTAAAGCCGAGCAATATGACTTGTTCTGGTTCGAAGAGCCAGTTGAGCCAGATGATTACATTGGACAGGCAGAAATTACACGCGCCACATCTGTCCCAGTCGCCGCTGGTGAAAACGAGTACACCCGTTACGGATTTAGGGACATGATCAACGCCCGCGCCGTCGATATTCTTCAACCCGATGCCCTGATCCTCGGTGGCATCACGGAATACATGAAAGTTGCAGCACTCGCTCAGGCGAACGATCTCGATGTCGCACCCCATGGCGCACAGGAAGTTCATATCCACCTTGTCGCAGCGGTTCCAAACGGCTTGATCCTCGAGTACTACCGGGATTCAGTGAACCCCATGCACGGAAAAGTTTGGGAAAACGAGCTGACGATAAAAGACGGATACGTCTATGCACCCGACTTGCCTGGACTTGGTCTGAAGCCAAAATGGGACACCCTAGCCCCATACAAGGTGGGATAGAGGCGTACAATCTCGCCCGAATGCATTGGTGATCTTGTGAATAACTACAGGCGAAACAGTGCAAATACTGGAGAAGCACGAACGAATGCCGAACTTTGATTACGAAGCGCCAACTACATTAGCGAGCGCGCTTGAACTATTGGCCCGTCCCGGTGAAGTACGACCACTTTCTGGTGGGACCGACATCATCGACCAGCTGAAGAACAACCGACGTAACGCCGATCTCGTGGTCGATCTCAAACGGGTACCTGAGCTTCTAGCTCTTGAATCGAACGGATCTGGCTTGCGTATAGGTTCAGCTGTTTCTTGTACTGAGGTGCACAACTTCACTGCCGAAAAAGGTGGATTTGCTGCACTGACAGAGTCTTCGGAACTTGTCGGCTCAGTTCATATTCAGAATCGAGCGAGTATCGGCGGAAACGTTTGTAACGCCGCACCGTCTGCCGACACTATTCCTTCTCTTCTCATTCACGAAGCAGTAGCCCACACTGCAAGTGCCTCTGGCAGTCGTGAAATTCCATTGATTGATTTCTTTGCGGGACCCGGTCAAACCGTTCTAGAAAAGGGAGAGATTCTCAAAGAACTTGTCCTCCCAACTCCTTCTACGAATACAGCATCTGCTTACCTGCGGTTCATTCCTCGAAACGAGATGGACATTGCGGTCGCTGGCGTGGGGTCGCTAATTGAAGTTGATCCTTCGACGAATGTAGTCACCAAAGCTCGAATTGCTCTAGCTTCGGTGGCTCCAACTCCGGTTAGGGCATACGCCGCTGAAGAGTTCCTTGAAGGAACGAAGATCGATTCTGACGCCATCGACAAAACTGCCGATCTGGCCGTCGGCTCAGCGGTTCCGATTACCGACGTACGTGGTTCAGCTGAATATCGAAAAGAGCTGATTAGGGTCCTGACCAAACGAACGCTGACTATCTGCCTGGAGCGACTGGCCTAAATGAGCAAGAAACAGATCAAAACCACTGTGAACGGTGTAGAGCACGAGATTCTCGTCGATTCGACTTGGACTCTGCTTGAAACTCTTCGGGACCATCTGAAATTGACTGGAACCAAAGAGGGCTGCTCAAACGGAAACTGCGGAGCCTGCACTGTAATGGTCGACGGTAAGTCGTCGTGTTCATGCCTCGTTCTGGCACCTGAGATTAATGGTCGAGAAGTGACTACTGTTGAAGGATTAGCCGACCACGGTCATCTGACCCCAGTTCAGGACGCATTTGTCGAACATTCAGGGCTTCAGTGTGGATTCTGCACACCAGGATTCATGATCGCCACAACTGCTCTACTGAACGATAATCCGCATCCGACCGAGAACGAAATTCGGCTTAAGCTTGCAGGGAACCTCTGCCGCTGTACGGGATACGACAAGATTGTCCGTTCGGTTCAAGACGCAGCGGATCGCCTCAGTAAGGCTTAAAAACTTACTTTCGAGCGAAGATATAGCCAGCCCTCGGGGTCCACTCGAACTGCCCATCAGGTTGGATATCTTCGAACGCACGCGCAAGTTCCTGCTCAAACGTCGGTGCATCACTGCCTAGTAAATCTTTGTTGCAATACGAAGTCGTGTAGAGATGCCCGATGATGAACGGAATATCGACCAAATAACTGGTTTCGATACTCCCAGAGTCGAACACGTCTAAACCTGCCGTCTCCAATGCATCTTCGTAACTAATCTTAGGATTCGTTGATGCCTGGAAAGTACTTGATCCGGCTTTGCGCTCAGTCCCCATCCACTTTTGAACGACTTGAACAACGGTCTGTTCCCAGTCAGTTGATCCGCCCCAGATACTTCGCATGTCGAGAAGAGCGACCCCTCCACCTAACCGAAGTAAACCTGCTGCCAACGCCAGGGTTTGCGCAATATCCATCCAATGCAAAGCACTACCGAACGTAACGAGATCAAAGGGCCCTGAAATTGATCCGATCTCTTCAGCCGGCATTACAGAGAATTCGACGTTGCTGATTCCTGTAGCTAGAGCATGATTCCGGGCGTTGTTGATCATTTCCGTCGAAATGTCGACACCTAGAATTCTGGCGAAATCTCCGCTCATCGGGACAGCAATCTGCCCAGTTCCGCAACCAACGTCTAGAAGTTCTCCGCTGCCATCAAGGTTGAAGCTACTGCGGACCAAGTCAAACAGCTTTTCCGGATACGGCTTCCTGTAATCGGTGTAGTAACCGGCAGCCGACGAAAACTTATCTTCCGAAATACCTGTCATGAGTCGTTAGCCTAGTGCGTATTCTCGTTCACCTGTTTCGAGAGCCGTCTGAATGCTTTCGATCAGTCGTTTTGCCGACTCTGCACTTATCTCAACAGCAACTCGTCCTTCGGGTTTGTCAGGATTCTTTACAAAATCGATCACCAACGCGTGGTCCATCGGAGCGTCATACGGGTGGTCGTAATAGACGTTCGCTTGAGCAATTTTGAACCAGCCATCTGGTCCTTTTGCTGAGCCTTCCATTTCTGCTTTTTCGATTATCCAAGTGCACATACTTATGTTCTCCGTGCCTTCTGGAATCGAATTGATCCAAAACGCATCTCATATTGGCTGGTGTAACAGTAAACTTTCTGAAATATTTTGGTTTTATAGAGTTAGATCAGTTCTGAACCTTGGTTCAAGTGCTTAGTAAATTGCGAGGAGTGCTCAAATGGCGATGACAATTACCTGTGCCGACATGGGGTACTCTTGCGGCTTCGAAATTGTGGGTGAATCCATGGATCAAATTCTGGCTGGTATCAAGCACCACTCACTTTCATTTCACGATTACAGCGAAGAAGAACTCAGTACGGAAGAAGTAATCGAGACTTGGAAAGGTGCCATTCGACAGGCATCTCGACCCGGAGCCACTCGTACGCCGCGCGATGAGAGTGACCGGAACGTTATCCCTCACTAACCCGAGAGATTCGCTCCGTAGAACTTGAAGATTTCACCCCACGCTTCTTTTGCTTGTACCGGTCGGTGTGAAGGCCGATCGGTCGCGAAGAATCCGTGACCTGCGTCTTCGTATCGGTGAAATTCGTAATTCACTCCGTGTTTCTTCAGTTCGGCCTCGGTCGCATCGACTAGCTCTGGGCTAGGTGAGCCATCTTCTTGCCCGAAAATTCCCAACAGCGGAATTGAAATGTTCGAGGTGTAGTCGATGGGAGCGACAGGCTGTTTTTCTGTAAGCTCCTCAGGTTTTGCGATTACTCGACCTCCCCAGCAATCTACAGCGGCATCGAGATTGTTCATCCGGCCTGCAGCGAGGTACGTTTGTCGACCACCGGAGCAGAAGCCGATCATTCCCGTTTTACCCGAGAAATACGGCAACCGTTGTAGGTATTCTGCGGCGCCTTGTGCATCACCAATGAAACGGTCGTCAGGTACTCCACCAGCGGCGCGAGAAACGGCGGCGGCATCATCGGGTGAGCTGTCTGCACCCTCTCGATAATGGAGGTTGGGCATCACAGCCACATATCAATGGTGGGCGAATCGTCGAGTAATTTCTTTCGTTGACTCGTCCCAACCCGGCATATGGTGAACAACAATCACCCCAGGAAAGGGTCCAGGTCCAAGAGGACGGGCCATGTAGGCATTTATCACGTCACCGCCATCCCCCGTGAATGTTACGGTCTCGGCGAGCATGCCTTCGTAATTACGCATCCAACCCTCTATTCCATTTCACTCGGCGACAACAGATCGTGCCGAGAGGATGAGGACAGTATCACAACGTTCGACAAGAACAAGAATCGAACTCAAATGTGATATTCTGAACTCAGCAAACATGTAGTGATTTTTCGACGTTTGGTGCGCACCGAACAAACCGAAAAGTGCATCAAATATGCACAAGCAACTACACAAGTCGCCGAGTACATCATGGAACAAGTTTTCCGAGCCGCATCGGACGAAATAACCTCTGGCAACGATATGGTTATCGCCACTGTCGTCAAGACATCTGGCTCCACGCCTCAGAAGCCGGGTGCGAAGCTGCTTGTGCGCGCCGACGGATCGGGAGTTGGAACACTCGGTGGTGGATGTGTTGAAGGCGATATTTGGTTTGCATCCTCGCAACTCCTTCAAAGCGGTGGACCTGCTGAGATGCGCGACTATGAGCTGAACGAAGATCTTGCTGCAGAGGATGGACTCGTCTGCGGCGGAACAATGTATTTCCTGCTCGATCCACTTCGCAAACCAGAAGCTGCTCAAGAGTTCAACGATGAGGTCATCGCCGCCTATGAAGGCGGTGCGCCGGTTGCTGTCGCTAGCCTGATGAAGATTTCGTCTGATTCAGGACTTGTAGTTGGATCAAAGCTACTGATTCGTGAAAATGGATCGACATCGGGTTCACTAGGCGACGAGAAGCTCGATTCCAACGCGATGAATCAGGCTCGTCGATTGATGGCGATGGGTAAGAACGACTATGTCACGGACGAGTCGGGGGCTGAATACTTCATCGAGGCGTACACGACTCCTCCAACACTGGTGCTTGCTGGTGGTGGACATGTTTCCAAGGCAATATCAAACATCGCTTCCTCGCTAGGGTTCAAAATTTTCATCATCGATGACCGGGAAGATTTTTCCAACCCAGACCGATTCCCTGAAGCCGAGCAGACCGTTGTTTCGGACTACGGCTCAGCGTTCGAAAAACTGCCTATTGGAACGAACTCATTCATCGTTATCGCAACTCGAGGTCACCGATACGATGCCTCGGCAACTGCATCTGCCATGCGCACCCCAGCTAGCTACGTTGGCTTGCTGGGCTCGAAACGGAAGACGATTCTGATATTCGAAGAACTCTTCCGTGAAGGCTTCACAATGGAAGAAGTCCAGAGCGTCAGGTCTCCTATCGGGCTCAATATCTCTGCACGAACTCCAGAAGAAATTGCACTTTCGATCATGGCGGAAATTGTTGGATTCCGACTCGGTGGTGACGGCGGTACGCTCACTCTCGATCAACGGTTGATTGACAAGGCAGCAGAAAAAGCCGCTCAACCCGCCGAACCAGTTGGTGCCGACTAACGTGTCGAACTACAACGCAGTTGGCATTTTGCTTGCGGCCGGTGAATCAAGCCGGATGGGACGTCCAACAGGGCTTCTTCCGTGGCGCGGTACAACGCTGCTTGAATACCAGATGAACTCTCTGCTCCAGGGTGGCTGCGAAAAAGTATTCGTCGTTACTGGTAAATACGACGAAGAAATGGCACCGCTTCTCAAGGACAGGCCAGGGATCACCAGGGTTTACAACCCAAAGTTCCTCGAAGGCAAAACGACGTCAATAAAGGCGGGAGTTTGGGAACTGCCAGATGGCATTCACTCGATCGTGCTCTTGGCAGTCGATCAACCACGCCCTGCATGGGTTATTGAAAAAGTTCTACGTCTTCACACCGACTTTGGTGGGGATGTAACTTCTCCTGGGTTTGACGGTCACGGCGGGCATCCGCTTGTGTTCGACGCCCAACTCCGACCAGAACTCGCGGGGATCACCGAAGATAATGAGGGCGTTCGAGAGATTTTCAGGAAGCCTGATATCGATCACCACAGGGTCAAATTCAACTCGGCGATTGTTCGGTTGGATATAAACACTCCTGAGGCGTACGAAGAAGCCTTGGCATCGTACACAGAACTCGCGAAATCCGTTCTCTAATCTGTAATAGGATGCGGCAATCATGACCACGCCAACTCCCGTCCGAGAAAAACGCTGGGTGAAGCTTTTATTTTGGCCTTCACTCATTTTGATCGGACTTCCTGCGGCACTAGTGTGGATTCTCATGCACGTGATAGCTGTAGATTTCGCTTGCGATTGCATGGCAATTGAGGGTCCTGAGTGGGATACGTTCGCACGTGGATTCGGTGCAATTTGGATCGGTGCGCCTCTACTTATCGCCGATTGGTTTGTAATCTGGAAATACCGCGATTTCAAGCGGAAAGAAAAGTGGGCAAAAAAATACACGGACCAACATGCTCCGTGGTACGCCAAATCTGGGGATGATCGACCGAAAGGTCCGATAAAAAACAAGCCATATGAGCCGTAACGATCTCGCCCCATCGGGCAACTCACTCGACGATGCACGTCATTTCTTACAGTCGGAAGACATCCATGGCTGGCTCACTCGAGACTATCGCTACACCAACCCGGTATTTGAAGCAGCTCTGGGGCGAAGAGTTGAACGACTAACCCGCCCCGTGTGGCTTTGGGTCCCTGCCAACGGCGAACCTCAACTACTCGCACATGAAGTCGACCAAGGCCATTTCCCGCCTGACTCGCCTAAGTTATTGGTGTACGGCAATCGAGATCAAATGATTGCTGGTCTGAAGACAATGCTCGGCAATTCATCGAAAGTAGCGATGGAATACTCACATCTGTACGAGCTGCCGAGAGTTGGACGTGTCGACGCTGGGACGATTGAATTGATCCGATCGCTGGGTCCAGAAATAGTTTCGTCAGGTGATGTGATTCAGTATTCGACCGAACGTTGGACTCCTGAGCAGCTTCAATCGCACTTCTTCGCAGTCGAAGCACTCGACCGAATCGTCATGCAGACGTTTAAGTACGTCGGAGAAAACATTCGCTGGGCACTTACGGAGCACGACATCGCCGAGCACATTCGAGGGAAGTTCGATAGAGCCGGACTCGAATGGGATGAAGGACCGAACGTCTCTTTCAACGAGCATTCGTCCGATCCACATTACGATCCGAAACCCGGTGAAGCTGCGGTGATCCGACGAGACGGTTGGCTACTTATTGATTTGTGGGCTCGAAAGAAGCCTGAATCGGCTGATCAACGAAACATTTCTGCCGATATCACTTGGACCGCTAAACTCGGTGAAGCACCTTCAGCGAAGCAACTAGAAGTTTTCAGTGCTGTAACTCGTGCGAGAGACGCAGCTTTTGAGCTACTGGAAAACCGAGTCCTAGAAGGTAATAACCCGCAGGGATGGGAGCTTGATAGAGCTGCCCGCGAAGTGATCGATAAAGCTGGCTACGGAGATTACTTCGTGCACAGGCTTGGGCATTCGCTGGGTTACGAGGTGCACTCGAATGGCGTCAACCTCGACGACTGGGAGACTCACGACACTCGAACCGTAATCAACGGCGTTGGTGTAACAATCGAACCCGGAATTTATTTACCAGAGTTCGGAATACGCTCGGAAATGGACGTCTATATGGGTGAGGACGGACCGGAAGTAACCGGTGACCGCCAAACCGAGATCGTCCAGATCGAAACTAGTTAGGTTTGATTGTTCGCTGCGACATCAAACGATTGCAAATTTCGATTTCACCCTCATCCCAACCTTCTCCCACCGGGAGAAGGAGTGGACGTTTCCAGCCCCGCTAGATAATCACCTCGACACCTACTTCGGTGGCTCGTGCTTTTATGGCGGCGTATTGGCCGTTTTCGACGGGGACACCGTTTGCCATTCGGTCGTCTTCGGCATCGGCTTCAGGGTCGCCAGCGACTAGTACGGCATCTTCACCCGGCAACGGTGGTGTGGCGTGAAGCTCTTGGATCATGTCGTCCATCATCGCTTTGAAATCATCGATGTCTCTGAATTTGCCTATATCGATCGCCATGACCCAGCTCATGTTTTCACCGCGGTCGAGCTGTGAGCTAAATCCACCGCCGGAGAGAACACCGCATAGGATGTCGACCATCACACTGAGTCCGTAACCCTTATGGGAGCCTTGCTCACGTGTGTTACCGAGCGGGTTTAGTGCCCAGGTTTCGTTCTCCCCATCCGGTGGATCTGTGATCGGCTCCCCTTTAGGAGTTACTGCCCATCCCTCCGGGATAGGAACACCGATACGGCGGGCGAGTCCGACCTTGCCGCTGGCTACTGTACTTGTTGCCATATCGAGTACGAAATCGCGTTCTTTGCCGGCTGGGGCAGCGAATCCGATTGGGTTCGTACCCATCATCTTCTTCGCACCGAGTGCAGGACGAACTGCTGGTGCAGCTGTGGTCATCGACATACCTATCATGTCGTGCTCAAGCGCCATCATGGCATAGTAGGCGACCATTCCGACGTGATGCCCGTCTTTGATGCTCACCATTCCGAGTCCGTGCTTTTTGGCTTTCTGTATGGCAATTTCCATCGCACGATAAGCGGAAACGAGTCCTATGCCGTTGCCTCCGCTAACGAGGGCTGTCGTTTCTGATTCGCTTAGCACTTCGGTCTTTTGCGGAACGGTGTAGGTGCCATCCTCTGCGTTTTGTGAATAGCCAACGACGTTCGCTACACCATGTGTATCGACGCCACGAACGCTGGCAGACACGAGGACTTTGGCGGCAACCTCCGCGTCGTCCTCTGGTGTTCCAACTGCCTGGAATATCGTCGAAAGTTGCCGTTGAAGATCTTCGGCAGGCACACGGGCCGAATTGGAATCGTTGAGTTTTACCTTGCTTGCCATTAAATAAAGACCTCTACACCTAATTGCACCGCTCTTTGGCGTAGCTCGTCATACTGACGGTTCTCAACTGGGACTCCATTCACTGACCGATCGTCTTCGAAGTCCGCTTCGGGATCACCAGCCACCAACACTCCATCCTCACCCGGCAATGGTGGAGTCGCATGTAGTTCACGAACCATCTCGTCCATCATCGCTTTGAAATCGTCCACGTCTCTGAACTTAGCGATGTCGATAGCCATCGCCCATGTCATGTTCTCGCCACCTGAGAGCTGTGCACCGAACCCACCGCCCGAAAGCACACCGCACAAAATATCGACTACTACACCAAGACCATAGCCCTTATGTGCACCCTGCTCTCTTGTGCCGCCAAGCGGGTTCATCGCCCAGTCTTCGCCACGGTCGCCACGGGGTTCAGTGAGGGCTTCTCCCTCGGCAGTTACAGCCCAACCGACTGGCATCTGGACGCCGAGTCGCTTAGCTAGCCCGATCTTTCCACTGGCGATAGTGCTAGTTGCCATGTCGAAGATGAAATCACGTTCTTCTCCGGCGGGAGCACCGAATGCGATCGGGTTAGTTCCGACTCTTGGTCGTGCTCCGAGTGCGGGTCGCACCGACCGACTGGCGTTCGTCATCGCCATTCCGATCATGTCTTCGGCAGTCGCCATCATTGGGTAGTAACCGACCATACCGATGTGATGACCGTCCTTGATGGTGGTCATTCCGATACCAAATTTTTTCGCCTTTGCTATCGACATTTCCATGCCTTGATGGGCTGCAACAAATCCGAGCCCGTTCCCACAACTCAACAATGCCGTGGTATCGGTTTCAGTGATGATCTCGACTGTTTGCGGGACGGTATACGTGCCGTTTTCTATCGCTTCGGAGTACTGAACGGCGTTGCCGACACCGTGAGTTTCTACTCCACGAAGACTCGACGAAACGAGAATCTTCGCTGTTATTTCGGCGTGCTCAGCCGGAGTTCCTACTCCTTGAAGAATTGCAGAGACCTGCTTGTGTAAATCTTCAGCAGGAAGCCGGATCGAGTTTGAGTCATTGAGTTTCAGGTAATCGAGTGCCAAGGGTGATTCTTTCGGTCGGGTGATCATCGATAGCCAACCGTTCGGCTATTCGGCGGCGAGTTTACGCCAGTAAGTGAATTCATGGTCGGGGTGAACACCAATTGGCGCGCCAATTTCTTTTGTAAGTTGACACTTACGTAAGTATATGCTTACATATATGTCATGGAAGCCGCACTCAAAGCAATGTCCGACCCAACCCGACGTGAAATTCTTCAGCTTGTGAAAGATGAAGAAAAGCCAGCAGGCGAGATTGCGTCGAACTTTTCGATCAGCAGGCCGGCGATATCTCAACATCTAACGGTGTTGAAGGAAGCCGGTTTGATCGATGAACGACGTGCAGGTGTGAAACGCCTGTACCGAACAAGGGTGGAGGGTATGAAAGAGCTAAAAGCTTTCCTAGAAATGTTCTGGGATGTACGACTTGATCGGCTCAAGGCTGCTGTTGAAGCAGAATTCAAAAAGAAGGAAACCTGCGATGACGACGCCAAGAACTGATGCGACGAGCCTAGTTCGCCAGATAAGCATTGATGCACCTGCAGCGATGGTATTCAAGTACCTGGTTGACCCCGATTTGATGTGCAAATGGATGGGTCAAAACTGCATCTTCGAACCGTTTGAAGGTGGTGAATATCGATGCGAGATCAACGAGAACATCGTTGCTGGCGGCAAGGTTCTCGAGGTCGTTCAGGACAGCAAGATCGTTTACACATTCGGCTGGGAGGGTGGAGAAAACCCGGTGTCGGTCGGATCATCACGTGTTGAGATCACTCTCGAGGAGAACGATGGTTCGACTCTTGTGAACCTCACTCATTCCGAACTAAACGGTGCGGTAGAAGAGCACGGCGGAGGATGGGATCACTACTTGTCGAGACTTGCGATTGCTGCCACTGGCGGAGATGCGGGTCCAGATCCAGTAGCGAGTCCTCCAGCGGACGCCTAGACAAGTTTTCGCTTGAACTGATCACGGTAACCCCATCACCAGATCTGGGTCGGTGGGAACAATCACTACAAGGAGGCACACGATGCCACGATTTATAGACATACACCGAGAAATGCCCGAAATGCCAGCTGAGATGGTTCAGCAGGTCCAAGACCGAATCGCAAGCGGCGCCGCAGACGAGTTCAACGCCACTGCTGTTGATGTCCTCGCTGGCACTGACGGAACTGCGTTCTGCATCACCGATGCTCCTGACGTTGCTTCTGTAGTTAGTTCACAAACTTCTAAGGGTGTGCCGATGACTCAGGAAGACGTCCACGAAGTTGTCAGCATGGGCGGCAAGTAATCTTCGATTTCCGTCGAGAAAATAAAAGAACCTAGTCAGCAACGACTAGGTTCTTTTATTTAAATCACTTTTTGGTGAGACTAGGCTGGTAGTTCGGTGCCGATTCCTCGTTCTAGAGCTAGTTCGTAGAGCCGACCGCAGACTGCGAGGTCTTCGAATGCGACGCCTTGAGACTCGAAGAGTGTTATGTCATCGTCTGAGTAGCGAGCAGTGCGGAGTCCTGCAACGAGACGATCTAGTCGGACCATCGATTCCCAAGAGAACCGCCCTACTTCGACTGCCCTCATCAGCTCGCCACACTCGATACGGGTCTGATCAATGTCATCGCAAGCGACAAGATCCGCCTTAACGATTGCGGCAGTATCCAGCTCTCGCTTCATCCAAGAATTGTTACCGGCGGCGTTGATGTGCATCCCTGGCTCCACCATGTCACCAGTAATTACAGGTTCGACAGAGCTTGTAACAGCGACAAGGATGTCCATACCGTCAGCGGCTGCCTCTTTGGAGTCGACCGCTGCGACGTTCACACCAAGACGTTCACTCATAGTTGTAGCGAAATGCTCTCGCTTCTGGGGAGTTCGAGAAAATACTTTTACATCTTTGATGTCACGCACTGCACATACAGCCTCAAGTTGAGTTTCGGCTTGGTAACCGGAACCGATGATTCCAACCGAGGATGAATTTTCACGCGCCATGTATTTCGTAGCGATACCCGAAGCCGCTCCTGTTCTAACCTGCCCCATCCGACCTGCACCGATAACTGCGAGGAGACCCTCACCGTTCGTGCCGTAGAGCATCACTCTGAAATCACCGCTCACGTATGACTTGTGCCCTGCCCACCCGCGTTCTGGCCAGGTAGAGGCCATGAAGTTCATCGAACCATTACCCGCAGCGAGTCGATGCCGAGGTTCGTTTCTCACTTCACCAGCAGACCTCGCCCGAAATACATCGTCTAATGCCTCAAGCGCCAAGTTCATATCGAGCATCTTCGTTACATCGGCTTCGGTTAAGTAGAGTCGCTTCACTGCGTTTGGCATCGTTCATCTTTCTTCAATATGAGTGCTGATCGTGGTTCAATTCAGCAAAATCACTGTTCAATTGGCACGTCTGATCTGGACAGACCGATGCGGGCAACTAGAATACCGCTCGTCGGCAGTGTTACGGCAAATTTTATCGACTGACATCGGAGACGATCATTGGGTGATAGCGGTATCAAGGCGCTTGTATTTGACGTGTTTGGCACGGTTGTCGATTGGCGTACTTCGATATCTCAACAATCTGCTGCGTTCGGCGCTAGGCATAGGGTCGAAGCCAACTGGAACCAGTTTGCCGACGATTGGCGTGCAGGCTACGGCGCAGGCATGGCGAAGGTCAATTCGGGCGAGGACGAATGGAAGATCGTTGATCAGATCCATCGTGAGCGACTCGACGTCATTCTTGGAGAGTACGGATTTCCTGAGGTCGGGGAGAACGAACTGGTTGAATTCAACAAGGCGTGGCACCGTCTTGATGGTTGGCCCGATTCCACTGACGGACTGACCCGGTTGAAGTCGAAGTTCATCATTTCCTCGTTATCGAACGGCAACGTGGCATTGCTGACGAACATGGCGAAACACGCAAATCTTCCGTGGGATGCAGTGTTGTCGGCTGAGCTTGCTGGCAAGTACAAGCCACACCCTCGTTCCTACATTCGAACTGCCGAGTTATTGGGCCTCAATCCGGATGAAGTTATGCTTGTCGCTGCTCACAGTCAGGATCTCCGTGGGGCGATCGGCGCGGGGTTGAAGTCGGCGTTGGTTACGCGTCCTGACGAATATGGTGACTCGAAAGCACCTGACCTGAAGCCTGATCCAGACTTCGACTACTTCGCCAAAGACTTCCATGATCTAGCAGATCAGCTAGGTTGCGACTGAGAGTCTTCAGCAGATCATCTAACTGACAGCTAAATAATCCACTTAACACCAAAAAAGTAAAACAATTCACTAGGTACATCAACAATGAGTTGGAAATTCGAAAATGCGGCACCAGTGATCGGTTCGATCACGGAAGGTAATGCTTGGAACGGCGAGAAAATGTTGTACTCCAACATCGCTATGAACCGCATCATGACCTACGACCCTAAGACAAGCTTGGTCGAAGTGTGGCGAGAGCATACTGAGGGTACGAACGGCTTGAACTTCGATAGCGAAGGCAGGTTGTTCGGTTGTGCGGGTGACGGACGCAGGATCGTCCGTTTCGACGATAGCGGTCAGACGGTGACCATCGCTGACCGATTGGATGGTCGAAGGATCAACTCACCTAATGATCTTGCTATCACGCCTTCTGGATCGATCTACTTCTCGGATCGCGTTGGTGATGTGAGTCCGGACAACGGGATCGACTTCTCAGCGATCATTTCCGCCGAGCCGCAAGACGATGGTTCATATAAGACCGTTCGCCGCACGTTCGACACCAGCATGCCGAACGGTTTGCTGTTTTCAGCCGACTACAAGACCCTTTACGTTGCTCAGAGCGACTACCGTGCCAGTGAAGCTCGGGAGCTTCGAGCGTACCCAGTGAACGACGATGGCTCGCTCGGAGAGTTTGACGTGCTGCACGATTTTGGTCCGCACCGTGGAATCGACGGCATGACGCTTTCGAGTGAAGGCAACATTGTGGCTTGCACAGGTTGGGAGTTATCTGGACCTGGCGGAATGATCACCGTGTTTGATCCGAAGGGTCGAATTATCGAAACACACCCTACCCCTGCACAACGGCCGACTAATTGCACTTTCGTTGGCGAAGATCTTTATGTCTCGTCGATAGAAGGTCACTGCCTGGTTGCTCGTGACACAGGCATGACGGGTCACCTGCTCTGGCCGAACTAACGGTCGTTTCAAACCAACTATTCACTTATTTAATTAATTCGAGAGAAACGAAAATGCCAGACGACTGGAAATGGACTCTGATCGCCAACCATGATTCGCTGACCGAAGGGCCAGTGTGGGACGGATCGGGTCTGCTGTACAACCAGTGTGCAGCCAACACTACTTTCAGGTGGGATCCCAAAACGAACGAGAGTACTGTGTGGCGTGAGAACACCAACGCAACCAACGGTCAGACCTTCGACAGGCAGGGTCAGCT